>CAVZFK010000018.1:0-37245 GCA_963774515.1 uncultured Acidobacteriota bacterium | reverse complement strand
TCGGGGCGTACCGTCTGTTTGATATTCACGACACGACGGCCAGCGCGATCAGCAGCTTTCACAGGCTTCCGACCGGCGCGACTTCGCAGCCCTCTGAATCTATGGACCGGCGCACGCATCCGGAAAGCGCGGCCTGACCCGCCGAGTATGCTTTCATTCCGCGTAGGAATGCGGGCGGGTGATTGGAGAAGAGCAATGAGAATCTCAGCTAGTTGGCAACAGAGACAAATCGCAGGGTGCCTGGTACTTTTGCTGGCGGCGCCATTCGCAGAAGCAGCAAGCACTCAACCGCAGCCGGCCCCAACTGGCCAGCAGACGGCAACTGCTCCAGCCACGCCCAGTCAGAACTCCAATAGCGCCACGGGAAACGCAAATGCAGCCACGTCGCAGCCAGCGGCGAGTTCCAGTAGCTCGAGCGTGCCGAGTTCCACCGACGACAGTCAGGAACAATCCTCGGCCACATTGCCCTCGGCTCCGCAGCAACAACAAAATGGAACTTCAAACCCGGTTGGCACAGCCGTCGCACCTTATGAGAAAGCAACCGGAGTTGCAGCCTCGAGACCGGCGGGCGCAGTAGTCGCCCCGGCAAAGCAGAAAAGGTCACGTTCGTTCCTCATTCGAGTAGGTTTAATTGTCGGCGCATGCGTTGCCGTCGGGACCGTTGTTGCTCTGTCCGCTGGAAGCCCCAGCCGACCGTAACAATTCGCAAGATTGCTGCACCAGTCATAAAAATAAGTAGGAGCATAAGAATGCAAAATCAGCACAACAGCAGGCACTGTAAGTTTGCAAGTTTTTCTGGCATCGATGGCGCGGGAAAAAGTACTCAGATCGCGAATCTTCGCGCGCGGCTGCAGGATGCGGGGATGCGGGTTGCCTTGATTACGTTCTGGGATGACGTTGCCAGATTGAAAGGAATTCGCGAGGGCGCCGGACACACGTTGTTCAAGGGAGAAAAGGGCGTTGGAAGCCCCGAAAAGCCCGTGAATCGGCGCGATAAGAACGTTCGTTCCTGGCCGATGAGCCTGGTTCGTCTGGGGCTATATTTCGTCGACGCTCTTTCGCTTCGCGCCACGGTCGGGAAAGCATTACACTCCGGCGCAGATTTCGTGATTTGCGATCGATATATCTACGACGAGTTGGCCAATTTGAACCTGGGGAATCCAGCGACTCGTGTTTATGTTCGCATGATCATGAAATTGGTGCCGCGTCCGGATGTCAGCTATTTTCTTGATGCCGACCCGGTTGCAGCTCGCGCTAGAAAGCCCGAGTATCCGCTGGACTTTCTCCATCTCAGCCGCGCGTCCTATTTCACTCTCATAAAACTCATCGGTGGAATTACGGTCATTCCGCCTATGTCGATCAAGAATGCGGAGCGGGAAGTGATGCGCCACGCGCTTGAGGTTCTGTCGTCCGGCGAGCTGCAGAATCAGCCTGCAGAACATCTCGTCAGCGAACGGTAAGGCTGCGAGGCCTCGCCATTCCGCGGATTGGTGAAATCACTACATTGCAAAGCAGCCGAGCGCGACCTTGATCGGTCGGCTCGGCTGTTTCAATCTGAAACTAAGTTTGGATGGACTTCTTTCGTCTTTACCAGCGATAGAGAGTCAGACTATCCAGATACACAGTGGTTGTTCCGCTGCCACTGTCCCCGTCCACTTGAAAGTTCATCGACAAACTCGAGCCCCAGCCAAGTGCCCGCGCAGCGAACACAGTTTTATTTATGGTTGAACGTGCTCCGTCCAGCCAGACATATTTATAGGTGACCTTCCCACTGCTGGTGCGGGAATACTCCATTTGTACGTGGTGCCACTTATCGTTGCCCCACTTATGCAAGTTGCAAGCCGCACTTGAGTGCGCCCAATGACCAGACGGTTTGGAAGCGCTCCCCAGGTTCTCTGTGTAATCCCACTTACCAGCGGAGCTGTTGCACTGGATTCCAAAGATCACGGTGTTCCCATTTGACATGGTCTGATTCAGATCCATTTCCAAATTCGAAATGTGACTGGAAGAACTGGTCAGGTAGACCCAGCCGTCCCACATAAAGTCGGTCGAGGTTCGATCATCACCAAATGTAACCGAATACCTTTCGGCTCCATAGTGTTTGTAGGTCGTCACAAACTTGCGGGAAACTCCGCTATGGGATGGCGAGCCAACCAAACTGAATTTTCCACTGGAGCTGCCGCTGGCAGCACTATCGTTCTTCGCGCTCCAGCCGCCCGTCGACTCCAGGTTGCTAACGCTTATTGCGCTCTTGGGAACCACAGAGCTGTCCGATGCCGCATTGTCTGTAGCGCTGGATACATCGATCGTGACATCAGTGACGCATACGGCGCCGTCTCCGTTCCAAGCCTTCACGTGCACGGTGTGCGAGCCTATTGAAGCCGAAACTTTTGTGTCGAGGTAGGCACTTCCTTTGAACAGGGTTGTTCCGCCGCTATCGAGCGAGTAGCCGATCGTCGTGACGGGTTTACTCGAACAGGTGGCAGAAGAAGCAGTCAGCGTGAATGGAGAACTGACATGCTCGCCGCTGGAAGGGCTGCTGATGGAGACGCCGAATACAGGTGCGGTGGAAACGAGAATGAACAATAGGGGATAGAAAAGTAGCTTCATGAATCTGCCTCGGCACGTCGATTTGATCGGGTGCAAGTTGAGGGTTCGCGTGGGGCTCCTCCAGTAGCACAATATTCGCGTGCGGGGAAGTCGAATACGTGAGCATATATTCTACGTCGTTTCTTCTCGACGAGAAACCATAATCCGACAGGCGGCGAAGTGAAATTGCTGTTACCTCACCGGCGGCCGGCTTTGTTCAGTGTTGTAAGTCCGCTTGCCGACCGGCGACAGCCGCACCACGTCAGCGGGAATCAAATATCGGAGCTAACTGTAACTGTGCCAGACCAACCGTGCGGCTTTACACACCAATGCGGATTCGACAGAAAGTACTTGCAAGGATATTTCTCTATCTCATCGAACCGCTCAAGCCCAGTTCGATGAGATAGGAAGTTTGTCGTGGCTGTTTCTTTGTAGTTCACCAGCGATAGATGGTCAGATCATCCAGATAGGCAGTGATCGTCCCGCTTTCGCGCGAGTCGATCTGGAACTGCGTCATCAGTACTTTGCCCCATCCAGAATTGCGAGCCCCATTTACAGTAGCGTTAATCGTGTGGGCCGTTCCATCCAGGTAGATCGTCTTATACGTAATCTTGCCAGTTGAGGTGCGGGAAAAGCTCGCCTGAACATGATGCCACGTATTCGGGGCCCAACTACGGGGATTGCACCCGGCCTTTGAGTGAGCCCAGTGGCCTTTAGGGTGTGAAGCCGATCCCAGGTTCTCGGTGTAATCCCATGTGCCCGTATAGCCGTCACACTGGATGCCCATGAAAACTGTATCGCCATTCGGCATCGTCTGATTTACATCTAGTTCCAGATTCGCAATATGGCTGGAGGAACTAGTGAAATATATCCACCCATCGTAGAAAAAATTGGTGGAGGTGTCGTTGTCTCCAAAGGAGACCGAATAGCGCTCCCCAGCTGCTCCCGTATATTTGCCGACAAACTCACGCGAAGAGCCGCTATGCACAGGCGAGCCAACCAGCGACATTTTGCCGGTTGAATGGCCGTTGGTTCCGCTATCGTGTGCTTCGTTCCAGCCGCCCAGCTTGTTAATGCTGCTAACACTCACAGCATTCGATGGAACGACGGAGGTGTCAGCGGCCACATTGTCCGTGACGCTTGTAACATCGATGGAGACATCACTCACACATACCGCGCCACTGGAACCCCAGGCCTTCACATGTACTGTATGCGTGCCAGCCGACGCGCTGACCTGTTCATCGAACGAAGTGTTATGGATCTGGGTTGTATCTCCATTATCGATGGAGTAGCCCATGGTCCCAACCGTTTCAGACGAGCAGCTTGTGGACGTAGCGGAGAGAGTGAACGGGGAAGTGACATGCTCGCCGCTGGACGGGCTGCTGATATTGACACCTGCGAATGCAGTTGCGGTAGAAACGACACTGATTAAGAGGGAGTAAGTAAAACGTTTCATCAATTTGCCTCGGCACGTTGATTTATACGTGCTTGTTGTTGGTTTTCGTGGGGCTCCAGCCGCTGGCTATAAGTCAGTGATGGGAGTCAATTGCGAGTTACAAATCTCACTGGGCTGGCCTGGAGCGACGAGACGCGACGCGTCTGACGGAAACCGACAACCTCTTCTACTGTGCCGACGATCAAAGAACGGCACACACGACAACTAGACCCAAACTGAACACTCAAGAGTCACTGGGTTGTGGAATGTCGACTTCGGCGTTTCCACGGCACATGCTTGTCCACCCAATATCTCTTCTTGAGGCTCGAATTCGGGGGATCCTAGGCAGAAGATTGCAAGGAATTTCTAGGTGAATAATACACAATTCTCTGGGGCAAAAAAGCGTTTTTGAAAGAATTCTGAAAAAAATTGTGGAATTAGGGCATCCTTTTCCCGGCCTGTGTAAAATCTGCTCGAATCGGAAAAAAATACGCCGGGCGGCTGGATGAAATTACATGGCAAAACGATTGTCGGGATTGCATCAAAGGGCGGTAGAGCGGGCACTTCTGGCATATCGGAAGGAATTCCGGCAATCTGTGAAGCGCAGCCCGCGCTGGTGCTTCGGGGCTTGATGAAATCGTTGGGCAGGAACGGTTCGATCCCGTTCCTGCCCAGCGTATCTACCAATATGGCAGGCTGAAGTTGTCAAGGTAAGTAGTATTTGCATCCGGGGTTGAATCACTATCCATCTGATAGTTGACTGTTACACCCCACCATTTCGCCGATGCTTTACCATGACCGTTTGTAATATCTAGCGGATAGGTAGTTCCGTTCAGCACTATCGATTGGTATAGCAAGGTATTATCCGATTTCCTTTGACCATGGATGGTCATATGATTCCAGCCATTCACCAAGTTGCACGCAGCTCCCGCAGAGACCAACTTTGACTTAACGTTGTCGTAAATGTCCGACGACTTATCGCCGCGATGACTACATTGCGTTCCCCAGATCAACCTGGCGCCATTCATATACATGGTGATATCGAATTCCAGGGTTTGAGTAATCGATATATCGGTGATGTAGAAGTCAGTATCGTAGGTGAAATTATGGATCGGCGGCAATATCGTGTGGTTGGAATCCTTTAAAGTAGGCGAAGACTTGCCAATAAGATCCGCGGAAAACAGAGCATCCCCGTATGCTTTTGTACCATCGATCACAAACTTCGTGGCATTGTTGCTCAGCGAGGGCAGAGTAATGCCGAATTTAATCGCTCACGCAAATCGATTGCACGGCGACGGACTGGAGTCGACAAAATTTGGTCCGCCCTGCCCCCATTGATTTCCAGTTCTTCACCATCCCCTGAATATCGCGGATGACAGTTCCTTGGGTATCTCCATTGCCCATAGTTCCAGTGCCGCCGCTCCCACCGGTTCCAGTGCCGATCAGTTCCCGGAGTTCTACTTCGCCGTAATCACAGTGATAGGCGGCGGGGATGGGTGAGGAAGGAGTTTTAGCCTACGAAGCCGTGTAGGATGCCACCGCGCTCTCATCGCCAAAGCCAAGCGCCACGGTCGCCGAGATGATGTTCCAGCCGCCCGTAGCCGCCGAGCTTCCAGTCGGCAGCATGTCAGGCTGGAACTGCCATCCCCATGCTGTACCGGCGGCTCCGCTGTAGCCCTGCGTGTTGCTGTAGTTGCCGAGCAACTTAGTAAGAACGCCATCGATCCAGATGTATTTATAAAGCGCGCAGCCACGCCCTCCGGGGCAGCTTCCGGTTAGATCGTGATCGACGCGATTCACAACCTCGTGTGTGGTTCCGTTGGTCCATGTACTGCACGAAGCCGTGGTTTGCGTCCATCCGCCAGCATTGCCCGAATCAACTTCGATCAGCCCGCTCGAACCCTGGCACTGTGTTCCGTTCTGGCGGTCCGTCTTGCCGTGCGTCCGATCGTATTGCGGGGAGTCAAACTCCTGATTCTCCAACCCCGTTCCAATCACGGTGAATTTGATATCCTTCACCTGCTCAGTGCAGGTATCGCAGGTTGGCGCTTTAGGATCGACACTCCCGCCAAATTGCCACTTAAATAGCGCCTGCACACTGGACCCGGAATGAGCCGGAGCCGTAACGGTCGCCGTGTTCGTCGCGCCAAACACCCACACCAGGTTCGACGGGGTAACTGTGCCCGTGCCGCCGCTGTTCTGGCATGTCCAGCTACCGAACGTCGTAGTCGATGGCGAACCGGAAGGCCCAACGCCGCACGTAGCCCCAGAACTTTCGGACTGAAGATTGGTTTGATACGCTCCGATCGTCGCGCAGATGGCAGAGACAACGTCGCCCGTCGTCACCGTGATCGGCCCCGAATATAGAGTCGATGCAATCGTGACCTTGCCGCTATCCGTGCGGTAGAAAATCGATTGCCCGGGAAGGCAGTTCGAGATCGTCAGCGTCGAGCCAACCTGCGAAAACAGCGGTGTGCCGGTTGTGCCCGTGCCACCCGTGCCGGTGCTTCCGGTTCCAGTAGTTCCCGTTCCAGTCGAGCCCGTTCCAGTCGAGCCCGTGCCACCCGTACCAGTGGTTCCCGTTCCAGTAGAGGTAGACGCGGGAGGTGTAAGTTGGGACGTAACACTCGCGCCGCCACCGCATCCCGCAAGATATACAGGAGCAAGGATAGCCACCAACATCAAAGCCAGGCGCCTGATATGGATTCGAATTAGATGAGTCGCCCGTCGATGAGTAAGTCGGAAGTGTGAAATGTTGCTGGTTTGCAGATGGATACTGGATTGGAGATTCTTGTTTCCGTGTGCATGTCGGTCATGACTGCAAGTTGAGTTTGTCGAAAGAAGTCTTGGTCGGAGTTTGCTTCCGCCTAAGAGACAAAAAAGCACCTTGAAGTTGTCCATAAGGACTCTCCTGGGGGGAGCCCGAGCAGTCCTTCCAGGCACACGGCGGCGTCCGGGGAGGCTGATCGAGACTTTCCTGAAATTAGTGGTGACTGATAGTACCGCGGAATGGACACGTAGGTACCCATTACGATAGTTACGTTAGTGCACAGTCGTAACTATCTAGGTGCCCCTCGATGATCTTGCGACCGCCCCGATTGGTGGTTTGGGGACGTGAGTTTACGTACGGGATAACGATTTAAGTCGCTGATATGTATCGCGAAAAGTAGCGTCGTTTTCAATCGATCGAAATGGTCCCCCTATGGAAGGCGAAGGCAGCTCCATCACGGGTGAATGGCAGTATCGACTGTCGTTACGAGGAGGGAATGGTTACCTGGGTGGCCTAATCACCTAGTGATGTTTGTTCCTGGTTATCCAGCCGACAGCGCATTCATTGGGAAAATCGAATGGAGGGGAGAAACTATATTTCTCTACGTTGCGATGAAAGGTATCTATTCCATTTCCTGACTTGCTGCGCTTATCTAAAGATCATGACTAACTCGCGCCCAATCCATGTATTCGTCGCGACTGTCTTTCGAGGAAGTTACTATTGTGAGATTCTTCACGGCAGCCGAGTCACGACCTATCCGCTGCGAATAAGTAGCGTGGACGACCTCAACGGGAAGTATCGCGCCTGACGCATCGACGGCATCCATAATCCGAAGCGGCCTGGGTGAAACAGAAGCAACTATGTCCGGAAGATCGAAGTGTCGCAGGATTCGCGGAACAAACCATTCCAACGCCAACGAATACTCCGTCGACTGCACGATGGACATGAAAGTTACCACCATTCCTATAAGAAGGATCGAGCACACTCGGTCATCGAGCGCTCCGGCCATCAGTGCAGCCAGTCCCGCTTCTTCCTGGCCAATCATTCGAATCTGCGATGCATTTACATCGGGTCGAGCGACGAGGTAATCAATCGTCCGCAAAATATCCCAGACTCTTTGGCCCATGACGGAAGTACCGAGAACAAGATTGGCCCACGCGAATCTTTCGCTCAGATCCATTTGCTGGTAAAACACGGGCCCGCCTTTGGGAGGCCGCGGTGTTGAAAGCCCTGTTCCACGCACAGCAATGGCGCAGACCGCGTAACCTGCTTCCAGCAAGCCGTCGAACGAGCTCGGTTCAGCGACAACATCATCGGCGAAGCCATTGCTGATGTAGAGGACGCAGGGACGTGTCGTCCTGCCTTCCTGCGGCGCAATGAACCAGCCCACTATGCGCACTTCAGGCTCGGATTCGAATTGAATCTCTTCGATCCGCTGCCCCTTTCGAACATTCGACGAAAGTATTTGAGAGTGAAGCGCTGTCTTATTAGGCGGCAACGCAAGCAAGTCAGTTAGCCCCGCTCGAACTTTCTCGCCGGCTTGTGATGTATCGCTTTTACCGTTGGCAAATTCACTGGGCGGCAATAGCTTCGCGGCCTGCTCTGTATTCAGTTGAACGATCGACCTACCACCGAATGAGGTTGAAACTTGTCCTGATGAAGTTACATTCAGTGAGCTATCCGGAGCGGCATCATATTCTGCTTCCTCGACCCCAGCATCCACCTTGTCAAACCATCGATTGAACCATCCATAAATAGCTCTGCGTGAGAAGAAATCCATTCCGTGCGGTAAGTCGCCGGCAAATAGACTTACTTTCTCATGGGCCCCGAGAATTCCGTAAAGGCGAGTTAGTTCCTCATAGTTTTCCCGGATCGCTTCGGTATTCATCGGCCCATAAGTCTGGCCTTCGTCGTTTTTTGTATAACAGGCAAGCAGTGGCTTAGGTGCAAACGCCGCGAGCAGGTCACCTCGATCGATGCGCAACGGCAAACTGCCGACCAAATCTGTCTCGGCATCCGAGATCGCTCCTGGGGGATCGTAATAAGGGCCGGCTACGTTCGCGAAGGCCCCCTCAATGGCCACGGCCGCGTGGATACGGGGGTCCAGCGCCCCTAGAAACATAGTCATCGTCCCGCCGCCTGATTGACCGGTGCAGCCAATTCTCTGCGGATCTACCTCGGACCGCGTCAGCAAATAATCCAGTCCTCGAATGCCGTCCCACGCCAGATAAAGTGCTAACCCATCTCCAAATAAAGTCATCGGCCTGCCAGCCTGGGTATGTTCCATAGAAATCGCGCGAAATCGCGTATGGTTCGTTCCTGGTTGCAGGTACTGGATTCTTTCCCCCTGCCCGAATGGATCCCAAGTCAACACCATGTAGCCCTTTCGCGCCAGGTTTTGGTAGGTGTACTGGTATCGTATGGCCGCTTTACCGTTGGGGCTGTGTCCGATCGGCGCCAATATCGCCGGAAAGGGAGGTTTACCTGTCGTAGGCACATACAGATTGGCGGTGACATAAATTTGCGGCATGCTTTCGAAGATCAATTTCTCGATCCGATAGTTTTTTCGCTCAATCGTGCCTGTGATGCGCGGATTCATCGGTGTCTCTTCCGGCCTGCCTCCAAGTAACTGCCACACCTGCGAACGTACCGCAGTGTTACGCGCTTCGACCTGCGCCTTCGAGCGAATGGTTGCCAGAATGGCAAGGCGAGATTCTCTCGACTGATTCATATTTCGGGTAATGTAATTGGGCCAGTCATTCCAGAAATCCCTGGTCGATCGCGACGGCTCTTCCTTCGCAGGCTGATCTTGTTTCGCGGCGTCGGCTAGCAGCGGCCGATGAAATTCCAATGTCGATAAGGCAGCAGCAGCCACGTTCGTTGCCAGGAATTTTCTGCGTGTCACCATGCAGGCTCGACCTCTCATTTCCAACGCTAAGTGCTGGTTAAATATTCTTGCCGTAGCTGGTGCTGCTCTTGGCGTCGTCGTGTATCTCGGAAGTATAGACGTTGCACGACACGGCAAAAGTCCGCAGAATCACAGTTGGTGGTCATCTACTGACGAAGAGGTTATCGATTTGGTTCCGACGGGCACGCTCGATCCAACAGTGCTGGATGCTCATTGGCTCTCTCGCGCCCTGCTGCTGTCAGCAGAGGCGGGGTGGAATCAGACGGCGGATGACTGGAATGTGTTCTTCGAGCATGGGAAGGTGCTTGGGATCTCGCATGGCGATCGGCTCGTCGCAACTGCTGCGGTGCTGCCTTATGGTGGCGAATTCGGATGGCTTTCCATGGTGCTGGTCACGGCAGAATGGCGTCGTCGCGGACTTGCGACCCGCGTGGTCACTGCCTGCGTGTCGTTGTTGCGCGACGATGGAAAGGCCGCTCTGCTGGATGCCGCACCGGATGCTACGGAGATTTACGCGAAACTCGGTTTCGTTCCGCTGTGCAAGATGGCGCGATGGGAAGGCAATGGTGGAGGTGTCGCGACTGCTTCGGAGTCTTGCGATATGAAGCGCGACCAGGCGGCATTTGGAGCCGACAGGAAATTTCTGCTGGAGGGTTTTCTTGCGCGGCCCGGCAGCCTCGCGTTTCGATCGGCGCACGGGTTTGCCTTACTGCGTCGGGGTGCGGTTGCGTCTCATGTTGGACCGATCGTCGCCGATCCCGCAGAAGCTTCCAACCTTGTTACGGCAGCAATCCGCGCTGCATCGGGCCGCGTATTTGTGGATGTCCTCGACGCAGGAAGCTTTCTGATCCCGACGCTGACATCCGTTGGTTTTCGGCGTCAACGTCAATTCACCCGCATGGCGCTTGGGCTATCTCATCTGCCGGGCGATCCGGCGCAATTACTTGCTGCTGCCGGGCCTGAATTTGGTTAGGCAGCGCTGTCGAACTTGCTGCATTTCCGCCAGCGAGGAACCAACCTCACATCCAGGCCTCGGGCTTTGCCGCCATCGCTTCTTCCACCGTGACGCGCCGCTTTTGTTTATAGGCAAGGTTCGCCATGTGGCATGCCACGGCCGACAAGTAGCCAATTTCAACCGTGCCATTGGGCTGCTTGCGGTCGCGAATGCAATCCATCCAATTCGCCATATGATTCACGCCAGGATTTTTTCCCTGGATCGGGACGCCGCTCGGATTGTTAATCTTTTCCGGGAAAAAATTGATCGGCCCGGGTGCATTTTCTTCGTCCCAGTTCGGATTGGCTGCTTTCAAATCACCCGTCTCCATGGTGTTGGAACCGCTCACATGCGCGATCGTTCCCTTGCTGCCTAAAAAATGCTCGCCCAGGCCGTATCGTTCGTTGCTGAAAGTCGATTGCCATGCGACAAGCACATCATTCGGGTATTCAAAGCTGACGCTGATCGTATCTGGGACCTGTCGCCCATCCTTCTCGGAATAGACACCGCCCATCATCGTGGCAGCCTTCGGCAACTCCAGGTTCATCGCGGTGATGATCCAACCAATCTGGTGGACCATATTTTCTGTGATGTTGCCGCCGGAGAATTCCCAGTAGAGACGCCAATTAATAAATTTGTAGCCGTCAAACGGAACCTTTGGACGTCCAGATAGAAACAAGTCCCAATTGACGTGCGCTGGATTGCAGTCGCTCGGCACCGGTCGCACCCATTGGCCATGGCCTTGTCGCGTGTTGCGGCTCATCCACGACTCCACCATGGTGATTTTTCCCGGCAGACCTTGCTGAATCCATTGCTTCGCATCGGCCAACTCGCCGGAGCTTTCATCCTGCATTCCGATTTGTACAATCTGCTTGGAAGTCTTTGCGGCAGCCCGACACGCGGCAGCTTCGGGAATATCCCACGCCATGGTCTTCTCGGAATAGAGATCCTTTCCTGAAGCCAGCGTCGCCAGAAAATACTTTGCGTGCAGATGCTGCGGCGTAGCTTGAATCACCGCGTCAATGTCATTGCGGTCGAGCAAACGCATCGGATCATCGTAGGCGGCAACATTCGGAACAAAACTTTTCACCTGGTCGCGACGCCGCGAATACACATCCGCCACCGCGACGCATTCGACATTCGGCTGCCGTAACGCGCTCTTCAAGTCTTCCTGGCCGCGATCTCCGGCGCCGATAATTCCAATGCGAATGCGATCGTTCGCACCAATCACCCGGCTTGAGGCGAACAGTTGCTTGCCAGGGAAGGTCCCCATGGCCGCTACGCCCAGCCCTACTTGCCCCATAAAGTCGCGTCGATTCATTTTCTTCTGTTCTTCTTCCATTGGGACTTTCTCCTTTGCAAACTGTATTTGCCCATCGCACTCGTCCAGGCATCTTAGCTCCGGATTATAATTTCTTTCGCAACAGCGCTCGTCCGCAATAAGATTTCTGCCGACGCATTCAGTCCGAAGCAGGAAAGAAAAACCTCAATCAAACTTCGTCCACGGAGGCGCAATGCACGACTCGATACCGCGTCGAAAATTCTTGAAATCTGTTGGAATCGCCGGACTCGCTGGGGCAGGAGCGCGATGGATTGGATCGTCTGCGGAGGCGCAGGCATCGACGGGCGCGGCCACTGACGCGTCGAAAATGCCTCGACTGTTTGCCGGGTGCTGCGCCTACTCGTACGATCACGCCTTGCGAAAAGGGGCAATGACGATGGAGGATTTCATCCACAAAGCTGTCGAGCTGCGCGTGGATGGAGTCGATATGACGGCTTACTATCTGAAATCGACGGACCCGGCGTACCTAGATGGGCTTCGCCACCTGGCGTATAAAAATGCATTGCCCTTTTCCGGTTCCGCTTGTGGAGTCAGCATGGTGCAGGCCGATCCGGCGAAACGCGCGCAGAGTTTGACGGAGATTAAGAAATGGGTAGATGTCACGGATCGCCTCGGCGCCTCTCATCTGCGCGTTTTTGCTGGCGAATTGCCATCGGGCGCTACGCTGCAGCAGGGAGTCGACTGGACTGTGGAGACGATGAAAGCAGCCACCGACTACTCCGGGAAAAAGGGAATCATGTTGGGGGTGGAGGATCATAACGGAGTAACCCAGCGCGCCGATGTCTGCCTTGAAATTATGCAGCGGGTGAACTCGCCGTATGCCGGCATCAACCTCGACGTGACCAACTTCATTCCTACGGCCACCCAGGATGTGTATGCGCAAATTGCCGCATGCATCCCGTATGCAACCAATACTCACATCCGTGATCGGTTCGAATACAACAAAAGTCCAGTGGATCTGGATCGTGTCTGGAAGCTCTTCGCAAATGCAGGTTTCAAGGGTTACATGTCCGCCGAATATGAAGGGTCCGACTCCGATACCGGAGTACCAAAGTTAATCGCGCAGATACGAACTCTTTGCCAGAAATACTCGACTGTTTAGGACGGATCATTTCTGGCTGTACGTGACCTGCGAAAGAAATCGCCGCTGAAGCTCTGCAAGATTTGCCGGTTGAAATTCTTTTGCTCCAGCGGATGAAAGCCCCCAACTTGGTTTCAAAGGAGACAGATGGTCACTCGACGGGAATTTCTCGACACTGTTGCAATCGGCGCCGCTGGCCTGGCGGTTGGATCGACGGCAAAAAGCTATGCGCGGATCCTGGGCGCAAACGATCGATTGAACTTTGCCGTGATCGGGCTGCATAGCCGCGCCTATGCACATCTTTCGGCGCTGAAGGCCAACAGCAACGCCGTTCGCATTACGCATGTCTGCGATGTCGACAGCAACACGCTGAAGAAATTTGCCGATAGCGTGCAACAGGAGATGGGATACTCCACCGCGTCTTCCAAAGACTTCCGCGAAATCCTTGCGCAGAAAGATGTCGACGCTATTACGATTGCGGCGCCAGATCATTGGCACACGCCCATGGCCATCGCCGGGCTGCAGGCGGGGAAGAATGTCTATGTGGAAAAACCATGCAGTCACAATCCTGCGGAGGGAGCGCTGCTGGTAGAGGCGCAACGCAAATATGGCAAGTTAGTGCAGATGGGCACGCAACAGCGCTCGTCGGATTACACCATCGAAATTGTCGACAAAATTCACAACGGCCTGATTGGTCGGCCGTATTACGCCAAGGCCTGGTACAGCAACACCAGAAAGTCCATCGGCATTGGCAAAGTGGTACCTGTGCCGCCGCAACTGGATTGGGATTTGTGGCAGGGTCCGGCGCCGCGCCGCCCTTATAAAGATAATGTGCAGCCGTACAACTGGCACTGGTTCAAAATCTACGGCACCGGCGAGGCGCTCAACAATGGTACGCATGAAGTTGACGTTTGCCGCTGGGCGCTCGGGGTCGATTATCCGCAACGGGTCGCGTCCTCCGGCGGAAGATATCAGTTCAAAGATGACTGGCAATTTTATGACACGCTGGTCACGAGCTTTGAATATCCCGACAAGATGATTGATTGGGAAGGGAAGAGCTGCCAGGGCATGAAGTTCTATCACCGGGATCGCGGATCGACCATTATGGGCACCAAGGGAACTGTGCTGGTTGATCGCGGCGGGTATGAGATCTACGATCTCGACGGCAAAAAGACCAGCGAGTACAAAGTAGGCGAGTCATCCTCGTCGTCCGATCTTGTCGGTCGCGATTCCATGACGGATGCGCATTTCGCCAACTTCATTGCCGGTATTCGAACGGGCGCACCGCTCCATGCTCCGGTTTCCGTTGGTAACATCGCTGTTACCATGTTGCAGCTTTCGAACATCGCTTGGGAGGTTCAGCGGGAACTGCATCTCGACACGGCGGATGGAAAAATCCAGAACGATCCGCAGGCGATGAAGATGTGGGGCAGAGAATACGAAAAGGGTTGGGCGCCACACATCTAGCCTCGGCTGTTAGCCGCCAGAAAAGTAAATGAGGACAGATTCGATCCTGTCCTCATTTTTTTATAGCTCTGATCACGCCAAAGTTCAGGCGTGAAGTTTACGCATATACTCCGCGTCGATTTTCAGTTCCTGCATCGCAGGCATGTTGAACTCTTCCTGCTCAACGAAGCAGTGCTTGATGTGTCCGGTCTTCGCAGCGGCTGCGAAAATCGGGCGATAGTCAATAGAGCCTTGCCCGAGCGCGGTTGCGGTGGGCGGATTCTCAATGCTCTGCGGCACCTTGAACGGCTTGAAGTCTTTCACGTGCAGCATGGAAATGCGGTTTCCATATCGGTGCAGCAATTCGATGGGGTTGCCGCCACCTACGGTGACCCATCCCAGGTCCATCTCCATCGTGACGTAGGCCGGATCCGTCAGCCGCATCAGTTCATCGTACGGAACTACGCCATTTTCCTTTTGGAATTCCATGGTGTGGTTGTGATAGCCGAACTTCAGTCCTGCCGCGCTGATCTGTTTGCCAAACTTGTTGAACTCGCCCGCATTCCAACGCCACTCATCCAGCGTGAATGTTGGGCCATGGCCGCCATGATGTCCAGGGTACGAACAGATAATGTAATGGCTGCCGATCACCTTCATAAATTCGACGATCTCATCGACGTGGCCATTCAGATCGTCGTAAGAATAATGCGCGCTGACGCAATGAAGACCCGCCTGCTGCATAGCCTGCTTCACATCGCTTGCGCTGTGATTGAAGAATCCTGCCGCCTCCACCTCGCGATAGCCAAGCGCGGCAATTTGCTTCAGTGTGCCTGCGTAATCCGTCGGGAGTTGATTGCGAACCGAGTACAGCTGAATCCCCAGCGGCAGGTCCAGGTATTTCGTCTTGTCCTCGGCATGCAATGCAGAGGTACGCATCAAGGCTGAACCGTACAGCAGCGCGGCAGTGCCGGTTTTTAAAAAGTCTCTTCTTGAATTCATGGTCATCCGCCTTTTCTTTTCTGTAGGTGAAATCGCGGACCAATTCCGCAAGATGTTATTGCTTTTGCAGCGTGCGAATGTATGAGACCAGGTTCTCAATCTGGGGCGGGGTCAGCCGCGCACCGAAGGCCGGCATGCTTTTCTTGCCCTTGCTGATTACGGTGGCCAGGTCGGCATCGCTCATCTTCACCACTTCTGGGCTATGCAGATTTACAACCTTCAGCGCCTGCCCGGTTGGCGTCGAACCTTTTCCATCGGCACCGTGGCACATCTGGCAATTGGATTGGAACAGTGTCGCTCCATTGTTTTGCGCATGGGCTGCGGCAGATAGCAGGCAAACTATCGCAGCCGCCGAAAGCAATTTCGTCATGGATCTCACAGGGTCTCCTTATCGGTGGGGTTCTGAATCGTTGTGCGGGTAGCGGGGACAGTTGGAATATTTGCCGCGTTCATTTACTGCTCCAGCATATGACAAGTGCTGCAATCGGTGCTCGCCTGCTTTTCGCGATGGCAGTTGACGCAGGTTGCCATGGAAATGTCGGCCTCTTTATAGAGCCGGGTTCGCTGCGCGACTTGCCCATGACACTCCTCGCAAGTAACTCCATGCTGCAAATGAACCCTGTGGCTGAAGCTTACAAAAGAAGGCAATTCATAAATCCGCACCCACGGAATGGTGCGATCGGTTTTCGCGTACTCCGCTAGTTTCTGCACGCCAGGATTATCGGTCGCAATCGTCTGATGGCACTGCATGCAGAAGGAGGCGCGCGGAATCATCAAGGTCTCGCCGGAGCGCGACAGCGTGTGACAGTACTCGCAGGGCATCTTCAGATTGCCTGCGTGCTGTTTATGGCTGAAGGGAACTGGCTGCTCAGGTCCGCGCAGTGGCTCGGTTTGCGGGGGAGATGCAGGTTGTTGCGCCGGCGCATTGCTGGAGCTGGCCGGGCTGTTTTGCGGCGGCGAAGTTGTTGTCGCGCCTGTCGAGTTTTGCGCGAAGGCCGATGCCACAGCGGGCGAGCTTAACTGTGAAGGGGCCCACAAGGCAAACAGCAGCAGCAACGAAAGTAGGCGCCAGGATTTCATCATCCAATGTTCCTTTGTCGCATCTGCTCCGCCATGTATTCTGCCGAGCGCATAGAGAGGGCCAGGATGGTCATCGTCGGATTTTGCCATCCAGTGCTGACAAAGCTGCTGCCATCCACGACGAACAGGTTCTTGATGTCGTGGCTCTGGTTCCATTTGTTCAGCACGCTGGTCTTGGGATCGTCGCCCATTCGGCATGTGCCCAGTTCATGAATGCTGTAGCCCGGTGGATTGGGCTCGTAATTTTTCGAGAGCACCTCAAAGCCCGCGGCTTCCGCCATGGCCACGCCAGTATCTACGGCATCGCGCGACATGTTGAATTCGTTATCACTGTATTTGGCGTCAACGTGCAACACCGGGATCTCCCAGGCATCGACGACATTCTTATCGATGCTGACATGATTCTCATACCGCGAAAGAACCTCGCCCATCATGCTCATCGAAAAACCGCTGCCGTAATAACTATCCAACTTTTTCTGCAGCTCCACTCCGTAAGCGGCAAAGTTGCGCGAATCCATGGGGCGATCGCTGCTCCACACATTCAACGCGTAGCCGCGGATGAAGTTGGGCGCTTTGGTGTTGATGTTGCGAAAGCGCGGAATCAGGGCACCCCCTCCCATCAAGTCCGCAGTCGCTTTGCCATCGCGCGCTTCGGGAACAGAACAGACCACCCCGGGACCGTAAATGTTATCGATCAAATAATGTCCAAGGACTCCACTGGAGTTCGCCAACTTTGAATTCAACAGCAGGCGAGTGCTCTCCAGGCATCCTGCGGCCAGCACGACAACCTTGGCCTTCACAGACATTTCGCGTCGCGAATGGCGGTCGACAAAATTGGCGCCGTTGGCGAGTCCAGTATTTTTATCCACCGTAATTTCGCGCACGACCACATTGGGCACGGCGGTCAACTTACCGGTTGCAAATGCATCGGGCAGCAGCAGGTTGATGGAACTGGCCAGCCCGTCGCGACCCATGGCGCTGCGTGGCTTGCAGACCGGAACATTCATCGTTTTGCCGGCTGCAATAAATCGCTGCATCGACCCGGACCAAGGCGAGTCATCGACAACAAAGTTGCCGTCCGGATATTGCGGCAGTCCATCGGGGTGTCCGCTAACTCGAAAAATTCCTTCTACGCGTGAGTAATAGGGAGCCAGGTCCGAAAGATCGATCGGCCAGTTAGTTCCGAATCCATCGTGATCTTTGGCCTTGAATTCATAATTACTGAGACGAAAGGACTGACGCGCCCAGAAAAGTGAGCGGCCTCCGAAAAGCCGCACGCGCACCCAGTTGTATGGTTGATCTTGATTGAAGGTGTAAGGAACTTCTTTTTCATCCACCCAGGTGTTGGCGTTGAATTCGTTCGCCTGAAAGACGTGCGGCAGTCGCCCAGGCATTTTAAAGCCGCGATACGGCAGTTCATGCGCAGGTTTCAGTTCGCGGTCTTTTTGATAATCGACGATCGGCCCCGCGTTCAGCATCACGCAGGAGATACCTTTTTCCGTCAGAATTTTTGCGACCATGCCTCCGGAGTGACCTGAGCCAACGATCAGTACGTCAACATTTTCCTCCGGCATGCGGAACATAGCTCCTATGGTTTACACATACATTTGGACGTCGGGATCGATCGGCGACCAGTACCAGCCAATACCGGGAGCGCGCTCGCCGGCCGATGTTGCTGCGATACTCCACAGCTGCGAGTTCATGGTCGCGGTTCGAATATCTTCATGAGCCACATTGATGAAACGCGCGAACGGTTCCGTCGGGGGATGATCGACCATCCAGGTTCGCAGCCACGGTCGCAACAGTGTATCTGCCTGTTGCGCGTCGACCTGCGCAAACGGGATGCTGAATTGTTGATGCGCCTCGGCGTTCAGTCGGTCGAGGCCGGATCGGTACATCTTCTGCCGCTCGACCGGAGATACGCTGATTAGAAAATCAATGAACTCCGGCGCAGACGCCTGCGTCGATCCCGGATAACCATTCATCGGAGGCAACAGGATGTCGCCCAGCTTGCGCAGGGTCGCCATGTGCTCGTCATGAAAATAATGTTGTTCCGTGGTCGCAATCACATCTGGAATGGTGGACGGAATTGCTGGACTTTGGAATCCGAAGCTCTGCGGCTCTGCCACTTGTTTGGGCGCGGTTTCTGGGGTAGGAGGAGCGGCTGCCGTCGATGTCGATTGCGGTTCGGAGGTCTTTTCTGCCGTGGAGGGAGTTGCCTTTTGCCCGAATATCGGAATCGCTGTGACCGGCACGGCCACAATTGCTTTAACAAAATCTCTTCTGCGCATCGCACTCAGACTAGCGTGACCGGAATATGCGAGTCAATGAAACGATTCGATTTCAGCGGGATTGATATTAGGATGGGAGAGAACGGTGTGGCCGTTTTTTCTGCGAATAAATTCCGCGCGAAGTTTTCGGCCGCTGCCAGTAGGTCACGATACAGCTTGAGTTTCGGAGGATCAATGAAACAGGGTGTTCCAACCATCAAGACAAATTCCATTCGGACTCTGAGTATTTTTCTCATCGCAACTTGTTTGGCGTTTATCTGCGCTTCGAGTCGATGGGCGCTCGCGCAGTGCGGTTCGCATCCGGCGAAGATTTCGATCCACCACGACTTCACCTCTGGCAGTCTGAAGGCCTGGGATATGCCGTTCCCTGAAGATTGGGAGATTCTGCAGCAGGGCGATGTCCACTATCTGCACATGAAGCGCAATCGCGAGCCCCTGGTGCCGCGCCGACCGATGCAATTTGCGCGTCTCAATGGTGTCAAGGTGGGCAGCTTTACTCTCAACGTCGACGTGCGCCGCGCAGGCGGATCCATGATTGTTGTATTCAATTATGTTGACGGCCTTCACTTCTATTACGTGCATCTGTCTGAAAATCCTGGAACGCAGATTTCCGTGCACAATGGCATCTTTCTTGTGAACGGCAAGCCGCGCTATCGGATCGCCGGATTGGAGGCCAAGCAGGCGCTACCGGATAAAGAGTGGCATCATGTGCGAATCGTGCGCAATGTTAAAACCGGGTCAATCCAGGTGTTCGTGGACAACGAGAAAGACCCAAGGTTTTCTGTGGTCGACCGCACATTTACTTGCGGGGAGGTTGGACTTGGTTCCTTCGACGAAACCGGCGACTTCTCACACTTCCGGTTGCAGTCAAAGGATGCTGAAGTCTCTCCGGGCGTGAAATAGCGGTCGCTCTGACTATGCGAATCCGTCCGGCTGATCGAGTGCGCCGATGTGGGCGTGCTCGTCAATAAACAGCCGGCCGGCGTTGAGCGCCTTGCGGTCGAGCTCCAGCAGGTCCAGCTTCTTCACTTTGTCCTGCAGCACGCCCCATGCGGTTCCGGCTGCCAGGCATTCCGTTTCTTCCAGCAATGCGCCCATCATCACAATGTTGGCGACCTTGGTGGAGCCTAGCTTGTCCGCCATTTCTGAAGCGGGAATCGCTACGACCTGCACGTCAGGAGCTAGAAAGTCTTCCGGCACGGCCTCGCCGTTGTAAAGAATCACGCCACCGCGAACTACCTCGTGGGCAAACTTACGCAACGAAACCTCGTTCATCGCGACCAGCACGTCTGGATGCGAAACCAATGGCGATCCGATCGGGTCGCGTGACAGGCACACATGGCAATGTGCGCTGCCGGAACGCATTTCCGGCCCATAGGAGGGAAGCCAGCTGACTTCCAAACCCTCCCGCATTCCCATTTCAATCAGGAGCTGACCAAGGAGCAGGACACCTTGGCCACCCTGACCGGCAAGCTTGATCTTGATGTCTTCAAAGCGATGGTCGAAATCTAATTTCGCAGGCGCGTGGTCATTTTCTTTCGGCGCGATTCCAAGAACGTGCGCGACGGAATGGATCGGCGGGACAGTCTCCTGGATTGCGAGGGGTTCGGGCTTGTGATCGCGAAATACGTTGAGTGGGAAGGCGGGAATGATCTTGTCGGCAATCCATTGGCGAGCCGCAACGGGATCTTTGCCCCAGATAGTTGGGCATGGCGACAGAATTTCGACGAATGAAAATCCAGCGCCATCCCGCTGAACTTCCAGTGCCTTGCGAATCGCGCGGCGTGCTTTCATGATGTTCTTGCCGTCAGAAAGTGCCACGCGCTCAATGTAGATGGGCGCCTCCAACGTGGCCAGCATCTCCGCCATGTGCAGCGGGTAGCCTTCATTGGATGGCCGCCTGCCCCATGGAGAGGTGGTGCTCTTTTCTCCAATCATGGTGGTGGGAGCCATCTGGCCGCCGGTCATGCCGTAGATTCCGTTATTGACGAAGAAGACGGTGATTTTCTCGCCGCGGTTGGCTGCGTGGACAATCTCCGCAGTGCCGATGGCCGCCAAGTCGCCATCTCCCTGGTAGGAGATGACCATGCGGCCGGGGCAGGATCGCTTGATCGCCGAGGCCGATGCCGGTGCGCGACCGTGCGCTACTTGCACGTTCCCCACATCGAAGTAGTAATACGCGAAGACCGAGCATCCGACGGGGCTAACGAAGATGGTGTTGTCCTGCTGGCCAAGGTCCTGCAGCGCCTCGGCGATCAGTTTGTGAACCAGGCCATGTCCGCATCCCGGGCAGTAGTGGGTCTGCTTTTTTCCCTCCGCTTTGCGGCTGTATTCGCTGTAGAACAAGGTCGACTTGGAGTGGACGACCTCAAAGACGTCGTTATCGGCCGGCGCTCCCGCCACCAATCCAGCCTGCGTCTGCATTCCGTTCATCGCCGCTGTCGAACTAATCCCGCTTTTGTCTTCCATGGTCACGCTCTCTTCCAGCCCCGGTCTGGCTCTTGTGGCCGGGGATCAAACTCTTGCTGCCGCTCGGGACAATACCTGTTCCTGCAGCTCTTTCACGGAAGGTACGTTGCCGCCTCCACGCCCGTAGAATTCCACTGGCACGGTGCCATCGAGCGCCAGGCGAACATCTTCCACCATCTGTCCATTACTCAGTTCCACCACCAATACCTTCTCCACATTTGCCGCCGCTTCCACGAGTGCGGCGGAAGGGTAGGGCCATAGCGTGATGGGGCGGAACAGGCCCGCTTTTATCCCCTGCCGTCGAAGCGCCTCGATGGTCGAGTGCAAAATGCGAGCCACAATTCCGTATCCCACCAGGAGAATCTCTGCGTCGTCGATGTAGCAGCTTTCATATCGTGGCTCCAATTCCTGTGCGCGCTGATACTTAGCTTCCATCTTGCGTTGGTGCTCTTCGAGTCCGTCGGTCTCCAGAAAAATGGAACTGATCAGGTTGCCGCGTGTTTCATGCGTGCCCTTTACCGCCCAGGGCTTTTCCGGCTGCGGAATCTCCCGATATTCCAGATCGAGCGGCTCCATCATCTGGCCCACAAATCCGTCTGCCAGTACCACCGCAGGGTTTCGATATTTGTCGGCCAGCTCAAAGGCGAGGATGGTCAGGTCAGCCATCTCCTGCACCGAAGCGGGCGCCAGCACCAGGTTGCGATAATTACCGTGGCCTCCGCCCTTAACCATGGCGAAATAGTCGCTTTGCTCCGGCGCAATGTTGCCTAGCCCCGGGCCACCGCGCATCACATCTACAATCACGCAGGGCAGTTCTGCGCCCGCCAGGTAAGACATCCCTTCCTGCATCAAGCTCAGCCCCGGTCCCGAAGAGCCGGACATCACCCGCAGCCCGGTGGCCGCTGCTCCGTAAACCATATTTATCGCGGCAGTTTCACTTTCGGCCTGCAGAAATGTTCCGCCAACCTGCGGGAAATAGAGGGCTGCAGCCTCGGCGATTTCGCTGGCCGGGGTGATGGGATATCCATAGTAGCCGCGGCATCCGGCGAGAATCGCACCTTTGACCAACGCCACATTCCCTTTACAAAGTTGGCGCATGTTCGCTCTCCTTCGCTACGGTGGCCTTCGCCTTCATGCGGTAGACGGTGATTGCTCCCGGCTCCGGGCAGCAATAGAAGCAGATACCGCACCCGGTGCAAATGTGTCCGTTGCAGCGCGCGGGGTGCACTCCGTTGGCGTTCAACTCGGGCGCCAGCTCCAGGCAATGCGGCGGACAGGAGTCGACACACAGCCCGCATCCCTTGCATTCTTCGGCATCGATGGTAACTTTCCCGCGGGGCTGGATTGCCATGCTTCACCTCGTTATTGCTGGGCGCTTTGAACCCTTAGCGCAGAGCGGCGATCGGCACATTTTCAGGCCGATTCGCGAGCCCGCGCTCGCCGGTTCCATTAGAGGCTTACGGGTTACCAATGGCCGTGTTCTGGCGCACCAACGGGCGTGACCTACATCACTTTGGGCTCGCAATCTGTATTGACACGCCGCAGCCCGCAACGTTACGATTAGCTCGCCTTCACTGGCGTTGATATCGACTCGGCCAGGCTCCCCTCTTGGTCCCAGTGATAGCTCAAAAGTCCCCAAAGAAAAACGCATGGCTCAGTCGGGATTCGTCACAGCGGCGAGTCGCGTCCCCTTCGATTCACCGGATCGCACAAGGAGCAGCACCTATATGAAGAAATCTCCGTTTCTGCAGCACGGCCTCATCCTCGCATGCATGGCCTCGATTGTCCCGGCGCTGTCCGCACAGACCACCACCATCCAACTTTTCGGTCCCGTGAACGTGCGAGCTTCCGTCAGCGGTACGAGCTATGACAATCCGAATACATTCAACAGCAACACGCTGAACCTGACCTGCCCCGCTTCACCGACGGCTGTGCTCTCTTCCGCCAACGGCGGCAATGTGCTGGCCGATAACAATATTCAGGTGAGCACCAGTTCGCCCTCGATGACATCTCCCACCAATGTCTGCACGGGCGGAACTGCCGATGGGTCGAATGCTGACTGTTTCACGACGACATATCAATCCGCCGCCAGCGCGGGTAATCTAACCGGCCAGAGTCCCGATTCATTTGCCCCCTCGACGGGTGTCACACTGGCAAACGGCGGTGTTCCGCCCATCGACATTCACAGCAGTCTCGCTTCGGGTGCGAACCAGATCACCATCAGCGAAGTCGACGGAGGCGGTGACCTTGCCAGCTCCTCTCTGTACCTGACGACCAATTGCACCCAGGGCGGTGTGACAGGTGGCGGCAGCATCACAGGCAATCCAATCCCACAATCGAACCCAACGCAGCAACAGCTGACGCAGAACTTTACCTTCAACACCGGTACAGATCAGCAAGTTCAATTCACCTACAATCTGTCTACCGCGCAGGCTGCTGACACCCTGGCAATTCAGGATGGCACTATCCCAGGCGTCGAGGACGCGGCTGTCGATCCGAGTACATTTCAATCGAAGTATGGGATAGACACGCCGTTTTCGACCTCAAGCTGCCTAATCCACACTGGCGAACTGCTGCAAAATGGCCAGCCAGCCTGCAAGCTGTTTACGCTGGAATGCACGGTGGGCACTGATCCGGCCGAAAGTGGCGCGAATTGCCCAATTTCGTCGGCGCCAAATGAGTTGTTCCAAGATATTTTTGACGGTCCCAGCTTCAGCCTGCAGGACATCTCCACGCCCAATGGTCCGACGTTTCATGAGGGCATTGGTTTCCTGATGGCGAGCGAGCCTTGGGACGGTGGACCGTGCTCGTTCGATCCCGCTTCTGGATTATCGAACCTGCCGTGCCCGCAGAATCTACTCGCCAACTTCAGCGGTCCCGGTGGCTACACCTCTTCAAGCTATACCTCGCACCCAAATTCAACCTTCATTCCGGTGTATGGAGTTCCGGAACCTTTGACCACAGTGACGGTCGCCAATCAGCAGCCGGGCGGCTGGGTGAACACCCAGACTCCCAACGTCACATTTTCCACTCAGCCGCCGATTCTTTCCGGCGTGACCAACTCGCAGCTCCCGGGCGTTTCGACCTTTGCGGCGGCCCCCATTCAAACCATCACGTACGGCACGGCACCGGTTGGCGGTGTGCCTACTCCAGGCGCTCCCGGCTCTGTTGGCACTGCAATTCCAAACCCTGTCACGTGTCCGGCGAGCATTCCTCCCGGCGGCACACCACCCGCGTTTACGCCTGCCGCGCAGTCTGTCGCTTTGAATGCCGACGGCAGTTATCTGCTCTATTACTTCGCGGAGGATTGCGCTGGAACCCAGGAGCTGAAATTCGTCAAGGACGGCAGCGGCAGCTGGTCAACCTCGTACTACACGGTTCCGATCAATGTGGATACGGTTCTTCCTGCTGTAAGCTCCGGGCCGACATTGTCTCCGTCAAGCGGCAGCTATGCCGTTGGTCAGACCGTGACGGCGACCTACAGCTGCACGGATCTTTCCGGGACGGTGAATTCCGGGATCGTGACTTGCGGCGCATCGACGTTCTCCGCGGACTCGGCACCGACGAGCACCGGTCCTCTCAACAGCCCTGTCGATACGTCTACGCCGGGCAACAAAACCTTCACCGTTATGGCGGTGGATGCGGCTGGAAACAAAGCCTCGCAATCCATCAACTACGTGGTGACAGGCTATGACTCGTCGATCCACCTGACGATTAGCCAGTCCACGGTCACCTACCCCGGCGGCACCAATGTCGTGATTCAGGTTTCGCCTACGGGTGGACATACTCCCACAGGAACAGTGAAGCTGTATGACGGGACAACGCTGTTGCAAAGCTCCGGCTTGGGAGGGAACGGCGCTGCCTATCTCTACATCCAAGGGTTGAATGTGGGCAGCCATTCGCTGACCGCGTCCTACCTGGGAGATTCGCACAATCCTGCCGGTTCGTCCGCGCCCGTGATCCTTACGGTCAATCCCGTTCCAGTTCAATTAAGTACTTCCTGCTGGAACGCTAACTTCCCATACGGTGCGGATTATCATTGCGGCATCTACACCAGCTCCGCGGCGGGAGCTCCGAAAGGGGTTGCCACCTATCAATACGATGGCGGCGCGACCGTTACAGTTCCGCTGAGTAACGGAGTGGCAAACTTCGTCGTCCCAATGCCTCCCGCTGGAAACCACACGGTGGTGATGGGATATGCGGCGCAAACTAACTATGCGGCTGCCAAATCCAGCACCGTGCATTTCACCGTGACACCGGCACCGGTCATTCTTCAGCTGACGCCATCCACCTGGTACGCCACAGGTGGAAATGTAACTCTGAGTGTTGCAATTCAATCCTGGAGCGCTGGGCCACCGAATGCACTTGGAACAGTGTCGTTCTATAACGGCAGTACCCTGCTCGCCACGGTCCCTGTGACTGCTGGCGGAAAAGCGGCGACCACAGTGGCTGCGTCCACCCTGGGAAATGGAAGCAAAACGCTCAAGGCCAGCTACAGCGGAAGCGCAAATTATGCGAGCGGGACCGCTTCTGTAACCATCACAGTTGCAGTTAAGTAAGGACTAAAAAGCAGAACGGCCCTCCTCGAAAAGGGGAGGGCTTTTCTTATTTCAGTTCCTAATCGAATGTTTTCGCTGTGGTATTGGAATCATGTTTCCGCAGCGGCAGGCTCCAGAAACGGTGCAGTTAGCGAGGTGGAGGATTCCTCGCCGGCCGCGAGGCGAGTCAGCGTCAGCACCGTAATATCGTCCTCCTGGCCAAAGGCTATCGCGGCCTGGGTGGCCTGCTGCGCTGTAGGCTGGGTTGCGAACAACGCGTTCAGTCGCTCAAAGCCGTAGATTTCTCCCGTTGCGCTGCGAGCCTCAA
Source organism: uncultured Acidobacteriota bacterium (assembly GCA_963774515.1). Lineage (GTDB taxonomy): Bacteria > Acidobacteriota > Terriglobia > Terriglobales > Acidobacteriaceae > JAKAAZ01. Next base: position 10,975 of record CAVZFK010000018.1, on the reverse strand, counting down.
CCAACCCGTCTGTGTAGAGGCTCAGGTGGTCTCCCGGGTGCAAACGGATCTCGACTTCGCTGTACTCGGCAAACGAGAGGAGACCCAGCGGCAACGATCCTTCAATCTCAAGCTCTGCTGAATTCAGGAACGGCGGCAGGTGCCCGGCATTCGCCATAATGACCTTGCCGTTGGGAAACAAGCGCATCACAATTGCTGTGACGAAGCCGCCTTGAAGCCTTCCGCACAGGCAGCGGTTGAGAGCTTGCAGCATCTGCACCGGGCTGGAGTTTTCGCCGGACAAAGAGCGCAGTACCCCGACAATCAATGACACGCTCATCGCGGCCTTCAGGCCTTTCCCGCTGACATCTCCCAGGGCAACGATCGTCGATCCTTCATCTTCATGAATAATCTGGAAGAAGTCTCCGCCTACTTCCTGTGCAGGCTGGTAGGCACTGGACACCGCAAAACCTTCCAGCGACGGCAGCGTTTCGGGGATCAATACGCGTTGAATTTCGCGCGCACTCTGCATTTCCTGCTCCAGCGCGGTCTGACGTGCCTGCTGTTCCACGTTGTAGCGATACACGGCGTACAGAATGGAGAGAAACAAGCCGATGCCGGCGAGGTCGCCGGCGTTGAATCGCACGCCCAAACATCGGTGAACAACGGCGTCGTCACTTTGTAGTACAGGGTCCAGTGGGTGAATCGCTGGCCTTCCGCACTGGCATCCGCAATCGTATTGATCATTTGTGAGACGAAGGCGGTGATTGCAAGCCACAAGCGCGACGGCTCCAGCCGCTGACGAATGCCGATTCCAATGATGACGAACGGAAAGACTTCCACGATCAAGATCAAGGTCGTCAAAATCGCATCCAGGGCCAGCATGCCGGCGCCAGCATGTCCCCAAAAGAAGGCCAGCGCCCCATCCAGCACTCCGGCGACGACGGTGACGATGGCTAGCACGCGTGTCCATCGGGCCAGTACTGGACGGTTATCCAGTCGCAGCAGATAGAGCAGCAGGAACCAGAGAGACACGTGATTCAGCGCGTATATCGGCTGGTTGAGCCCCCGGCCGAGTCCATAATCAATCGGGATCTGCAGCACACCCTGGATCAGGAACAGCATGACCGGCGTCGCCGTAAAAATGGCTAGCCACAGGAAGAGCTTGACCTTGCGATTGCGACTCCAGAGCAGCAGACTCAGCAGGGTGACAAACCCGTACAGGATTACCAGGGTGAAGTCATAGAGGTTCTGTCGCATGTTCTGCGCATTGGAGGCCGTCAATTGTGCGTCAATCGTGTCGGCATCCCCTAGTAGCGGAGGGCCGTACAGGCCGCCCAGATGCGCCGGGTCGACGAACAGCAGTGGTGACTTCCACACTCGAATAGCAATTGTCCCTGACTCTGCGGCTGGTACCGGAAAACTGGTGGGGAAGGTGGAGTAGTACCAGCGTGGGCGCGGCGGGAATTTGCCGAATTGTCCGATTGACTTTCCGTTCCAAAAGACTTCGTAGGCGTCGTCGACCGGCGGCATCAGCAACGCATATTTCGTCTGGCTCCCGGCCAGGGTATGGATCTGCACGTGGCGTCGGTACCAGGCGTAGCCGGTGTATGCAGGATGACCCTGGCTACCCCATGGTCCATCGAGTTGCATCGCCTCCCAGTCGGAGTCGTTGAAGGATGGAGATGCCCATTGGGGATTGTCGCCGGTGCGAAACTGCCAAGCACCATCAAGAGGGATCGCGCCCTGTCCGAGCCCATTCACCGCGAGCACGGGCGTGGCAGCCTTGGCGGCCGATTGTGGCGCAGGTACTTCCTTCTGTTGCGCGAATAGCGACACGGCCAGCAGGAAACTACATGCCGCAATCTTCGCTTGGAGCAACATGCCACGAGAATACCACTCGAATCAAACCCTTCCACGCAAAGAATCTGAGCCGGCAGACTGGCCTCTCAGGGACTTCTGATGGACCCAGGGATTCAATCTTGGCTTGGCTTTCTGTCGGCTGGCGGACCTGTTGCGTCGCGGCGATCCATTGACTACCGAATTCGCTTAGCTGCAACCTCATCCATCATGTATCTTGCTGTTCATAGAGTCATTTAACCAACTCGGGAAAGCCGACTCTCCGGGTACGTTTGTTTGCGCGCTCAGCGAACGGCGCGGCTGAAGGAGCTGTGATGGAACTCGAAAGTACCCTCCACCTGCAGCAGCAGATCGCCCGCCTGCAGGCGTTGTTGGAGGCCAGTCACACGATTCACAGCACCATCGAGCTCGACAGCGTGCTGCGCGCTGTGCTGGAGTTGAGTGTGCGCGAACTTGAAATGGCGGGAGCGTTCTTCACCGCGTTTCCTTTCTCCTATGGGGAGATTCAGCCCCGATTTCTGCTGCATCCGCCGACTTCTGACCCCAAGCGCGGTTGTTTTCGCTTTCCTCTGCTCGATCGCAGTGGAGCGCTGCTGACCGAGATGATTGTGCTGACCCGGGATTGCGCCCCACTCACGCTTTATGAGCAGGACTTTCTGGAAAATCTATCCATGCAGGCCGCGGTGGCCATTGAAAATGCCCGTTACCACGAGCGCACCCTCGACCTGGAACGAGTGCAGCAGGATCTGGCTTCAGCCCGTGAAATTCAACGCAGCCTGCTACCGCAATCCATGCCCGCAATTCCCGGCTACAGTATTTCCGCGCGTTCCCAGACCTGCTATGAAGTTGGCGGAGACTATCTGGACATTCTCCCGTTATCTGATGGCAGATGGATGATGGTGGTCGCCGATGTGGCCGGCAAAGGACTGGCTTCCGCCCTGGTGGGCACTTCGTTCCGCTCGGCATTTCGCGCCATGGCTGCCTCTGGCCTCCCGCTGGAAGAAATGGCAGCGCGATTGAATCATGTTCAAGAGTCTGATGGTGCTGAGACACGCCGCCGCTACGTCACTGCTATCTTTGCCCAATTGAATCCGGCCGAACATACGCTGGACGTCGTCAACGCCGGGCATAATCCGGGATTTCTAGTGCATGGCAAGAATATTCAGGAAATTGGAGCCAGCGGAACGCCGGTCGGCATGTTGGCCGGGATGACTTATACCTCGATGCGATATCATCTGGAGCAAAACAGCCGATTTCTCTTATATACGGACGGATTGACGGAGGTGTTTCGCGGGGAAGAGGAGTTTGGCCCCGAACGCCTGGTGGAAGAAGTCCGTAGCTGGCGTGGTACACAGGCAGAACAATTGCTCAGCAGCGTCTGGTCGGCAGTAGAATCCTTCGATGGGGAAGTTGAACTCACGGATGATCGCACGGCCCTGGCATTGCTGCGAGTGCAGTAGTTATTGAGGAGTCAGTTAGAACGCTTCGAATTGTGCAAGCAAGTTGGAAGGATTGCTTTCGGAGGTTGAGTATGGTGCAGGAAATAACATCCGCGGTTGAGTTGAGGCTTCCTTCCAAATTAGGATTTGAGAAGGTTGCGATGCAAACTGCTTCAGGTGTTGCCCGGTTGATGGGATTTCCGGACGACCGGATTGAAGATCTGAAGACGGCTGTTGCCGAAGCTTGCATCAATGCCATCGAGCATGGCAATCGCTTCGATGAACGGCTGAGCATCGGAATCGTTCTCTCGATGGAGGACGGCAAACTGGAAGTGAAAATCCTGGACTCCGGTTCGGGCCTACATAAGAAAATTCATCCTCCGGATATCGACCGGAAAATGCATGGCGAAGAACAGGCGCGCGGCATGGGCATGTTCTTGATGCAGGCCCTGGTGGATGAAGCTGAATGGACACAGACGCCGCACGGTGGAAATTGCGTACGCTTGATGATTCGCCTAGACAAGGAAGAGGAGTGAGATAGCGATATGGCCATGCAACCGCAACTAAACACCCGCGCCCACGTGGATGAGGTGAGAGCAGCCGACGGAAGCCCCATTTCTGTGCTGCGTTTTACCGGCGATATCACCAGCACCTCCCGTGATGTTGTGTTCGGCGCTTACCAGGAAGTTCCGGCAGCGACTCGCAAACTTGTCTTCGACTTTTCGAAAATGGAATACATGAATTCGAGCGGAATCGCGCTGATTATTGAGCTGCTAATGGCTGCCAATAAAGCCGATCGCTCCGTACAGAGCTACGGTTTGTCGCCGCATTTTCAGAAGGTTTTTACCATGGTCGGCCTGAATAAATACACCCGCCTGCATCCGGATGAGGCGGCTGCCTGCGCCGCATTCGCCGAGTAAGCGCCTTCAGCTTCGGACAATATTAAGGTGTGTTGAAAATCGTGGCGAGCGCAAACGTGCTGGTGAATGCGCGTGCCGCTGTGGGTAGAGTTTGGCAGGCAATGCGTCCCCCCGCAAGGCTTGCGCATCTCAGTGTAGAGAAGCGGATCATAGTCTGCCGGCTCCGCGAACCCTCTTCCGGGATCATCCACGATGAACAATCATTCGTTGAATCACCAAATCGGCGCGCCTTCTTCTGCCGCTCCCTGCAACCTTGAAATCGACGGCGTCACCTACACCGCGGAGTTTGGCGAGCCGTTAGTCGATGTGCTGAATCGCATCGACAGAATCATTCCTCAGGTTTGTTATCATCCGCAACTCGGCCCGATTCAAACTTGCGATACCTGCATGGTCCAAGTGAACGGAAATCTGGCGCGCGCCTGCGGAACTCCCGTAGCCGAGGGCATGCGGGTGGTGACAAAGTCTGAGCTGGTCGATGTGGCACAGCGCGAAGCTTTCGATCGAATCCTGGGCAATCACATGCTCTACTGCACGGTCTGCGATAACAACAACGAAAACTGCACCGTGCACAACACCACTGCGTTGCTGGATGTGAAACATCAGAAGCGTCCGTATAAGCCCAAGCCCTATCCAGTAGACAACAGCAATCCCTTTTATCGCTATGATCCGGACCAATGTATTTTGTGCGGGCGCTGCGTGGAAGCCTGCCAGAATTTTCAGGTGAATGAGACGTTGTCGATCGATTGGGAATCGCAGCATCCCCGCGTTCTGTGGGATGGCGGCGAAACCATTGCCGGCTCCAGTTGCGTTTCCTGCGGGCACTGCATCACCGTCTGCCCGTGCAACGCGCTCATGGAAAAATCGATGATCGGTCACGCCGGATACTTTACCGGCCTGCCCCGCAAAGCGCTGGACAACATGATCGATGTCGTCAAGGGAGTCGAGCCCGAAACCGGATACGGTCCGATTCTTGCGGTATCTCAGGTGGAAGCTTCGATGCGCGAACAGCGCGTCAAACGGACCAAGACTGTCTGCACCTATTGCGGCGTGGGATGCTCCTTCGACGTTTGGACGAAGGATCGCCACATCCTGAAAATTGAACCGGCGGAAGGACCCGCAAACGGCATTTCCACCTGCGTCAAAGGAAAATTTGGCTGGGATTATGTGAACGCGAAAGATCGTCTGACGAAACCTCTCATTCGCGAAGGTGAAACATTTCGCGAAGCTACCTGGAAAGAAGCGCTCGATCTGATCGCGAACAAATTGTCTGCGATTAAGAACGAGCACGGTCCGGACTCCATTGGATTGATCGCTTCCTCAAAATGCACAAATGAGGAAAGCTACCTGATGCAGAAGCTGGCGCGCGCCGTGATCGGCACCAACAATATTGATAACTGCTCCCGTTATTGCCAGACTCCCGCTACCAAAGGTCTTTCTCGCACCGTAGGCTACGGCGGCGACAGCGGCTCCATTCGCGACATTGAAGCTGCGAGCCTGGTGGTGATTATCGGCAGCAACACTTCGGAAAGCCATCCAGTCCTGGCGACGCGGGTCAAGCAGTCGCACAAACTGCGAGGGCAGCGCCTCATTGTCTCTGATCTGCGAGAGCATGAAATGGCGCGGCGGGCAGATATTCTGATTCGTCCGAACCCGGGAACGGATCTGGTGTGGCTCTCCGCGGTCGCGAAATACATCATCGACAATGGCCTGGCGAAGATGGAATTTGTCGATCGCTGGGTCAACGGTTTCGCGGAGTATCGCGACAGCCTGGCTCCGTTCACGTTGGAATACGCGGAGCGTGTGACCGGAATTCCGATCGCCACGCTGCAGCAGGTTGCACAGGAAATTGCGCAGGCCAACAGCGTTTGCATTCTGTGGGCCATGGGCGTCACGCAACATTGCGGCGGCTCCGACACCTCCACGTCGATTTCAAATCTGCTGCTGGTTACCGGCAACTATATGCGGCCGGGTACCGGCGCCTACCCGCTGCGCGGCCACAATAACGTACAGGGGGCAAGTGACTTCGGTTCCATGCCGAACACTGTCTCGGGCTATCAAAAGGTGGAGGATCCCGAAGTCATCGCGCGTTTTGAGCAGGGCTGGAAGGTGAAGATGCCGACGACTAAAGGTCTCGACAATCACCAAATGATCGACGCCATCCATCAGGGAAAGCTGAAAGCGATGTACATCAAGGGCGAAGACACAATCACGTCCGACGCCAACGAAAATGATGTCCGCGATGCTTTGGAAAAGTTGGAGTTTTTCATTGTGCAGGATGTGATCCTGAGTGAGACTGCGCGCTACGCCGACGTGGTGTTGCCGGCCAGCCCCAGCCTGGAAAAAGATGGAACATTCACCAATACGGAGCGTCGCATTCAGCGGCTCTATCAAGTGTTCGAGCCGTTAGGAGAAAGCAAGCCCGACTGGCGCATCATTCAAGACATCGCCAACGCGCTGGGCGCGAACTGGAATTACAGCTCATCCCTCCGAAGTGATGGACGAAGTCGCCTCGCTGACGCCTCTGTTTGCGGGCGTCAATTATCAGCGCCTCGAAGGCTACAAATCGCTGCAATGGCCGGTGGCTGCGGATGGTTCGGATCAGCCTCTGCTCTTTACAGAGAAATTCCCATTCCCCGACGGCAAGGCGAAATTCCATCCGCTGGAGTGGATCGAGCCGTGCGAGCAGGTGAGTGACGAATTCGACCTGCATCTGAATAACGGTCGATTGCTGGAACATTTTGAAGCCGGGAACATGACCTTCCGGTCCAAAGGAATTATGGAAGAGACGCCGAACACCTGGGTCGAAATTTCACCCGAGCTGGCTGCGGATCGAGGCGTGGAGACAGGTCGGTGGGTCCGACTGCGCTCGAAATATGGCCAGGTGAAGGTGCGGGTTCTGGTCACCGATCGCGTCCAAGGAAAGCAAATCTATCTGCCGTTGAATTCAGTCGATCAGCCGGTCAATCGGCTGACAGGCGTCGGCATCGATCGCGCCACGCACACTCCCGCCTATAAAGAGACGACGGTGCAGATGATTCCGCTGGAGGAACAGGGAGCCAATCCGCTGCCACGCACCAATTTTCGCTTTGGTCATCCCACTCCGCAGAATGGAGTTGAAGTCGAACGCAAATGGCAGCGCAGCGATTATCGTTTACCCGGAACCGCACCGGACGACAAGCTTGTACAGATTGCCAATCTGCAGGTGTAAACAGGAGGAAACGCCATGGCCCAGCCAATTCGCACCTACACACCGCATCGCAATGAGCAGGACGAAGTGCGCGCCAAGGTAGAAAACGCTCCACTGCAACATGGTAAGGCGCTGCTGGCGGCCTACGAGTTGTTGCAGGAGGCGCAGGATCATGGAGTGCTGGATACGCTGAGAGGCGCGATCGGAGCGGGTGACGCCATCGTCGACAAAGTTTCCGAATTCGCTAATACGCCGGAGGGTGTTCGCGCCATGCGCAATTTTCTGGCTCTTTCGCGCGTGTTCGCCAACCTAGATCCGGAAAAGGTGGATGCCGTTGCCAACGCGATTACAGAGAATCAATGCCGAAAAGCTGAACCGGGTTGCGAGCCACCGTCGATCTTGAAATCCCTGCAAATGATGAACAGCCGCAACAGCCGCCGAACCTTGGCAACTCTCGCTGCTGTAACCAACGCATTCGGCACGGAACCCGATCTTCCGCAGGCGAGTCCCGTCGTCGGCAGTGCTCCCGGCTGGCCTTCGCCCCGTATCGTGCTGCCGCTGGTTACCCTGACGCTGGCTGGCGTCGCGGGCTACTTGATTGGCCGTCGCCACTAGCCCGGTTGACCGCGGCTCCAGCGAATTTCTGTGCCCGTGGCACCCTCTGCGCACGCCCATGAATCCTAGTGTCTGGTAGAAATTTCAGGAAAGAGGCACCGTCCATGGCACGCCCATATTGGTCAGGACAGATACAGATTTCTCTGGTTTCTTTTGGCGTTTCCTTGTTTCCGGCAACAGAAGCCGCCAGCCAGATCGCATTCCACCAAATCGATCGAAAAACTGGCGAGCGAATTCGCCATCAGAACGTTGCCCAGGATCAGGAAGCCGTCGATCGCGCCGACATCGTGAAGGGGTACGAAGTTCGCAAAGGTGAATACGTTACCATCGAGCCGGAAGAGATTGCGCATCTTCGTATCCCCAGCAAGAAGACCCTCGAAATCGTGCAGTTCATCAAGATTGATGAAATCGATCCGGCATTTTTTGAGAAGCCATATTTTGTCGTCCCGCAGAATGACTCCCAGGCGCAGGCGTTTGCCGTGATCCAGAAAGCATTGCGCGAAACAGGCAAGGCCGGTTTGGGCGAGGTTGCATTTTCCGGCCGCGAACACCTGATCGCCCTGATGCCGCCCACCGATCCGAAGTCACGCGGCTTGATGGCTTACACCATGCGTTACCAGGCGGAACTACGCGATGCTTCTGAATATTTTTCCGGAATCAAAGAACACACTGTCGATAAAGATCAACTCTCGCTGGCTAAGGAGCTGATCCAGCGCAGCACCGCAAAATTTGTTCCGACAAAATTTGAAGACGATTACGAGGTGGCGCTTCGCGAGCTGATTGACGCCAAGATCGAGCATCACCCGCTGCCGAAGGAAGAAAAAGCGCCCAAGCGCGCCAAGGTGATCAACCTGATGGATGCGCTGCGCAAGAGCGTCGGCGAGCATCGTCGTCTCGCGCTCCACACGGTCCGTCGGCTCAAACATACCGCGGCAGAAAAGAAAAGCAAAACGAAGTCCGGCGGCCTGAAGCTGGTCAAACCTCCTGCCCGGCGAAAGAAGACTGCGTAGACTATGGCGACCCCTAAACCAAAGAAAAAATCGTCACGGGCTCGCAGTTCCGCTGCCATTGAGAAGCAGCTCTCGCGCTATCGCTCGATGCGCGACTTCGACGTGACCGCAGAGCCGCGCGGCGGCAGCAAGGGAACGAAAAAGGGAGCGGCCAGTAAGAATGCGGAGCTCCCGTTCGTCATCCAGAAGCATGCGGCGACGCGGCTGCATTATGATTTTCGACTCGGCTGGCATGGCGTTCTGAAGAGTTGGGCGGTCACCAAAGGTCCCAGCTATTACCCAGGCGACAAGCGGCTCGCGGTTCAGGTGGAAGATCACCCCATGGAATATGGCGGCTTCGAAGGCATCATTCCTAAGGGTCAGTACGGCGGTGGCACGGTGATGTTGTGGGATCACGGAACTTGGGAACCGCATGGCGACGTGGATGAGGGCCTTGAAAAAGGTCGTCTGAAATTTACGCTGAAGGGTGAGAAGTTGCGCGGCGACTGGGCACTGATCCGCATGGGCGGCAAGGCTGCCGGCGAGAAAAAAGCCAACTGGCTGCTGATCAAAGAGCACGACGGCAAAGAGCGTGGTCCCGACGATCCTCCAGTAACAGAAGAAGAGCCAGACAGCGTTGTTACCGGTCGTGACCTGGATGCGATTGCGGAAAATCAGGATCACGTCTGGGGTGCGAAGGGCAGCGAGCGGCGCGACCAGGATAAGAAAACATCTTCCGCAGCCGAGAAGGAAATCAACGGCCGCATCTACAAATCATCGACAGCAGAAACGCAATTCCGGCGTGTCCAAGACGCTATCCTTCGCGAGCGAATTGAAGGCCGCGCCCAAAGAATCTCTGCCGAAATTTGTGCCGCCACAGTTAGCGCTGCAGGTGACCGAAGCCCCGGATGGTTCGGAGTGGATTCATGAGTTGAAACTCGATGGCTATCGCATGCAGGGACGCGTCACGACGGCTCGCGACAAGAAATCTCGTTCCGCAACGATGATCACCCGCAGCGGCCTCGACTGGACGCATCGTATGCCAAACATCGTGGCCGCCTTGGCAGAGCTACCGGTAGAAGACGCATTGCTCGATGGCGAAGTGGTGGTTTTCGACGAGGAAGGGAAGACCAGTTTTGCCGACCTGCAGGCCGCGTTTCAGGAAGGCAAGAAAAAGCCGCTCACGTATGTCGTCTTCGATTTGCTCCACTTGAACGGTCACAATCTGCGCAATCTTCCACTCGAGCAGAGAAAAAATATCCTCGAGAAAATTATTGCCCAGGTTGCTGATGGCGATCACCAAGGCATTCTTCGCTACAGTGAGCACCTGGGCACACGCGGTGGAGAGATATTCGAGAAAGCCTGCCAGCTCGGAGCTGAAGGCATTGTGTCGAAGAAGGCTTCCGCGCCTTATGCTTCGGGACGAAGCGGCAGTTGGCTGAAAATTAAATGTGTTCGCCAGCAGGAGTTTGTGATCGGCGGATTTACGCCGCCATCAAAAACTGGTGTGGGCATTGGCGCCCTGTTGCTCGGCTATTACCGCGACGGAGAATTGGTGTACGCAGGCCGCACCGGCACTGGGTTCACGCAGAAAGGCCGTCTGCAAATGCGCAAGCGGCTGGAGGAAATTCGTCAACCGCGCCCGGCATTTGTCAGCGTGCCACCCGATGGTGCTCGCGACGCGCAGTGGGTGAAGCCGAAATATGTGTGCGAAGTGAAATTCGCCACCTGGACCGCGGACAATCTTGTTCGCCAGGCATCCTTCCAGGGACTGCGAGAAGACAAGCCGGCGAAGCAGGTGACGCGCGAGTTGCCGGTCGAAACGGCATCGACAAAGCGGCAGACTCCGCCCGCAAGCGAAAAGGCCGAATCCAGCAAAACCGCGAGCAAGAAAAATCGCGCCGCCTCCCACAGCCATCGCTCCAGAACGGCAGCACGCACCGTCGTGGCGAAAACGAACCCTAGCAAGTCGACTAAGGCTGGCGA
>CAVZFK010000017.1:0-94047 GCA_963774515.1 uncultured Acidobacteriota bacterium | reverse complement strand
TAGTTAACGATAGTTAAGTATAGAGATTAATTTACGCTAACGTTTCCGTCGTTTCACCCAGACTCTCTCTGCGGCAGGTCTTCCTAATGTGATGGTTCCAGAAGGAGTTTGGATGGTTACGGTTTCGTCGTAATTGCGCGCCTGCAACTGCACGCGCGCATTCGGTCCAATGCCGGATTGATGGAGAAAAATCAGCAGCTTAGGATCTCGCTCGTGCAGACAGGAAACGGTGTAGGCTACATTTTCTGCCGCATCAAATAAGGGAACCAATCCGCGTTTGCGTAATTGTTCCGGGCTTTCCGGCAACACGGAATTTCCGTGCGGACAAGTTCCTTTTTCTCCAAGCTTTTCAATCAGCTTGGCCTCAAACGCCGGTGAAACCGCGTGTTCCAGGCGCTCTGCCTCGTCGTGGACGCGATACCAGTCCATGCCAAACATTTCCGACAACATGCGCTCGATCAAGTGATGCCGGCGGGCGGTGTGATAGGCCGTCTCTTTTCCTTTCGGTGTCAGGCGAACAATGCCATCCGGTTTTACTTCCACATATCCATCGCGTTTCAAGCGCTTCAGGGCCATCGTAACTGCGGGAGGAGAAACAGATAGCCAATGGGCCAGGGTCGACGAGATGACCGTCTGGCCTTCTGATTCGGCTTCCAGAATGGCTTTTAAATAATCTTCTTTGGAGATGGTGATGACTTCTTTCGTCATTGTTGTTTCAGCTCCGGAACAGCAGAGGCAACCCTAGCGTCATGGTATTCCATGGAGCAGTTTCGGACGGGGAGCGGGGTTTTCGGGCGCCTCTGGGGCTGGGAGATATGGTTGCCTTAGCAACCATATGTGCGAAACTGGTTGCTAAGGCAACTAGTTTGTCCAGAAGAGGCGGGTAGAGCATTCTCGCGCGCGACGAAAAATACGCCAGCTTTCCATCGAAAAATCATCTGATTGCTCCAGGAAGCATTTCGGGGATCGACAGAAAGCGCCTGAGATTTCGCACATCGGGCGGGAGAAGGAATCTCTGCAGGCGCGATATTTCTTCGTTGCCAAGGCTGTGGTGTGGCTGGTATTTGTGGAGTGCCCCCGGAAAGAGTCCACCTTTGCAGCATCTGCGGTCCTGGATTGCCGTCTTTATGCTGGCTGTGCGCGAGTCTGCCGCTGTTGGCTCAAAACGCGGCTGCGCCCGGGAATGATGCCGTCCGGACAATCACGCTGGGCAACGCGACTGTTCCGCTGGATGGGCTTTGGAAGTTCCGACACTCGGCGACAATATGGCCTGGGCGCAGCCGGACTTTGACGACTCCGGCTGGGGCACGATGGACCTGACGCCGCCGGCGGGATCGTACGATCCATACATCGGCAGCAGCGGATACTTGCCAGGGTGGACGGCGCGGGGCAATCGCGGCTATTCCGGCTATGCCTGGTACCGGCTGAAAACCAACGTGCAGGATGGGCGGACCCGGCTCGCGATCAAAATGCCCGACAACTTAGACGACGCCTATCAGGTGTACGTCAATGGCCAACTCATCGGGCAGTTTGGACAGTTCACCGCGCATGGCGTCACGATGTACGTTTCCCAGCCGCGGGCTTTCCCGCTGCCCGCGAACTTGCGCGGTGGTCCTGCGACCCTCGCCATTCGCATGTGGATGTCTGCCTTCACACCGCTGGTCGATCCGGATGCCGGTGGACTGCATGGCCCGCCGGTGCTGGGTCAGGCGGCTACCATCGGCGCCCTGCTTCAGCTGGACTGGGATGCCAGTGATCGGGCGAACTATAGCGAATGTTTTCAAATGACGATTCTGCTGCTGGCCCTGGGAGTGGCCTTCGGTCTGTTCTGGTTGGATCGCACCGAGCCGGTCTATCTCTGGCTAGGCCTGACATGCGCGATCATTCTGGCTATCGTGGCCAGCGTCATGGTGGGCAACTACACCACCTGGATCGATGGAAGCCTCCTCTTTTTGCTTCAGGATGCGGTTTTGACCCCGGCCAGCATCGGGCTGTGGGTGCTCTTCTGGGCGTACTGGTTCCGGTTGGGAGGCATGGTCCGGCTGCATCGCATGGTGTGGGGGTTTGTGGTGCTGTTGGGTCTGGGCACGGCCATGCTGCGGGCGCCGCTCTACGGCAGCGTGGTCCCCGCCCATGCCATCGTCTGGCTCTCGCCGCTCACGCTGATTCTTAAGCTGCTGCTGGGCGTGCTGCTGGTCTGGGTCACCATCCGGGGCATCCGCAAAAACAGGACGGAGGGCTGGCTGGCGCTGCCCGCCATCGTGCTGGTGGCCTTCTCGCTGTATACGGAAGAGCTGATTGTGCTGCATGTGCCGCCACAATGGTTCCCCTTCGGAGTTGCCATCGGCCTGAGGCAGGTCGGAACCGTGCTTTCGCTGATCATCATTACGGTACTGCTGCTGCGGCGGTTTTTGCATGGGCAGCGGGAGCGCGAGCAGTGGCGGCTGGAGATTGAGCAGGCGCGGCAGGTGCAGCAGATGCTGATCCCGGAGCAACTGCCGCAGATTCCGGGACTGACCATTGAGAGCGAGTATCGGCCGGCGCGGGTGGTCGGCGGGGACTTCTTCCAGATACTTCCAGACAGCAGCGATGGGAGCGTCCTGATTGTTGTGGGCGATGTAACCGGGCATGGATTGCAAGCCGGGATGCTGGTGGCGCTGATTGTGGGAGCAATCCGCACCGCGGCGGACACGACCTTCGACCCGCTGTCTGTTTTGCGGACGCTGAACCAGCGCCTGTGGGGGCGCGGGCAGGCGCATGCGACCTGCCTGGCGATGCACATTACGGGCGACGGCAAAGTGACGCTCGCCAATGCCGGACACATGCCGCCGTATCTGAACGGGAAAGAATATCCGATGGAAGGGGCGCTGCCGCTGGGTATGGTGGAGAGCGCCGAATTTCCTGTGATGCATTTCCATTTGCAGCCGGGCGACACGCTGATGCTGCTGTCGGACGGAGTGGCGGAGGCGCAGGATGCGCAAGGGCATCTGTTCGGCTTTGAACGGATTGATGCGATGTTGCGTCAGCCGATTACGGCGGCAGAAGTGGCGACGGCGGCGCAGGCATTCGGGCAGCAGGACGACATCAGCGTGATGCGGGTGGTGCGCGCGGCGAAGGTGGCCGAGCGGACGGAAGCGGAACCCGCGCTGGCTGCCGGTTGAGAGGCCGCCTGGAACACGGCTCTCGCGAAACAATCAGCCCGCAACGCTAGAATTGTCAGACGTTTGCCGGTTGTCCAGAGGCGGAGCAAGCGGATTGGAGAGACGCGCCAATCCAACGGAAACGATCTATGCATCCACTGGGCTGGCGGCGGCCCTTTCCGGGCGCGCTTCGAAGGGCATAAAATAAGGTGTTCGATGCAGTTTCCGCGCCCCGGCGAGGGGCCTGGAGCGGTCCTTCCGCGTGGCATGGCACCTCCGTGTGACAGCGAACACAAGCGAACCCCCACCCGGCATGAGAACATATTGAAAGCGAAACCTTTGACATTGAATAAGAGAGACCCACGAATGACAGTACCCACAGACCTTTTTATGGTCCGATGCGGAAGCAGTTCCGGCGGCTTTGCCCGCACTTTTCTGGCGTAATTCTAGAGCGTCGGCTTTTCAGCCGGCGTTTGTTTTTGGAGTTTAGGAATACTGGGGCGGGCATCTGCCGGTCCTGAACAGAGTGAAGATTGCCGGAACGCACCTGGTGCGGTCCGCGGACGAAACAGGAGCGAGGATTTCCGATGAGTGCGAGTACCGTAGAGATTCCCAAAAATGCAACGGCAAACGGCAAGAATGGTTCGCCAAGTTCCAAGTCGGCGAAGACGCAGTATGTATATTTCTTTGGCGGCGGGTCGGCGGAAGGCAACGGCAGCATGAAGGAAACGCTGGGCGGCAAAGGCGCCGGCCTGGCGGAGATGACCAACGTTGGATTGCCTGTGCCTCCGGGCTTCACCATCCAGACGGAAGCATGCCGCGAATATATGAGGGGCGGACTGAGCCCGGACATTGACACCCAGATGGACGCGGCGCTGCAGCGGCTGGAAAAGCTGCAGGGCCAGAAGCTGGGAGAGGGCACAAATCCGCTGCTGGTTTCGGTGCGGTCGGGCGCGAAGTTCTCTATGCCGGGCATGATGGACACGATTCTGAACCTGGGACTGAATGACAAGTCGGTCGAGGCGCTGGCCAAGAACACGGGCAATCCCCGCTTTGCGTATGACTCCTATCGCCGCCTGATCCAGATGTTCGGCAACGTTGTTCTGGACATCGACAAGGCAGCGTTTGAAGAAGTGTTCGACGGCATCAAGAAGAAAAAGGGCGTCAAGCTGGACATGGACCTGGATGCGAAGGCACTGCAGGAGGTGATTGCGCAATACAAGACGCTGGTGCGCAAACACACCAAGATAGATTTTCCGCAGGACCCGCATACGCAGCTGGTGATGGCGCGCGATGCGGTGTTCCGTTCGTGGAACAACAACCGCGCCAAGACCTATCGCCGCATCAACCAGATTGATGACATGCTGGGCACGGCTGTGAATGTTCAGGCGATGGTGTTCGGCAACCTGGGAGATACCAGCGGCACGGGTGTGGGTTTCACGCGCAATCCCGCGACCGGCGAGAACAAATTTTTTGGCGAGTACCTGCTGAACGCGCAGGGTGAGGATGTGGTTTCCGGGATTCGTACGCCGGAGCCGATCAGCGATCTGCAAAAGCAGATGCCGGATGTGTATCACCAGCTGCAAACGCTGACCAGCAAGATGGAAAAGCATTATCGCGACGTGCAGGATTTCGAATTCACCATTCAAGACGGCAAGCTGTACATGCTGCAGACGCGCAATGCCAAGCGCACGGGTCTGGCGGCGGTGCACATTGCCATCGACATGGTGGATGAGAAGCTGATCACGGAGAAGGAAGCGATCTTCCGGGTGGAGCCGAATCAGCTGTACGACTTTCTTGTGCCGCGTTTGGATGAGAAGGGCAAGAAGATTGAAGTGCTGGCGACTGGATTGCCGGCATCGCCGGGTGCAGCGGTGGGACAGATTGTGTTCAGCGCCGAGGATGCGGTGAAGTATTCGCAGAACGGCAGCATGAAGTCGGTGATCCTGGTGCGGTCGGAAACGACGCCGGAAGACATCGCGGGCATGGAAGTTGCGGCCGGCATTTTGACGGCGCGCGGCGGCATGACCAGCCACGCGGCGGTAGTGACGCGCGGCATGGGCAAATGCTGCGTGGCCGGTGCGGGCGACATTAATGTAAGCGAGAAGAACCAGGAAATGCGCGTCGCCGGTAAGGTGCTGAAGCAGGGCGACTGGATTTCGATGGACGGAACTACGGGTCGCGTGATTTTCGGCAAGCTGGGCATTCTGCCTGCTTCGCCGGATGATCCCGTCCTGGTGCGCTTCATGTCATGGGTCGATCCGCTGCGCAAGCTGCGGGTTCGTGCGAATGCGGATATTCCTCGCGATGCCAAGCAGGCGATTCAGTTCGGCGCGGAAGGCATTGGACTGTGCCGCACGGAGCATATGTTCTTCGCGGAAGATCGGCTGCCGCATATGCAGGCGATGATTTTGGCGAACAACCTGAAAGAACGCCAGGCAGCGTTGAAGAAGTTGTTGCCGATGCAGCGGGCGGACTTTACCGGGCTGTTCAAAGCGATGAATGGACTGCCGGTGACAGTTCGACTGCTGGATCCGCCGCTGCACGAGTTTCTGCCGAAGCGGGAAGATCTGCTGGTGGAGATTGCGCGCCTGGAAATCACCAAGCCGCGTTCGCCGAAACTGAAAACGCTGCACACCTTGCTGCGTCGCGTGGAAGAACTGCACGAGACGAATCCGATGCTGGGACTGCGCGGTTGCCGTTTGGGAATTGCGTTCCCTGAGGTGACCGAGATGCAGGCACGCGCTATTTTTGAGGCGGCGGTTGCGGTCAAGAAGTCGGGCAAGGATGTGAAGGTGGAAGTGATGATTCCGCTGATCAGCACGATTGAGGAAATGAAGAACCAGGCTGCGATTATTCGCCGCATCGCCCGTCAGGTTTTTTCTGAAAAGGGCGAGTCGGTCGAGTACCTGGTGGGAACGATGATCGAGCTGCCGCGCGCTGCGCTGGTGGCCGACCAGATTGCGAAGGAAGCGGAATTCTTCAGCTTCGGGACCAACGACCTGACGCAGACGACATTCGGCATTTCTCGCGATGACATCAACCAGTTCCTGCCGGCGTACATCAGCCAGGGAATCTTCAAGCAGGATCCGTTCGCGGTGCTGGACCAGGAGGGCGTGGGCCAGCTGGTGAAGTCCGCGACCATCAAGGGACGCGAGTCGCGGCCGACGTTGAAGGTTGGAATCTGCGGTGAGCATGGCGGAGAACCGGAGTCGGTGAAGTTCTGCCACAGGGTTGGACTGAATTATGTTTCGTGTTCTCCGTTCCGCTTGCTGACGGCGCGCCTTGCGGCGGCCCAGGCAGCGGTGGAAGAAGATCGTGCCAAGCAGAGTGGCACGGCTTCGACGGGCGACACGCGATAACGAGGTTGAAGCGCAAATTGTAGGAATGCAGTGAATGAAGCATCTGGCCGCATGCGGTCTTTCTGAAAAGGAAGACTGCATGCGGCAAGTTTTTTGAGTGTGGTGGAGAAAATTCCATGTCTGAGAAGGCGAGACATGGGGCAGCCGGCGACAAATCTTTGTACGAGCTAACAAGGAATTCTAGGATCTTCCTGCGTAGTCTCCGTACTCCCAGTCGAAGGGCACGCCTGTATTGCCAAGGATGAACTTCACCAGATCGGCGAAGCCTGCTTCCGCTCGAACATCGTTCGAGAGAATGACGACGCACCGCTCACTCTTTTCAAGGCACACGACCGTGTTGGCAGTCTGCTGGTTGTGCCCACCTTTGAAGAAGCCATGGCCTTGCGGCCCGTCAAAGACGATCACGCCAAGGCCCGCGTAAAGATCTTTGCGTTGCTCCGACGCTGGAGCTTCTGGCGCCAGTGGTGGAAATTCATGTGCGGTGGTGATTTTGAGTTGCGGCTTCGTCATCTCTCTGCGCGAGGCCGCGCTGAGGCCATCGCCGCGTACCAGGGCCGCAACGAATTTTGAAAGATCGTTGATGGTTGTATCCATCGATCCTGCGACGCGCACGTTGCTGCGCTCATCATGCGGCAGCGGCTGGCCTTTGTCATTCCATCCATCGGCAAGGTTGGAAGCGAAGTCGGGTCTCCACATTAAGCGCGTGCGCGTCATGCCGAGGCGGTTGAAATTCGCAGTTGTCAGGGCATCCACATCGAGGCCGAGGCCCTGCGACTGCTTGCCATGCTCGATTGCGAACTGCAGCAGGCTGAAGCCTTCGCCGGAGTAACTGAAGCGTGTGCCTGGATCAAAGTGGATGCGCAGTTTCTGGTCGGGCTCGATGAACCAAAAGTTATTGAAGCCGGTGGAGTGCGTGAGCGACATGCGTGGCGTGATCTTTTGCCACCGCGGATCGCTGGCGAGATCGGTATAGGGGCCGTACTTGTCGAGGAACTTTTCATCGGAATGCGAGCCGTAGGTGATCAACGGTTTCTCGAGATCGTCTTTGATTGGCGTGTCGAGGTTAATCTTGCCCTGATCGACCAGTTGCAGCACCTGGTAGGCGAAAACCATCTTGGTGAGTGAAGCGCCGTACATCACTGTATCCGTGGTGAGCGGCTGGCCCTTGGCATTACGGATGCCGTACGCCTGCACGTAGCTCACCTTGCCTTGGTCAATCACGGCGATTGCCAACCCGTTCGCGTGGGTGCGGGCCATCGTCTGCTTTACTTCTGCATCGACGGCACTATGAGAGGGAAGGGCGTGCGTTGCCTTTTGCGCGAGCGCAGAAACTGCAAGCGAAAACCAGAGAGCTGCGAGAGGCACAAGCCTCGAGGAGCATTGGCTCATAGTA
Organism: uncultured Acidobacteriota bacterium; assembly: GCA_963774515.1. Classification (GTDB taxonomy): domain Bacteria; phylum Acidobacteriota; class Terriglobia; order Terriglobales; family Acidobacteriaceae; genus JAKAAZ01. The sequence goes on along the minus strand of CAVZFK010000017.1, from coordinate 86,152 downwards.
AGAAATTGTAGTGCACGGCGATGGAGAGCCTGCAGCGGCAAGAAAATCTCCAAATTTCCGCAACGCTTTTGTACATTTCTTCACTATTCAAGGCAGACCGGCGGAAACGCCGCTGCCCAACTCGACCAAGAAACGGCGTCGAGTTGAGCTTCATTCATTCCCTCACCGGAAATCTCACCTGGTTCACAACAGAACGAAGGAGGAACCAACCCATGATTCGCTTCAAGACATTCCATTTGCTATTGCTGCTCCTGCTGTTCCCCATCTACAGCTTTGCCGCGGAGGCACACTATTGCATCGCGGTGAGCGGCGGCTTCGGCCATGGCGGCACAACTTATGTTGGATTGGGCTTTGCCATACCGGCGAAGGGCAACTGCACGCCGTGGTCAGGCTTCACGAAGACCGCTTCCACCGTCGTGCTGACGTCGACCGGTACCGGGTGCCTTTCAAGCAGTGGCAAAGTACTGACAGTCAGCGTCATCAACTCCGACCCGTCGTACTTCGGGGCAGACGCGCTTCACTCGGATTACATTACGTTATCCCGCTCTGGAACGTCAGGATCGTTTGGCAGCGGTTCGGACTTCGGTGTATTTGGTGGAAACGCGGACCCGGTGACCTGCTCGAGTAGTCTGTTGTCTCTTCCGGGATCGCACGACTGAGCCGTTCGAGCACGGCATCGATCGTTCTTCAATCTGATTGACGGCGTTTTTCTTCGTCAGCCGCGAGCGCGCTGGATGGCATGATGCCATTCGGCCAGTTTGCGGCTTCGTTTTTCTGGATCGGATTGCGGATCGAATCGGCGCGACTCGCACCATTGCTGCTCCAACTCGTCTACATTGGACCAGACACCTGAACCCAGACCTGCGAGATAGCTGGCGCCTAGCACGGTGGCTTCGGAGGTTTGCGAGCGCACGATGGGGATGCCGAGAATGTCGGCCTGCATCTGCATGAGAAGATCGTTGGTGGAAGCGCCACCATCGACGCGAAGCTCATGAACCCGGAGACCGAGGGTCGAATCGTCCGCGTTGGATTCCATGGCACGCACGATATCCGCAACTTGAAATGCGATGCCTTCGAGTGCCGCGCGAGCGAGGTGGGCGCGGGTTGCGCCGCGGGTGAGACCGAAAATGGCGCCGCGTGCGTGCGGGTCCCAGTGAGGCGCGCCGAGACCGGTGAGGGCGGGAACAAAAATGATTCCACCGCTGTCGGGAACGGAGGCGGCGAGGGCTTCGACTTCGGGCGCACTGTTGAGGATGCCGAGTCCATCGCGCAGCCACTGGATGGCAGCGCCGGCGACGAAGATGCTGCCTTCGAGCGCGTAATTGGTTTGGCCGGCAATTCGCCAGGCGATGGTGGTGAGCAGCCGGTGGGGCGAGCGAACCGGGGTGGTGCCGGTTTGCAGCATCAGGAAGCAGCCTGTGCCGTAGGTATTTTTCGCCATGCCGGGTCGGAGACACATTTGACCGAAGAGCGCGGCCTGCTGATCGCCGGCGATGCCGGTGATTTTTCCGTGCGGAAGAAGTTCGGTCGTGACGGCAAGATCGCCGCTGGAGTCGACAACCTCCGGCAACATGGAGCGGGGAATGTTGAAGATGTCGAGAAGCTCTTCATCCCAGACAAGCGTGTGGATGTTGAAGAGCAGGGTGCGCGAGGCGTTGGAGACATCGGTGATGTGGCGACGGCCGCCGGTGAGTTTCCAGATGAGCCAGGTATCGACGGTGCCGAATGCGAGCTGGCCGGCCTGCGCCTGCACGCGTGCGCCGGGAACATGCTGCAGGATCCAGCGAATTTTGCTAGCCGAAAAGTAGGCATCGAGGACGAGACCGGTTTTTTCTGCGACGAGAGAATCGACGTTGCGGCCATTGTGATCGCTGGCGGCAAGCTGGGCGCAATCTTCTGCGGTGCGGCGATCCTGCCAGACGATGGCGTTGGCAATGGGGCGTCCGGTGGCTCGTTCCCACACGATGGTAGTTTCGCGCTGATTGGTGATGCCGATGCAGTGAATGGCGGAGGGGTCAAGACCAGCGTCGCCGAGAACGGCGCGCACGGCGGCTGCTTGCGAGGACCAGATGGCTTCAGGGTCTTGCTCCACCCAGCCGGGCTGCGGATAAATCTGCGGCAGCTCCCGCTGAGCAATGTGGGACAGCGTGCCGTCGTCGCGCATCAGCACGGCACGCGAGCTGCTGGTTCCCTGATCGAGTCCGAGGATGACGGTCATGTGTCTTCGATCAAGCACGCAAACTGGCGAGCGCGGGATAGAGCTTGCGATAGGTTTGATAACCGCGGTTGTAGATTTCGACGGCGGCGGGGTCGGGACGAATAGTTTCCGCGACGCGAATGGAAGATTCGCACGCAGTATCGATATCCGGCCACGCACCTGCGCCGACACCGGCAAGCAATGCGGCACCATACGCGCCACCTTCTTCGGCGACGAGCAGCTCAACGGGACGACCATAGATGTCGGCCTGAATTTGTCGCCAGAGAGGACCGCGTGCGCCGCCGCCGCCGAGACGTATGCCGTGTACGGGAATGCCAAGCTCGGCAAACAAGGTGAAGGTATCGCGCAGACTGTAGGCAACGCCTTCGAGCACGGCGCGCGTGAGGTGCGGCTGACGATGGGATGCAGTGAGTCCGACAAATGCGGCACGGACTTCGGGATCGAGGTGCGGGGTTCGCTCGCCGAAAAGATAAGGCGCCCAGAAAACGCCTTCGCTGCCGACAGGGGCTTCAGCGGCGAGGGTCATCAACTGTTCGTATGATGCTGGCTGGTTTTGCGCGCCCGCACTGATGACATCGCGAAACCAGCGCAGGGAAAGGCCTGCGGCCTGGGTAACTCCCATGACGTGCCAGCGGCCCGGCACAGCGTGACAGAAAGTGTGAAGACGGCCGAGGGGATCGCGGATGGGCGCATCCGTGGCGGCGAATACGACGCCAGAGGTGCCGATGGTAGCGCTGACGGAGCCGGGCTTGAGAATTCCCATTCCAACCGCACCTGCGCCTTGATCGCCGGCACCGGCGACGATAGGCGTACCTACGAGGAGACCAGTAGCGGCAGCGGCAGATTTGCTGATCTTGGCGCAGACCTCGGCAGACTCAAATAATTGCGGCAGCCACTTGACGGGAACGCCGGAGGCTTCGGCCATGGGGATGGACCAGCGCCGGTTGGTGACGTCGAGCAGCAGCGTGCCGGAGGCTTCCTGCACATCCATGGCGTAGACGCCGCTGAGGCGGAAGCGGACATAATCTTTTGGGCACAGGATGTGAGCGATGCGGGCAAAAATTTCGGGCTCGTGGTTCGCGTACCCAGAGAATTTTCGTCAGCGTGAAGTTCGGCAGCGCGGGATTGCAGGTTAGTTCGATCACGTGCTCGCGGCCGAGCGTGGCGTGCAGCCAGTCACACTCGGGGCCGCTACGGGTGTCGCACCAGATGAGCGAGGGACGCAGGACTTGACCGTCGGCGTCGAGCAGGACGGCGCCGTGCATCTGGCCTGTCAGCCCGACGGCAGCAATGTCGGCGGGAAGACATTTCGCGGCGGATAACACGGCGCGAATCGACTCCTGAGAGGCGCGCCACCAGTCTTCCGGATCTTGTTCCGCCCAGCCTGGAAATTTTGACTGGAATGGCACGTGTTCCGTGGCATGGGAGGCAACAACTTTTCCAGCCTCGTCGATCAGAACGGCGCGGGAACCGCCGGTACCAACATCAATTCCTAGAAAGAGCACAAGATTCTCCTGGCTGAAGTGTCGAGTCATTCAACGCGAATTGCAAAACTGTCACGCTACGGATGGACAGAACACTATACAAGTATGAATTTCGATCGCTGCCTGAGCATAGGCCAAAACGTTGAGGTGCGACAATCGTGCGCGGAAAGAACTTCGCCAGGATTGGAAACTTGCTCCAACGCTAATAATTTTCCCGCCAAGAATACTCTCCAACTCTTTGAAGAATCTCCGAAATGTTGGAGCGCCCGGACCGGATCTCTTGGAGCGAATGAATCGGCCTGGCGCAACGTTTGTCGTGTAGTCGTCTGCAAAAAGATATGCATCTATGTGCTGTATCAAAAGTTTCTCGCGATGGAGATCGAGACATTTCGAGAGACGGTTTTCCTGACACAGGAATGATAGGCGAGCCGTGGGTGAACGGCTTATGGCAATTGATTTGCAATGGTTGAAAGTGTCCGTTTGCGGATTGGTTTCGAGCGTTGAGGCGCGCGATTCGCGGTGAACACGAAAGGGAAGCGAGAGCGACTGCCGATGTAGCCGTCGGCGCGGTGCAGGTGATGATACGGAAAGCTGGGAGGCCCGGACAGAAATTCGGTCTGTAACGGAGGAGATTCTCGTTCCCGGAACAGGGAAAGAATCTCCGAAGGATTTTTGCTGTCTCGCGTCGTGCTACTCCTCTGCGTCTTTCTCGCGACGGCTGTGGATGGCTATGCGTACCGAACATCCGCCGAAGAACCCTCCGGAGATATGTCTGCGATTTCCATCTCTGCGCCAACGCCGATGCTGGAAGCGGTAAATTCACCGCATCTTCATCTTCCGGAAAACACAGTATGGGAGCCCAAGTTTCTCACCGCCTGCAATCTGGTATCCCAGCCGGACTTTTCTACAGGCTGCATGATCTCGCCTGGGTCCGGAACTCCAACCGTAGGCATTCTCCGATTCGACGCGCCGCCGTTGCTGGTCGACACATCCAAGGGAACGCTGCATTGGAGTCCAGCGATCTGGCAGTCGGTAGAGTTTCTGGCAATCGAACACACGTTCCGCATCGCCAGCGACCCGTATGCTCGTTACCTCCTCATCCATAAACCCTTCTGGCACGATTATCTAGCTTCGGCAAATCACTTCGATTTGGGCCGATGGGGCGATGGCGACGATTTTCTGGTGAATTACATCGGCCATCCGTTGCAAGGATCAGTCTCGGGAGATATTTTTCTGCAGAACGATCCGCGAGGAAGGTCCGCCAGGTTTGGGCGATCGTCGGCATACTGGCATAGCCGGCTGCAAGCGATGGCCTGGGCGGCGGCCTACTCGGCATATTTCGAAATTGGTCCCTTACTGAGCGAGGCTGCAATTGGCAATGAGGGCGGATATACCTACGTGCCCACGTGCGGTTTTTATCCGTGCCAAGAGAAGGCCGGTGTGCACTACAAGCCAGCCACGAATAATACCGGGCTGGTGGACTTCGTAGTTACGCCGGTGGTGGGTACAGGTTGGATTGTGATGGAAGATGCAATTGAGAGGGAATTTGTCGACAGAGTTGCGAAGGGCAGTCCAGCGATGGAATACAAAATTCTGCGCGCCAGTCTTGCGCCGAGTCATACTTTCGCAAATCTATTGGCAGGAAAATCTCCCTGGTATCGATATCCGGAGAAGGATTACTTGATGGCGGCGGGCGGCGGATACCTGGAGGAGCAGATCGAAGCGCCGGAGTGGAAATCAGAACCCCGCTGGAAGATGGGCTTCCAAATGGCCAGCGTCGGGTTGCCGGTCAACAACAGGACTTGTCCATCGTGCCAGGATATTCACACCGGTGTTGGATTCAACTTCGACTACCGTTTTGCAAAGTACGCCTACTTCGACGGGGAGGCCAACTTTTTCCCGAGCAGCGATACATATAAGCAGCCTGGCGATGTACACGAGTTCCTTGCAGGATTGAAAATAGGCCGACCCTTCCGATCGTGGGGCGTGTTTGGCGAGGTCAGGCCTGGGTGGGTGCATTACGATACCCCGCTCGGCCATGCCAGCAACGGCAGCTACCTGAGCACGACTCGACTCGCGCAGAATTTCGGCGGCACGGTCGAATACTATCCCTCAAAACATTCGGCGCTGCAATTCAACCTGGGTACGACGCTGGTGCACGACCCCACGCCATATTCCGATCCGCTGCAACCGCCTGTCAGCGTTCTGTCCAAGCAATTCTGCAACTTCCACGCCAGCCTGGACGTGGCGACCGGATATCAGTTCCGCTTCTAGGAAAGCGAACACCCGCCGATGAAAGCATTGCGCCAAACGCGTTGCGTCTCTATGTTGTGTACATATGATTCTGAACCCAACTGGGGACGAAGAAGAGAATTCTGGGCCGCGACATTTCACCCGTGGTTTGGGGCTGTTCGACTCATCGATGATTGTGATCGGCATTATGGTGGGCTCCGGCATTTTTATTGTGCCGGCAGAAATGGCTCGCCTGATCGCCAGTCCGGGATGGCTGCTGGTCGCCTGGGTTGTGACCGGAGTGCTGACCGTGACCGCGGGACTGACGTACGGAGAGCTGGCGGCGATGATGCCAGAGGCCGGCGGGATGTACGTCTACCTGCGCGAGGCGTTTTCTCCGCTGATCGGATTCCTGTATGGCTGGACGCTGTGGACTGTGATTCAGACAGGAACAATTGCCGCCGTTGCGATTGCGTTTGCCCGGTTTGCCGGCGTGCTGATGCCTTCAATCGCCGACAATCATTACTTGATTGCGCCAGTTCACGTGTTTGGAAATTACTTCGTCTCGCTGTCGACGACGCAACTGCTGGCGATTGCAATTGTGGTGCTGCTGACATTTGCGAATAGTCTGGGCCTGAACTACGGGCGCATTCTGCAAAATGTTTTTACGGTCGCAAAAATTGGAGCGCTGCTAGCGCTGGTGGTGTTGGGCTGCACGATTGGCATTCATCACGCGGCGGTGATGGAGAATTTTCATCATTTCTGGTCGGTGCGTCATCCAGTTTCATTTGCCCAGGGAATGGATGCGTCTACTGCGATGGGAATGTTTTTGGCAATTTGCATCGCGCAGTCGGGATCGCTATTTGCCGCGGATGCGTGGCACGACATTACCTTTGTTGCCGCGGAAGTGAAAAATCCGGCACGCAATTTACCGCTGGCACTTGGGTTAGGGACTTCGTCGGTGATTGTGCTGTACCTGCTGGCGAACCTGGCTTATCTTTGTACGCTGCCACTGAGCGCCATCCAGCATGCGCCCTTTGATCGCGTGGCGACAGCTTCGCTACAGAGCATTTATCCCTACGCCGGCGCTGTGCTGATGGCGATTGCGATCATGATTTCAACCTTCGGCACGGTGAATGCGATGACGCTAGCAGGAGCGCGCGTGTTTTACGCGATGGCGCATGATGGTCTTTTCTTTCGGCGAGCAGGCACATTGAATCGCGCGAATGTTCCTGGGTGGGGATTGGCGATCCAGGGGATCTGGACTGCGTTTCTGGTGTTGCCGCGCACCTGGAATCCCATCACACAGCAATACGGAAACCTGTACAGCAATCTGTTGGACTATGTGATTTCCGCGGCGCTGCTGTTCTACATTCTGACGATAGGCGGGCGTGATTCGGCTGCGGATCAAGCGGCCGGATGCAAATCGACCGTATCGAGTGTGGGGGTATCCGTGGTTGCCGCTGCTTTATATTGTGGGCGGCAGCGTGATTGTGGTGGTGCTGTTTGTGTATCGGCCGGCGACCACTTGGCCCGGTTTGGCGATTGTGGCGGCGGGTGTCCCGATCTACGCGGCGATGCGTTGGCGGAATAAATCTGGCGCGCGGATTTCCTAGAGCTTTGCGATCAGAATTTTGTGCGGAGCTTCCAAAGGATCTGGCGCAACATCCCGAGCCAGGTGGAGGCGTCTTCGCTCGAGAGCTGCATGCGTCGCAGCATGCGGCGAAGATCTTCTTCTTTCGAGTCGAGGGCCGCGGGCGAGACATATTCGCTGGAATGCAATGTTTCCAGCAGTACGGTGGTGAGGCGCTCTACTTCCTCCGAAGAAGCACGCGGAGTTTTTGTGACGGGAAGGGCGCGGGCGGTGTTGCGCGCGAGTTCATAGAGGCAGACAGCGACTGCCTGACCCAGGTTCATGGACTGTTGCTCTTCGCCGGTTGGAATATGCATCAGCCAATCGCAATGGCTGAGATCCTCGTTCGATAAGCCAACTTTTTCGGAGCCAAACAAAATTGCGACGCGCGATGTGAGTTCTGGCGGTGCGGCTAGTTCTTGCAGGATGGAAGAAGCGCCATCCTTCAAGACATGGAGAGGGTGTTGCAGTTGGCGATGGCCGATGGCGGTGGTGCCGATGACGAGGGTGCAGTCTGCAACGGCTTCCGCAACCGTGGAAAAAACTTTGGCCTCGGTGAGTACGGAGGAAGCTCCGACAGCAGAGCGAGCCTCGCGAAATGCAAGATCGTATGGATGCACCAGGCGCAGATGACGGAAGCCGAAATTGCACATAGCACGCGCGGCCGCCCCGATGTTCAGCGGGTTTCGCGTCGCTACCAGAATGATGCAAAGACGATCGGGATCGATACGGCTGGGCATGAAGCCCTAGTGTAGAACGCGCGCCACTCCATTTCTATCTCCGACTGGAGACGGCTGGAGACGGTTGGGCGAGATGACTGTACCGCAATGTATGGCGACTGGGAGCCGGGAGTGGATCGCGTAGAAACACGAATGCGTCGTCTCCACGATCTGCCAGAAATTCCTGGCTCCCATGGTCGCCATGATCAATATGCAGAAACTTGGGTGCGGTTGCTGTACGTTCGAACGCTGTTGATGTCAGAAATAGATCGACCTTGCGCGAGACTGTGGTATCAGTCGTTGGGGCTGCGCAATACGATCTCAAGGTTCATCGGTACGGAGTAGGGCGAGTTGTCGAGAGTGCCTGGCTGGAAGCGGTATTGCTTGACGCCTTCTAGTACGCTGCGATTCATCGTAGGGCTGGTTGAGCTCACGATGGAAAGATCGACCGGTTTGCCTGTGGGGTCGACGGTGAAGTGAACAACGACAATTTTGTCAGTTGAGTCAGCATCGCCGGCCCATTTGATGCTGGCGGAGTGAATCAACTTGGGCGCAACAATTCCTTCGGAAACGCGAACGGGTGCTGAGGTGGAAGTGATGGAAGTTTCGTTGTTGGTTGGGGTGGAGCTAGTTGGTTGGACGAGGCTGGATATTTCGGCAGGCGGGCTGGGAGTTTTGGGTCGAGCAGGCGGACTTGCCTGAGCGAGTAGAAGTATCGGGGACAGCACGAATGTAGACGTAACAATTTTACGTATCATGGGTTGCTTCTCCAGGGGCGAATGTGCCCGTCACCAACATACCCCTAATCTACAACGATTGTCAATAGTAAGAAGTCCAGGACACCTATCTGCTGACCTATCAATTGCTTATAATGTCGGCCAATGAACAGAAGCATCATTTTTGATAGGAAAAGTGGAAAACCGGCGACGTCGACCAAGTGGCTTTGTGGCATGCGTCACGAGAGGAAATCTCTGAATCCGATAGAGTTACTTCAATTGCGAACGAGAATTCCACAGGCGCGCGTAAGGGAAGCAGCAGTTGCGGCTGATCCGAAAAATTCATCCGATGTTCATCAAACAATCGCAGCGGAAAGTTTGGATTGAGGGGCGCAATGAGTTGCGATTCGAGACATGCAATCCACGAGAGCCCACATGAGTGAACCCATGAACGATCGATTTCGAGCCGGCATGCTGCGGTGGTGTCTACTGATTTTCGTTTCACTTTTTTGCGGAGTGTGTTTCGCGGCAACTCCTGTGCCGATGAATGCTGCGCGCAAGGCGAAGCTGGAAGAGCTGACGGGACAGTTGCGCATTGGCTCGGAGTATTTCCTGAATCGCACTGACACGCAGCCGTACATCGAGAAGCAATTTGAATTGATGCATGCGAGCGGGCTGACGCTGGTGCGGATTTTTGTGATCTGGGACGATGTGGAGCGTGTGCCGGGAGTGTGGGACTTCAGCCATTACGACTGGATCTACGATGCTGCGGCAAAAAACGGAATCCAGATTGCGGCGACGCTGTGCCCGGAAGATCCGCCGGGATGGGCGGGGAAGACGACGTTCTATCACAATCGCGTCAACCTGAACGATCCCGCAAATCGTGCTGCGGCGGAAGTTTATTTGCGAAAAGTTGTCGGGCGGTACAAAAATCAATCCAGCGCAAGGCGCATGGCTATTGATGAATGAGCCGGCAAAGTACGACACAGAGCCGGCGACCTTCCACGCTTTTGGAGATTGGCTGCAGGCGAAGTATGGGACAGTGGGAAATCTGAACCGTGTATGGTTCCGGCCGCTGAAGCAATTTTCGGGCGTGACCATTACCGATGCGCAGCTGGAGAATTACTGGACCGACTACAACGCGGTGATCGACTGGAGAGAATTCAACGTCGATAACTTGATCTGGGTGCTGAACTGGGTGAGGCAGCAGGTGCTGGCGATCGATCCGAATCATCCAGTGCACTTTAATGTGACGCATCCGTTAGGCGACGCGGACGGCCAGGATGCGTGGAAAGAAAAAAAGATCCAGGACATTGTTGGGATGTCGATGCACTGGACAATGAAAGCCACGACGCCAGAAAAAGATTACGGGGAGTTGTATGCCTATCGGCTGGACGTGATGGGAGCGGCCAGTGTGGCGCAGACCGCAGAAGCCGCTGTGGGTGACGGAGCTGCAGGGCGGACCGGTTGCGTACACGGGTGGATTCGCGTTGACGGAGACGCCAGGTGATCTAACGCGCTGGGTGTGGGACGCGTATGGCGCGGGTAGTCGTGCCGTCATCTTTTGGCTATGGAATCCGCGTGTGAGTGGGACGGAAGCCGGTGAGTGGTCGCTGGTGAGTCTCGATGGAACTCCATCGGTACGCGTGCCGGCGGTGAAAGCGATTGCGGATACGTTGCAGAAAAATCCATGGCTGAACGAAGCGCATCCGCAAGCGGCGAAGGTGGCGATCCTATATAACCGCGAGGCGCAGGTGCTGATGAGCCTGGATGGAAGACATCAGCATCGCGAGGATGAAGTGGAGGATTCATTGCGCGGCTGTTACCTGGCGCTGCATCGTGCACATGTTCCCACGGACTTTGTCGATCTGGATCAATTGAAGAGCGGAGAGCTGCAGAAGTATGACGTGTTGTACATTCCGTATTCGTATGCGCTGGACGATGCGGCGATTGCGGCGCTGAAAACTTATGTTCGCCAAGGTGGAACACTGTGGGCGGATGGACTGACGGGATGGAAGGACGCGTCGGGAACAATTCGCCCGACGATTCCTGGAGGATTGACGGATTTGTTTGGTGTGGAGGCGACGGATTTGTATCCGGTGCAGCCGGACCATCCCTACTCGGTGACAGCGGAGAACGAAGAGGGCGGAGAGTTGTGGAGGCTGCCGCTGGAATTGAAGGGCGCCGAGGCGGTTCTGAGCACGCCGGATGGAAAACCATTTGAAGTGAAACACGCATACGGGAAGGGGCAGGTAATTTATTTTGAGTCGGCGGTGTCGCTGGCGTACGACATGCGATTCAATCCGGTCGTGCAGCAATGGATTGTCGCGCCTTCGCTGGCGGACGAGAGTCATCAGCAGGTCTCGCTGACGGAGGGATCGCGAGAGATTATGTTTCGCGGCATGGTGCAGCCGGATGGGCTCGCCGCAGTGCTCTCCAACTGGGGTGAGCGCAAAAGGCCGTGGTCAGCTTTCTTGGCGACTACAAAGTTGTCGATACAATGACGGGAGAGACGGTGCCTGTGACCGAGCAGAATGGTCGCACGCTGGCCACTGTCAACATGAAGGCCGGGGCCGTCACGGTTCTGAAAGCGACAAAATCCCAATAGAGAAGAATCGCCAGCGTAAACCAATCGACGATGAAATCAAACTACGATAAATCTCCGGTGGTGCAGGTGACGCAGCGGGATGGAGATTGCGCTGCCGGTTGGCATGCGATTGCCGATGCGGTGAAGGCTGTGGTGAGCGGCCGCGAGCGATCTGTACTGGTGATCGAATGCTATCCCGGCGTGGACCTGGCTGAAATCGAACGTGAGCTAGTGTCGAGGTTGCAGCCGGATATTGTGGTGCGGGCCGCGGATGCATTGAAAGATGCTGCTGAATTGGAAGCGCAATTTGCGGACACGTTAGGCGATGATCCTGTGTTTGCGAAGATGAGACCCTGGACGATTGCGGACTTTCTTTCCGCGGAGCGAATTGAAAAGTTGAGGGCGCAGGTGCGAACTTGCGCTAAGGGCTTGATGGTTGTGCTGGGGACGGGCGCGGCGCAGATTGCGCAGGCGTGGGATGTGCTGGTTTACGCCGATCTGGCGCGATGGGAAATTCAGCGACGTCAGCGAGCGCATCAGATTGGCAATCTGGGCGCGAACAATGCCGATGCGTCGGCGCGGGAACTTTACAAGCGTGCATTTTTTATTGATTGGCGGGCGGCGGATCGGGTTCGGATAGAAATTTTCGAACAGATTGATTTTTTTCTCGACACAAATATTCCCGATGATCCGCGGATGATTGCTGGAGAACTGTATCGTGCGGGATTGAAAGAGACCTGTGCACGTCCGTTCCGGGTGGTGCCGTTTTTCGATCCTGGGCCATGGGGCGGGGAGTGGATGCGGTGGCATTTCGATCTGCCCAAGGATCCACCGAATTTTGCGTGGTGTTTCGATTGCGTACCGGAAGAGAACAGTCTGCGACTCGGATTTGGTTCGCGGTCGGTGGAGTTGCCGGCGTTGACGCTGGTGCATCAACATCCAGAAGAGTTGCTGGGAGCGGAGATCTGCGGGCGATTCGGCGCGGAATTTCCGATTCGATTTGATTTTCTCGATACGGTGGGCGGCGGCAATTTGTCATTGCAGGTGCACCCGCTCGACGGCATTCATTCGCCAAAAATTTGGACTGACGTACACGCAGGATGAAAGCTATTACCTGCTGGATGCGGAGCAGGGCGCGGTGGTCTACCTGGGACTGAAGGAAGGTATCGATCGCGCGGCGATGGAACGGGATTTACGGGTGGCGCAGACCGGTGAGATAGCTTTTCCGGCGGAAAAATATGTCAACACGTGGCCGGTGGAGAAGCACTCGCATGTTTCGATTCCAGCGGGAACGATTCATTGCTCCGGAAAAAATGGAATGGTGCTGGAGATCAGTGCGACGCCCTATATTTTTACGTTCAAGCTGTGGGATTGGGGCCGGCTGGACCTGGATGGAAAGCCGCGGCCCATACATCTCGACTATGGCATTGCGAATATTCAATGGGACCGGACGACAGAGTGGGTGCGCGAGAACCTGGTGAATCCGGTGCGGCCGATCGCGAGCGGGCCGGGATGGCGCGAGGAGTCGACGGGACTGTACAAGTCGGAATTTATTGAAACGCGGCGGCATTGGTTCACGGAGCCGGTCGAGCACGATACCCAGGGAAATTTAAATGTGCTGAACCTGGTGGAAGGCGATCAGGTTGTGGTGGAGAGTCCGACGAATGCGTTCGAGCCGTTCGTTGTGCATTATGCGGAGACGTTTATTGTTCCGGCGGCGGTGGGGAAATATCGCATATCGCCCGTGGGAGAAGTACGCGCGCCATTAGCGACGATCAAGGCGTATGTGCGTGCTGCCGCGGCGAACGAGCGGTAGGTGCAGCCGTTGAGGCGGCGTCGGTCAGCAGCGGAATCGCTCCTAGCAAACCGGCGTGATTGCCTAACGCGGCGGGAAGAATTCTTACCGGGCCGCTGGGCGTCCAGGAATACTTGCTGGCGTAGTCGCGAATGTAGGGAAGAATAATATCGCCGCTGCGCATGACGCCGCCGCCAAAGACAACCAGCTCGGGACCGTAGGCGTGGATCAAACCGACGGTTCCGACGGCCCAGACATGCAGGCAGCGATCGCGCACGCCAAGGGCGACAGGATCGCCTTCGCTGGCCAACTCGAACAGAGCCTGAAAATTGATGCGGTCGAGGGTGGCGAGTCGACTTTGTTCAAAGCCGGGCCACTCGCGGGCAATCAGCGGCAAGGCCCATCCCGAGGCTTCTGCTTCCATACAACCAAAGCCGCCGCAGGTACATTTTCTGCCGGTAAAGAGCGCGGGAATATGTCCGCCGAGGCAACCGCCCTGCACCTGTTTGGTGCGGTAGACTTTGCCGCCCGCCATGGCAGCGCCACCGATACCGGTGCCGAGGGTGATCATCACAACATCGTCAGCACCTTTAGCTGCGCCGGCATACCACTCGCCGAACAGAGCCATGCGGGCGTCATTGTCGAGCGCGAAGGGAAGTCCAAAATCTTTTTGAGCCCAGATAGGAAGATCGATGCCGGGGGCATCTTCAAATTTTCCATTGGTGGAAATGACGCGCCCGGTGGATCCATCGACCATGGCGGCGCAGCCCATGGCGACACCGATGCAATCTTCGACGGGAATACTCTAGTTTCGCGAGCATGTCGAAGACGATGGCTTTGAAGCGGGGCAGAAGTGGCAGAAGTTCTCCGCCGGGGTCGACGGAAATTTCCTGCGACATGAGGATGGTCTCGTCCTCCACAATTGCGATGGTGACGTGGGAGCCGCCCAGATCAAGGGAAATAGCTTTCATGGTGTACCTAGAGGCGAATTTGCGCAAAAACCCGGAAGGTTCAGCATACTCGAAATTCGCAGAAGCGAGGTGACAGAGGACGGGATCTTCTATGGTGCAGCTTCGATGGAGGGGAGCAAAGAAAAGCCGGGAATCCGTGAGGATTCCCGGCTGGTGGTCAAGCGAGATTCTAGAAATCGTAGCGAAGGGAGAATTGCTGTTTCCGGGTCTGGACCAGGGACGAGCTATAAATACCGAAGCCGGCGCCGCCGGTAACCTGATGTGTTTAGTCCGCCCAGGCTGCTGACTGGACTGGTGTCGAAGCGCGAGGAATTCGATACGTTGAATACCTCCCATGCAAAGCGAAGGGTCTGGTTGTGGAACGTATTCCATACCTTGGAGATGCTGGCATCCTGCTCGAAGTATCCGTCACCGCGGAAATCATTGCGGCTGCCGCCTTCTCCCGGATACGGATAGCGCAAAGGATGACCGGTGGCGATGCCATTGTTCAGCGCATTCGGGATCCGCAAAGACCTGCGGCAAGCCGCCCGCAACAAAGTGCTTGTGTATTTTGATCGGGCCAGTACTACACGGCAGGGCCGTGCTTTGTTGGTAGTTGGTGGCATAGGCTGAGTGGAGGCAGAATGCTGAAGGGCAGACCGCTGGACCAGCGGGTGATGCCGGAGATTGTCCATCCGCCGATGATGGCGTTGGTCACGCGCCATTGGATTCCGCACCGTAGCGCATGCCGCGGCCGAAGGGAAGCTGATAGATGAAATTTCCGGTCATCAGATGACGTGTATCGAAATCGGAAACAGCTCGATTCGACTTGGGATTGAAGGAGTTGGTGATAAAGCTGAAGCTGTTGGTGGCACTGAACTCGCTGTCGCGCTCTGTGTCCGAGCCCATGTCGATCGATTCGAGAGCGTGTAGCTGAAGTTGAACGAGAGGCCGGAGTTGGCGACTTTGCGGGCGGTCAACTGCAGTGCGTTGTAACTGCTGTTGCCGATGGAAGACCAGGCATAGAGCGAGGAGAACTGCCGTTGGTAATACCGCGTGCGTGACATTCCCATTGGCATCCTCGTACGGGCCGCATCCGAGCCCACCCTCACTGGGATCGCAATAGGCATCCAGACTGGCCAGGGCATACGACTCGTTTCCGGTGACGGCGTTGAGGCTGATAAATGTTGGTGTAGATGTTCTGAGTTGCGCTCTGACCGCCGTATGCGAGATAGGGAAACATGTTTTCCCAATACGGGATGGGCTGCACGGTAGTGGCGCCGGCATATGGTCGCGATTGGAGAGCAGCTTGGCCGCTTCAAAATAGTCCATGCCGGACTTTGGATCGACCAGGTCGAGCGGTTCGGCAATGTCATTCTGCTGCAGCAGGTGACGCCCGAAGGTGCCGACGTAGTCCGCTTCAACGGAAAAGCCATGCGGAATTTCGCGTTGAATCGAGAAGTCGTAAGGCAATCGTATATGGCGTTTTGATTTTGTTGTCGACGCCCCAAGTAATGGCGAGGCCGGTATTCACATTATTCGGCGGCGTGTATGGGTAAGTGATGACGGATGGAATACTGAAACACCCGACAGCGGAGGAACCGCTGTGAGGCTGGTAAAGCGGGGCGCGTTGTCCACGGAATATTGACCGGCAGGGTTGGTGATCGAGGTGGTCAAGCCGAAAGAACCATAGTTGGGAGAAGGTATCGACAATGCCCTCTCCGAAGTGATCAAAGTACATACCGCCGCCAATGCGGATGGAGGTTTTGTTGTCGGGCGCAACGACCAAGGCGAGACGTGGAGCGAAGTTCGTTTTCTGCATGGTCCAGTAGGAAGCCTTGCCATTGGCTTTGCCGGAAGGGGCAAAGCAGAGGTCGGGCTGATCCGTGATGCCCTTGGCTGCATCCCGTCAACGCGATTATCAAACCATTGGTGGGTATCGACGGTCGGCTGAACCTGCTGCCCATGGGTTTCATACGGCGGTTGCAAAAACACCTGGCGGACGCCAAAGGTCAGGGTCGCATTGGGATAGATTTTCCACTGGTCCTGAACGTACCACTCGAATTCCTTGGAGTAGTAATTCAAGGCGACGGGAGCTCCAGCCGCATTGGTGTTGCCGGTTTTGCCGCCCGGCTGGACGGTGAAATTGTATTGGCCTTGGATGAAAGGCAATGACACCGGCCATCATGGCCGACTTCCTCGCTATAGGTCGTGGCATCGCCGGAATCGACCGGGGGCTGGCCGAAATGCCCCGGGATCGAGGCTGCCTGCCGGTTCCGGCAATCGACGCCGCCGGTATTCAGCCATTGAATGTTGCCGTCGGCATAGCCGTAGGATGTAGCATCTGAATCTGAATAGTTCGTGATGAGACGAAGATCTCCGCCAAACGAAATCGAATGATTTCCGTGGGTCCAGCTGACGTTGTCGACAAAGTTCTGCACTGGCACATGGACGATGGTGGAGCAGGTCTCGGCCGTCGGTGTAGAGAGGGTGCGGAAGAACTGAACGTAGGCGCCGCAGCCCGTCCCGGCCTGGCTGTAGCCCTGGCGGATATAGCCGTAGCGAAAATCGTTGACCAGGTTGTTGGTGATTTCCCAAGTGTCGCCGGCGCCAAGGCCTTTGCTATTGTCGCGAATGACGTAGCTTGGTGGCTGACCGGGAAACTGGATCGGATCTTCCGTGGTGTCGTCCTGCAGATTGCCGCGAAAGAATAGCTGGTGATGGGGAACAGGATCCCAATCCAGGCGGATGATGGAGGTATTGAGATTTTGCGGGGTCGGCGAGGAGAAGCTATAGGAGCCAAGGTTCAAACCGTCACCCAACGCTGCTCCGTTGGCGAGTGGGTACAACTTCAACATTGAGATGATATTGGGATCTACGCCGGGGCCCCAGGGGCAGGTGCCATTGCCGGCACACAATTAGGGTCGGTAGCAGCGATATCCGCAGGGGTCTGTGTGATGTTGACGCCGTTGCTCTGGTAAATGATGTTGCCTGTTTCCAGTGACGCGGTGGGAACTTCGCGCTGGATCTGGGTATTTTCGCGGATGTGGGAGGCCTCATAGTTGCCGAAGAAGAAGAGCTTTTGCTTCTTAATCGGACCGCCGAGGTCGGCACCGTAGGTATTGCGGATATATTTGCCAGGGACGTTTGGTAGTCCACTGGATAGCTGGGCGTTCTTGTTGAACCAATCGTTGGACGCGGTGTCGGTGTTGCGGTTGTACTCATACGCGGCCCCGTGGAACTGGTCGGTACCGCTCTTTGTGACAAGGTTTGCCTGTGCACCGGCAGCACGACCCTGATCGGAGTTCGCCATTCCAGTGGTGACGCGAAACTCGTCAATGGAGTCCAGCGTTTCCCGCAGTACGCCGGTGAATGCCAGGCCTTGTCGCTGATCGTTATCGTCGAGTCCATCGATGGTGATGTTGTCCTGGTCGGAGCGAACGCCGTTGACGCTGCCGGTGCGACTGTCCGTTTGGGCGTCAATCGCATGGCCGAGATATAAGACGCCAGGTTGCAAGCTGAGGAGATCGGGGACGTTGCGATCTTCCATCGGCAACGACTGAATGGTGCGGTTGCTGATGGCATTGCCAAGCGAAGCGTCGGTGGTGTTCAGGGTCTCAGTTTCCGCCGAGACGTTCACCGTTTGCGCAAGCGCTTGAACCGACATTTTGAATGGGATGGTGGCAGGTTTGCTGACCAGAAGGGTCGCGACCTTGGTCTGGTCGGCAAAACCTTTGGAGCTAATAGTTACATTCCACGTTCCAGGCGCGAGTTGGGAGAACGTGTATTGTCCGCGAGCATTCGTGGTGGTAGTCAGCGTTTGGCCGGTTGCGGGACGGGTGAGGGTGACGGATGCTCCCGGCAAAACTCCGCCGCTTGGATCGGTGACTACACCGGTAAGCGAGGTTGTAGCTTGCTGCGCGAGCGATGCCATCGGAAGAAAGAAAAACACCATCGCCACGACGGCCAGAACGGCCGTGAAGATTTGCTTTTTCATCTCCTACCCTCCCAAAATTGTTTGCAAAAGACTCAGCCATGAAAAACAGGAACCAATGCTCGAGGGAGCCAGATACTGTGTAAACCCAGCAGATTGACTTCGAACGCGTTCGACTTACAGGGTACGTGCAGTGTTTGAGGCGGAAAATCGGTCGATACGGTTGGCCGACACGAAAATCTGTACCGGTCCCCGACTCCGAGGGAGTTTTGAAAAGTATGGAAACAAAACTCGCTTAACGTCAAGGAAAAAAGCCGAGTGAACGATTTTCGCAGCAAAATGAGCGAGTGCGACGCTGTGTTGGTTGGCGAACGCAGGTGCAGAATTGCCGGAGGGGCATATCGCCATGATGTTTAGCTGTCGCGATTCGGGAGTGAAGATGCCCAGCGAGAAGGAACAAAATTGACAATTCAATCACGCGTTCCGACAATGACAACGAACCGTTCGCGAAGATGCAGCGCGTCTCGAAAAGGCTGATGAAAAAGGAGAATCGTGCGGCAGTTTACGAAGTTGTACTCACCTTCGCCTCGACTTACGATCGACATTCTTGCTTCGGCCTTGTTACTCCTGGTTTTATCTGTCGCCATCTTTCCTGTTGCAGCCTACTCGCAGAGCAATACGGCTAACCGCCCATGGATGCGTCGTTCATTGACCGCTGAACAGCGTGCCGACCTGCTGCTGCATGCGATGACGCTGGACGAAAAGATCATTATGGTACACGGAGTGGATCCGCGGCCGATCCCGGGATATGTGGGATATGTACCAGGAAACGCCAGGTTAGGCATTCCGGCGTTGCGGCTGGCCGATGGCCGAGCGGGAGTGGGAAATGGCGCCAAAGATGTGACGATGCTGCCCGCGCCGATTGCCGCTACGTCAAGCTGGGATACGAAGCTGCTGCGCAAGTTTGGAGAGGTGCTGGGCAACGAGGAATGGGGCAAAGGCACAAATGTCGCGCTGGCGCCTTCGATTGATGTGGTCCGAGTGCCAGAGTGGGGACGGACGTTCGAGAGCTACGGTGAGGATCCCTATTTCAACGGCCAGATGGCGATTGCGGAGATCCAGGGCATTCAAAGCCAGGGTCCAATTGCAGACGCCAATATGTACCTGACGATGAATCAGGAAAACAATCGGTTCAAAGAGGATTCCATCGTCGACCGCAGGACGCTGCATGAGATTTACCTGCCGCCGTTTGAAGCGGCGATCGAGGAGGGTCATGTAGGTACGGTGATGTGCGCGTACGTGAAGACGAACGGCAGTTACTCCTGCGAAAGTCCATACCTGCTGACGACGCTACTTAGAAAGCAGCTTGATTTTCAGGGCTGGGTGATGAGTGACTGGGGCGCGACGCACTCTACAGTAGCTTCTGCGAATGCGGGATTGGATCAGGAGATGCCTGACGCGAAATACTATGGTGCTCTGTTGAAAGCGGCAATTGAGAGTGGACAGGTAAGTGCGGCCACGCTGGATGAGCATGTCCGGCGGATTCTGGTTACTATGTTTCGCTTCGGGCTTTTCGACAAGCAGCAAACGGGAACGTGGAACTCGTATGTTCGCACGCCGGCGCACGCTGCTTTTTCATTGGAAGCGGCTGAGCAAGGGACCGTGTTGCTGAAGAATAAGGACGGACTACTGCCATTGCCTGGCGGCGAATCGATCGCCGTGATAGGTGCGGCCGGTGGAGCGAAACCGAAGGCCTCCGGCGGCGGCAGTTCCGGGATGATTGCGCCTTATGTGATTACACCGGTGGATGGAATTCGCAAGCGGATTGCAGGTCACGCGCAAGTTGCGTATGACGATGGGAGCGACCTCGCCAGGGTGGCCGAAGTTGCGAAAGCGGCGAAAGTGGCGATTGTATTTGTGAACACGGACGATTCCGAGGGTCGAGACCGCCCGAATCTGGAGTTGCCGAACCATCAGGATGAGTTAGTCGAGGCGGTTACTGCTGCCAATCCCAATACGATTGTCGTGCTGAACACGGGCGGCCCCGTGCTGATGCCGTGGATCGGCAAAATTAGCGGATTGATCGAGGCGTGGTATCCAGGGCAGGAGGATGGGAATGCCATTGCGGCCATACTGTATGGCGACGTCGATCCTTCCGGCAAGCTACCGCTAACTTTCCCTCGTTCGGCCGACGAGATACCAACGAGCAGCGCTTCGCAATGGCCAGGAGTAAAGGGAAATTCGACGTACAGCGAGAAGCTCGATGTAGGTTATCGCTGGTACGACGCGCATCACGTGCAGCCGTTATTTCCATTTGGCTTTGGGCTGTCATATACGACCTTTAAGTTGAGCGAACTGCAAGTTACTCCGGCGAAGTTATCTGAGGCAGATTCGAAGTCGAACGTACGAGTTGAGTTACTGGTGAAGAACACAGGGAAGCGCGACGGAGCGGAAGTGATCCAGGTGTATGTGGAGCAGCCTGAGGAAAACGGGGAACCTCCGCGGCAGTTGCGAGCTTTTACGAAGGTAGTTTTGAGAGCTGGTGAAAGTCAGTCGGTGCGATTGAGCGTGAGTCCCCGGTCATTTTCGATCTACGATCCAGACGGTGAATCATGGAAGATGCCTAGCGGAAAATACAGGATTGAGGTGGGGACATCTTCAAGAGACTTACCGCTACAGAGAGATATTGAAGTGACCGATCACCAGATGCATAACTAACGCACTTGACGCGGGGTGGTATGAAAAGTACACAGTTAGGAAGTCCGCACGAATTGAATGATTGTGCGTACGCAGCATCGCTCAGATATATTGCCGGAATTATTCTGGTTTTCTTGGGGGGCGTGTCCCTGTGGGCGCAGGCTCCGGCGTCGCCGGTAAAAGTTGCCGTCGACTGGAACAAGACTATCCTGGTGTCGCGATCCACGCCTACCTTTCAGGTGGTTGTGAATCCAATGCTGGAGCGGGGTTCTCCGATTCATGACGGAGCATTCAGCGCGATCCATCAGATAGGCGCGGAATATGTGAGATATGTTCCCTGGTTACCCTACCCACGGCTGGCAGTGGCTGAGTTAGAGCCGCCTACTTCGACAGGTACCTCGTGGGACTTCAGCCTGATTGATCCGATGGTGGAAGACTTGATGGCTGCGCAGTCTGGCCATAGCACGGTCATGAATTTCAGTACTATTCCGACTTGGCTTTTCAAGACTCCGAAGCCGGTGACCTATCCCAAGGATCCGAATCAAGTGTTCTGGGATTACACGCAAGGTACTGAGTTAGTGGACCCGAGTGGAAAGGCGTTGGGAGATTACTATGCCCGGTTAGTTAGCTGGTATACAAAGGGCGGATTTACCGACGAGAACGGCAAGTTTCACGCATCGACCCATCATTACAAGTTCCCGGTCTGGGAAGTGTTCAATGAGGTCGATTTTGAACATAACACCACGCCGCAACAATATTCAGAGCGATACGACGCGGTAGTGCGTGCCATCCATGCGGTCAGTCCGGATACAAAGTTCATGGGACTCGCGTTAGCCGCGCCGTCGGATGCACCGCAATTTTTCGAGTACTTTCTGAATCACGCGCACCACCAGCCGGGCATTCCGCTCGATTACATCTCGTATCACTTCTACGCCTCGCCTTCACCGGGCGAAACGATCAATGACTGGCAATATACGTTCTTCAATCAGGCTGACCGTTTCCTGACGACGGTGCGGTTTATCAACCAGATTCGCGATCGCCTGTCGCCGGAGACGAAGACGGATACGGATGAGTTAGGCGTGATCCTGCCGAACGACAACAATCAGGTGGCAGATGCGAGCGGATACGTTCGCTCCATCCCCAGCGGCTATTGGAATGCGGCAGGCGCGCTGTATGCGTATCTTTATGTCAACCTGGCGAAGCTGGGAGTGGATGTGATCGGGGAGTCGCAGTTAGTCGGGTATCCATCGCAATATCCCAGCGTCAGCATGATCGACTGGGTGAATGGAAAGCCGAATGCGCGCTACTGGGTGCTGAAGATGATCAAGGATAACTTCCATCCCGGCGACAAGATCGTCGAGACTACCGGAGATACTTCTGCAGGCGTGACGGCACAGGCTTTCGATACGTCGACTGGACGGAAGCTGTTACTCGTGAATCAAAGGAATAGAAGTATCGAAGTTACGCTTCCGCCGGGCGTGGGGAATGTGGAAAGTTCGACAGTCGACGAAGCGAGCGGCGAAGGTGGAGCGCGGACTGCAACAGTAACTGGTCCGGCGATTCAGTTAGCTCCCTTTGCGGTGACGGTCGTTCGATGGACAAAGGAGTAGGGATAATGCAGCGAGTTGCGTTTTGCCTGCGATTGAAACCGGGGGCCGCGGAAGGTTATGACAAATCTCATCGTGAAGTATGGCCGGAAATGCTGGCGCTACTGAAGCGGGCGGGGATTTCGGAATACTCCATTTTTCGTCGCGGGGAACTTTCGTCCTCTCCATGCGCGTGGATGACTTTGACGCGACCTGGGACATGATTGAGTGCGATCCGGTGAATACGCGTTGGCAGAAAGAAATGGCGCAATATTTTGAGCCGTTGGAGCCACTCGCGCCGGGGGAGCGCTTTCCCATGATGCGCGAGGTTTTCTACCTGGAGTAGGAATTGACTGCTATGGAGCCGAAGGAACAGCTGCGAGTAGGTCTGTGCGGGATCGGCCTGGAGGCTTACTGGGGCCAATTCGCGGGCCTCAAGTCGAAGCTCGAAGGCTATGTTGAGGAGGTTGCTGCCAGGATACGCAGGCCGGGACTTTCCGTAGTGAACCTGGGCCTGATCGACACACCGATCGCCACGCGCGAGGCGGCACATACATTTCGCGCCGCTGATCTTGACTTACTCTTCATTTACATCACGACGTATGCAGTCAGCAGCATCGTGTTGCCTTTGGTGCAGCGGGCTGGCGCGCCCGTGATCATTTTGAATCTGCAGCCCGATGCTGCAATCGACTACTCCGCGTTCAACAAGTTGAAAGATCGAACGGCGATGACCGGTAGCTGGCTAGAATATTGCTCCGCGTGTCCGGCTCCGGAGATAGCGAACCTGATGCAGCGGGCGAAGATTCCATTTCGTCAAGTGACAGGAACGTTGAAGGACGAGCAGACCTGGAGCGAAATTGACGAGTGGATATCCGCAGCTGCAGTCAAGAGCTCGCTCGCTTCAAATCGAATTGGCCTGATGGGACATTATTACAACGGCATGCTGGATGTGATGACCGATGTGACGCAAATTGCGATCACCTTCGGCAGCCATGTGGAAATGCTGGAGGTTGATGAACTGAGCGGCTTGCGAGCGGAGATCAGCGAAGCTGCGATCGCAGCGAGAGTAGAAGAATTCCGTGAACAGTTTGATGTGCAATCAGATTGTGACGCGGAGGAGTTAGAACGAGCTGCGCGAACTTCTTTGGCGCTGGATGAATTTGTTGCCAGGCACGCACTGACTTCGATGGCTTACTACTACGAAGGTACCGGCAATGACGCCAATTTGGACACGATGAGCTCGATCATTCTGGGGATGTCCATGCTGACAGCGCGGGATATTCCCGTGGCCGGGGAGTATGAAGTGAAGAACGCGATCGCAATGAAGATCATGGATAGCTTGGGGGCGGGCGGATCGTTTACGGAATTTTATGCTGTGGACTATGCGGAAGATCTGGTGCTGATGGGTCACGACGGTCCCGGACATGTCGCCATTGCCGAGGGCAAGACCAAGGTGCGTCCGCTGCAGGTGTATCACGGCAAAGTGGGCCGCGGATTATCCATTGAAATGTCCGTGCGGCATGGACCGATCACGTTACTCTCTGTGGTGGAAGACGCGGAGACGGGATTCAAGTTGCTGGCGGCGGAGGGCGAATGCGTCGCCGGAGATATTCTTGAGATAGGAAATACCAATAGCCGATATCGTTTTCCGATGGGAGCGCGGGCATTTCTCGAGCGCTGGAATGCAGAAGGGCCTGCACACCATTGTGCCGTAGGTATCGGCCATGTGGCCGGACGAATCAAAAAGCTGGCTGACTTGCTGGGGATTCATTTTCGCCAGGTTTGACGATTGGATTTTTGTACGTTGTGACGCGAGTTAAATAAGGATGTGGCTGTGCAATCGATGATGAAAAATCTGATGTATGCTTTGCTTGGTCATTGTGCTTGGCGCCACGCCCGCGTTGGCTGCGGACGCAGGAACATTTACAAGCGTGCGGGCGTCGCAGGATGTTGCGCTGGAAACAAATCCTAAGTCTTCATTCTGGCAGGGGAGCGATCCGATCTTCATCGTCAACGATAACTGGGGCAAGCCTGTTCCTGGCTATCGGACGGAAGTCTTCTCGCGTTGGACGAGGGACAACCTGTATCTGCTCTACGTGTGCCCGTATGAGAAGCTGCATCTGAAACCGAATCCGAGCACGACGGCGGAGACAAATCAGTTGTGGAATTGGGACGTGGCGGAAATATTTATCGGCTCGGATTTTAAAAACATTCGCCGCTACAAGGAATTCGAAATTTCGCCCCAAGCAGAATGGGTCGATTTGAATATCAACCTGGATAGCCCGCACCACGAGGATGGGTGGAAATGGAATTCTGGAATGCAGGTGAAGGCGAGGATCGATCGCGAACATAAGGTCTGGTACGGCGCCATGAAAATCCCGATGGCTGCAATCGATCCGCAGCCGGCGCATGCAGGCACGATGTTTCGCGTGAATCTCTTTCGCATGCAAGGGCCGCCGGGGGATCAGAAATCGCTGACCTGGCAGCCCACGATGAAAGCGACGTTTCATGTGCCGGAACAATTTGGACGCATGATGCTGGCCGATCAGCGCTGAGGCCGCACGGATTGATCAATCGGGTACGCGGTTCGCAAATCCGCGCATGGCATCCTCTCCTCCCGCAAACTAGATTGTGATGAGTACGCAGAGAACCATGCAGGGCGGCCACGCGGTCCGCGCCGAGCTAGCGAAAGGGCCGAGCGGGCGAGCCTTGTGCCGCTGGTGCGGGCTGGAAGTGCAGGGGCGGCGACACACCTTCTGCAGCGACTGGTGTGTGCATGAATGGAGGCTGCGGACAGACCCAGGTTATCTCCGCGAGCAAGTGTTCGGGCGCGATCGCGGCCGCTGCGCATTGTGCCATATCGATTCCGTGGAAGCATTTCACCGATTGAAGCGCGCACGCGGGGCAAATCGGAAAACAATGCTGACGTATTGGGGATTGAAGTCGGTGAATCGCAGAAGTCTTTGGGATGCCGACCATATTCTTCCGGTGTGCGAGGGCGGAGGCGAGTGCGATCTGGAAAATATTCGCACCTTATGTCTCGCGTGTCACAAGGATGAAACGTACCGATTGCGGCTACGCTTGCGGAAACTAGCCGGTTGACGGAGATACAGAGAATCCTTCGCTGCGCTCAGAATGACGGCTCCGGATTTTGAACGACACGATCTCTCCGGCAGAGCACAACAACTCTGAAAATTTCTATAGCTTGTAGGCGGCCTTGGCCAGGCGATAGGCGAGGTCGAGCGCGACTTCGTGCGCTTCGTCTTCGTGGAGGCGATGATCGGCGACGAAGGTTGCGAGATAGGCGCAATCCACGCGGCGTGCCACGTCATGGCGAGCAGGGATGGAGAGGAAGGCTCGGGTGTCGTCGTTGAATCCCACGGTGTTGTAAAAGCCGGCCGTCTCCGTGGTCAGCTCGCGAAAACGCCGCATGCCTTCGGGACTGTCGTAGAACCACCAGGGCGGGCCAAGCTTCAAGCAAGGATAGTGACCGGCAAGTGGGGCGAGCTCGCGGCTGTAAGTGGACTCGTCGAGCGTGAACAGAATGATGGTGAGCTCAGACTCATTGCCGACGCGCTGGAGCAATGGGTGAAGCTTGTGGACATAGTCTGTCTGCGTGGGGATATCGGCACCCATGTCGCGACCGAAGCGCTTGTAGATCGTCTGATTGTGATTGCGAAAACTGCCGGGATGAATTTGCATGACGAGTCCGTCGTCGAGGCTCATCAATGCCATTTCGGTCAGCATCTGGGCGCGGAATAGTTCTCGGTCAGCATCGGTTGAGTCGCCGGAAATGATGCGGTGGAAAAGGCGTGTCGCGCTGGCTTCGTCCAGATCAGCGGTGGCTGGGGTTGGATGGCCATGATCGGTGGCGGTGCAGCCAAGGGTGCGAAAACGCTGGCGCGTGGCGCGCAGTGCGGCGAGATAGCCAAGCCAGTGCGATGTGTTCTCTCCTGTCATGTCGCCTAATTGACGGACATTTTCCTGGAAGTTATCGAAGTCCGGATCGACCACAGGATCGGGACGAAACGTGGGAATTACCTTGCCCGACCAGCCTGATTCTCGCAAGGCCTTATGGTGTGTCAATGGATCGAGTGGCGAGTTGGTGGTCGCCAGCACTTCGATGTGGAACTGCTCAAACAAAGCGCGCGGACGAAACTCCGGCTGCGCCAGTTTTTGCTGCATGGCATCGTAATATTCGTCCGCGGTCTCTTGTGACAATGGATCCGCAAGGCCGAATAACTCACGAAAGCAATAGTCGAGCCAAAGCCGCGTGGGTGTGCCGCGAAACAGGTAGTAGTGTTTGGCGAATAGATGCCATACGCCGCGGGGATTCGCGATGGGATGCTCGCCAATGCCGAGATGCTCGAGGGGAATTCCCTGGCTGTAAAGCATACGGAAGATGTAGTGATCAGGCTGAATCAGGAGTGTAGATGGATCGGGAAAAGGTTGATTATCGGCAAACCATTTGGCTTCCGTGTGGCCATGGGGACTGAGAATCGGCAAATCTTTCACGCTGGAATAGAGCCAGCCCGCAATGGCTCGCGTAGCCGGATCCGCAGGGAACAATCTTTGGGGGTGCAACATGGCTGGAAGATTCCTCCCATCCATAGTAAAGCTTTCATCTCATGACAAGATGCGCGCCGCATTTTGATTTTGTCAGGGAGGGCAATCGTCACGCACGTGCTTTGAATCCGCATCTAACTTCTGCGAGGTGAAACGATGGACAACGAAATGAGCCAGTCTGAAGCGATGGCGAAGATTTGGGATCTGATTCGCGACGTGAAGGTGGCGATGTTGACGACGAGTGGGCCACAGGGTGAACTGCGAAGCCGACCGATGGCGAGCCAGGAAAGCGGTTTTGATGGCGATCTATGGTTTTTGAGTCGTCAGCAATCCGGCAAGGTAGACGAAATTGCGCATGGCTCCAATGTGAGCCTGACGTATGTGGATAATGACCGGCACGCCTACGTCGCGCTCTCTGGGACGGCAGACTTAAGCAAGAGCCAGGAAAAAATCAACGAGCTATGGAAGCCGATCGACGCGGCGTGGTTTCCGCTGGGCAAGGACGACCCCGACATAATCGCGATCAAAGTGACGATTGAGGAAGCGGAATATTGGGAGGCGCCAGGAAATGCGCTGGTCCGCGGGTATCATCTGCTGAAGGCGATTGCGACGCAGGGAAAGTCGCAGCCCGGCGAGCATAAGAAAATTGCGTTGTAAGACTTTGATCATCCTCAGTTGTGGTGGGAGCCAACGTGCCCTTTCGCAAAGCAAGTAAGAAGCCTCATGTGGAACCTGCCGCAGAGCCACCCGCAGAGGGAACTCAGCGCAACCTGGAGCGGCCCACCGCAGATGAGATTTACGAGCAGGTCTCGAAGAACGCTCGGCATGAGTTGGATCGTCCGGCAATTGCCCTAGCCATCTCCGGGCTAGCCGGAGGAATCACCATGGGACTGACGGCGCTGAGTGTCTCCATCATTACAGCGTCGTTGCCTCCCAGCGCGATGTCCAGTTTTATCGCGCTGCTGGCCTATCCCATTGGATTTATCGCGGTGATTGTTGGACGGGCGCAGTTATTTACGGAAAACACCTTGTACCCGGTGGCGTTGATGTTCGCGGAGCGCCGCCATTTTCTGACCACGCTGCGGCTATGGAGCATTGTGCTTCCAAGCAACCTGGTCGGAGCTTTTCTATTTGCAGTGCTCGCCGTTCGTACGGGAGCGCTGCGTCCGGAGTATGTAGCGGCAATGGCAAGGCTGGGACAGCAGGCCACCAGCGTCAGTGGAGGCCACGTATTTTGGAGTGCGGTGATCGGAGGATGGATCATTGCTCTGGTGGCGTGGCTGGTCAGTGGCAGCCATTCCATCACAGGGTCGGTCATGCTGATCTGGCTGCTGACATTTCTTGTGGGGTTGGGTCATTTCGCGCACTGCATTGCCAGCAGCGGAGAGATTCTTGCGGCTGTGTCTGCAGCATGAGGTGACGGTGTCGCAGTACTTCGCGTGGCTGCTGCCGGCGGTCCTGGGCAACATCACCGGAGGCGTGTTGATTGTGACGTTGCTTGAATACGGCCAGGTGAAAGGTGGGGAGCAAGAGGGCCACGGGTTTCCCCGCTGATCGTTTTGAAAATTTCCGCGCTGAAGGCGATACTCTGTTGAGGCAGAGGATCGAATGACGAGCAACGAAATCAAGGGAATTGATGTAGCCGGAAAAGTGGCCGTCGTGGTCGGCGGTACATCCGGCATTGGGCGCGCACTCGCGCTGGGTCTGGCGGCGGCCGGCGCAGATGTGGTCGCAACTTCTCGACGCGCAGAGCAGGTAAAGGAAACGGCGGAGCAAATTGCAGCGCTGGGTCGACGGACGCTCACCCTCACTTCCGATGTTGCGGATCGAGCTTCCCTGGAACATGTGCTCAGAGAGTGCATGGCTGCGCTGGGCGGCGTAGACATCCTGGTGAACTGTGCCGGAACGACAAAGCGCATGCCGACGCTGGAGATGGACGATGCCACATGGCAGAAAATTCTCGATACCAATCTGACTGGAACGCTGCGAGCCTGCCAGGTATTCGGGAGGCATATGGTGGAACGCGGGCATGGCCGCATCATTAACATTGCCTCGCTCACCAGTTTTGTCGCGTTTTTTGAAGTGGCTGCGTATGCTGCGAGTAAGGGCGGAGTCGCTGCGCTGACGAAATCGCTGGCGATTGAATGGGCGCGCTACGGAGTTACTGTGAATGCCATTGCGCCTGGAGTATTTCGCACGGCGCTCAACTCCGAGTTACTGGATAACACGGGACGCGGAAAAGAATTGCTGCTGCGAACTCCCATGGGAAGGTTTGGCAAGGTGGAGGAGTTAGTCGGCGCGGCGATTTATCTGGCGTCGGATAGCGGCTTCCTTTGTGACCGGGGAGATTCTGGTTGTCGATGGTGGATTCCTGGCGAGCGCGGTAAACCAATAAACGCTAAACTGATGATTCGAGCCCTCGCAGTTCTGAGCATCTTTCTTTGTGTCGTGTCGATTATGCGCGCGCAAACTCCGGACACTGCGACGGTTCGCGGGCAAGTGGAAGACGCAAATCACGCAGCCATCGCCGGTGTTACTGTCACCCTCACAAATCGTACAGAGCGGACTTCATCGAACCGTGCAAACGAATCGCGCGGGCGAATTTTCTGCGGCTGGACTTGCGGTCGCGGGAACTTACAATGTTGTTGCGGCGAAGGCTGGCTTCGCGGATGCGCATCTTCCGGGATTGTCGCTTGTGGGTGGCGTGACAGCAAACCTGCACCTGCAATTGAATCTGGCGGGCAGTCAAACACAAATTACTGTCACGGGTGGGGTGGATTCGGTGCGCACTGACTCCGCGCAGCTCGGGGATACACTGAGCGCGGATCAAATGCAGGAGACGCCGCTGCTGAATCGCAGGATCACGTATCTGCCGCTGTTGAATGCGGCGAATCGTCCGGCGATTAACCAGGGCGATGAGTTTATGAACCAGAACCTGTTCACCACGAATGGGTCAGGGAGAAGGCAGACGTGGTTTGAAATCGATGGCGGCAACGGTATTGATACCTGGGGCCGGCAGACGATCTTCACCAATATTCCACTCGATGCCGTGCAGGAAATGACTGTGTTGGAGAATGCATTTTCCGCAGAATACGGTTTCGGAATGGGCGGCGTCGTGAATATCGTGACGAAGAGTGGGGCGAACCAATTTCACGGGGACGTCCTGGGGCTGTGGCGGCCATCCGCTCCAGAAGCGAAGTTGTCCGGCTTTACGCCCACCAACGCGAGCAGTGGCAATGACGTGACCAACGACACGTTAAAGCAGGGCGGAGGGTCACTCTCAGGACCGCTGGGAAGAGAGAATCAGACACAATTTTTTGCATCGGGACAGTACAGCGCGCAGGATCGAGCTTCGCCGGTGACGTCACCGATTGCTCCGGGAAACTTTATTGGGCATTATCGTTCGTGGCTGATTTTCTTTCGGCTGGATCATCGCATTAACAACACGAATAGCCTTTTCCTTCGCAGCGATGTCGACAGTTTTTACGACACCAATCCGAACGGAACGGTGGGTGGAAATAGTCTGCCGTCGGTCGATCGCATTTTCCGCAAGCGAACCTATGCGCAGCAATTGGGGGAAACGGCAGTTCTGCGTCCGTCGCTGGTGAATAATCTGCGTTTGCAATTTCAACTTGCCTCGCCGATTACGGAATTCGACCCAGTCATTTATGGAACGCAATTTGTGGTCCCTATATCGACAGGGGGAACATTTACCACGGGGACTTCTCAGTCCGCGCTGCTGCTGAATCATCAGTATGAAGTGAATGACACATTGGCGTCGTCGGTGGGGCGACATCAATTGACGTATGGTGCGGAGGTTCTTCGATCGCACAGTGGCGGGAATAGTAAGGAGTACGGCGGTCCGATTTACGATGGGCAGTTTACCTACAATCCATGCACGCAGGCGCTGGATGTGTGCGAGAGCTCGGCGTATCTGGATGATTTGAGCAATGTGCAGAAATACACGCAGAGTTACGGCAATGCCGATTACTCGGTGAATGATGTGCTGTGGGGATTGTTTGTTCAGGATAATTTCCGTGCGACGCAGAAGCTGACACTGAATCTTGGTCTGCGTTACGAACAGCAGACGTTCACGGATGCGCGGGCGGATTTTGCGCCACGGGTCGGTCTGTCTTACGATCCGACGGGACAAGGGCGAACCGTTTTCCATGGTGGATTCGGCATCTACTATGCGCAAGTGGTCGACAACTCGGAGGCGAATTATGCATTGACCGGGCCGACGGGAGTGTTCAACTACACAGCCGCACCGGGTCAAATTGGATTTCCGTCCAGCGTTGCCGCCGCACCGTTGCCCGCATTTCCGCCGGGTGCACAGGTGCCGCTGCGGAGCTTGTATATCAAGCCCGGGAACAGTGCGTATTTGAATCAATTCTTTCCGACATCGACATTGCACGGCTATCCCAAAAAGCTGCTGAATCCTTATAACCAGCAATGGATTGTTGGACTGCAGCAGGAGTTGGGAATGGGTTGGATTTTGAGCGCAGACTATGTGGGTTCCCACACCTTGCGAAATGTACGACCGTTGGATGTCGATCCGCCGACTCCATTCATTCGTACGGCGCAGGGACAGAGCCGCACGGCGCAAGCGGCGAATTGCACGCGTCCGTATTGGGTGGAGTGGTATCAGCAGGAGGGGATGACGTGCAATCCAAACGCCGCAAGCAATCCGCAGCCGCCGTACAGCGTGATTCAAAGTGACGTGAATGATGGCTACGCCTACTATGACGCACTCGATGTGAATCTGAATCATCGCTTCAATAACGGGCTGGCCATGCTGGCGAGCTACACTTGGTCACACGCCATCGATAATGTCGATCCGGATGTCCCCAGTCAAAATCCAAACGATCCGAACTTTACCGGTGCGGCGGAAAACGGGAACGCGATCTTCGATCAGCGACATCGCTTTGTGCTGAGTGGGAGTTATCCGACATTTTTCAAGATCAATGCGGGCGGCGTAATGACGCTGGCGTCCGGGTTGCCGTACAACTACGTGACGGGATCGACGAACAGCGGAGACTTGGGTGCGACGACCGACCGACCAGTGATCGATGGAGCCGTGGTGGGCCGAAACACGGGCCGCGGAGGCGCGATTTACGAAGTCGATCCTTTTCTGGAACGCGTTTTTACCATGGGAGACAATCGATTCCAAACCAAGCTGCGCGCGGAGGCTTTCAACGTTCTGAACCATGCAAACTTTGTGGGCTACAGCGGCACGTATGGCAATGGGGCGGCAGCCGGACCCGGATTTGGGGAGCCGCTGACTGGTATTACCAACCAGCTAACGGCCAGGTCGATGCAGTTTTCAGCGGAGTTTATGTTTTAGCGATCGCCGCTTTTGAGGGACGCTCTCCGGTCCGCGTGGAGTGGAACCAGTGCCAGATGGAAAATGCGCTGGCGATGAGACACAGGGCGATGAAGACCACCATGCTCCAGACAAAGGCCGGTGATTTTGCGATCCGCAAGATTGCGGTACCGAACTTGATTGCCAACATGCCCAGCACGCAAAAACGCACAGCACGACACACGAAATTGATGGTTGCCACGCGCCACAAGGAGTAACCGAGTGCGCTGGCCGCGGCGATGACCATGGTGAAGGGAAAAGGCGGAGGAGCGAGACACGCGACTGCGACGGCGACTCCTGAGCGATCTCCGATCCTCTTTTTCAGCTTGTCAAATTGTTTCTGTCCGGCAACTTTTCGGATGCCATCTTCTCCGAATTTGTGAGCCACCTTGGACAGCAGGATCACTCCGACGGTCGAGCCGCAGGCTGCGGATAAGACATAAATGAAAAACCCGGCATGGTGATGTGCAATCAGGCCGACGACGAGAAGATCGTTGCCGAAGGGGAGGACGAGGAAAGAAGAATCGAGAATACCGAGGACAAACGGGCCAAGATAGCCAAGGTGAAATAGAAAATGAAGGAACGGGCGAAACCCATGCGACATGCAACGCTCTTTCTTCAAAGCAAACGATAGATGGCAAGCTGCAAGCTAATGAGATTCAGGACGAGTTCCATAGGCTGTTTGTTGCCGTTTTTTATGTTTCGTGGGGTAAGAGGTTCCTTTCTAGTACTCGGGTGATTTGCGATACATTTCAGATGGCGGTTGAGTGGAGGATCGTGTTGCCGTTGTGGTGCGAAGCGAGGAAACACGCGCATTTCAAGATGCAGGGGAGAGAACAGGGTTGTTTCGGGCGACCCGACGAGCCGCCGGGATCGAATTTGGAATCCAATGGATTAGTTGTGCGTGGACGCTGAAGGCCACTAGAATCGAAGTTCTACCATGATGGCAGAGAACTCAGCAGACAAGCGGACAGAAACGCCAGCCGAAACGCAAAGTGTGGCCTGGCAGAAGACGGAGTTGGCGCGGGATCCGAAGCGCCCGTATCCGATGGAATTTATCCAGTCGTTGTTTACGGATTTCAGCGAGATTCACGGTGATCGGTCCTTTGGCGACGATCTGGCGATGTCGTGCGGCATGGCGCGCTTTCACGATGAGCAGGTGATGGTGATTGCGAACGTGAAGGGTCGCACCACCAAGGAAAAGGTGGCGCGCAACTTCGGGATGCCGAACCCTGAGGGATATCGCAAGGCACTGCGGGCGATGAAATTCGCCGAGAAATTTGGCCGGCCGGTATTCACGTTTATTGACTTGATTGGCGCCAACCCTGGGCTGGGCGCAGAGGAACGCGGTCAGGCGGAAGCGATTGCGCGCAACCTGCGAGAGATGGCGCGGCTGCGGGTTCCGATCATCTCGACCATTACCGGGGAAGGCGGCTCGGGCGGTGCGTTGGCGTTGGCGGTTGCGGATCGAGTGCTGATGTTGGAAAACGCGGTGTATTCGGTGATTTCGCCCGAGGCCTGCGCTTCTATCATGTGGCGGGATGCGAGCAAGCGAGCGCTGGCGGCGGAAGCGCTGCAGACGAATTCTGAAAGTGTTTTTCGCCTGGGCTGCGTGGACGCGATTGTGCCGGAGCCAAAGGGCGGCGCGCAGAGCGATCCGGAGTTGGCGACCAAGCTGCTCGATGAGGTGCTGCAGCAGAACCTGGGTGACCTGAAGAAGCTCTCCACGGATGAACTGGTGCGCGACCGAATCCTAAAGTTCCGCAACATGGCGCAGTTTTTTACTGAAGGATGAATGGTGCTCATAGGCCGCAGGCGCAGACGTTGGATGCGCGATCCCGCTAGCAAGAACGTGGCAGTGGCGCGCGCCTATGGCTCTGGCAGCAGCGACTTCCATTGGGCACTGCCGGCGGATTCGATTCGGTGGAGTAGGCGTATGAGTCTGCTGCGAGGTCCGGGTCGCGGACGCGCTTTTGTTCGGTTTCTCGGCGCAGTGGGCTGGCTGCTGGTCACCTATTACTTGGCCGATCGAGCCGCACATGGCTTCAGCCGGGGCGCAGCCTTTCCTCTGCTTCGCAATCTCTTCCAGATTTTTATGCTGATCGTCGGCTTTGGATACATGGAGCTGGCTTGGGATCGGACTCGAGAGCCGATCCGCGCGATGGGATTGCCAACCAGACAAGGCGCTGTGCGCGAATTTGGATTGGGCGCTGCGCTGGGGTGGGGAATGGTGACGGTCGTCGTGCTGATCGTCGCGTTGGTGGGACATTTTTATGTGCAGCTCTGGACCGCTCCACGGGCGTGGGGTCTGCTGATCGTTCAGCTTCTAACCCTGCTGGCTGGCGCGCTTGCGGGTGAGATTGCGTTTCGCGGCTACCCTTTTCAGAAGCTGATTGAGACAGTGGGACCGTTCGCCGCGACGGTTCTGGCAGCCATTGTTTTCGGTGTGCTGCGTGTCACGACGCCAGGCTCAACGCCGACAGCGGTCTGGATCAGCGCTGTGGCGGCAATCTTGTTATCCGCCGCCTACTTGAGAACTCATGCACTGTGGCTGGGCTGGGGATTGCACTTTGCATGGACCGCAAGCATCGGCATCCTGTTCGGCCAACCGCTGGCCAGCAGCCGTCAGGTTTCGAGCATCATTCAAACCTACGCCGACGGACCTACCTGGCTGACCGGAGCTGAATTTGGGCCGGAAGGCAGCTTGATCACCTTGATCGTATTGTGGGTGGGACTGTATTTTCTTATCCGGATCACGCGCGACCTGGCGTGGAAATATAGCCAGCCGGAAATCAAACCCGCGGGCATTCCGATGGACTTGAGCCACCCCATGCATCCGGCACCACCGGCTGCTGCGTCGGCACCCTTGTCAGAGGCTCCGAAGGCGGGGTTGGTGCAGATTGCGCCGATGAATGCGGCCTCGCTTCCAGAGAAGCAGGAGCCTTCGCGAGAAACATCGCCCCCGGTATTGCCGCCAACGTCGTCAGGGGATCATGCGTCGCAATTGCCGGCGAAAGACCCGGAAACCCCCTAGCCGCCACCCATACCGGCCAGGGAAGTACGAACTCGCGGCTTCGTGTAAACTAGATTCGGAAGTGATTCGCCACCGCTCCGGCTCGTATCAAGACTGGTATCTGGGCCGAATTTCCCACTCATCTCCTGTTGCCGCGGTTTGGTCTATTTTTTGAGACCTGCCGAGGCGAATGGTGCGAGATCAAATGGGCAGAGGATGCGGCGACGCGGATCTCAAGGTAGAAGGAGATTAGGAAGATCATGGCAAAGATTGCGAAAACGGGCGACCGTAAAAAAGAAATGGATACCACCAAGAGCACAGATTGTCCCAAGTGCTCCAAGCCGACCCGCATTGTGAAGCGCGTCAAAGATCGGGAACGCGGCGTGCCGGGCGGGGTATACATCTCCTGCTCTGCTTGCGAGTTTCACGAAAAGCTCTAGCGCTAAGTTTTTATTTGGCTTGAAACCACGTGAACCCTGTCCCGCCTGGGATGGGGTTCTGTTTTTTTGTGCCCAGGTGTGAGAAAACAGGCTAGGACATCGTTGCGATGACGAAAGGAGCTTGCACTGCCATGTCTCAGGCGCAATCACACCCGCAGCCGATTCTCACCTCAGTGGCCGCACATCTGTACGTTCGCGATATGAAAGCATCCACCGAATTTTTTACCGGGAAACTCGGCTTCCTCCTCGACTTTGTCTATGGCGATCCGCCGTTCTACGGAGAGGTAAGCCGCGACAACGCCAGGCTTGCGCTGCGCCATATGGATGAGCCCGTGTTTGCGGGAGACATCCGTCAACGGGAGGACCTGCTGTCCGCGTCAATTACAGTAGGTAGCGCGGGAGAGATCAAGCAACTGTTCCTTGCGTATCAGGCCGTCGAAGTACCTTTCCACCAGGTATTGAAGAAGGAGCCGTGGGGAGCGGAGACATTCATTGTGAAAGATCCGGACGGCAATCTGATTCTTTTCGCAGGGCCTGCTGACTGACCTCCGGGCATACGAAAGGAGAATCCTCATGATTCAGACGGTGTCGGCAACTGTTTTTTACTAATTCATTGCGCGTCAGCTAGAATTGCGACGCGGATCACAACGATATTGTGATGCTGTGACTCAGTGAGTCCAGCTTTCCAAAAATTTTAACTGGCTAATCTATTGACAAACAAAGACAAATTGGAGCTTAATTATCCTCTGTCGGGGAAAGTTCCCGATATCGAAGCGTTTTTATCAAGCAGGAGGAATCGGTTTGCAAGACGCTTTTTCCCCACTTGCCTCGTTTGCACGGACACGCCTGCGTTGCTGACGAGCGAACGCCTGGGATCTGAGCGGATTTCCTACTTTATTGCCTGTCCGGATTCACCGACGAGCGATTTTCTTGTCGAATGATCGCTCGAAGATTTGCCTCAACAACACAAGGTTCAGGAAGTCCGATTTCAATTCCTCGCGAGAAACACAACGGCTAGTTTCAGGAGGAAACAATGAAATTTTCGAAGCTCTCTATGTTTTTGTTCCTGGGCGCGTCGATCGCGGGCGCAACCACGCTGACGGTGAGCCCCGGAGGCCAATATCCCACGGTGTGTTCGGCCGTAAGCGCGGCGCAGAATGGTGACACGGTATTAATCGACGCCAATCATGGCATTCCCTACATTGCTCCCCCCGATCCGAACCATTCGGACGGAAGAACCGACTGCGTGGTGAATCAGAACTTCCTGACGATTCGCGGCATTAAAGGGCGTGCCATTCTGGACGCGGGACCGGATGCATACGCGATGGGGACCTATGTGCAGAAGGGAATCCTGGTACTGAACGGCCATGACATCGTGGTCGACAACCTGGAGCTTCGCAATGCCGGCGCGCTGGTGAATCCCAACAACTCCGATGCCTCGGGCATTCGGATTCAGGACGGAACCAACGCTGTCCCTTCGGGCGGCAACATCACCATCAGCCGCTGCTACATTCACAACAATGACCAGGGAATTTTGAGCGGCAACTCCGGACCGGGTGTGGGACAGTGGTTCTCGCCAAATCCTTTCATCAAGTTTCAATTCGACGATTTCTACGACAATGGAGACGGATCGGGCTCGACCCACAACATGTACATCGGATTTGATGGCTTCGTGAAGATGCATTTCACGCTGAAGAATTCCAAATCGCGGGATGCGTATGTGGGCCACGACGTGAAAACGCGCGCGCCGTTCAATTACATTCTGAACAACGAGATCACGGACAGCGTGGGCGCCACCAGCTATGAGCTCGATTTTCCGCTGGGAGGAACGACCTACGTGCAGAACAACGTGATCTATAGCGCGGCGATCAATCCCGACCTGGGCAACAACAACCTGATGATTTTCGCCGATATTTACGACAATGGAGCTTCTGATCCGGAGTACGCGGTTCCCAACCAGGACCTGCATTTTACGAATAACGTTGTGGTGGATGACAATGCCTCCAGCTCGAATGCGTTCGTGAATGTGTCTTGTGCGAATACCTCGAGCGCGACCTGCCCGCCGCCGAATAACGGGCCCGCGCTGACGACTCCAGCGATCGTCGAACGGAACTTGTTCATCGGGATACCGACGGCAGTGACCAATCAGCCAGGTGCAATTGTCAAATACAACCTGGTGCTGCCATACAGCGACCTGGCCGCTGCGGGATACAGGCCGCATTGATCTGGGAATGATTTGCTGTGGGATTTTAGGTCGGACGGTCTGCGGACCGTCCGATGTTTTTGCGTGGCGAAATGATGCCGCAGGGGCGGGAGTGTTTTGCGCGCGGCAAGTCAGGGACGGGGCTTCACCTGAACCAGGAGCATACGCACGGGAGTTTTTGCGAGAATGCCGTGGGGCAGCATGGGAGGCATATAGACGAAAGAGCCGGCCTGAGCTGCCACCGTATCTTGACCCAATTGAACGTTCGCCTCGCCTTCAAGGAAATACAGGATGGCGGGTGTGGGCGCTGAGTGTGAGGAAAGCTCCTCCCCGGCAGAAAAGCCGAACAAGGTTACGTTGACGTAGTCGTCCTTTTGAAGAACATGGCTCAGATTCCTTTGTCGGGCAATGCAAGCTCTTCTTGCAGATTCGTCAGAAACTTGTAGTCCATGAGTTCTCCTCCCCATTTAATTGGCGCTCGCGGGCGGTTGATTGTCAGCAATGTGCCATCGATCGAATGGTAGACGACGGGGTGGAGAAGTGGTTTTGTGGCTGTGCCCGGGCTTCGATGAAACTGCGGCTACTCACATTGCGGCGAATATCTTCATCGAAGACGACAAGGTTCTGGCTATGGTCCCAGCTTGAGAGCGCTTAGTTGCCGGTTTCGATGGAGGATTGCTCGGCGGCTTCTCGGGCCATGCGAATCCTGTCGAGGCGGGCGATTTCGACGGCAGCCTTGGGATCAATCACGTCCAGACGGACGCGGGTGACACCGCGGGCGCGCATTCCCAGCATGTAGGCGGCTTCAGAGGACAGGTCAGCGATCCGAGTATCCGGAACCGGGCCGCGATCGTTCACGCGCACCACGATCCATTTCCGGGTGTGGAGATTGGTCACCTTGACCCAGGTGCCAAGGGGCAGGGAACGATGGGCGCAGGTCAGGTCATACATGTTGAACGACTCGCCATCGGCAGTTTCTTTTCCTTGGAACTCACGTCCGTACCATGAGGCCAGACCGATCTGGTGCCAGTCCTGAACTTTCTTCGCGGGTGTTGCCACCGGGATCGCCCTGGCGGCCGCAGGACGGGAGCTCGACGGCGTTGCCTCGGCCAGCACGGACGTGGGCCCGTGACTGGGCTGGACGCAGTGCAGCGTCAGCGTAATGCCGCAGAACAGCCCGGCTGCAATGGAGACAGCGCGTCGGATAGACAGAGGGCCATCCGTGCTGTTCGAGGTCGAATTAGGGTTCAAGATTTCCATCGCCAAACTCCTCTAAGTCTATCCGGAAAGGACCAGCTAAGTCAATGAAAAAGATAGACTTATTTTAAATTTCGCTTGCAAAACCAAGGAGATTGTGATACCCATAAATGGCGCTCCAGTCCAGCTTGCTGACGGCTGCCTTGAACCACAGGAAAAGCCTTGCCGCCTCCGCCGAATCTGTTTTCCGATCCAGATCGCTCCATCTCGGGAGCTGACCGGTCGGTCTCGCCTTCAAGTTCCAATCCAGCAGACAATCGAAGCTCACCGCCCATCGTTTTGTCGATCGCCGGCTATGATCCATCGGCCGGAGCGGGCGTGTTAGCAGACTTGAAAACCTTTGCCGCGCTGGGAGTCTATGGCATGGCGTCCATCACAGCGCTGACCATCCAGTCCACCCAGGGAGTTCGAAAAGTGATTGGGCTGGATCCAGGCACCGTGACTGAGACGCTGGACTGCCTGGCGGAGGATGTACGGTTTGACGCGATTAAGTTGGGAATGTTGGGCAGCGGAGCCGCCGCCGAGGCCGTCATTACCTGGCTGGAAAGGCAGAAAAACATACCCGTGGTTCTGGATCCCGTCATGAAGTCCAGTTCTGGCAAGGACTTGCTGGATTCTGCGGGATGCGGGATCTTGCGGCGGGCAGGGCTGGCCCGGGCAAACTGGATCACTCCGAATTTGGCTGAGTTGGGTGCTTTGACAGAGGGGGCCATCCCGTCGAATAGCGAAGAAACGGAGAAGTCAGCTCGAGAGCTGTATCGATTGGCAATACACAATGGAAATCCAGGTCTAAAGATTGTTGTGACCGGTGGCCACGCGGAAAAGCCGGACGACCTGCTGCTGATCGACGGGATCGCACGGTGGTTTCCGGGGGAATGGGTTGAGACGAACTCGACGCACGGGACGGGATGTACTTTCTCGTCAGCCCTGGCAGCCCGGATCGCGTTAGGCGATGAGCCGATGCAGGCGGTGAAAAATGCCAAGGACTATGTTACGGGTGCCCTGCGGCATGCGCATCTTATCGGAGCGGGACGCGGTCCGCTAAACCACTCCTGGGAAAAGACTTAGCAAATCTATTTTTGATCTCATCAAAAATCCACACGATTACCGAATCGACAGCTCTTGCTTGTTATCAGTAATAACTGCTAAGTTACCGTCGTGACTCTTAGTAGTAACTGTGCAAATGTGACTGATCCATGTATTCTGGACTCTCAGAACACACTTGCAGAGAGAGCCCGTTTGGCTCTGTCCAAATTCGAGTTGGAGTGATCTCCCGTGCATGAACCAGTCCAGAAGAACGCTCACACTCACTCTGGCTCTGTTTTGGAATTAAGAAACTCCGTACGTTTCCCAGTGCGGATGAAGGTGAAGATTCAGACAGAAAAAGGCGAAGAGGAAGCCGAGACAATAAACGTTTCCGCCAGCGGTTTGCTACTTTCGTTCTCTCGCATTCTGGAAGCGGGGAGCGCCATTGAAGTTGAGATGATCATGCCCTCAGCCACGCTGGGGACTTCAGAGGATGTACGTGTACATTGCTGTGGACGAGTGATCCGATCCTACAGACGAAGTCCAGAACAAGTAGAAGTAGCCACTGTTATTGATAACTACGAAATGCTCTCCTGAGGCACAGCATGCCTGTCATTTCTGCCGACGCAACCAAGAAGCTTATGAACTCGAATCCCAGCTCCGACGCAACACCTGAGTCCGGGCTGACTGCTGTTCCGGAGAAAAGTTCTTCGGGACCCACAGAAGAAGCTGCCGGAATCCGCATTCTGCTCGCGGACTCGCAAGCCATTTACCGGGTAGGAATCCGCAAGATTTTTGCCGTTGAGGATGACATGCGCGTGGTGGCGCAGGCCGAGAACTATCCCGGTCTGTTGGCTGCGCTGGAACGTTATCCATCCGACATCGTGCTGCTGGATGGAGGCATGATCTCCGGCCAGGCGGAAGCGATTCCCGACATGTTGAAGCGCGCCCCGAACGCGAAGTTGATCGTTCAGGTGAGCGAGAACAGTGAAACGTTCATTGTGGATCTGTATCGTCGCGGAGTGCGCGGAGTCATCTCGCGATCTATCTCCCCTGACCTGCTGATTCGCTGCGTGCGCAAAATTGCGGACGGGGAAACCTGGATCGACAATCAGTCGGTGAGCTGGGTGATCGAGGCCTACCGCACCGAGGCCAACAACCTGACCAATCCGAAGCTGCAGCCGCGGCTGTCGCCGAAGGAGTTGTCGATTATCGGCTGCGTGACGCAGGGCATGCGTAATAAGGAAATTGCCTACAAGATTGGCACCACGGAGCAGGTGGTGAAGAATTATCTGCGCAAGATTTACGACAAGCTGGGAGTATCCGATCGGCTTGAGCTCGCACTCTATTGTCTGCACCATCAGTTGTTGAAGCAGCCATCGGTGAATACTGGCACGGGCAAGGCGACCGTGCAGGAAATCAATATGGGTCGACTTCGCCCCTAAGGCGCAGAACCTATCCGTTTGAACTTGAGGGCTCGGCGAATAGCCGGGCCCTTTCCAACAGATCGATCATCGTTTTCAACTGCGATGACGAAAGGTGGGACAGCAGTGCGTGTACCGTGCTGTCGACCACCGGATCCATTTCTTTCAATCGATCGAGTCCCGCAGGGGTAATTTTCGTCAGGACCACGCGACGATCTTTTTCTCCCCGTTCTCGGCGCACCAGTCCCTGCCGCTGAAGGCGTTCCACCAGCCTCGTAATGTCGGGGTCCTGGCTGA
The DNA here is from genome assembly GCA_963774515.1 of uncultured Acidobacteriota bacterium. Taxonomy (GTDB): domain Bacteria; phylum Acidobacteriota; class Terriglobia; order Terriglobales; family Acidobacteriaceae; genus JAKAAZ01. Next base: position 44,013 of record CAVZFK010000017.1, on the reverse strand, counting down.
CAAGGCGTTCGGCGATCTCCGCGCAAGTCAACCCACTGGAACCGGCGCCGCGTAAAATCCGCAGCGAGTTGTATTGCGTTTCGGTAATGCCATAGGGCTTCAATTGCAGGTGGAGGGCATGCTGCAGCTGGGCCGAAGTGCGCACGATATTGAGAAACGCTTCGGACTGCACGCTGTCGAAGGATTTTGTCTGGCGCAGTTCTGCCTGCAGACCAATTGGTTTCGGGGTGGGGGCTGATGGCTTGCGTGGCGCGGATTTAGGTGGGCGGGAAGTTTTCCTGGGGGCAGTCATAGGCATGGTTCGCGTTCGCGACATGCTTGTTATAACAGATAACTCGAGGCAAGGTGGATACAGCGAGGATCTTCGGCGGCGGAGGCGCGCTAATCTGTGGCGAGACTGAGCTGGTGGCGGACGTCAGCGCCGTGCACCCAGAAGATGACATCTTCCGCGATGTTGGTGGCGTGGTCGCCGATGCGTTCCAAATTGCGGGAGATGATGATGGTGTTCAACGCCTGCTCAGTCCACTCCGGGTGTTCTTGAATCGCGGCTGTCATGGCCTTGTGAACCTGGCGGTTCATCTGGTCCAGATCGTTATCCATGGCGAGAACAGACTTCGCCATGGTGGCGTCGCCGTCCAGCAGAGATTGCAGTGCGATGCGAATCATCTGCTCGGTTAGCTCGCCCATCTGATGCAGGTTGACGGATAGATCCGCGTGCGGCATCTGCAGCAACTCTGTCGCACGGTCCGCGATGTTTACTGATTGATCGCCGATTCTTTCCAGATCACCATTGATCTTGATTACAGCCAGCAGGAAACGCAGGTCAATGGCCATGGGTTGTTCCATCGCCATCAGGTCATAGGCCATCTCGTCGACCGAGCGCTCAGCGGCGTTGATGGCCGCTTCGTTTTCCTGGACGTGGTGCAACAGAACCATGTCGGACTTGAGGTAGCCATCCATGGCGCAATCCATTGTTTGCTGCGCCAGCGCAGCCATGGCGAGCAGCTTGTCTTTCAGTTGCGCCAGCTGTTGCTGGTAATGGATTCGCGGCACGCAGTTCCTCCGTGGCCTGACAAGGGTACACCTAATTGTCTAACAGACAGGTTGCGATTCTGTGAATTCCTTCAGCCCAGGCGGCGGCCGGCTTCCTGCGCGGCCTCATAAATCTGCTGGAACGACTCCACCGCATACAGCACTGGCTGCATTTCTGAGATGGAAAATTCGTGTTCCAGAACCTGGTCGAGATTGAAGTCGCGAATCTCCGGACCGCGCTCGACGACGTACGTGCATTCTCCATGAGAGGAAATCAATCCGCTGCCGTAGACCTTGGTGCGGCCATCCTGGCGGATAACGCCAAACTCGACCGTGAACCAAAATAGCCTGCCCATGCGGGTCATATCTTCCGGTCGATCGGTGAGGTGGCTGCAGATCCGGCCGTACTCATGCAGAAAATCCGCGAAGACAGGATGGGCATGCATGGGAACATGGCCAAAGACGTCATGAAAAATGTCTGGCTCCGGTGTGTACTCAAGCGAACTGCGATCGCGCAGCGTGGTGGTAGTCGGAAAACGGCGTGCGGCCAGCATCTCAAAAAAAGCATTGGCGGGCAGATACCCGGAAACAGGAGTTGAGTTCCATCCGGTGCGCGGCTCGAGTTTTGCGGAGACGGCGGCGAGGTCGGGAATGCTGTCCTCGCGCAGTCCGATCTGCTGGAAGCCGTCGAGATATTCCTGGCAAGCGTATTGTCGCAGCAGCGGCATGCAGCGACGCACCAGCTCTGACCATGTGGCGTGCTGATCCGGCGTGTAGGCAGCCCAATCCTGCTCAATCAGAAACGGGCGCGCGGCGATGAGGCGCTCATTTTTCAGTTGCGCGGGAGTCAGCTGCTCCTGATGAATTGACATAGCGTGAGTCCCTCCGCTGCGCCCTCCGATGTGTTCTGGAAAGCAGCAGGGCTAAACCTTTTAGGATGCCGCTGGTTACGCGAACCTGTCAATCATTTCATTTGACGGCACGAAGAATGGGAGAAAGTTGAGCGGCGATGGGGCGGAGGCAGCTTATAGGCAAGTCTGGGGTTGCGGGTATATTGTGGTAGGTTGCCAAGCACCGAGTTCCGGTGAAGATACCCCGCATCCCTAACGGGAGAGACATTATGCCAGCTACCGCCAAGCATCCATCGCTGCAACCAGCAAACGCGACGAAGAATGACTTTTTGCCGCTGAATGGCACGGATTATGTCGAGTTTTACGTCGGCAACGCGCGACAATCCTGCTACTTTTATCGCGCCGCTTTCGGCATGAAGCTGGTTGCCTATGCCGGCCCTGAGACCGGACAGCGCGACCGCGCTTCCTACGTTCTGGAGCAGGGCAAAGTGCGTTTTGTGCTGACCACTCCGCTGCGCCCTGATAACCCAATCGCCGATCACATTGCCAAGCATGGCGACGGGATCAAGGACATCGCTTTGTGGGTCGATGATGCTACATCTGCGTGGCTGGAGACGACGCGCCGAGGAGCGCGCAGCGTGCGCGAACCGTGGACGCTGGAGGACAAGCAGGGCGCGGTCACCATGGCATCGATCGCAACCTATGGCGATACCATCCACACGTTTGTCGAACGCAAGAATTATCACGGAATCTTTCTGCCTGGTTTTCATCATGTGACGCATGATCCTGTGGTGCGGCCGGTGGGTCTGAAATACATTGACCACGTGGTGGGAAATGTCGGCTGGAATGAAATGAACGCGATGGTGGATTTCTATCGCGACGTGATGGGCTTTGAGATGTTCCAGAGCTTCGACGATAAAGATATTTCGACCGAGTACTCGGCGCTGATGTCGAAGGTGATGTCGAACGGGAACGGGCGGGTGAAGTTTCCCATCAACGAGCCGGCAGAGGGCCGGAAGAAATCGCAGATTGAGGAGTATCTGGATTTCTATCAAGGGCCCGGTGCGCAACACCTGGCGCTGGCGACGGATGACATTTTGACCACGGTGAGCAAGCTGCGAGAACAGGGCGTGGAGTTTTTGCGGGTGCCGGACACGTACTATCACGAGCTCGAAAAGCGGGTGGGCAACATCGACGAGCCGGTGGAGGAATTGAAGCGGCTGAACCTGCTGGTGGATCGCGACGAGGAAGGATATCTGCTGCAGATTTTCACGCGTCCGGTGGAGGATCGTCCGACGGTGTTCTTCGAAATCATCCAGCGCAAGGGCGGCCGCAGTTTTGGAAAAGGAAATTTCAAAGCGCTGTTTGAGGCAATCGAGCGCGAGCAGGGACTTCGCGGCAATTTGTAAGGACAGGCATGAGACTGTGCACGTTTGAGGTCCACACGCACCTGGGATGGCAGAGCCGACTGGGCGCTGTTGTTGACGATGGCGTGATCGATTTAAATTTTGCTGCGGCAGAGGCGTCGGGGAATTTGCGGTTGGCCGATGCGCTGGTTCCGCCTTCGCTGCTTGGATTGTTAGACGGCGGTGAAGTTCTCGATGGAATGAGGCGCGGAGGGCGATTGCGAGTTTGCCCGCGGATGTACGGGTGGGCAAGCGCGAGGAGACACTTCGCTATCGATGGGACGAAATTCGTTTGCGGACGCCGCTGCCGAATGCGCGATCGGTGCGGGATTTTTTTGCGTTTGAATCCCATGTGAAGATGGGATTTGAAAAACGCGGCGAGCCGATGCCGCAGGAGTGGTACGAATTTCCGGTCTACTACCAGACGGGTCACCACAATTTGCTCGGAACAGATCAGGATGTGCTGTGGCCATCGTTCACCGAGCGATTTGATTATGAATTGGAATTGGCCGTGATCATCGGCCGCGAGGGACGCAATGTTCCGGCATCGAAGGCGCGAGAATATATCGCCGGCTATACGATTCTGAATGACTTCAGCGCTCGTGACATCCAGCGCCGCGAGATGAAAGTGCGGCTGGGTCCGGCGAAAGGGAAACATTGGGCGAGCGGGGTGGGGCCGTGGATGGTGACGCGGGATGAAATTCCGGAACCATACGCGCTGGAGATGGTGGCGCGGGTGAATGGCGAGGAGTGGTCACGGGGAAACTCACGCGACATGCATTGGAAGTTTGAGCAGATGATTGAATTTCTCTCGCAGGACGACACGATTTATCCGGGAGACATTCTTGGTTCCGGGACGGTAGGAACGGGCTGCGGATTGGAACTCAATCGCTGGGTGCAGCCGGGTGACGTGATCGAATTGGAAATTGAAAAGATCGGGGTGCTACGCAATCGCGTGGTGCGCGAGGAACATCCCAAAGGTTGAAGAGTTTGGTAAAGGAGAATCGCAAATGTATCCGCTAAATAAGGGAAAGACCGCTTCGCAAGCCCATGTCGGATTGCCTGACGGAACGTTTGAAGAAGAGCATGGGAGGAAGGGTTTTTACGGCAAGGCCAGCCACTTGTACCACGCCCATGCGCCCACCGGCTGGACCCGGTTCGAAGGCAAGCTGCGGCCGCATCTTTTCGACTTGAATAAACTGGAGCCCACGGACCTGAAGGACCCGCAGGGCGCGCCCATTGAGTTCCTGGGAAACAGCGAGATTACGGTAGCTGTGTCGCGCCGATCGAAGCCGATGCCGTTTTATTTTCGCAATGCCGATGGCGATGAGATGTATTTTGTCCATCGCGGCAGCGGCGTGATCGAGACGGACTTTGGTCCGCTGCGATTTGAGAAGGGCGATTACATCAATCTTCCGCGGGCGGTGACGTATCGCGTGGTGCCGGAGACGGAGGATAATTTCTTTCTGATCTTTCAGTCGAAGGCTGAGTTTGAGCAGCCGGAAAAGGGATTGCTGGGGCAACATGCGCTCTACGATCCTGCTGTGATCACGACGCCAGAACCGTCTCCGTATCTCGATGACACGCGCGAGTGGGAAGTACGCATCAAGAGTGAAAATGAATTTTCCAAGGTGTTTTATCCATTCAATCCGATTGATGTGGTTGGTTGGAAGGGCGATCTGACGGCGTGGAAGATCAACCTGCGGGATATTCGACCGGTGTCGAGTCATCGAGCAGCGTTGCCACCGAGCGCACATACAACATTTGTGACGCAGGGGGCGGTGGTGTGCAGTTTTCTACCTCGTCCATTGGAGCAGGAACCGGATGCGCTGCGAGTGCCGTTTTTCCATCGCAACACCGACTATGACGAATTCATTTTTTATCATGATGGGGATTTTTTCAGTCGCGATAATGTGAAGCCGGGCTATGCGACGCTGCATCCGCGCGGAATTCATCACGGTCCGCATCCCAAGGCGTTGGCGAATCAGAAAGCGAAGAGTTTTACGGATGAGTCCGCCGTGATGCTGGACGGTTTGAACCCTATCCACGTTCTGCCTGCCGGCGAAAAAGTGGAGTGGGCGGATTACTGGGCCAGTTGGGGAGCGAAGGATCACGCGAAGCTGGAGCCGGTTGGATGACTGAAATTGCCGCGCCCGGCACGATGACGACGCTGGATCCGAAGGAGCAGAAGCCGCAGGACATTTACAAACTGCTGGTGGGCTCGGTGGTACCACGGCCGATCGCGTTTGTGTCCTCGATGGATGCGGACGGTATTCGCAATCTGGCGCCTTTCAGCTTTTTCACCGTGGCGAGTGCTAATCCCCCGGTTGTGTGTTTCTGTCCGATGATGCGCGGAACTGCAAACAGCGCATTGCAGTCGACGAAGGATACGTTGCGCAACATCATCGCGACTCGCGAATTTGTGGTCAATGTCGTTTCAGAAGAATTCGCCGAGAAGATGAATGCGTGCTCCGCGGAATTGCCGCCGGAGGTGGATGAGTTTCTCGTTTCCGGTCTGACGCCTGTCGCGAGCGATGTCGTTCGTCCTCCGCGAGTAGGAGAGGCCCACGTGCAGATGGAATGCCGTTTGCAACAGGTGGTTCACGTGAGCACGGAGCCGCTGGGTGGAAGTCTGGTGCTGGGAGAAGTGTTGCGATTTCATGTAAGCACATCGCTGTTGGATAACTTCCGAATCGATCCTGAAAAGTTGCGGGCGATCGGACGCATGGCCGGGTCCACATATTCGCGCACGCGAGACAGGTTCGACATGGAGCGACCAAAATAAAACTTTCGCAGGCGGAGTTTACTTCGCCGTGACCTGCCTCCTGTACAAAGGTGTTATGCCATCCGCTGACGCAATCGAGCCGATCCAACGCGTCGCCGTTCTGGGCGCAGGAACCATGGGCGCACGGATTGCGGCCCACGTCGCAAATGCGGGATTCCCAGTGCTGCTTCTGGATCTGGTGCCGGAGGGCGCGACAGATCGAAACGTCCTGGCCGCGCGATCCATAGAGAACTTGAAGAAGGCGAAGCCTCCGGCGTTTGTTGATCCTGCGGTGGCGCGTCATATTACCGTCGGAAATTTTGAAGATGATCTGGAGAAGTTGCAGACATGCGATTGGATTCTCGAGGCAGTGGCAGAGAATCTCGAGATCAAGCGTGCGCTGCTTGCCAGAATCGCCCCGTACATTCGCGACAATGCCATCGTAACGACCAACACTAGCGGCCTGCCGGTCGGGCTGATTGCGAAAGAAATGCCGGAGTCGTTTCGGCGGCGATGGTTGGGAACGCATTTTTTTAATCCGCCGCGCTACATGCGACTGGTGGAATTCATCGTGACGCCGGAGACGGATCCGCGGGCGGTCGCATCGGTCGAGAACTTCACGCAAGTGTACTTGGGAAAGCTGGTGGTTCACGCCCACGATACGCCCAACTTCATTGCTAATCGAATCGGCACGTTCGTCCTGCTGAATACATTTCGCACCCTGCTGGATCAGGGACTGAGCATCGAGGAAACAGATGCGCTGACCGGAGCAGCGATCGGATGGCCGAAAACGGGGACGTTTCGGCTGGCGGATATGGTGGGCATCGACGTGCTGGTGAACGTGGCGCGGAATTTTGCTGCGAACGCGAAGGATGAACGCGCAGACGTGCAAATTCCTGAAGTGTTGAAAAAAATCTTCGAGCGTAAATGGTTTGGAGATAAAACGGGACAGGGTTTTTATAAGAAGCAGCGCGGTGCGGATGGAAAGGAGGAGCGACTCGTCCTCGATTTGAGTTCGCTGGAGTATCGGCCTGCGGAGCGGGTGAAAATTCCCTCGCTGGAGATGGCGAAGAGCAATGAATCCGCAGGCTGCGAGGATTCGAGCCTTATTGGCTGGCGACCCGAATCATGACCCAGCGGCAAACTTCTACTGGCAGATTTTGTCGGAACTGTGGGCGTACGCGGCCAATCGCATTGGGGAAGTTGCGGACACGGTGGTCGATATCGATCGTGCGATGAAGGCTGGGTTCAATTGGGAGCTAGGGCCGTTCGAGATGTGGGATGCCGCCGGCCTCGTCGACACGGTGGAGAAGATGCGGGTGCGCGGCCAGGCGATCCCCCCCATTGTAGAACGCATGGTATCTGACGGAGTGAAGTCCTGGTATCGCAATGAGGGCGGCGAGTTTTTCGATATCGCATCAGAAGACTATCGGACGGTTGTGGAACCACCGGGAACATGGAGTGTCGGGAGAGCCAAACGTTCGCACGGAGTGGTTGAGAAAAATCCGGGTGCGTCTTTGATCGACCTTGGCGACGGAATTGCGTGCATCGAATTTCATTCCAAAATGAATACTCTCGGTGGGGACATCGTGGGATTTGTGCAGCGCATTCTGAAACAGGGTAGCGAAGCGGCGCGGAACTTCAGCGGCTTTGTTATCTGCAACGACGCGGCCAATTTTTCTGTGGGCGCGAACTTAATGCAGGTGCTGCTGGCCATCCAGGATGAAGAATGGGACGAACTGGATCGCTATGTTCGAGAATTCCAGGCGATGACGCAGGCGATTCGATTCTGTGTGCGGCCGGTGATTGTTGCTCCGTTTGGAATGTGCCTGGGCGGCGGAGCAGAGGTTGCCTTGCATGCTACCGCGCGCCAATCGCATATTGAACTCTACATGGGCCTGGTGGAAAGCAGCGTTGGATTGCTGCCTGCCGGTGGTGGGTGTAAGGAAATGACGTTGCGCGCGATCGAAGTTGCGAGTGCGGTGCGGAAGGGGCACCGGAGTGACTCTGTAGAAATGCATGATGCAATGCGAACCGTGTTCGAGACGATCGCGCATGGCAAAGGTTTCGAGCTCCGCAGTGGAGGCGAAGAGGCTGCATCTGATGCGGGATGCGGATGGGATCACGATGAATCGCGAGCGGCTGCTGTCCGATGCGAAATCCGAAGCCGTAAGATTGGCGGATGCGGGGTATGTTCCGCCGCTGCCTAGTACCGACATTCCCGCGCCGGGTGACGGCGTGCTTGCAAACTTGAAACTCGGCATCCATATGATGCGTGAAGCGGAATTCATCAGTGATCACGACGTGAAGATTGCGCAACTAGTGGCCAAAGTATTGTGCGGAGGCGCGGTCACGGCGGGGACGCGGGTCAGTGAACAATATTTTCTCGATTTGGAACGCGAAGCATTTCTATCGCTCTGCGGAGAACCAAAGACGATAGAGCGCATCACCACTACATTGAAGACCGGGAAGCCGCTGCGGAACTAAAGGGCCAGAATGAAAGATGCGTTCATCGTGAGTGCAGTGCGGACGCCAGTGGGGAAAGCACCCAACGGCGCTCTTCGGTCTACGCGTCCAGATGATCTGGGAGCCACCGCGGTGCGTGGCGCCCTGGATCGAATTCCGCAACTTGATGTGAAGAGGATTGACGATGTCATCATCGGCTGTGCGATGCCGGAGGCGGAGCAGGGGCTGAACCTGGCCAGAATTATTTCTCTGCGGGCGCAGCTGCCGGTGGAGGCTTCCGCGATGACAATCAATCGATATTGTGCTTCCGGGCTGCAGTCGATCGCGCTTGCTGTGGATCGAATTCGCAGCGGCTCCGCGGAGGTGATCGTCGCCGGAGGGGCAGAGTCGATGTCCATGATTCCGATGGGCGGCAACAAGATTGCGGCCAATCCGTGGCTGGTGGATCACTATCCCGACTCCTACATGTCGATGGGACTGACGGCGGAGCGGGTGGCGAAGCATTATGGAATTTCGCGCGAAGAATCGGATCGGTTTGCACTCGCCAGCCATCAAAAAGCGCTGGCTGCGATCCGTGACGGGAGATTCGCGGACGAGATTGTGCCGGTAACCGTTACAATTTCGAATTTCGACGCTGGCGACGTTCCTTCGGAGCGGGAAGTTGAGTTTCGAGCTGATGAAGGCCCCCGCGCAGACACATCGTACGAGGCTCTGGAGAAGCTTCGGCCGGTATTTCACGCGCATGGGACGGTAACGGCCGGGAATTCGTCACAGACGTCGGATGGAGCCGCGGCCGCCGTTGTTGTCTCTGCGGAGAGTGCGGTTTCATTGGGGCTGAAGCCGTTGGCACGGCTTGTCGCCTTTGCGACAGTGGGATGCCTGCCGGAAGAAATGGGAGTTGGGCCTGTCTACGCGGTTCCAAAGGCGTTGAAGCTCGCAGGACTTACCTTGGATCAAATGGATGTGATCGAGCTGAATGAAGCTTTTGCTGCGCAGTCGTTGGCGGTGATGAAGCTGTTAGAGATGGATCCGGCAAAGGTGAACGTAAATGGGGGCGCGATTGCACTGGGGCATCCCCTGGGCTGCACGGGTGCAAAATTGACGGCAACCATCATGCGCGAGTTACACCGGCGAAAGAAGAGATATGGATTGGTCACGATGTGTGTCGGCGGCGGAATGGGTGCGGCTGGAATATTCGAAAATCTTCAAGACTGAGAAAGAACGTGCCACCGCATCTGCGCTGGGGAGAGACGAGTGAATAGTCCAGACCCGAAACATATAAAACACGGAGCAGGCGGCAGCTTTCTCATCGAGGAAACTGAGCCGCAAGCGATTTTTACCGTGGAAGATTTCTCTGACGAACAGCGCCAGATTGAGCGCTCTACAACGGAGTTTGCCGAGAAGCAAATTTTCCCGCAGATCGCAGCCATTGAGGCGAAGGACTTTGAGGTCACCCGTCGCCTGCTTCGGGAGGCAGGCGAACTGGGGCTGATGGCGGTCGACGTTCCGGAGGAGTATGGCGGCCTGCAGATGGATAAGGTCACGTCAGCGTTGATTGCGGAGAAGATCGCAATCTGTGGCAGCTTCTCCGTCTCCTTCAGCGCGCACGCTGGGATTGGCACGCTTCCGTTGGTCTGGTATGGGACGGCGGAGCAGAAACAAAGATTTTTACCGCGATTGGCTGCCGGTGAGTGCATTGCGGCCTATGCGTTGTCCGAGGCGTCGTCGGGGTCGGACGCGATGAATATTCGCACTCGCGCGACTTTGTCCGAAGACGGGAAGCACTACGTGTTGAACGGGGAGAAGATGTGGACATCGAATGCCGGCATTGCCGGCCTGTTCACGGTGTTCGCGAAAATTGACGGAGAAAAGTTTGCGGCATTTTTGATCGAGGCGGGAACGGCTGGGCTGACGGTAGGTCCGGAAGAGCACAAGATGGGAATTCGCGGCTCCTCCACCTGCCCACTGGTGTTGGCGGATTGCAAGGTGCCGGTTGAAAATCTATTGGGCGAAGCCGGACAAGGGCATCGCATCGCATTCAACATATTGAATGTGGGGCGATACAAGCTGGGCGCGGCGGCGATCGGCGGCGCGAAATACGCTTTTCGCACCGGAGTTCGTTACGCCAAGGAACGGATTGCGTTTTCAAAACCGATTGCGTCTTTTGGGCTGGTACAGCAGATCATCGCTGACGGTGCGGCGGGAATTTATGCTGGCGAATCTCTGGTTTATCGCGTGATTGGAGCGATCGACGCGTCACTGGCAGAAATGGAAAACAGCGGCGCTGCGAAAACTGTGGAAACGCAAAAGCACATTGAGGAATATGCGATCGAATGCTCCATCGTGAAAGTGTGGTGCTCAGAAATGCTGGAGCGCCTCGTCGACGGGGTGGTGCAGTTGCATGGTGGGTATGGCTACGTCGAAGATTATCCTGCGGAGCGTGCGTATCGCGATTCGAGAATCAATAAAATTTTTGAAGGCACCAACGAGATCAATCGCCTGATTATCAGCGGATGGATGTTAAAGCGTGCCATGCAGGGAAGGCTCGCGCTGCTGCCAGCGATTCAGCGGGTGATGGATGAGGTGATGGCGCGGCCCGACAGTCGCGCGAAGAACGAACCGGCGAGTTTGCGGCGCAGCACTTGCTATTGGCCAATGCGAAGAAGATGACGCTCTTTTGCGCCGGCGCCGCCGCAGAAAAATTCGGTGCGGAGTTGGCAGACCAGCAGGAAATCATGGGCGCGTTGGCGGACATGATCATGGAGGTGCTGGTGCTGGAGTCCGCGATTTTGCGAGCGGAAAAGATGCAAGGCCGTTCGCTACTGGCGTTGAAAATGACGAAATATTATGCGGCTCGGTCGTTTCGCGTGCTGGAGACGGCAGCGGAGCGGATCCTTGGCGCCGTTGCCGAGGGCGATATGCTGCGCACGCGGATGACGATATTTCGCCGATTCACGAAGCACGAACCGGAAAACACATTTGCGCTTGGCCGGGAAATCGCCAGCTGCGATCACTGAAGCCGGGCGGTACACGCTTTAGCCAGCGAGGATCAGCTTCGCAATGGTCGCAAGCTGCATGTTCGACGTGCCTTCGTAGATTTTTCCGATCTTGGCATCGCGATACAGCTTCTCGACCGGATAATCTTTGACGAATCCATAGCCGCCGAAGATTTCAACCGCCTGGCTGGCGACCCGCTCTGCAACTTGCGAGACAAAATACTTTGCCATCGCCGCTTCCTTTACAAAAGGGATGCCTGCATCTTTCATTCGGGCTGCGTTGTAGACCATCAGGCGCGCTGCTTCAATGTCGATTGCCATCTCTGCAAGGGTGAATTGAACCGCTTGAAATGAGGCGATAGATTTGCCGAACTGTTGGCGCTCCTGGCTGTATTTTGCGGCGTGGTTCCACGCGCCCTGCGCCAGTCCGAGCATCTGGGCGGCAATTCCAATCCGTCCTTCATTCAGAGTCTCGATGGCGATTTTGTACCCTTTGCCGGGTTGACCCAGGACATTGGCAACAGGCAGACGACAGTCATCGAGTAACAATTCGCAGGTGGATGAAGCGCGAATTCCAAGCTTGTCCTCCTTGTGGCCCACCTGAAATCCGGGCGTATCGCGCTCGATGATAAATGCGGTAATCCCCTTATAGCCGGCGGAGGGATCGACGGTGGCAAACACGATAAACAGGTCCGCCTCGGCTGCATTCGAAATCCAAAGTTTGCGGCCGTTCAGAATGTAAGAGTCGCCGTCCAATCGTGCCTGAGTCTTCAAACTGAATGCATCCGACCCGGAGCTGGCTTCGCTGAGAGCGTAGGCACAGATGGTGTCAGTGTTGGTGCGCGGCAGGTATTTCTTTTTCTGGTCCTCGTTGCCATAGCGAAGCAGTGCGTTCACCGTCAGCGTGTTCTGGACGTCGACAATAACGCCGATCGCTGGATCGACGGCAGAAATTTCCTCGACCGCCAAAATCGAGCCAAGAAACGACCCCCCAAACCCGCCATACTCCTCGGGCGTCTCCATGCCGAGAATTCCCATCTCGAACATTTGCGGCAGCAAGGAAGGATGAATCTTTTGCGCCTCGTCCATTTCGCGGACAAGGGGGGCGATTTTGTTCTGTGCGAACTTCCGAACCGAATCCCGCAGGATCTGTTCCTCAGAACTCAGAGATGTCAGCGGCAATCTAACGCCATCTACAGCAGCGATGTTTTCCATTGTGCAGGAAACCTCTTCCAGGGGTTGCGCAGCTAAGCTATCAAGGGTAGATTAAGCTGTCGCGGTGAATTCTTGAGCGGCGAAAACTGGGCATCGCAATGTGACGGGGACGCACATTGCAGTATATGGTGCGACACAGGAATACGTGAAGCGACCGGAGGGTAGATGCGGATTTTGGCGGTGATTCGCCAGGTGCTGGATGCAGAGGAGACCGTGCGCGTGCGCAACGGCGAGGTCGATCTGAGCGCAAGCAAGCTGGTGGTAGACACCATGGATGAGTATGGCGTGGAGCAGGCATTGCGTATTCGCGAGAGCGGGGCCGATGCCGAAGTGATTGCGTTGGCGGTGGGCCCGGAACGAAGCCAGGAGGCGTTGCGGACTGTGTTGGCGATGGGAGCGGACCGCGCCATACATGTACGGACAGAAATGTTCCTCGATCCAATTGCGTCTAAGCAAAGTGGCGGCGCAGGTGGCGAAGCAGGAGAATGTGGACCTGGTTTTCTGCGGGGGCCAACAGGCCGATTGGGATAGTCATGCACTGGGAGCGGCGACAGCGGAACGATTGCAATGGCCGCAGGTGACGTGGGTCAACGCATTGAAGGTTGACGGGCAAACTTTAACTGGCCGGCACGATGCGGAGGATGGGAGCGAGATGTTCTCAGTACAATTGCCTGCGGTGCTTAACCACACAGCAAGGACTGAATGAACCGCGATATCCAACAGTGCCGAATATTATGCGGGCAAAAAAGAAAGAGCTTCGAGTGGAGCCGCTGGAGGCGTTTCAGGTTGAGCCGAAGCTGAAAGTGCGCTGGCGCAGAGATCCAGGTGAAGAACCGGTTGCACAAAATACTGGACGGCAAGGATGCGCCGGCTGCGGCTGCGGAGCTGGTGGGTTTGCTGCGGGAAGAAGCGCGGGTGATCGCATGATCCTGATCGTCGTGGAGCATGCCAACGGAAAAGTGAGTAAAAGCACGTACGAGATGGTGACGTGTGCTCGCGAACTGGGCAGGGAAGGCCCGATCGCGGCGCTGGTGCTGGGATCTGCAACTGTTACTGTTGCAAATGAGATTGCTTTGCTGGTGGATCAAGTGCTGGTTGCGGACCATGCGGACCTTGCACAGTATGATCCAGAAATTTGGTCGGCTGCGGTCGCGCAGATTGCGAGCGAGGGAGAAGCGAACGCTGTGCTGATCAGCGGCAGCCGTAGCGGGCGTGAGTATAGTCCGCGTGTTGCGGTCAAGCTGGATGCACCGCTGCTGGAAGATGTCATCAGTGTTACGCCGAATGATGCGGCGCTCTCCGCCGAGAGATACACATACTTGGCGCGGGTGACAGAGAGGGTCGCGACGAGTGCTTCGGTCATTGTTGTGACTCCGAAGCAAGCTGCTTTTGCCTCGGCCACGCCGGGCACGCAAGCGGCGGAGCAGTTTGATGTGGACCTCACGATTCCACAACGTCGGGTACAGATTACCGGAAAATCGCAGGAAAAGACGTCGCGTATTTCGCTGGCCGATGCGGAGATTGTGGTCGCCGGCGGCCGAGGTGTAGGAAGCGCCGAAGGATTCCAGACGCTGGTAGAGGGATTGGCCGACCAACTGGGTGCCGCTGTTGCAGCGACGCGGGCCATCGTCGATGCAGGGTGGCGGCCTTATTCTGAGCAGGTTGGCCAGACGGGAAAGACGGTCCAGCCGAAGGCGTACATTGCCATTGGCATTTCCGGGGCAGTGCAACATCTATCCGGGATGGGAAAAAGCAAGTGCATCGTCGCCATTAATAAGGATGCGGACGCGCCAATTTTCAAAGTAGCGGATTACGGCATCGTGGGCGATGTGAACCAGATTGTTCCTGCGATGATTACTGCGATTCGTAAGTAATCCTTCCAAGATTATTCATTCCAGCTTCGGGGCCGTGTTTGGATGCTGCCGCTTTCTCAAAAGTACGCGTTCCTGATGTTCGCGCTGATCACGATGGCGTGGGGAGCGCACGGCTTCTTTCGGCTCTATTTACGAATTCGCCGCGGACGGCCAGATAGTGATGTTCGAACGGACCATATCCTGCAGCGAATCTGGGTTGCGCTTCGGACGACACTGAGCCAGTCGCGGACGTTTAAGGAAAGACCCGTCGTCAGCACCTTCCACGCATTTATTTTTTATGGATTCGTCTTCTACATTCTGGTGAATGCTGTCGATGCCGTTGAAGGATATACGAAGTTCTCGATTTCTTCAACGACTGTTCCGGGAGCGATCTACAATCTGTTCGCGGATGTGCTGAGCTTCCTTGTGCTGGTGGGAGTTGTGGCGCTAGTCATTCGCAGATTTTTACTTCCATCACGACGAGATTTTCGATTCAACGCGAACACGCTGGTGCATCCGGATGTGCGGCGAGGATATATCAGTTGGGATTCTCTGGTGGTCTCGGTCTTCATCCTGTTCCACGTGGCCAGCAGGGCGATCGGCGCCGGTGCACGCCTGGCGCAAGAAGGGCCGGATAGATTTCAACCCTTCGCAACCGCACTGTCCCATCTGTTCACGCCACAAAATGCGTATGCCTGGCGAATTTTCGGATATTGGGGTGCGTTGGGAAGTGTGCTTCTGTTTCTCGCATATTTTCCCTACACCAAGCATGTACACATCTTTATGGCGCCGCTGAAGTATTTTTTTGCGCGACGATCTGGTTCGGGTGTGCTGCCATTGATCGATATCAATCTCGACGCTGAGAGCCATGCTGCAGAAATTCCGCAGATGGGCGCGAAGCGTTTAGAAGACCTGACGTGGCCCCGACTGCTCGATGCCTACGCGTGCATCCAGTGCAATCGCTGCCAGGATGTCTGTCCCGCGACCGCGACCGGAAAATCGCTGAGCCCTGCCGCGATGGAAATCAACAAGCGGATGGAACTGAACCATCTCTCGGGGAGTAAATCGGGATTCGAGACTGGAACGAGCAGCCCTCAACCGTTGCTGCAGTTCGCGCTGACACCGGAAGCTGCATGGGCATGCACGACCTGCGGCGCTTGCATGCAGGTGTGCCCGGTGCAAGATGAACAGATGCTCGACATCATCGATATTCGTCGCAACCAGGTGATGATGGAAGGCGAATTTCCCGTGCAGCTTCAAACTGCATTTCGCGGGATGGAGCGATCGAAAAATCCTTGGGGCATCAACCATGACAAGCGGATGGACTGGGCCCAAGGGCTATCGGTAAAAACGACGGATGAAAATCCAGATGCGGACGTTTTGTATTGGGTAGGGTGCGCAGCCAGTTATGATCCACAGGCGCAAAAGACAGCGCGAGCGTTAGTTCAATTGTTGAATTATGCCGACGTTAATTTTGCAGTGCTGGGAAAGAAGGAGAGCTGCACTGGCGACAGTGCGCGTCGCGCCGGAAATGAGCTGCTGTATCGAGAACTGGCAGATCAGAATGTCGCAACACTGAATGCGATAAAGCCAAAATTGATCGTAGCAAGTTGCCCGCACTGCATGAATGCAATCGGGAATGAATACAGGCAGATCGGCGGCTCGTATGAGGTGATGCATCATACGCAGTATCTTGAATCGCTGATCTCGACCGGAAAATTGGATGTCGATCGGCTCGATGCCAGCATCACGTATCACGATCCTTGCTATCTTGGTCGGCACAACGGTGTCTATGATGCGCCCAGGAATATTTTGCGAGTGCTGGGGAATGAACTGCTGGAGATGGATCGGAGTCGCGAAAACGCGTTTTGTTGCGGCGCCGGCGGCGCACAATTCTGGAAGGAAGAAGAACCGGGTAACGAGCGAGTATCTGAGAATCGCTTTCATGAAGCGGAGCAGCGGTTGAGTTCGGCGACCAGCGCCAAGACGCTGGCGGTGGGTTGCCCGTTCTGCAAAAGCATGCTCGGTAGCACTCCCGGCAAGAGCGACGCAGATGGAATCGCGATCAAGGATGTTGCGGAGCTGTTGCTGGAAAGTGTGCAAAAAAAGAAAGGCGTAGCGGTTGAGACCGTACCGGCTCAACCTTTAGCAAGTCAGCCGAGCGAAGTGTCGATAGCGCTTGTGGTCAAGAACGATGCAGCGATAATTTCCGACGTGCCTGATCCAACGGACTTGGGTGCGTCAATTGTTCCCGCGGCTTCCGAATCGATGCGGATCCAACCTTGGCAAGCTCAAACGGTACTCGAGCCCACGGAGAAAGTGGAACGTAAGAAGTGGCGTCCTGCGGCTAAGCCTCCTGCGGCGAGTGCCGAAGCATCACCGCCGATTATCGACGAACCGTCGGAAGTTTCTCAGGTTGGACCGCTTCAGTCCGCGCCCGCGCAACCGATGGAGATAGCGGAGCCGACGACAAGCTCAGCCGCTTCTGCGCGACGCAGCAAATCCGGTTGCGCCGGAGCGCAAGAAATGGCAACCCAAACCGAAGGGTGAGTCGAAATCGTGAAGCGCGATGGGAGGATTCCTTCGCGCTATCTGATTTCCTCTGGAGTATTCAATTGGCTAAGCAGGCCTCATCCAATTTGATTGAAATCGCGGCGAGCGACAGAGTGTTTGTTCTTACCGGCGCGGGCATCAGCGCCGAAAGTGGGCTACGAACGTTTCGCGATAGCAATGGATTATGGGCCGGCTACCAAGTGGAGACAGTCGCAACACCCGAAGGCTGGGATGCGAATCCTGAATTGGTGTGGCAATTCTATTCGCAGCGTAGAAGGGAAGCGCAGGCCAGTCAGCCAAATCCAGCCCATTGCGCGCTTGCTGAGTTGGAGAAGCGGATCGGTGCGCGCTTTTTTCTTTGTACCCAGAACGTAGACGACTTGCATGAACGGGCTGGTTCGAGGAATCTGGTTCACATGCACGGCGAGCTTTTCAGATCTCGCTGCGAGGCGGACTGCGGGGCCCCCATCATTGAGGACAGTCACAGTTACAATTCTCTGCGCGAAATCCCCATGTGCGTCTGCGGGTCTCGTTTGCGACCAAATATCGTATGGTTCGGGGAAATCCCGATGGAGATGACGCGTATCCAGCATGAGATTGATCGCTGCTCGATCCTGCTGGTAGTCGGAACCTCCGGCGCCGTGCATCCTGCGGCGAGTTTTGTGCATTGGGCAAAAGTCCGCCGAGGAATTCCGGCTCGAACCTACTATGTAGGGCCGGAAGAGCCGCTCAACGCGGGCGCATTTACCCGCATCATTCTTGGCAAAGCGGGAGAGGTATTGCCGCAACTATTTAAGACTACCTAGTGCGCTGGTCAAGATCTGCACGTCTAGGTACAAGTTCAGCCGGCGAAATCAACTATGTGCGCCTCCGCTTGACAAGCAGGAGCGGCGAATCATAGCCTCTGTCCACGAGGCGATTCCTCGGCTTCCCGAGCGGCACGCGGAACGGGAACGAGGAATCGTCTCACTAATCCAAGGAGATTTCGCATGACGAAGAATAATGTAATCCGTACCCTCGTGATGTGTTCCGTGATGGCCGGCACTTCCATGATGTTCGCTCAGGGTCCTGCGCAGAATATCGACCCGAACAAACACGCAAACCTGGCTTCCGCCCAGGCATCGATTGCGCACGCATACCAAAAGATCGATGCAGCGCAACAGGCAAATCGAGATCGGCTCGGCGGCCACGGCGAGAAGGCCAAACAATTACTAACCCAAGCGTCGCAGGAATTGAAAGAAGCCGCAGAATACGCGAACGCGCATCAACACAAATAGTTTTGCGAAGTGACTGCGGGGGCGGAGCAGAACTCCGCTCCTACGCTGTTTCTGCGGGCTCGCTTTGGCGTTCGATGGCTCCCTGGCTGTAAGACGACGCGATCGGTCATTCCTCGTGCAGAAAGATCAACTCTGAACTGAGGGGAAGCGAAAGGTTCACGGTCAGCCCTTTCTGCATCAGGTCGCGTCCAGAGACAATACTGTCGGGGCTGGAGTGATCTTGAAATTGAAGCTGATATCGTTTCGCCGCCGATAAACCGCTGAGCCAAAATATGTGGTTCTTCTCTGTTGCGATCGAGCCGCGAAAAGCATAGATCACTCCATGGCCATTGGCGGGGTTGAAATATTCCATGCCGTCCCAGTGCACGCCGTCCGGGCGCAGCGAGATGTGATACAGATTTGCATCGCGAATCAGCGGTCGCAAATATTTCTTATAGGTGGCAAATTCTTCTTTCGCTATCAGCATGTTGTTGCGGCGTCCAGGCGGTCGTATCCTGCATGATCGTCGTCCAACCCATCATGCCGCTGCGCAACATATACAGAAAATTCTCAATATGCGGCGTCGGCCATTTCATCTCATAATCCTCCAGCATTGCCGGAGGAAGGACATGGCTCGCATCATAGAATGCCTGGCGATTCGACAAAGGATCGTAGCTGTCGGTGATGGAGAAATAATCCCCGTGGGCTGCGCTGCCAAAGTCCACCATGCGGCCGCCATTGTCGCAAATTTCCAGCAGCAGGTTTGGATGGGTCTTGCGAAGCTGCGAGTAGATGTCGTAATACGAACGCACAGAGTGATAGCTGACGTCGGTGGATGAGGGCTCAATCGGCAGATCGACGCCGCTGACTTCTTTTAATACCGTCGACGCATACGCGCCGGGTGCGTGGGGATGGTCGTTGCGAACGCAGCTTTTGGCGACGACGTAGCCATCATGCTCCAGCATGTCGAGTCGATCGTCGCGGACAATCCGCTGCACTTCGCGCTCGGCGTAGTTATGCACCGCCGGCACTCCTAGATCGACGGTGCGGCCTACGAACGGATCCGGTTTCCAATTTGTCGGGACATCCGCAACCAACCAGTCACGCGTCGCCGGATTAAAGGCATTCAGTGCGCCAGGATTTGTATCGACTCCTGCTTCAGCCCAGTTGACCCAAAGACCAAACTTCAATCCGTGAGTGTGGGCGTAGTCAGAGATGACAGCGAGGCCGTTGGGGAATTTCTTCGGATCGGGAACCCAGTCGCCGACACCGCGGAACCAGCCTGCATCCAGATGGAACATCTCGAGGCCGAGTGCCGCCGAATCGCGAATCATTCGCTTTGCGATGGTCTCATCCACCGCCATGCCGCTGCCCCAGCTATTGTTCACAAGCATGGGGAAGTCTGGATTTCTCCAAGTCACTGGATTCATCAGAACGGTTCGCACCCAGGGACGCAGCACATTGCCAAGGCCATCGGCGCCTCCGGTAAATGCGCCAAGAAATATCGTCGGAGTTTCGGAAGGTTTCCTGCGGCTCCAATCGCGTTCGAAAGGGCCCAGGGTCAGGATTCAAACCGATTTCTCCCCGAAGGCTTGTGGGGCTGCGCTGCAGGGTCATGCGAGTGCGGCCACTGAATTCGATGCCGCCGTACCAGCCGGACTCAGTCGTCGGATGTTCCACCATCATCCACGGAATAATTTCTCGCGGTGGCGCGTCGATCGCGTATGTGCTCGACATGCCCTGCCATTGATATCCAACGGGAACAATGACATCGTGCGTACCAATCTTTGTGGGTTCTCCCGCACCCTTGTCGATATACATCTCGCGCAAACTCTCGCTGGAGGCGACCTGCCAGGAAAAGCGAAAACTATCCTGCATCGGCATCCAAATTTCGCTTTGACTAAGATTTTGAATCTGGATTTGATGCTCGATCGGACCGATATCGGCGCGCACTTGCCACGTCCAGGTCAGTCGTAACGGCAAAGGCTGCGCGGTATAGACAAAGCTGACGATGCGGCCATCGCTGTGGCTCGCTGATTCATCCAGGGTCCAACGCAGTGGGATGCGTTTGGAGTTCTGCCAGACGAAGGGCAACAGAGATTCCTGTTCGCTATTAATCCACTTCTGCCCATTGGCAGTTTGCAGGATCGCTAATCGAGGAGAGTTGGAAGATGCTTCGACGGTGATCGAAGTTTGCTGAGTGCGAAGATGTGCGCGGATTGGAGCGCCTGCTGCGACTCCTGTAAGGACGCAGCAGAAAAGCAAAACGCAAAAGTACTGAGATGTCGATCGTTTCCAATTCATACAGGTCCGCTTATTCCGGCTTACCCTTTCCTTCGTCCAGGGTGACAAAGCGATCGACACTTCGTTCTTTGCCGGTGAATTGAAAGACCTCGTGCAAGCCGCTCGGCCAACGCACAGCGATGCGGCCCATGGTGGAGGCAGAGCCTAAGCCGAAGTGCAAGCGAAGGTCACTGCTGGAGATGTAGCTTGAACCGCTTCGCACCTCGTGCATCCACTTGTGATCGCCAGAAAACACAGTCACCTGCGCGCCAATGCCGTCGCGGTTAGACTTTGTGCCCACCGTTATAACGCCAAGCCAGTGATTGTTGTTGGCAGCAACGTTCACCAGCAGCATAGGACGCTCACTCATATTGTTGATCACGGCGGACTCGCGACCATCATTCCAGAAATCGGCGATCGCCATGCCGCGGCTCGATTTCGGCTCAGTGCAGGCGGGGCCACATTGCGGACTCAAATCTTTAAATTTTCCATTCCCCTGATTCCAGTAAAAAAGTCTGCGGCTCTTTGTAAGTGGAACCAAGATGACCAGTATCGACCTCGGGATAGACGTGTCCATTGACGATCAGGATGTCTGGCCAGCTATCGTTATCGACATCAACGAACATGGTTCCCCAGCCGAGATATTGAGTGTTCAGGCCGAGCCCGGCGTCGTCGATCGAGGGGGTGAATGTTCCGTCTCCATTGTTGCGGTAGAGCGACGATGTGTCGTCGGAGAAATTGGTTTTGAAAATATCTTGCAATCCATCGCCGTTATAGTCGCCGACGGTGCAACCCATCCCCGCTTGTTCTCGACCGTCCGCGCTATAGGCCACACCTGCATCCGGCGCGACGTCAGTGAAAGTCCCATCTTTATTGTTTCGGAAGAGAATGCTGGCGGTGCTGTCGCAGGAAATATAAATATCCGGCCAGCCATCGTTGTTGAAATCGAGCGTAGAAACGCTGAAGCAATAATGAGCGTCAGTTTTGTCGATTCCGGAAGTGCGACTGACGTCGGCAAACTTTCCGTTTCCGAGATTGTGATAGAGGATCTGATTGGTGTAGGGAAGTCCCCGTGGGCCGCACTCGACAGGAGTCCCTTTCCAAATGCAGGTGAGTCCCTGGCCGGGAACAGGGAGCGGTTGCCAGATCGAATTTTACGTAAGTTGCGACCATCAGATCCAACTTGCCGTCGCGGTCATAATCGACGAAGGAGCAACCGGTGCTCCAATCGGTACCGTTGCCGGCAACGCCCGCCTCTTCGGCAACTTCCTTGAATGTTCCGTTGCCCTGATTATGGTAGAGACGATTCTTGCCGTAGTAGGTGACGTACAGGTCGTCGTAGCCATCGTTATCGTAATCACCCACGCAGGCGCCTTGGCCCCAGCCCGTCGCTTCGAGCCCGGCAGATTTGGTCACATCAGTAAAAGTTCCATCGTGATTGTTGTGGTAGAGATGACCGGTTGGATGGTCCGTGGGTGGCGGCGCTCCTTTGGCAGGCAGCATCTCGCCGTTCGCCAGATAAATGTCGGGCCATCCGTCGCGGTCATAGTCAAGAATGGCGACGCCGCTACCTGTCGTCTCAATGATGTACTTCTTATGGTCCACTCCGCCATTCACATTCAGCATATGTAAGCCGGCCTGAGGAGCGACATCGTCAAACCAGGCTGGACCTGGATGCTGGTGGGTTGCTGGATAGGGATCAGGAGACGGACGCGTATGGGGAGCGGGCGCGAGTGTCGATGCTGGTTTCGCGGATGAGGTCTGCGCCGCGGCCATCGTTGAACAAAACGACAGCGCAATGCAACAGAGTCTGCGCCAGCGATGCATGCAAGAATCCTATCACCGCATGAAGTTGATTCCGTGGCGCGGTATGCTGGGGAGTGATGCGTATCTGGAAGTTCATCCTCCCGTTGTTTCTGTCGAGTGTATTTGTTTTCGGACAGGTGGCCACTCCGCCAAAAAGTCCGCAGGATCAGCTGGCAGAAGCGCAACAGAAGTTGCAGGCGGGGCAGCCGGCAGCCGCGATCGCCCTGCTGCAGCCGCTTGTCAACGCAACTCCGCCAGTAAAAGGCGCAGCCCATGAGTTGGGTGTGGCCTACTATCGAACCGGCAAACTGACAGACGCGCTCCAGGCATTTACACAAGCAGAAAAAGAGGACCCAAACGACATGGAGTCGGTTCAACTTCATGGATTGACGCTGTACAGGCTAGGGCGTCCCGCGGACGCGATTCCTTATTTAAAACGCGTCCGGCAATGGATGCCGAATGCGGATGCGGACGCGAACCATGTGTTGGGACTTTGCTATCTAAATTCGCAGCAGTATGACGAAGCGCGCAAAACATTTGCGGAGCAGTACGGAGTTCCTCCGGATTCGGGTGCTGCGTACCTTTTTTTGGGGAACATGCTGATGCAGGCGAACTTGCCAGAGCAAGCCAGAAACGCGGCCATGCAGGCTCTGAAAGTGACGCCGCAGTTGCCGCTGGCTCATTTCATGATTGGGGAAGTCGATCTGTTCAAGTCTGACGTGACCGGCGCGCTGCAGGAATTTGAGCAGGAGCGAGCCATCAATCCTGCGTATCCTGCCACGTACGATCGACTCGGCGACGTATACATTCACATGGGGAAATACCAGGAAGCGCAGGAGGCGTTGACGAAGGCGCTATCGCTCGATACCTCCAGCACGGGTCCTTTTATTTTGATGGGGAAGGTGCTTCTACTTCGCGGAGACGCGCAGACGGCGAGCATGTATTTGCGGCACGCTGCGAAAATGGATCCGAATAACTATATGACGCACGCGCTTCTGAGCCAGGCGTATCGAAAGATGGGAGATGAGGAAGACGCCAAGCGTGAGGTTGACATGGTTGAGAAGATTCATGCGGCGGATAGATTAAAACTGCAGCCCGCGCAATGATCATTGGCCGCCGGTCGAGCGGACATTAGTGCGTGTGAACAGTCACTAATTTGGTTTCGACGGGAACTCCTCCAGTAATTGTCGTTTCAAGCAGCGCCTCAAATGGACGGATGGTTCCTTTGGTAAATCCCGCAGCGCGAAACAGTTGATCGACATCTTCCGGGTTGGTGGCGAAGTCAACCGCAGCCTGTGTGCCGAAAGTCGTAAGTCCGCTGCAGATCAGAATCTTTTTTCCGGGCTGCATGCCAGGCAGCAAAGCCAGAACAGCATAGTCGCGGGTCAACGGATGCTCCGGCCGAGAATACAAGGTCGGTTCGCCGGGCTTGGGATGATGATTTACAAACCCCGCAAAAGAATCGTCGGCGACAATTGTGAAATCCGAAGTGTCAGGCAACACTCGCAACGACGGGTTCTCCGCCGAAGAGCCAATAAAAATTAAATTCTTGATACTCGCCTCATCCCAGGTGACGAGAAGGCTGCGCTTGAGGATGAATTGGGCGTGGGCCGCGTCGAACATGCGGGTCAGCCGGTACACCGCCGCAACTTCGCCGATGCCGGTGTAGGTGTCGATGTAGGAGCTCGTGGCACCCGGATCAGTGGTCGGGTGGGCATAGCGCAGGCCGGTTTTCGAGCTGCCGTCGAATAATGCATTGCTGTAGATGACGAGGGGTGGTGTTCCGGAAAGGAATGGGCTCCAGAGAGTTTCCATCGCAGCATTTGTCTGTGCAACGGGAGAGGTGGCGATTCCTCTGCGTCGAATTTGTAACGCCGCCAGAAACAGAAGGGTTAAAGCAATCACGCCCAGTACGATTACGCGCCAGGGTCCGGCCTGACTTTTCGACGCGGTGCTTGCGGAATCAAACGTGGGCGACGGATCTGCGTCGAGACTTCGCGTCGCCTTATGGAGCTGGACGACGGAAGACTTCGATTCCGCGGGCCGGAAGATTGGCAGGTAATGGCCTTTGGGAATTTCTACGATGATTTGCTCGGTCGCACCTTCACCGGCGAAATATTCGGTGAGCTTTTGCCGCAAGAGGCGAGCATGAGTTCGGACGATGCTGTCTTCACTCGAGTTATATCCGGGTGCACGACCGAAAACATGGATTCCGATTTGCTGCTCGGTGGCTTCTTCGGGAGCTTCGCGAACCGCACACTCGCCAACATAAAGTAAGAATTCTCGAAGTCGAGAAGACGACTTCAGCAGCTGGCTGGAGGCAATCCGCTGCACCAGTTCCCAGCGCGGATCGGTCGATTCCCAAGCGCCTAATTCTGGGCTACTCGTAGTTTTTGACATCGGAGATACACGTTTTACACGGGCGATTCACGGGTCAAATCACCGTGAATAACGTAGACAACCATTTGATTATACGCGTACAAGTTGGAGTCGCAGAACTTTGAAACCAATGCGGCAACGAAATCTCTACGAGCATCATCTAGTGGAAAAGGGTCCTTCGATTTCGTCCCTCAACGAGGGCGAATCATGAAACTCTTCCGGACCGTCCGCGGCAACACGGCAGATATTATTCGCAATGGCAAGACGTCAACCTTCATTGCATCTGCCCCAAAATCGAATGTACGTCCACGATTGAAGTAGTTTTTTGGAGGCTTTTTTAAATGAAACACGTGCGTCAATCCCCTGCACCCCCATCCTTGTTTTCTTCTCCCAATAAGATTTTTCAAGTTCCAGGCCGAATTCTGATCGCGTGCGTTGTGCTGATGGTCGCAAGCCTCAACCTGCCGAGTGCGTTCTCGCAGGCCGTGTATGGAACCATCTTCGGTACCGTGACTGACCCGACAGGCGCCGTGATACCGAACGCCACGATCACCGTAACGGACATCAGCAAGAACGTCTCAGTCACGGCACACACGAACGCAAGCGGCGACTATCGGGTAGAGAACCTGATTCCAGACGCCTACCGGGTGGAGGCGACCGCGCAAGGGTTCAACCAGGGAACGGTCGAGCGCGTCGAGGTCTACGCTGACACGCAGCCAAAGGTGGACGTTCAGCTGACCGCAGGCGCGGTCACCAATGTCGTCCATGTTACGTCGGCGGCTCCGTTGCTAAATACATCTCGCGCCGACGTGAGCATGATTTTGAACTCGCGCGCGTTGGAGAATTTGCCCAACCTGAACCGAAATTTTACTTCCTTCGAATTGCTGACACCAGGAACCAGCTACATCGGGTGGAGCGTTGGCCAAGATCAGAACCCACAACAGAGCCAGCAGATTGAAGTAAACGGCCAGCTGCCGTTCGCCACTGGATATGAACTGGATGGAACCGACAACCAGGATCCAATTATTGGAGTTGCGGTCATCAATCCAAATCTCGATGCGGTTTCTGAGATGAAGGTCACGTCTCAGAACTACGATGCAGAACTTGGTGGGTCTGTAGCCGGTATGGTGACGGCTCAAACCAAGTCCGGTACAAATCAATTTCATGGATCGGCGTTTGAATTCCGTCGCTCTGATGCGCAACAGGCGCGCGATCCATTCGCCGAAGCGCAGCGCGATCCGCTGACCGGGCGCTACATCGCACCCAACGAACAGAATATGTTCGGCGGCTCTCTCGGCGGCCCCGTACGCAAAAACAAAATCTTTTTCTTCGGCGACTACCAGGGAGTTCGTCAGAAGACTGGCTCCGCAGTTAAAACGACGGTGCCGACAGCGCTGGCGCACAATACTTGCACGTCTGGCGGAAATTGCGACCTGAGCGACTATCTGAATCCAGCTCTCGGCGGAAGCCCACAATACCAGGTATTCGATCCGACGACAGGTGTGCCGGACTCCCCGGCAGGTCGTACGGCGTTTGCCGGGAACATCATTCCCGTCGGCGACCTTTCCGCTCCGGCCATTAACCTGATGAAAGACATGCCGCTGCCCAACACGGGCAATGGCTCCATCGTGAACAACTTTGTGGCTTCTGGGTCCGGAATCTTCAATAACGATCAGTTCGACGTGCGCGGCGACATGCAGGCGAGCCAGAAGTTTCACTCGTTCGGCCGCTACACTCGATTCAATTCGACCTTGTCGGGGGCACCGTACTTCGGAGCCGCGGGCGGATTAGGGTTTGGAGCGGGTGGTTTCGCCGGAACTGACTCTGTGGTGGATCAGAGTGTGGCTGCAGGCGGCGATTATGTTGTCAGTCCCACTTGGGTCACGGACTTCCGCTTCGGTTGGTTCCGCATCCACATCAACGAGCAGGGGCCAGACTACAACCAACCTTTAGGAAACGAGCTCGGAATTCCGAATGCCAATATAGGCGACCTATCGTTGAATGGCGGGTTACCGCAGTTCAATATCGACATCCTGAGCAACGGCAGCAACGGCAGCAGCAACCTTGAGTTTGGTACATCTGCCGCGCAATTTCTGCAGACCGACGATCAGTTCCAGGTGAATGACAACTGGACTCATCAGATGGGAAATCATACGATCCGGTTCGGAGTGGATCTACGTTACGCCATGAATCACCTGGTGGGCCTGGATAACAACAATGTTCGTTCGGGCAACTTCCACTTTGCCGCACCCCGAACCGCGGGTCCTGGACCCAACGATACAACCACGGCCGGATTGGGATTCGGAACATTCGTCCTCGGCGACGTGACGGCGTTCCAGCGCACACAAACACAAAACACCAATGCGCAGGAACGTCAGAAACGCGGATTTTTCTTTGCTCAGGACCAATGGCGCGCGACCAGCACGTTGACAGTGAATTACGGACTCCGTTGGGATATGTATTTCCCGGAGACAGTGAACGGGAAAGGCCAAGGCGGCCTGCTAGACCTGAACACAGGCAATATTCGGATTGCTGGATATGGTCCATGGGGCACCAACCTGAACGTCGGCAAGAACTGGACTGAATTTGCTCCTCGCATCGGTCTGGCTTGGCAGGTGCGTCGCAATACGGTGATCCGCGCCGGATATGGACGCGCCTATGGAATGGGATGGTCGGGAGACATTTTCGGAGAGGTGCTGACTTTCTCTTATCCGACGCAGGTGTCGCAAAATCTGAATGCGGCGACGAATTACGCGCAGGTTTTCAACCTGGCGGATGGACCTCCGGGATACACATTTGCTCCAATCCCGGCCAGCGGAAACTACCCGTTGCCCGACGGGATTGGAGTTCCAACGCGGCCGTTAAGCATGCGCAACCCGACGATCGACGCATGGAACCTGGCGATGCAGCAGCAACTAAGTCCGACAACATCGTTGCAGATCAGCTATGTAGGCAGTCACGGAATCCACAACATGTTCGACTCCTCCAACCAGGCGAGTCCGAACCAGCCAACCATTGCGGGCTTCGATCAGTTCAATCCAACGCTGGGACGGGTGTACACGACGAACGATCGGCGCCCATACTACAACGGAGTGGCACAGCAGTATTTGAATCTCGGCTACGGCCATCCGTTCGGATGGACGCAGGATCTCCGTTACAACGCCAACCAGGCCACCACGCGCTATAACGCGATGCAAGTAGTGTTCAACAAGAGCTACTCGCACGGATTGCAATTGATGGCGCACTATACCTGGTCAAAGGCTCAGGCGCACGAGTCTGATTATTACTTCAACAACCCGAAGGCGGACTACGGCAACAGCTATTACAATCGCAAGAATGTTTTTGTGATGACCGGTAATTGGAATCTTCCGTTTGGGAGAGGGCAACAGTTTGCCGGCAACGTACCGGGCTGGGTGAACCAGGTGATCGGCGGATTTATGCTGAATGGTTCCTGGACGTGGGAGAGCGGCTTGCCATTCACTCCGTCGTATCAACTTTGCACCAATGACCAGGACATCGACGGACAAGGGGGCAGCCTCTGCCGGCCAAGCTGGGCTGGTGGCGGGGAAAGTTTCCACACGAAAGCCGGATCCTTTGATCCGCTAACGCAGACGGTGCGCTACTTCACCCCAGTCGCCTTGTTGGCTACACCAGGACAGGTCTCCGGGCCGTTCCAGCGTCCGCAGGTTGGAACCTTCGGCGACATCCAGCGCGACTCCTTCTGGGGTCCTGGCTTGATCAATGTGGATGCTTCGGTGTCGAAGAACTTCGATCTGCCGAAGAACATCATTTTCCAACTGACGGCGCAGGCTTTCAATGTGTTCAATCACCCGAACCTCGGTGGTCCGAGCAATTGTATCGACTGCGGCACCAGCTCCGGAACGATCAACGGCATTGTGGCTTCGCAGAATGGAAGCTCCATGCGTATTTTGCAATTTGCTGGGAAACTGCAGTTCTAGACGATCGATTCCGATGCGGCATGCCTGTGGAACGCGAGGTAGACATGCCGCATCGGGTTGAACTTCAGACGATCGTTCATCCAACCACACGCAACAAATCAGCCGGATAAGTTTTCAACGCTGAATAAATTTTTCGGAGCATCGGGAATCGTCATCGCGGACCGCCAATTTTCGGCATCAACGGCCGCTCGAGAAAACTCGGTATATGTTCGATGTCGTACGCTCCCAAACTAGAAGGATGCCTGCGCCATGAGACTGATGACATCGAAAGCTGGTCATACTGCCCCCTGCCTGTCTACAAAAGCTCTGCTTCTGCCATTCCTGTTATTCACCCTCGGCTTGTTCCCAGCGAAAGGTCGAGCGCAAGAGAATTCTTCTTCGACCGCGCAGCCAACACCAGGACTTTATAATCCTGTCGCGAATCCGAAAGCCGTCGTGATTCTTGGACACGCCCGGTTTACCGTTCTGACTCCGCAAATGATTCGGATGGAATGGTCCGCGGATGGCAAGTTTGAAGACCACGCCTCCTGGGTGTTTCTGAATCGCGACATGCCGGTGCCGCCATTTACTCACACGGTCAAGCACGGTGCGCACGGCCAGGTACTGACCCTGAGCACGGATGCTTTGAAGCTGACCTACGATGCGACTCGCGATGGGGAAGGCAAGTTTACTGCCGACAACTTGCAAGTCAGCTTGCAGTTGGACGGAAAAGAAGTGACGTGGCATCCGGGCATGGCGGCGACGGGGAACTTGCAAGGAACGACGCGTACTCTGGATGGCGCACGCGGAGACAAGACAGCGGAGCCGATCGGCCAGGGACTCATCTCCCGCGACGGATGGGTGGTGGTCGACGACTCCAAACGGCCGCTCTTCGATTCCACTGATTTTCAGTTCAAGCAGGGAGAAAACAGTCCGTGGCCGTGGGTGTTGCCGCGGCCAACTGGGGATCATCAAGACTGGTACTTCTTTGGCTACGGGCACCACTACAAAGAAGCGCTGGGCGATTATGTGAAAGTGGCGGGACGAATTCCTCTGCCGCCGCGCTTCGTGTTCGGCACCTGGTGGTCGCGCTACTGGGATTACACGGACCAGGAACTCGATCAGCTGGTGCAGGGATTCCACAAGAATGACACGCCTCTGAATGTGCTGGTCATCGATATGGGCTGGCATCCGACATTTCAGCAGAGTTGGTGGAGTCAAGAGAAAGATCAATCCGGACAACCGCTGGGTTGGACTGGCTATAGCTGGAACAAACTATTGTTTCCGGACCCGACGGCCTTCTTAAATCACATCCACGAGCAAGGATTGAAGGTCACGCTGAATCTGCATCCCGCGGGCGGTATCGAACCGTGGGAAACAAGTTATCCGGCGATGGCGCGCGCGATGGGGATTGATCCGGCAACCAAGAAGTATGTGCCGTTCGACATCACCAGCAGGAAATTTACCGACAATTATTTTGATCTTGTCCTGCATCCGCTGGAGAAGCAGGGAGTCAACTTCTGGTGGCTGGATTGGCAGCAGCAGAACTTCACGAAAATTCCGGGTGCCAATCCGACATTCTGGCTCGGCTATGTTTTCTTTACAGACCAGGCGCGCGAAGGGAAGCGGCCGCTGATGCTGAATCGCTGGGGCGGACTGGGAGAGCATCGCTACCAGATCGGATTTTCCGGCGACACCATTTCCGTTTGGTCTTCGCTGGCGTTTCAGCCATGGTTTACTGCAACCGCAGCCAACGTTGGATATGCCTATTGGAGTCATGACATCGGCGGTCACATGCCCGGCGCCGTTGATCCAGAGTTGTATACGCGCTGGGTGCAGTTTGGAGTTTTCGCTCCGGTGCTACGCACGCATACCACGAAAAATCCGGAGGCCGAGCGGAGAATCTGGGCCTATCCAGAGCCATACTCCGGCATTATGCGGAGTGATTTCGATCTGCGCTATGCGCTGGTGCCTTACATCTACACAGAAGGCCGCCGCACCTACGACACCGGGGTCGCGTTTCTGCGGCCACTCTATTACAACTGGCCAGAAGCAGCGCAGGCATACGACTCCAGGAATGAATATCAGTTCGGCAAGGAGATGCTGGTTGCTCCGGTTGTAACTCCGGTGGATGCCGTCTCGCAATTGGCGACAGAGTCAGTCTGGTTGCCGAAAGGAAAATGGATTGAGTGGGAAACCGGCAGGCACTTTACCGGGCCGATACGTGTGGAGCGCAAATTCTCCATCTCGCAGATTCCTGTGTATGTGCCCGAAGGCGCGATCGTCCCCATGGCTCCCCCGATGAGCTACACCGGCCAAAAACCTGTAGACCCGTTGACGCTGACGGTATTTCCGCAGGATCCAGGAAACTCATCGCAATACACGCTGTATGAGGACGCATCGCGCAGCCGCGCCTACCAGGAGAACCAGGCGACATGGACAACAATCCACGCGAAGCAGGACGGTGGAGATCTAACGGTGACCATCGATCCCGTACGCGGAAGCTATCCCGAAATGCTGCATTCGCGCGGCTACGAATTGCGATTGCCAGGAGACTGGCCGCCTAGTTCCGTAACAGCGAACGGCACGGCGTTGGATTACACGATTAAGAAGGGAGTTCCAGGCTGGCACTTTGAAGGGAACACACTGACGACTGTCATCACTGTCGCGAGCACTCCGACCAGCCAAGCGATGGTGATTCATGTGCAACGACCGATGGATTTGATTCAGCGACGCGCGGAACTGGATGGATTTGCGGGAAACATGACGCGGCTGCGCCAGGCGTACGACACGTTGAACAAAACTTTTCCGCTGGCGTGGTCGCCGGATTCGCTGGTCGATGTGATGCAGACAGGCGATCGGTTGAGCTATCATCCGGAAACGGTGTCGGAGGAGCTGACGCACTTCCACGCGGAATTGCCGAAGGCGATTGCGGATGTAACCAAGATGAAGACAGCAATTACGCCGGAAGATCAAAAGAAAATTGCCAACATTCTTGGGACGAACTGGCAGCACTCGATTGTCGCGCACCTGTCGACCTATCAAAGCGACGTTGCTTCGGGCATGGCACAGATGCAGGACGTGACCACGTCTACAGATGAAGCAAGCCCAACACAGTAGCCGAGGATTTCGTTTCGCATTCCATGCGTCCAGTGCTTCGGCCAAACGCGATCGGCAAAGTTGACGCGCTCGATATGCGAGAGCGGGTTTGCTGTTGCCGTGCTTGCTGATTGGACTGATGTCGCAGGCTGCACTGGCAGCTGTTCCCGACGCTGCGGCAACCGTCGCGCCGGAATCTCTAGCTCTAACGACGGACGCGGTGGCCCCACGGCGATTTATTGCGGTCCATGGGCGCCGTGCGTTGTTAGATGGATACGCGGGTAGTGGGCTCGAAGTGTGGGCGTATCCGGTACAACTCATCAAGGATTATGAGGTTGGATTTCTGCCGCAGGGAACGACCTCCGAAATACCGGGCGCAACGATCCTTCGACGGATCGTGTATCGGCCGGATGAAATTACGCGCATCTATATCGGCCCGAATTTTATTGTCAGAGAGAAGCTGTTTGTTCCGTTGGATACTTCCGGCGCAATTGTCACATATTCGGTGGAGAGCCAGAACCCGGTGGACATTGTCGTGCACTTTGTGCCGGTATTGAACCTGATGTGGCCGGCCGGTATCGGCGGCCAGGATATCAATTGGAACGCGCCAGCGTCGGGATATTTGCTGACCGAACAGACGCATCGATTTTCCGCAGTAATCGGTTCGACTGCGATCGTGGCTCATGACGAGATTTTTAATCGGCCCAGTTCGTCTGCCACTCCGGGGGGTTGGCCTTCACCGTTCGACCGATCGGCAGCGGCAGAATTCGAACAGCGTCGGTAGTGGTTGCGTCCGGAGACGGGAGCGCGACAAGCCTGAATCCTCTGGTAAAGACGCTGACGAATACTAGCGACTCCCTTGAGACAGAATCCGCCCAGCATTATGCCGAGCTGCAGTCGAGGGACCTGCAGATTGAAACTCCTGATACGAATCTCAATCGAGATCTGGCGTGGGCGGAAGTCGCGCTCGATCAGGCGTGGGTCTGCAATCCGTATCTCGGCTGCGGACTCGTAGCCGGATACGGGCCATCGCGAGGAGCACGTAGGCCGCAGTACGCATGGTTTTTTGCAGGCGATGCTATGGTTGCGGTTCAAGCTTTGTTGAGCGCAGGTGAATATGATCGAGCGCGCGCGGCGCTGGCTTTCATCGCCAAATATCAGGACCCGAAAACAGGGATGATCTGGCATGAGATGTCGCAAAGTGCCGGCCTGATCGACTGGGTCGGAAAATATCCGTACATGTTTGTGCATGTGGACATCAGTTTTCAATATCTGAATACGGTTGCGGAATATGTTGCCGCGAGCGGAGATAAAAAGTTTTTACAGGATCACTGGAAGCTCCGTGCAGGCGGCGTACCGCTACTGCCAATCTCTGATCGATCCGGCGGATGGGCTGCCGCATATTCCCGCAGGCAAGGAGGGAGGCGACGAGCAGGACCGCATGAGTGACGAGCTGACTCTTTCGTCCAGCTGGATTCAGGCGGCGAATTCATTTTCTGAGATGGCGACATGGATGGGCGATACGAGTGCCGCGGCACGAGCCGTCAGAAAGCCAGCGAGAAGGCGCGTGAGTCCGCCGCGAAACGATATTGGGATCCGAAGCAGAAATTCTGGATCGATGGATTCTCGCCTTCCGGCAAAGAAATTCTGAATCGCAGTGCCAGCGGGGATGTCGTCATCGACCAACATCTTTTTAGCGAATCGCAGGAGCAGTCGTTGCTGGATGAACTGGCTTCGCCGAATTTCCAAACAGACTGGGGGACACGCAGCACCTCGACAGCTTCCAGAGCGTTCGATCCGGATTCATATGCGAAGGGAAGTGTCTGGGCGGTAGGAACGGCAGCCTCTGCGACGGCGTTTTGGGATGGCCATCGACCCGCCACGGCGTATGCGATATGGAGTGGATTGGTTCCGTGGAACTCTCTCGATTCGCTAGGGCACATGGATGAGGTGCTGGCGGGCGACTACTACCACGAGCAGACAGAATCGGTTCCGGAACAAACATGGTCTTCCGCATCGTTCTTTCACGCCGCTGTAAGTGGACTGCTGGGGTTGCAGGTTGACGGAGTGAAGCGCGAAATTATGTTTGCGCCACATCTACCCGCCGATTGGAATACTGCGACGGTACGCAACGTTCAACTACCGGAAGCGAAAATTGATTTCATCTGGAACCGTACCCACGATGGTTCTGCGTTGGAAGTTACTAACAGCGGCGATCCGATTCATCTAACCTACAGTCCGGAAATTCCTTTGGGTTCCACGCTGAAGGGCGCACGCTGGAATGGAAAATCAATCCATGCACGCGTGGAGCACCATGATCAGGATGAGCATGCGACGTTAGACGTGGAGTTACCGCACGGGACTTCGCAGATCACGCTGGAATATTCAGGCGGAGTTTCGCTGTTGCTGCCGCCGGTGCACCCTCGTCTTGGTGATCCGAGCCATGCGATGAAACTAATCAGAGTGAAACTGAGCGATTCGACATATACCGTCGACGCGCAGGTGGATTCTTCGCAAGGCTCCAACTTCGAGCTGCGAACCGACCGAAAGATCGTCGCGAGTTCACGGTGCGACATGGAAACCGGTGTCGCCCGAGATGTATGAAATCACTGTGCCGCCGTCCGCGGCATTGCAGCCATCCCCCGGCTACTATGCCGTGCAAATTGTGGTGGATCTAGGCCCATCGCGCTGACTAAATCGCACCGGCGGCGGAGGCTTCTGCAATCTGCTGGCGCGTAAATCCCAGGCTCACTAATAACTCTTCGTTGTGCTCTCCCAGTAAAGGCGGAGGCAGACGATAGGAAACCGGTGTCGCCGAGAGTCGGACGGGATTGGCGATGCTTTTTGCGGCGCGGAGATCCGGGTGCTCAAACTCGACAATCAATTTACGTTCGAGAACCTGCCGGTCGCAAAAAGCCTCATCGACATTCTTTACCATGGCTGCTGGAATTCCGACTTCAGCCATACGGTCAACCCATTCTTGCGCCGGCCGTGAAATCAAAATCTCCTGCAGCAAGTGGATGAGTGTGGCGCGATGCTCGATACGGATCTGGTTGGAAGCATAGTGTGGATCGCGGCCGACACTTTCCTCGATTCCGAGAATTCTTGTGAACTTCAGCCACAGTGGCTTCGTGCCGATGCCTACGACAAAGTGGCGATGGTCGGCGCCACGAAATAACTGGTAGGGAACAATGCTGGGGTGGGCATTTCCCCATCGCTGCGGAAGCGCACCAGTGTTCAAAAAATTGCTGCCGATATTGGCCAGCAAAGTCAGTTGTGAATCGAAGAGAGCCATATCCAAAAACTGACCTTGACCTGATTTTTCTCTGGCGAACAGCGCAGCAAGAATGCCGAGGGCAGAATAGAGTCCGCATATCAGGTCGGCCAAAGCGACCGGGTAGCGGATGGGTTCACCGTCGGGCTCGCCGGTAAAACTCATAATGCCGCTTTCTGCCTGCGCGATGATGTCGTAACCCGCGAGGCCAGCCTTAGGGCCGAAAAGTCCATACCCTGAGATCGCGCAATAGACCAGCCGAGGAAACTGTGCGCAGAGACTTTCAGGATCGAGCGACATTCGTTTCAGTGAATCGAGTTTCGGCTGATTGGTCAGGAATACATCTGCGGTTTGCAGCAAACGCCGCATCACATCCCGGCCGAAAGGATGATCAAGATCGAGAGTAAGCGATCGCTTGTTGCGATTGGCGGCGAGGAAATAAGCCGACTGCGGGCCGCAGAATGGCGGTCCCCATCCTCTGGATTGATCGCCAACTTTTTTGCGTTCGACTTTGATGACGTCGGCGCCAAAGTCTCCCAGCATCATGGCGCAATACGGTCCGGCCAATGCCTCAGTAGCTTCGACTACGCGGATAGAATTTAAAACCGGCTGCATCACCGTTGAGTGTATAGCAGCGGATTCACGCATCCCACAGGATCGCTGTTCAGCGTTTGATCCTGGCGAAAAAGCATCGCCGCGCTTTTGCTCCTCAACGGCACGGGGCGTGGGGGAATGCTGCTTTCCACGTCACTTCAAAATCTCACGCCACTAGGGGAGAGGGCCGGATACCGTCGTGATCGTGTGCGTAATTGGCAAATGAAATTCCTCGCTTCCCTCATGCAAAGAATAAGTTTTACCCGACCATAGCAGTTCTCCCGTCAATCCTTTTGGCAGATCGATGGAGGCTTGCCAGGAATTCTCAACCCTGCGGTACGAAACATGAATATCCCCGCCTGCATGCGGCATGGAAGCCTCCAGATGTGTCAGCTGTCCGAGGTGAGGTTCGATATCGACGCGCGCAAATCCAGGAGCGGCGGGTCGAATGCCAGCGACAATTGTCAGCAGATCGTAGTTCGGGCTGGCGCTCCAGGCATGGCTATCGGAGCGGGTTGGTTCTGGAGTCTCCGCCCATGTGCTTAGTCCCATCTTCAGCATGTTTCTCCACGGGGTCAGCTCATTCAGATACAGGTCTCCAAGTCCGGCGTGCTCCAGTGCGCGAGCAAGGTAGAAACGGAAATAGTACGTCATTTGAGATGTAGGAGGGACCTGCTTGCCATCCACTATGGTTGTGGCGTCCTGCTTCGATCCCAGAATGCGTTGCAGGACTGTAGCCTGCTGGGACTTGGGCACGACGTCGAGCCAGACAGCCAAAATATTTGCTTCCTGGCTGTAGCTGTTTTTCTCCGGTGTATCGGCAAACACGCCGTACCGTGCGTCCCAATTCGAACGATTCAGTGCAGTCACAGCTTTTGTGAAAAGCGCCCTGTATTCCGCAGCGCGCTGGGGATTTCCAAATTTCGCTTCCATGTCCGCGGCGTCGCGAAGCGCTTGCATATACTGCAGCGTCAGAAAAGTCGATCCGCCATTCGCATCCTGCGGCGGCTCTCCACCCTTATATCCCGTGGTCCAATCGCCGAATTCCCACCAGCCCACTTTTCCCATCAGTCCATCTGGACGAAGATGCGCGGAATACCAGTCGAGCACGCCGCGCGTGTGCGGCAGCGTCGTGCGCACCAGGCTCGGATCGTCCACATACATCCAGTAGTCGTGCAGCATATCCACCCAAATGAGGGAAAAGGTTGGAATGAACTGCGGAAGTGAGGAAGGATAGCGACTCTGGGTGAGACCATTTGGCACGCGGGAGTCGTCGATATTGGTGATCGCCTGCCGTGCCAAACGACTGTCCCCTGAGTCGACATAGGAAATGAGCGCTTCGATGCGGGTGTCTCCCACGTACTGAAGGCGTTCCCAGTAGGGAGTGTCCATGTAAGTTGTGTGGGCACAGAGCCGTGCCGTGCGCCAGCCCGTGGTCCAAATCGCATCGAGGTCGGGAATATCTCCCGAAATTTTCGCGTTCATTTGAAATGGATATGCGGTGAAGAATGCCGTAAGGCTGTCCAACTTGAGCGGGGTGGACTTCGTTGTTACGTCGATCTGTAGATAGCGCCATGTGCGCCAGTTCAGTGGAGAAAATGCACGCTGGTCGCCGCCGCCACTGATGAATTCATCGTAGAGACCCTGGATGTGACGGCCGGCAATCTGATCGCGATTGCCCTTGTCTCCATGCGCGTCATATAAAGCTTCCGCATAGGTCAATTGAATACTTGCGTCGCGTCCTCCGCTGACGGTCAGGATAGGATATGCAGTTTGCAGCACGCGGTTGTCAAGCAATAAGGTCACGCGCGTGTTCGCAGGAATCGTAAGTGGCTTGTCAGGAAACGCAGGTAGCGCAGAGAGTCCTTCTACTCGAACTGGTTTCCCCGCGGCGACCAGTCGATGCTCCATCGTTGGCAGCGGATCAGGCACAGACTCCCAATTTGTATCTAACGACATCGCGCCCCGCGTGGCTGCCTGACCGATGATTTCCGGTTTCCGCCATTCGCCGGAATTCTCTGAACTCTTCGAGTCCCAATTCCAATCGAGTTGCCGTCCATCGACGCGTTCGCCGAAACCGGCGCCAAAGTATCCGGCGAATTTCTCATCCGATACAGATCCCCAGCCGGGTTCATATTCCACCTTCCACGACGAACCCGTATTTGCGGACTGCTCAGCCGCCGTGTCTCCCTGAACCAGAAAACCGGTTCGGCTGCTCATCTGCGCAATCGGCGCCTTGGTGCCGAAGTTCCACACGATTGCCGCCAGTGTGTTGTTTCCGGTGTGGAGTAACGGGGCCAGATCGATCGTCTCAAAACGCCAATGGAATAAATCGCCTCGCGCGGGGCCAACTCCTGCGAACTTACCATTCACGTGCAGCAGGAATTGATTGTCCGCGCTAACATGGACCCAGTAATGGGCGGGCAGGGAAGAAATATTCAATTCTTTGCGGAAGTAAAAGACTCCGGCATCTTTTTGCGGAGCATTCGGGCATGCGATCCACTCCGCAGGCCAAACGGCGGAGACCAAAGACGGATTCAACGGGCGAGAGACCTGCGCGCACACAGGAATCGCAAGGCAGCTTACACACACAAACAACAGCAGAAATCGCCTCATGAGCGAAGGATAACAAAACGGATCGAGCACGTTTCGCCGCGGCTCGACTGAGGGCATGATCACCCAATCCAGACAGTAGCATCATCGAAATTCGGATGAAATGCAGGAGTTAGCATGCAGCACTGTGATGTTTTCTCGGATGATCCAGCGATAAATTGACTTCCACGCTAGACAGATGGCGCTGCAATATATCTGCGCGTCGCGATACATCGACATTCATTTTGCGGCAGTTTGCAGGACTAAGTCGCGAATGGCTGGATCGACGCGGCCATTCCCATTCAAGACGCGAGAGAGACGGTGGCAACGCTGACGTTTGATTCGGCTGCAATTTCCCGAAGTCCGATCCTGTTTCTCTTCGGAGGGGTTTCTTCCTTCATACTCAAACCCGATTTTGCGCTTTCAGTACGATGATCGCACGGGTTCAGTGCCGATTAGAACCCGTAAGGTGGTGCAAATGGCTTCTGACGCCTTCAAGTAATGTTTCGTGAGGTCTAGCAGGGTATTCTTTAAGAGAAAAATATCATACAGGATGTGTAAAATCTCTTATCTTGCTAAGATTGCCTCCGATTTCCCAGAGCGCTATCTCAGAAGCCTAGGTCTGTGCTTCGAAGAATAGATCGTTCGAGGGTCGAGAATTTTCAACTAGGGAGCATTGCAATGACTTTGAATCGAAGGGATTTCATCGGCGCGATGGCTGCGTCGGCCACTATTGGAAAACTTGGAATCTCCCTGGGGCAAGCAACCATTTCGAAGACTCCAACGCAGGGAGCGTGGGCGCGCAGTGGCGTCATCGATGCGGGCGGCACACATGAACCGTACATTTTTGTCGTGCGGCGCGGAGGGCAAAGTCTCGATGCTCGCCAGGTCAGCGCCTACGAGCAGAGCGAAGGACTGATCCAACAACTGCACGATCAGGGAGTCGAAGTCTTTCATACTCACCTCTACAAAGGTTTTGGAATGGCTGCGGAACAAGCGGACATGGAGGATACACGCAAAGCAGTCGCAATCGCCCACCGCCTGGGAATGAAAGTCGACACCTATATCCAATGGAACACGATGATGTACGAGACTTTTTTTGCGGAGGAGCCGCGCGCCACAAATTGGATCCAGAGAGATGTCGCTGGCCTTCCGATCCTGCTGCCGTATGGTTATCAGCAGTCCTTCCGCTATCGCCCCTGTTTTTCCAATCAGGAATATATCGACTACCTGAAGAAAATAGTTCGCTATGCAATTGACGAAGTGAAGACCGACTTCATCCATTTCGACAATTTCGATTTAAATGCCGAACCGGACTCCTGCCATTGCCCATGGTGTGTT
Organism: uncultured Acidobacteriota bacterium; assembly: GCA_963774515.1. Classification (GTDB taxonomy): domain Bacteria; phylum Acidobacteriota; class Terriglobia; order Terriglobales; family Acidobacteriaceae; genus JAKAAZ01. The sequence continues at coordinate 4,315 of CAVZFK010000017.1, read as the reverse complement.
CAAGGATTTCGAAAATTTCTTCAGACCAAGTACACCGACCAACAGCGGCGAGAACGGTTCGGTTTTGAAAATGTTTCCTTCGTCAATCCACCGCAGTGGAATCGCGATAATCCGGCCGGCGGGATGGAAATTATCTACGATCCGGCGATTCAGGAGTGGGTGGATTATCGCTGTCAAGAGATGGCCGACGCGCTGCGGCAGATGGCTGGATATGCGAAATCTCTCAATCCGGAAGTGGCGATCGAGATTAATCCCGGCGGCATTGACGGTCAGAATCGGCCTTGGACTTCCGCTGTCGACCACGCCAGGCTTCTGAAATATACGGAGTGTTTCTGGAGCGAGGAGGATGATCTGCCCGCGTATCTTCCAGACGGGCGTCTCATTTCGAAGATTCGAACATATAAGCTCGCGCGAACCTACAAAAACGTTCTGCTGACCTATACCGCGGACAACAATGTAGCGATGGCGGAAGGGCTTGCCTTCAACCAAACGCCGGGCTTCGTCGGAAGTAATCCCCTGGAGCCAGAGACGCTACGCTACATTGATTTTTATCGCAAAGCACCAGGACATGTATCGGGGCAGCGAAGATATCACTCCCGTCGCGGTTTTTCGTTCCTATGCATCACTGACCTACAACAATGCTGCCGCGCAATTGAGCGCAATTTTGGTCGAACAGGCGCTAATTCAATCCAGGGTTCCGTTTGCATTAATTTTCGAGGAGCATCTTCGCAGCCTCGCCGATTACAAGGTCCTGATCCTGCCGAACTCGGAATGTCTCTCCGATGAGCAGATCTCGCTGATTCGTCGCTATGTCGCTCAGGGCGGTGGGCTGGTCGTCACAGAACAGGCGGGCTTGTATGACGAGTGGAGGCGCGTCCGAACAACGCCGGGCCTAAGCGGGTTGGTGGAAGGACAGAAGAGCGGAACTGTTTATCAGGAAAACGTGAAATCGGAAGCGGGACATGCCGGTGCTCCAACCCGAACTCAAGTGGGCGCAGGAAGGGTCGCGTATATTCCGGCCGTTGAATTTGATGGAACGATGCCGACGATCGAATCCTATTTTGCGATCACGAACGTTTTCTGGAAGCGACCCAAAAACTGGAGTGACATCGTCGACGCGGTTCAATGGGCGGCGAAGGAAGAATTTCCAATCACGGTCGAGGGCCCGGATTTTCTGGTTGCCAATTGCACTCTTCAAAGGCAGAATCAAAGACTGCTTTTACACCTGGTCAACTATAACGCTGCCAAGACGTCCGCCATATCCGGTATCCGTGTGCGCGTAGTGTTGCCGGACAACAAGATGGTTCGAACGGCAACGCTGCACGTGCCTGACTCCGCAGACGCGCGAGCGCTGACTTTGAACAGAGATGGCTCCGGCGTGGCTTTTGGCATGCCGGAAATTGCTGTGTATGCCCTCGTTTCTCTGCAGTGGTGACTTTCCAAACTCATCGATCCGACATTTCATTTCTGCTCACACACCAGCTCTTTCCAAGGGCTGAACTTTCGATTTCGATCGGTTGACTGGTTTCACTACGTGTAAATTCCTCCCAGGAATGAGTTAATTTTCTATTTCTGTATTGCAATTGTCCTCGCCTTCTTGCAAATTACATCAATACTAAGAAAAATATCTTGACAATCCATGTCCCGCTATCTACATTGAGCCCAACCTGATGGAGCATGGTCCCAGGCTGGAAGCCAAAAAGTTTCCCATCCCACGGGGCGAAAGTATGTTCGGTGCAAGCATGTATCGACCGATTTCAGGCACAGCGGCGGCTTACAGATGTTGGACACGGCTGAGCCTACATTGGGGTTTCATTGAAGCTTTTTAGGAGGTTTTGTGAATAGAAAGAAATTTGGCGGGTGGATTTGTTGTATCGTTCTGCTGGTTAGCGGAGCTTCGGCGGTTGCTCAAACTATTACAGGTTCCATCCGCGGAACGGTCACCGATTCGAGCGGTGCTGTGGTGGCTGGAGCGAGTGTCACCGCCACCAATGTAGCCACTAATGTGGCCACGCAGGCTGTCACGAATAGTGACGGCCTCTATAATTTCCAGTTCTTAAATCTTGGCGATTACAGCATCACCGCTACCGCGTCTGGATTTACCACTACATCGACTGCGCCGTTCCGGCTGCAGATCGACCAGATCGCGAACATTGACGTGAAGCTGACAGTCGGTAGCGCTTCCACGACGGTGAAGGTTGCATCCAGTGCGGGCGCGATTCTAAATACCGAGAACGCTACGCTAGGCACCAGCATCAGTGCACATGCCCTGGAGAGCATGCCATTGCCTGGTCAGAACCCGTTGTATGCCACCATGTTTGTGCCTGGTGCGCTCAATCCTACGGTGGCGTCCATGAATTCGGCATATCGCGTGACCTCCTGGGATCAAATCCCGTCTTTCAACGGGAATCGTCAGCAGGGAAATAATTTTGTGCTGGATGGCATTGAAATCAACGAGACGACAGAAAATCTGAGCGGTTATAACCCCTCTCCACAGTCGTTGCAGGAAGTGCGGGTCATCACCGGAAACTCCGACGCGGAGTATGGAAACGTAGATGGCGCTGAAATCCTGTATGTAACGAAGGCGGGAACCAACCAGTTCCACGGAAGTGCCTTCGAGTTTTTTGAAAATCAGAACTTCGCCGCCAACTCCTATTCCAACAATTACAACGGCGCCCCCAAGGCACAGTACCATCAACACCTGTTTGGTGGAGCCGTGGGCGGGCCGATCTTCAAGGACAAGCTGTTTTTCTTCGCTGACTATGAAGGATTGCGGTATAGCAATAATGGTCTAGGGTTTGCGAGTGTTCCCACGGCGCTGGAGCGCACCGGTAACTTCTCGGAAATTGCAACCGTCGAAGGTGATCCAATTTTCGACACGTCGAACGGATTGCTGGCCGAAACCGAGTATCCAAACAATACAATTCCTGCCATCGTGAACCCGGTGGCCAATTATCTCTTTGCTCATCCGGAAGACTTGCCGCTCCCGAACCGTGCAGCGAACCCCGGCACGGTGCACGCGAATAACTACGGCAACCCGGTCACCAACAAGCAAATCAACAATCAGGGCGATGGTCGCATGGATTATACCCTGAGCCCGCATGACACGTTGATGATCAAAGGCACCTACGGAGACGCCTACGATACCCCATCCAACCCTGTCATTCCGGTCGAGTTCCCGATCACCGACGACTACCCGTTCGCGATGGGTGTGATCGACTGGATCCACACGTTTTCGCCCTCGCTGGTCAATGAAGCCCGCGCCGGATATTCCCGCATCATCCAAAATACGGAAACATCGGATCCAAGTGGTAATTTCGGGACGAATGGGGATGACCTGATGAATATTGGATATCCAGGCACCCAGCCGCTACCCGGATTTACATGGATGTATATCCAGGGTTCGACCGCAGGCAGTTTCGGCACCAGCATTTCCGCCGGAGCGCAGACCATAGACAACAATTTCGACTATAGTGATGACCTTACCTGGGTGCATGGAAACCACATCACCCGAGCGGGCGCGCAATTCGTCCGCTACCAGGAGAATTACATCTCTCCCAGCAACCTGGGCGGGCTGAACGGTTATCTTTCCTATTTTGCTGATTACACCGCAAACTACAACGCTTACGGCGGGATTTATTCCAACGGTGATGGCCTTGCCGACTTCGAACTGGACAAGGCCGAAGTCGCCCTGGTTAGCGGCGTCAGCGGTCTGTTTGGTGCCCGCCAATGGCGCAATGCTTTCTACGTCCAGGACGACTGGAAATTGCGTCCAAACCTGACCGTAAATCTTGGGCTGCGGTATTCCTACGATCAGCCGATGTATGAGGCGCACAACAAGATGTCGAGCATCAATCTGCCGCAGGCTCGTTTCGCGACGGTGGCACCGACCGGTCCGGATCCCACACCGTATCTTCTATTGGCGGGACAGAATGGCAACAGCCGCGCGCTTGTGAACCCGTACTATTACCAGTTCATGCCGCGTGTTGGCTTCGCTTTGCAGATGAGTCCTCGCGCAGTGATTCGCGGCGGGTACAGTATTACCGACGACGACGAAGGCACGGGCACTGGCCTGCGCATGACGCAAAATCCGCCATTCCTGACATCGGTTACGAACCTGCAACACGGGCCAACCGACACCACCAATGGAAACCCGATCAGCGTGACCAACGGCCTGACCACGGGAACAGGGGTTACCCCACCTTCATCGCAGTTCGATGTGTGGGACCCAAATTTCCGCCCGGCCGCAGTGCAGCAGTTCAACCTGACAACGCAATATTTGCTTGCCAGCAAAACTTCTCTGCAAATTGGCTAT
>CAVZFK010000016.1:0-127390 GCA_963774515.1 uncultured Acidobacteriota bacterium | reverse complement strand
CGTGACGGCAAATAGACGTGCTCCATCGTGTTCAATCTGCAGCGGCGGCTCAATTCGCATTTATGTCCACTATAAATGGCGAAGCATCGAGGGCCGCTGCGGGATCTTGACGAGCGTGTTGCTCGCGGTCGAGAACCTCCGGATTTTTTGCCGGAGCACTCGTGCGCGAAAAAGGCTGCTTGACCTAGTAAGCTTGCGGATTCGACGGCGGCGCAGGAGGAACCGGAGGCGGAGGCGGCACATATGGCATCTGCATCCCAAACGGAACTTCTTCGGGAATCAACATCCACGCAACCACGTAGGCGACTTCCATCACCGGAAAAATCAGCACGCCGAGCAGCACGGTGATAATGCGGGTGGCTGTTAGGTCCCAGCGGTAGCGCAGCGCAAACGCGGCGCAAACGCCGGCCATCATTCTTCCAGCTTGCGGCCGGTACATGGTGCGCAGCGGCGATGCCGCAAATCCGGAACTGGTCGCGGGCGCGCCGCAACTGGGACAGAAACTCGCCGACGCCGGCAATGGCTTTCCACACTGGTGACAGAACATAACACTACCCCCTGGGCGATATGAGAGTCGTCCGCGGTGACTCTGCTCGGGCCAACCATCACGTTATGCAGCATTTCTTACAGGAAAGCTGCGTGAAAGTCCAGCCACATCAGGTGCACCGTTCAACGAAAATGTCGACTCCTGCGCTCGTCCAAATGTCCGCGCTGTTTGGCTTGCGGGCTATTTGGCGAGCTGCTGAAAGAAGATACGCAGATGGTCGGCGAATGGTTCCGTTGGGGAAAACTCGCGCTAACTATTTGCCGCGGTAGGGGCTGGATTCATACTTGGTGGCGCGCTCGGCCTGGTCGGAATCCGTTCCCAGCGCGAGCACGGCGTCATACTGCTGTTTGGCTTGCGCGCGCTGCCCTAGCAGGTCAAACATTTCGCCGGCCGCCAGGTGCGCTCGCCGCTTCATCAAGGGAGATGCGGTCGACTGCGTGGTCGCACTCTCATAGGCGCTGGCCGCCTCCTGAATATGACGCTGACCCCGAGCGGCCTCGCCCAGGCCGTAATATGCCATTTCAAGATGCGGGTCAGGATAGTAGCCACCCGGCGCAGTGGCTCGCTGCAGCATTGCCTGGTAGGCAGCGACGGCGCGCATGCCCTCGCCGGAATCTTTCATCAGATTGGCCTGCTCCAGAGCAAATAGAGAAATTGTGCGGATACTGCTGGGCCAAGCCGTCGATCACCTCGATCGCTTTGCCGTATTGCGCCTCACGCCGAAGAAAAATGGCGAGCGCGGTTCGGGCGGAAACGGAATTGATAATCCCATCTCGACCCACCCAGCTGCAGTTCCCGAATACCCTTCGACTTAGACCCGTGGATACCGACCAACCCCGCCAGAACTTTTAATGGCAACGAGAGGCTTCCCATCACATAATCGTGCACGCCGACGATCAGGTAGCAATCGATGTATTTCGGATCGAGCTTCAGAACAGCATCGTCATCTTTGCGCGAGGCTGACGCCATGTGCAGCGCAGTGACATATTTCTTTTCCACCATGCCGATGTAAAGCGTCTCGAGACTGGTGGCGAAGCCGCGAGCAAACAGCGCGTCCGCATCGTTTGGGTTGGCCGCAATTCGCCGATTGCTGAGATCGATGGCGTGTTGATAGAGCGCGTCGATGTGGGCGCGAGCTTGCATGTTTTCAACCACCGGATGCTTGCCTGAGAGAAACCCCTCCTGCACATACAGCGTGGTGTCGAGCAAATCCAACCGGTAGAGTTCGCGAAACACGGCCGTGTTCAGGACGTAGCCGGCCGCCATAGGATCGTTGGGATGTTCGGCGGCAATTTTTTCGAACATGGTTTCTGCCGTGCCGTAATCGAGATTGTAAAAATGTTGATACGCCGCCTGAACATCGGGCTCGAGGTTCAGAGGATTTGTATCTGTGCCGTTGGGAGCCTTCACCGCTGCCAACGTCGGCAAGGCGACATTACGATAGCATCAGAATCAACGCGCAGATCCATATCCACGGGAATAGGCGGTATCGCGGCAATCGCGCAACGGCTGCAGAGAAGCTGACGGATGGAAATTGTCGATCAAGATTTGCCGGGGCTGCGCTTGAGAAACCAGGGCCATATGGATTGGACGAACAGTATCAGTTTCCGTCCAAGGTGCGAGGTGACGCAAGTGACGTTCGCGTTTTTATTTTCATCTTCCCGCGCGCTTAGTTATGTTCTACTCTGTAGCCGATGACGCGCGCCGAACTGTTACGTGCCTTGATTCGTCAAGCCAAGTCCAACGGTTTCGAATTCCGCAGGTGGTACACCGTTCGCCTGGGGTTGCCGTGGAACAGCTTTCTGGACTCCGTGAAGACGCTGTCAGAACATCGGCGCTACTACGCGCTGCTGTTCGCGCATGAGTTTGCCGAATCATTCTGGCGGCCGGGCAGCAAGATGACATTTGTCGTTCCGACCAGCACATTTACCAGGGTCTCAAAAGACGGCACGATTCGCGTGGTGGAGCGCAAGGGCCACATTCGACGATCGGTGATTGCAGATGCATGGCGATACCATCTGAAAGAAATGGCGATCGCGGAAGAACCACTCCGGTACATTCGCAAATTTCTTTTGATCGAAGAGGATTTGGCGGGACTACCGTATGTCAGCGATGAGGATGAGTTGGAAGCTGTCGATGCGGCCGACGATAATCTGCTGAAAGACGAGGCCTAGCGCTCGAAACCTTACTCCCACTCGATGGTGCCGGGCGGCTTGGATGTGATGTCGTACACCACGCGATTAATTCCCTTCACCTCATTCACAATGCGGCTCGACATGCGCTTTAGCACTTCATAGGGCAGCGGCACCCAGTCGGCGGTCATGCCATCTTCTGACGTCACGGCGCGGATGGCGCAGGTATTGGCGTAGGTGCGCTGGTCGCCCATGACACCGACGCTACGCACCGGCAGCAACACTGCGAACGATTGCCAGATTTCCCGGTAGAGTCCGGCAGCCTTGATTTCCTCGACGACGATTTCGTCGGCTTCCTGCAGAATGGCGACACGTTCGGCGGTGACTTCGCCCACGATGCGAACCGCGAGTCCAGGTCCAGGAAATGGCTGACGCTGCAGGATATCTTCCGGCATGCCCAGGTCGCGGCCAATGCGGCGCACCTCGTCTTTGAACAGGTCGCGCAGCGGCTCAATCAATTTCAACTTCATCGTCTCCGGCAGGCCGCCGACGTTGTGATGGCTCTTGATGGTTTGCGACGGTCCCTTCACAGAAGACGACTCGATGACGTCGGGATATAACGTGCCCTGGACCAGCCAATCGACTGAGCCGGTTTTCTGCGCGATGCGGTGGGCCTCTTGATCGAAGACCGTGATGAATTCATTGCCGATGATTTTGCGTTTGGTTTCAGGATCGGTCACACCGGCGAGCAGCGAGAGAAATTGCTCGCTTGCGTCGACTGCAACCAGATTCAGGCCGAGTTTGTCGCGAAGATTTTCCTGCACCTTGCGGAACTCATCTTTACGCAGCACTCCGTTGTTGACGAAGACGCAGGTGAGGCGATCGCCGATGGCGCGATCAACCAGCACCGCGGCAACCGACGAGTCGACGCCGCCGGATAATCCGCAGATGGCGTGACCGTCGCCTACCTGGGCTCGAATGCGCTCGACCGTGGTCTGGATGAAATGCTCCGGCGTCCAGTCGGGCGCCACTTTGCAAATATTGAAGAGAAAATTCCGCAGCAGTTCTTTGCCTTGGCGGGTGTGGTGGACTTCCGGATGAAACTGCACTGCCCAGATGCGACGCGCCTCGTTGGCAATGCCAGCCACGGCATTCGATGTTTTCGCGGTGAGCTGAAAACCTTCAGGCAACTGCAGCGCTTCATCGCCGTGCGACATCCAGACAGGAAGATGAGTCGGCAGGCCTTCAAACAGCGCGGTCGGCAGTACCACTTCGACGTCGGCATGTCCGTACTCGCGACGATCCGCGGACCGAACTTTGCCGCCCAGATTATGCAGGATAAAGTGCAGCCCGTAACAAATGCCCAGCACAGGCGCGCCCATGGCAAGTACACGGGCATCCGCGGGCGGTGCGTCCGCGTCATACACGGAACTGGGACCGCCGGAAAGAATGACGCCGGCAGGATTCAGCTGCTGGATGGATTCATACGACGCGGTGCAAGGAAGCACGACTGAAAATACATTCTGCTCGCGAATGCGACGCGCAATCAATTGCGTGTATTGAGAGCCAAAATCGAGAATGACGATGGTGGAGGGCTCGGCAGTTTGCTTGGTTTCCATGGGTTATTGGACAGTGTATCGCAGGCCAGAATGTTAGTTCGCAGCGGTTGCAATGGGCGATGGGATTTCGCGAGGCTGCGGATGATTTGCGGCGCGCCAGATTTCCATGAAGCCGATGATGCGGGCGACCTGAAAGAAATCTGACGCGACACAATACCAGACACTCACCAGCGCCCACCAAACATAGAGCGAAGTTCCGTTGATTTCTTCTTTAAATGGAACTGGAGTAGCGCAGAAAACCATGGCGAGCACAATCAGCGCGGCCTTCACAACGCCGAGAACCAAGTTGATTTCCACCAGTTTGGAGCGGAGACCGCGCAATGACCCCTGGCCGAAGCGCAGAGAGTTGCGCAGGCTGGCGATCATTCCCGTACCCTCCAGCAGCGCCAGCAACGGCGCGACGCTGAAGACCCAGCTAACGAGCGCCCAGAAAAAGAAAATGCCAAAGGAGAGCGCGATTGCCTGAACGAAATAGAGAACCAGGCTCGGCTCGGGACCACTGAGTGAATTCCACGCCGCCTGATGCAACCCGGCGAACCACAGCGCGACACTCGCGCCCAGCACCAGGATGCGGAGGAGTTGCAGGCCCACCATCATCCAAGGAGCGGAGCGCAAGGAGGGATCATAGCGGCGAAGTACCAGGGAGCGGCCAAAGCCGGACGCCAGTGCCCAGCCGACAGCCAGCAGCGGCAACAGCCAGCGCGCGACTTCACGAATTGGCGGCAACAGAATGTCGGCGGTGGCAGATAAAATCTGCGCCGCGGTGACGGTATCGATCAGCGAAAAATGGGTAATGCCGGTGCCGGCAAGAGATACGGAGGACAGGATTCTGTACGTTTCCCATCCCAGCACGGCGGCTGCGGGAATTCCAAACGCCCAGCGCCATAGCAACTCCAGACCTAGCAATGACGGGCGCTTCCAACACTCGGCAATGGTCGCGAGAAAGGACTGCGTGCCGCGAATCTGTTCGTGCTGGCCTGCGAGCTGGGGTGTCGATTGCAATTCGATATGTCTAGCGTCGGTTGGCGGAATCATGCCCATCTGAAAAATGCCTGTCGTCCCGAGAGCAACGACATCTCGGCAGTGCGATCGCTGTGCGGATCTTCGCTTCGCTCAGAATGACTCTTTTGTTCCTGGCATTTCATGCGGCAGCATTAACTAGCGGACGACGAAATTGACTAACTTGCCGGGCAGCAACACGACCTTGACGACTTGTTTCCCCGCCAATGCCGCTTCGATTTTCGGATCCTGCTCGGCGGTTTTGCGCAGCAATTCTTCGTCGCTTCCGGCCGGCACGGAAACCACGGTGCGCAACTTTCCGTTAATTTGCACTGGAACTTCCAGCACGTGTTCCGCCGCCAAAGCTTCGTCATAGCCGGGCCATGCTGCGCGCAGCAACGGAGTGTCTTCTGCCATCTGCGACCAAAGTTCCGCGGACAGATACGGTGCGAAGGCTTGCAGCATCAGCACCAGATTGCGCGTGATCGCATACAGAACAGAGTCCGCAACAACCCCGGAGGCAATTGCTTTCTCGTCCGCGGTCAGCTCATTTACAAGCTCCATAATGGCGGCAATGCAGGTGTTGAAATGCCAGCGACCGTCAAACTCCTGTGTGAGGCGGCGAAGGGTCTGATGCAATTTGCGCATCAACTGCCGCTCCAGTGGATTCAGCGTCGACGGCAGCGGCTGCGAACGGCCTGCAATCACGCGCGGCATGGCTTGCATGGCGAAGCGATAGACGCGCGACAGAAAACGGCTGATGCCGGCAACACCATCTTCCTGCCAATCCAGGTCGCGATCCGGCGGCGCGGCAAACAGCGCATACATTCGTGTCGCATCGGCGCCATAGCTGGCGATCATGTCGTCGGGAGAAACTACATTCCCCTTGGACTTCGACATCTTGGCGCCGTTCTTGATGACCATGCCCTGCGTGAATAAACGCTCGACGGGCTCGTCATTTTTGACCAGGCCCAGATCGCGCATCATCTTGGTCCAGAAGCGCGAATAGATCAGGTGCAGAATGGCATGTTCGACGCCACCGATATATTGATCGATCGGGAACCAATACGCAACAGTATCTGTGTCAAATGGCGCGTGAGAGTTCTTTGGATCGGTGTAACGATAGAAATACCAGGACGAATCCACAAAAGTATCCATCGTGTCGGTCTCGCGCCGAGCCATCCCGCCGCACTTGGGGCATTTCACCTGGGCAAACTCCGGCACGCGAGACAGCGGCGATCCACCCTCCTGCGTAATGGCGATGCTGTCCGGCAGCAACACGGGGAGTTGATCCTCCGGCACCGGCACCAGGCCGTCGTTCGGGCAATAGATCATTGGGATCGGAGTGCCCCAGTAGCGCTGGCGACTCACGCCCCAATCCTTCAGTCGAAACGTTGTGGATGGCTTGCCAAATCCATGCTCCTCCGCGTGGGCAGCCATTTGCTTCTGCGCTTCTTCGCATCCCATGCCGGTGAACTTGCCGGAGTTGAGCAGCAAACTATCCTCATGCGTGTAGGGCAACAGCGGCTCCGCGTTGCCCTTTTCTCCTTCATTGGCGTGGCGCGGCAATACGACGATCTTTAATTCCAGGCCAAACTTTTTCGCGAATTCATAGTCGCGTTCATCATGCGCCGGCACCGACATCACAGCGCCGGTCCCATAATCCATCAGCACGTAGTTCGCGACCCAAATGGGAATCGTTTCCTGTGTAAAAGGATTGGTGGCGAAGCGACCGGTGGCGACGCCCTCTTTCGCAAGGATTGCCAGGTCACCCTTCTCCTTGGCGATTTTCTGCTCCTCCAGCAGCTGTCCAACTTTCTTTTTCAAGTCGGGATGGTCGATGGAAAATTGCGTGACCAGGGGATGCTCCGGCGCCAGCAGCAGCGACGTGACCCCGTAAATGGTGTCGATTCGCGTGGTAAAAACGCTGATTTTCTGCTCGTCCGGCGGCGGCTCCAAAAAGGTTTCCGTCAGGTTCAGCTTGACCGGGGAATAGCGTGGGCCGCGGCGATCTTCATCCCTTGGGATTACGGTGAAGTCGACCACAGCACCTTCACTGCGATCGATCCAATTGCGCTGCATGGTGCGAACTTTTTCCGGCCAGCCGTCCAGCTTGTCCAAATCGCGCAGCAACTCATCGGCGTAATTGGTGATGCGGAAAAACCATTGCTCCAGTTCGCGCTGCTCCACAATGGTTTCTTCATGCCGCCAGCAGCAGTCGTTCACCACTTGCTCATTCGCCAGGACGGTGGCGCATTGCGGGCACCAATTCACTTTGCTGTTTTTGCGATACGCCAGGCCACGCTCGTACATCTTCAAAAAGAACCATTGGTTCCAGCGGTAATAATCCGGCAGACACGTGGTGATTTCACGCTGCCAGTCATAGCTCAGGCCAAGGCGCTTCATCTGTCCGCGCATGGCAGTGATGTTGGCCAGAGTCCAGTCGCGCGGAGGAGTGTTATTTTTGAGTGCCGCATTTTCCGCCGGCAATCCGAATGCATCCCAACCCATAGGGTGCAGCACGTTGTAGCCGCGCATCCACATATGGCGCGCCAGCGCATCGCCAATCGCGTAGTTGCGCACGTGTCCCATGTGGAGTTGGCCCGAGGGATACGGCAACATTTCCAGCACGTAATATTTCTGCTTGCCGCTGGTGGGTGGCTCGGCGGCGTAGAGATCCGGCTGCGCATCCCACAGTGCCTGCCAACGCGGTTCTATTTCGGCAGGGCTATAGCGCGGCGTTCGGTCCGTCGCTGCAGGGGCAGATGGCTGGCTGGATTCGGTTTTCGACATACTATTTTGATTCTAAATGGGACGGCGGGACGAGAAGAATTTGAGCTGCACGTGCGTTCATTCTCATTTCGCACTCCGACAGTTCAGCGCGGCACCAGCGAACCGGCTAATCCGCGCAGAGTGAGTACATTGCGCTCTTCATCTCCAGGAGCATCGACGGGGGTTTCGGCGATAAATGCGGCGTGGGAGAATTTTGGTTCGCGCAGCAGTCGGCGAAACGGATCCAGCCCAATCTTCCCTTCCCCAATATGCTCATGCCGGTCGAGCTTCGAGCCGCGCTCCGCCTTGGCATCGTTGCAATGCCAGACGCGCACGGTCTCGAAGCCCACTGTCTTCTCGATCTGGGCCATGGTTTCAATCCACCCAGCCTCGCTGACGATGTCGTAGCCGGAGACGTGAGTGTGGCAGGTGTCGAGGCATGCGGCGATCGGGGCGTAGGGGCGAAGATGCTCGATCAGCTCCGCAACCTGGTCGAACGAGCCGCCCAGCGAATGCTCAGATCCCGCAGTATTTTCGACGAGGATATGAAACGGCGTCTGCTGCCAGGGCAGGCCGTCGATGGCTTTCTGGATCGACTTAGCGGCCAGTTCCAGACCCTGCTTCCGCGTCATGCCGCGATAGGAGCCGGGATGGACAACGAGATATTCCGCGCCCAGGGCGAGCGCACGTTCTATCTCCCCACGAAACGCCTCCACGGATTTGCCGCAGACTTCCTCCGACTGGCTGCAGAGATTGACCAGGTAGCTGGTGTGGATGACCAACGGACCGACGCCCAATTCCTCGCGGGCCGCGCGGGTTGCGCTGGCCTGATCCGGGGTAATCTTCGAGGCGCGCCACATGCGCGGGCTGGAAGAAAAAATCTGCAGCGTATTGGCTCCCACTTCGGGAGCGCGGCGAACTGCGCCGGCAACTCCGCCGGTGGTTGAGAGATGAACTCCGATCAATTTGCGAGGCGGGATCACCGAAGGCGTCGCAGTTTTAGAGCTTTCCGATTTCGCAGGCGTAGGTCCACCTTTAGGCATAGCCATCAGGATAGTCGAATCGGCGGCTTACTTGTTCGGCTTGGCCGGAACTGGATTTGCCACAAGGAAATCTTCAATGCGCGCAATTTCGTCGGGTTGCAGACGGAAGGTTGCGGCGCCGATAATTCCATCCACCTGCTTCGCATTGCGAGCGCCAACGATGGCGGCCGTGATTGCAGGGTTATTCAGGGTCCAGGCGATCGCAACCTCTCCGGGAGAACGCCCGTGCGCACTGCCAATTTCCCGCAGCAATTCAACCAGCTTCAGGTTGCGGCTGAGTTGCGGCTCCTGAAACCGGGCATTGTTTCGACGCCAATCGTCCTGCGGAAATTGGGCTACGCGTTCCTTTGTCATCGCGCCGGTCAGCAGACCCGAAACCATCGGGGAGTAATTGATGACACCAATATTGTGCTGCTGGCAATACGGGAGAATTTCTTTTTCGACGCCGCGGTTCAACATGGAATACGGCGGCTGCAGCGAAGTGATCGGCGCGATTTTCGAGATGCGCTCCATTTGCGCGACGGAAAAATTCGACACGCCAATGTATCGAACTTTGCCTTCCTGCTTTAACTTGCGCCAGGGTTTCCCAGCCTTCTTCGATTTCGCCTTCGGGATCCGGCCAGTGGATCTGGTAGAGATCGATGACATCCATCTTAAGACGGCGCAGGCTCGACTCCAGCTCGTGGCGGACGGAATCACGCTTCAGGCTGCGATGAATCTGATCCTTGGTCTGCCAGAATTTCCTGCTCCAGATCATCGAGCACTTGGTGAAGACGTATGGCTTCTGCTGTCGGCCTTCGAGCGCACGAGCCACCACTTCTTCTGAGTGGCCAAGCCCGTACACCGCTGCGGTATCGATCCAGTTGATGCCAAGATCGAGGGCGCGCTGGATCGCGGCGACAGAATCGTTGTCGTCCTGCGAACCCCAGCCAAACTGCCAGTCGCCACCGCCGATGGCCCAGGCGCCAAAACCGATGGCGGTGATCTGCAAGTCAGAATTGCCAAGTTGCCGAGTTGTCGTTTGTACAGATTCCGCGATTTGCATACTTTTTTCGATGCTGTTCCGTCCGTAAGGATGCGACGGTGATTCGAGGATACACCCGTGAAATTTGATGAAAATCAGGTAGGTTCCTGTTGACGTTTTGCGGGGTCGGAAGTCGAATTTCCGTGCTACTGTGATGTTCTGGAGGTCGACGAACATGTCCCTCAATTGGCTGTTATGCAAACCTGCTGCGCGCGCGGTATGGATCGCTCCTTTGCTCTTAGGGCTGGCCGGCTGCAGCAGCAGCGTGTATGGCCCTGTGGGGCCCGCTCCTGCGGACTCGGTGACCTTTCCCGCGGCATCCACGCAGGGCTGGCTGCAACAATACGGTACCGGCTACGTGGGCTCTCATTCCCGCAATGGAGATACGGCTTACGGGGTCGCCACTGACCTGCAAGGCAACGTCATTGTGCTGGATGAAACCTATGGCGCTTTCCCAGGATCGACCAACACCGGTTCGTCCCAATTTGCAGTCGCCAAGTTCAACTCCACCGGAACACTGGTATGGACGCAGCAGTTTGGCACTGGGGCCGGTGACTATCCGAACGCGATTACGACCGACCCCCAGGGAAACATTTACGTTGCCGGCTTCACGAATGGGGCATTTACAGGCTTCACCAACAGTGGTCCCCCGCAGAGCGTCGTGATTAAGCTGAATTCGTCCGGTCAAACCCAATGGATCCAGCAATTTGCATCGTATGGACCGAGCCAGGCGACCAGTCTGTCGGTCGATCCTCAGGGAAACCTGATCGTGGGCGGCGTGAACGTGGCCAAGGGCTCGAATGGCGGGCGCGTCCAACTGGGCTATGTGAGCAAGCTATCCGGCTCTACTGGCGCCGTCATCTGGACGCAAGGGAACAGCTCCAGCGGCGTATATTACTTCGTCACCGGCGTCTCCGCGGACTCTTCTGGCAATGTGGTCGTAGTGGGCGATTTCCAGGGTACGGGTAGTACCAGCGGCACAACCTACATGATCGCCAAACTCAGCGGGGCGGATGGCACCTTCCAGTGGCAGCAGGCACCTGTGACGTTTTCCCGGTATGGATACCAGAACCTGATCTACACGCAGGTCGCTTTGGATTCGCAAGGGGACATATTTCTGGGCGGATTGGATGCCAGCTCCGGCTATAGCCAGTGCACCGTCGCAGAATTGGCCAACGGCACCGGCGCACAGCAATGGCGGCAGAAATTTGGAGCGTCACAGTCTTGCATCCCGGGGAATGTGGCTGTCGATTCGTCCGGCAATGTGGTGATGGGCGGCAGCATGTATCATCCCTTCTTTTCGAGCACCAACCCTTCGGCGTCGAACGATGTGTTTGTAGCCAAGCTGAACTCTACCGGAGCGGCCGTGTGGCTGCAGCAATTCGGAACCGGGTACGACATTCCGTGGGGTACGTCGTTTGCCTCGGCGCTGATTTACGTCGCAACCGACGCTCAGAACCATGCCTTTATAGCTGGGACGACTACAGGAGCGTTTCCCAAGCTTTACCAACCCGGGCAATGTGAACATGTTGTTCGTGACCCAGTTCGCGCCGTAACGCGATTGCGTTGTGAAACAGATCAGGCCTGCAGCAGAAGCTGCAGGCCTGAAGTTTTTGCGAATTGAAGTTATGGAAGCGTTATCCAGCCTTCTCCAGCAGGGTGACGGAAAGATCGCGTTTCTGAACCATGTCGGCAGTGATCTCGATCTCCCGCACCTTCTTGTTGCTGGGCAGGTGATACATCAGGTCGAGCATCAATTCCTCCAGGATCATGCGCAGGCCGCGAGCGCCAACCTTGCGATGCAAGGCCTCGCGCGCAATCGCTCCAACGGCATCCGGGCTGAAGGTGAGACGCACGTTTTCGTACTCGAACATGCGCTGATACTGCTTCATGATGGCGTTGCGCGGTTTGACCAGAATTTCCACCAGCGCAGCCTCATCCAGCTCGTCCAGAATTCCGATGACTGGCAGACGTCCGACAAATTCTGGAATCAATCCGAACTTGATCAGATCCTGCGGCTCGGTCTGGCGTAGTAATTCTGTATCGCGCAGCGAAGGAATTACGTTGGCTGGCTGACCGTCACGATCGGAAATCGCCTTAAAGCCCAGTGCCTTCTTGCCGGCGCGGCGGCCGATGACGCGTTCCAGACCCACGAAGGCTCCGCCACAGATGAACAGAATATTTGTGGTATCGACAGGCGTGAATTCCTGGTGCGGATGTTTGCGTCCCCCTTGCGGCGGCACGTTAGCAACGGTACCCTCAAGAATCTTAAGCAGCGCCTGCTGCACACCTTCACCGGAGACATCGCGGGTGATGGAAGGATTTTCATCCTTGCGCCCGATCTTGTCGATTTCGTCGATGTAGATGATGCCGGTCTGGGCGCGAGCGACGTCCCCGTCGGCGGCCTGCAACAGCTTGAGGATGATGTTTTCGACGTCTTCACCCACATATCCGGCTTCGGTTAGTGTGGTGGCGTCGACGATCGCGAAAGGAACGTCCAGGGTGCGCGCCAGGGTCTGCGCCATCAGAGTTTTACCGCTGCCAGTCGGGCCGATCAAGAGAATGTTCGACTTGGTCAGTTCGACATCGTTAGTGCGGGCGCGGTTCATCTGGATGCGCTTGTAGTGGTTGTAGACGGCGACCGCCAGCTTCTTCTTGGTGGTCTCCTGCCCAATCACGTACTCATCCATGAAGGCTTTCACTTCCTGGGGCTTGGGCAAATGCGCCGGAGCGGCGGCTGGGCGTGCCTCGTTCTTATCGTCTTCCAGAATGGAGTTGCACACAGCAACGCATTCATCGCAGATATAAGCCCGTGGATAATCACTGGGCGAGGAAATCAGCTTGGCTACCGCGTCCTGCGATTTATGGCAGAACGAACAACGCAGAACATCTTCGGAACCCGCGCGTGTCTTCATCTTTGCGTCTCCTTACTGCTACCGGTCCCGGCCCAATTTCGAGCTCAGCCCCAGTTTACGTCCTTGGCCTGTCAATAATTTCATCGATGATGCCATATTCCTTGGCTTGTGGCGCGTTCATAATAAAGTCGCGCTCTACATCCCGTTCAATCCGTTCAATCGGCTGACCGGTGTGCTTGGACATCAAGCGATTGGTAATTTCACGAATGCGAAGAATCTCACGCGCGTGAATGTCAATATCCGTAGCCTGGCCCGACAGTCCGCCCATGGACGGCTGGTGGATCAGGATACGGGAGTTCGGCAATGCAAACCGCTTCCCTTTGGTACCCGACATCAGCAAGAATGCTCCCATGCTGGCCGCTTGTCCAATGCAGTAGGTCACCACATCGTTCTTGATGAACTGCATCGTATCGTAAATTGCTAACCCGGCGGAAATGGAACCTCCGGGAGAATTAATGTACAGCTGCAAATCCTTATCCGGATCTTCACCGGAGAGAAACAACATTTGAGCGATGATGAGATTTGCGATCTGATCGTCGATCGGGGTACCAAGAAAAATGATGTTATCGCGTAGCAGGCGAGAATAAATGTCGTAGGCACGCTCGCCCCGACTCGTCTGCTCTACCACCATTGGAACTAAACCCATACCGTTACCTTATTGCCTCTCTCGCGGTTGTAGGTCTCTGGTTATACCATCGACCAATACCCCAAAAAACGTTAGGCGGCCAACCTCTCGAAGAGTTGGTTCACTGTCTTCTCTCTACGTAGTTGTTCTCGGATTCTAGTCAGCCCACCGTCCTCAGTCAAACGCTTCCGCAGTGTTTCAATCGGCTCCCGTGCCTGATACGCCAACAGTTGCAACTGCGATTCCATCTCTTCATCAGCAACCTCAATGTTCTCAACCGCAGCAATGCGATCGAGAATCAACGAGCCGCGCAATTCATTCATCGCGGACTCTCGTTGTGCGGTTCGCAGGCGCGTGAAATCGAGATTCCGCATCTGTTCCGTCGTCATACCCTGGGCAGCGAGGGCGCGCAATCCTCGATCGAGTCGTGCGTCGATCTGCTGCTGCAGCAGAGATTCTGGCACCGGAAATTGATACCGCTCGACAAATGAGCCGACTAATTTATCTTTCGCTTCCGACTCAAGACGCCGACGCTTGTCGTTCGCCATGTGCTCGCGCAGTTTCTCTTTGAATTGGTCGATGGTCTCGTACTCGCCCATCTGTTTGGCGAAAGCATCGTCCAACTCCGGCAGAATCTTCTTGCGAATTCCCTTCACTTCCACGTCATAGGCAACAGACTTTCCTGCGAGACGTTTCTCGGTGAAGTCCTCCGGATAGGAAACTTCGAACTGCATCTGCTGTCCGACTTTGGCTCCGCGCAACGCTTCGGTGAACGCTTCCACCGTGTTGGGTCCGCCAATTTCAACGGTGGCGTCGTCGCCTTCAATCGGCTTGGCAGCATCACCTTCGGCCGTTCCATCGCCATCGTGAACTAAACCGGTGAATCGAATCTGCGCAAAATCTCCATCGGCCAGTGGACGATCTTCTTCGACCGGCTCCATGATGGCGTGCGAATCACGCAGATGTGCCAGCTCCGACTCGAACTCAGCCTCATCGAGGCCTGTGTTCGGGCGTTCAACCTTCACCTGGTCATATCCTGCAATTTCGATGGCCGGAAGCACTTCAAAGGCGGCCTGGAATCGCATCGGCTCACCGTCCGCAAGATGCATGCTGGTGACCTGGGGCTGAGATACCGGCTGAACTCCGAGCTTTTCAATCTCCGCACGAAAGTGCGCGGGAAGAATCTGCTCCAGTACGTCCTGCTGAATCTGATCGGCAAATTTTCTGCGAATTACGGATTCCGGAACCTTGCCGGCGCGAAATCCGGGGATGCGGGCCGCGCGGCGGTATTGCTTCACCACGGTGGCGAAGGCTTTGCTGACTTCATCGGCTGGGACTTCAACATCTACCTGGCGAGTGCACTCAGGATTGAGCGTGGGACCGTGATCATGTGAATGCGTGTGATCGTGATCATGTTCGTGCACCGCGTCGCCGGAAGTTTCGGTCAGGGAATTTGCGTTCTGATCGGTTGCCAGGGTCGCTTCGTGCGCGCCAGTTTCCGTCGGCTGCTGGGTGTCTTCCCCGGACTGTGGGGTAGTGGTCGATTCAGTGGGACTCAAGGGGTATATGCCTTCCAGAAAAAGAGCTTGTCCTCCGCCGATCCGGCGATAAACGAGCCATGGCAGATAGCAGCCACGGGCCATTTCGCACGGAGCGAAAGGATGACCTTCCTACGATCCATGGTAGGTGGTTACGTACAGTGGGTCAAACCGCCAGGTGCGATTCAGTAACCTTACTTTGGAGTACGATTTCGATTCCCCGGACATGCTTATTGAAAGTTGGGATGGGGGGCTTGTCCAACCATGTCATTCGCGGGCTGAAACAACCGCAATTGGACCTTCCAGGTAACAGATTCGCCCGGCGCAAGAGTCACCATTCCGGTATCTGCGCTGCTCCACTCTTTGCCGAATGGATCGCCATAGTTGAACTGCGGTTCGAGCGCGACGAAGGACTTGTCGATCGGAGAATACAACTGGATGGCGCGAATATGAGGTGACATTGCGGTCACCCGCATGCCGTAGTTAGCGCCGAGATCGCGGATCTCTGAAACAACATCACCCTTGGCATTGGGCGTCAGGTCCACATACGAATCATCCACCAGCGTGTCGGGAAGCGGTCCACCTTCCAGCACGTTGAAATCGTATTGTGTTCCAGAAACGGGCAGCAACTTGCCGGTCGGGAAAACGTCGTCAAAGTTATTGACCTCGACTCGCATGGCGGCTGGAATACGGAGCCGCGCATTGGCTCGACTTCCGCTGGGCAACTGAAAATAGGGATGCCATCCAATGCCAACCGGTTCCGATTTGTCGCCGCGATTGGTCGCCGTCATGATCGCGGTCACCGTGTCACGATCGAGCGCCACCGTAACCTTCACATCGTTGTCAGAAAACCAGTGACCGTTCGCCGGCAAACGATAGTCTGCAATCGCCGCCGCCGTGTCGGAGTCGGCCTTGACAGAAACATTGTCAGCCTTCGCCGCCAACATTTGGCCATGCATCGCGCACCAGGGTGCACCGGGCTGTTTGCCATGCCAATTGGCGATCACGGGCACGCTGCGTCCGTGCCAGGTTGCGGTCAGGATATGGTCGCCGGTATTTTTGTCGACAGTAATGGGACCTACAAGGCGATTGGCGAACGGAAACAACAACGCCCCTCCCATGGAGAAACTCGCGTTCCCGTCGAGATCGTCAGGGCCGCCATTCATGATTTTCGCGGCTGCCTCGAGCGACTTCGATGCCAGCAAAGGTACTTCGCCTCTTCCCGGAAGATAGGCGGTGATCTGAAATACGTTCATGCCGCGCCCGGGGAGAAGTGTGACGCTGAGGAATTCCGGGGTCGCGCCGACACCACTTTGCAGGCGACGCAGTTGAATGGCTTTCTGACCGCCGACATCGGGAAGATTCGCCGATGCAGTTGCAGTGGGGGTAGGGGGTGGGGGCGCAGGCCGCGACTTACAACCAAAACTCCAACCCGCGATAGCCAGTGACAGCAGACTTGCCGATACTGCCCGTTTCATCCTATGGGTACGAACGTCGATCGAATGCAACCTTCAAACCTCTCTCGTTCAACTGCCGACGCGCCAGAAGAATTGAGCGCGACAAGCTTAGTTTACTCTGCGGCGAACGCAGGGTTCGAGGCCAGGAATCAGATGAGTTCATGCGGACAAAGTTAATTTGACGACGGTGTTGCATGGCAACGGGCACGAAGGCCACGTTGGAGACCGTACAATTTTCTTGTGGCGCGGGACGGTTCTTTAAAGACAGATGAATTCGAGCGCAAGGCGGTTGCCGGTAGCGGCAAGGAGCAAGCGGCGGCGCAATTCAATGTGCTGGCCGAGCGCATCGAAGCTTGCGAACTTTGCCCGCGCCTGCGCCTCTATTGCGCGGAGATCGCGCGAGTTCGACGGCGCGCGTATGCGGATCAAATCTATTGGGGAAAGCCCGTTCCCTCCTTTGGCGATCCGAATGCGAGAGTGCTTGCGCTGGGGCTCGCACCGGGCGCGCATGGTTCGAACCGCACCGGCCGTCCGTTCACCGGCGATGGATCGGGAAATTTCCTCTACCCGGTGTTGTACGAGACGGGATTTGCATCGCAGCCGACAGCGCAATCTCGCGAAGACGGAATGAAGCTGAAAGACCTTCACATCACTTCTGTCGTTCGCTGCGCGCCGCCGGGTAATAAACCTCTGCCAGGGGAGATACGGAACTGCTCCACGTTTGTCGATGAGGAAATTGCGATCCTGAAAAATCTACGTGTCGTCGTCTGCCTGGGAAAGATTGCCTTCGACGGATACGTGACCCACTTGCTTCGGGCGGGGAAAATCTCGGATCGCAAAGGATTCGTCTTCCGTCATGGCGCGGAATATTCTCTACCGGGCGGTCAACATATTCTCGCGACCTACCATCCGTCGCTGCAGAACACGAATACCGGTCTACTGACTCGCGCACATGTTTCGGGATATCTTTCTGCGGGCGCGAGTGCTTGCGGAACTGCCCATGTTTCCCAAATCGGCGGAAGAATAACGGGCGGCAGTGGCTGATCCCAAGTGAAATTCCTTTGGTTTCGCTTTAGCCCTGGCGAAGCGCCTTTTCAACAGCGCCGGACAGGTATTCCAAACCCGCTTCGACATCTTGCCCAAGGTGGGCGCGTAGAACTCGACGTCCGCGCTGCTGCAACACACTCAGATCGCCGGCCGCCTGAGCATCGATAACAACTCCAAATGTGTACTTCTGATCCGGGATCGCAAGGTCTTGCGCGTGGTCGCACGTGATCTGAAGAAAGACTCCCGTGTTCGGGACCGCCCTTGTAATCCTGGCCCGTGGAATGTAAAAAGCGCGGACCGAATCCGAGACAGGTTGCGACCTTCTTGCTGTCGCGAACTTTGTGACGTAGTTGCTGCATGGTCTTTTCATGCTCGCGATTGCGCTGGATGAAACCAAGCACCGCGAAATAATCTCTGGCTTTCAGCTGAGCCAGATGGGCACGCAAATATCCAGGCAAGTCCGACTGTCCAATATCCTGGCCACCGTGGAGAACAGCGGCATACTTGGGGTCGGCAAACAGTTTTACTTTTCCGTCGTCGAAGATTGGCGTCTGCTCCGGCAATTTGCCGGTCTTGTCATATTCGTCAGTCAGGCGCCGCGCTTCAATTTTCGCGGCTTCCACGTCTGGCTGATTGAACGCATTGATGCCGATGATCGATCCCGCAACAGCTGTTGCAATCTCCCAGGTAAAGAATTGCTCCGCGGCATCGTAGACATCCCGCATCGCCAGGCGCACCACCGGCTGGCCTGCCTTCTGCAGTTTTTCGACAGCAGCGTCGAGATGGGCGTTGTCCGCGCCTTCCAGCCGCACGTAGGCGAAAATGCGATCGTCACCGTACTCGTCGGGGTCGCCAATTTCTTCCAGGTCGACAGGTGTAATTCCCTTCCCCTGTTTGCCCGTCGATTCGGCGATCAATTGTTCGAACCAGGCTCCCATGTCGTAGATGGACGGCGAAGTGAAGAAGGTGATCTTGTCGCGACCCGCGTTGGCAGCGACTCCGAGAATCAAGCCCAACTCTACGCCGGGATTTTTCTTGATGTCCGTGGAGTGGCACGCGTCAACCGCAATCTTTGCCTTCGCCAGTAACTTCTCCACATCCAGACCCATCACAGCGGCTGGAATCATTCCGAAGTTTGAAAGCGCGGAGTAGCGGCCGCCGATTTGTGGATCGCCATAAAAAATGTGGCGGAATCCTTCGGCCATTGGCGACCTGCTCCATGTGCGAGCCAGGATCCGTGACTGCGATAAAGTGCTTCCCTGCTTCTGCACCAACCGCATCCTTCATGCAAGACATGAAATATTGCTTGAGAATATTTGGCTCCAGCGTCGAGCCGGATTTACTCGACACGAGGATGATTGTCTTCTCCAGATCGACGCTTTGCTCGGCAGCGCGCACCTGTTCCGGATCGGTGGAATCGAGGATTGAGAAACGCGGGAAACCATCCGGCTGGCCAAAAGTTTCCGCCAGCACCTCTGGACACAAACTGGAACCACCCATGCCAAGCAGCAATGCGGATTCAAAGCCGGCCGTCTTGATGTCCTGGGCGAGCGCGCGAAACTTCTGCAGGTCATTCTGTTGACGCTCCACGATGTCGAGCCAGCCAAGCCACTTCGACTCATCCTGATGGGTCCACAAGGAAGCGTCGCGAGCCCAAAGGCGATCGATCTTCCCTTTCTCCCAATCTGTGACGGCGGCCGAAAAATCCTGTTCAAGTTTTGCCGGAAGCGAATAGCGGAAGTCCATCTCGACTTCTTTCATGCATCGGATTCTGCTGCGCACGTCTCGTTCATTGCGACACTAGGATAGATGCCGACATCGACAGACGAGACGCTGACCACGGTTTCAACCTCGGCGTTCACGAAGTGGTGCATTCTGCGTCTTACAATAGGCACAACGAAAGATTCAGTGTGGAGGAGCAGGACGGAATGGATATTCAAACGATCGATCAGCAGTACAGCCAGTTGCAGAATGCGTCGCAGCAGGTGGAACAGGAACTGAAGGAACTGGCGACGAAGTTGCAGGCTGAATCCACTGGGGGGAATTCGCAGGCGCGCGAATGGGTTTTGGATTTGAAGGAAATTGCATTGGCGATCCAGTCGCAGCAGCAGCAGACGATGAACCTGTTGCAGGCGATCCACGGCTTCGTGGCGAATCAAAACCAGGCGTACAGCCAGGCATATCCGCAGGCGGTTCAGGGAGGCTATCAGCAGCCGGGATATGTCCCCGGAGGCATGCCTGCGCAATCGACGGGCGGCCTGGGAGGATTCTTGCAATCTGGATTCGGTCGCGCTATGGAGATGGGCCTGGGATTTGGCTTGGGCGACGACCTGATGCGGAAGATTTTCTAGAGCAGCTTGACCAGCGAAAGGGCGATAACAACGATGGCGGGGCGCGATGTTCTGAAACGCACCTCCGCCAGCCGTTTGTGAGGGTCACTCCGGCAGGAAGCCTACAACCAGGTTTCTTTGGGGGGAACCACGGGGAATGGATTCTGCTATGCTCGCCGCACCAGTTGCCGGACGCGACCACCCTGCTCGGTAATTCCGTCGAGGACGCCTTCCAGGCGACCCAACATTTCATGACCGTCCGTTAACAAATCGGGAACGTGCTTCCACAGCTCCTTCATCGCTTCCGGATCCTCGGATAGGATGACTGCTGCTCCCAAACCCGAAGCTGTCAGCGCAGCCTTCTTTCGTCCGGTCAGCAACAATGCAGCACCGGCAACCAAGGACCCTGCTGCCAGCGCTCGCAACCAAGTCATTTCCTGTTCCATTGGGTTACTCCTTTCGCAAACTCTATCAGATTAGAGATGCACACGGGAGTCATTTCAGTTGCGGAAAACTCGTACAAAATCTGAATTCTGGGGAGAGTCGTCTTTTCAAGAATTTGCAGAAGTGGCGTTTACGGATGCGCAAACGTCTGCACACTGATCGAAGCCGGGAATTTCAGTGACGATTCACGACGCGTGCCGGCGGCGGCGTATCCAGCGGAAGGCTCTCCACCCGTAGATGGCCAGATTGACAGCGCACACGGCAACGCCAAAAATTGTGAGAAGCGTCACTGAAACATCGAGATACACGATGGAGCTAATGTAATGCCGCAGGAAATTCCCGCCGATCGAAACCTGCCCGGCACGCAGCTGAAAAAAGTCTTCCGCCATGGTCGAGTGGACACGGCCAAGGTCCCACCTCGACCATAATTCCCCACACCAGAGAGGCGATGTGAAATGCCGCCAGCCATCTGCGACCACGGGTCCAGAAGGCGCCGAAGATCACCCACAGGATCCACGCAAGGTGCACGACCAGCACCAGGACGACGGCCGCGTTGTTGATCTGCGGAGAATTCATCAACCCATAACCTATGGGGTTAGACGGCGCAGGATTAGTGTTCGAACTCAGTTGCGCGTGGGCCAAAAGCCCGAATACCCGGGTCCCGAAGCGGATCAAGCTTGCCGCACATCGGTGGCTCTGCTACGCTCAGGCGTTACGATTTTTCGCTCTGAAAGGATTCCTCTATGAAGATCAGGACTCTGGCTGTACTTTCCGCGGCCCTTGCCGTTGGCGGACTTTGGACGATGCCTCCGATCCAGGCGCAAGCGGATACCACCGCGGCTGCCGCAAAAATCACACCGTCACAAGTTGTGGATCAACTGTTGAGCATCGTTGAGGGCGAAATGGTTCCGCTGGTGCAAGCGATGCCCGCTGACAAATTCGATTTTGCTCCGACCAATGGAAATTTCAAGGGCGTTCGCACCTTCGGCCAGCAAGTACAGCACGTCATCATGGCCAACTACTATATGTTCGGCGCGGCGGCTTCCCTGCAGCCGCCAGACATGAAGGCCGTCAAGGAGATGAAGACCAAGGAACAGTTGGTCCAGGGACTGAAGGATTCATTCGCGTTTGGACATCGCGCCATCGATACCTTGACGCCACAGAACGCGCTGGAGACAGTGAAGCCTGTCGATGGAATCTCCACGCGCAGTGGAATCATGGCATTCGCCATCATCCACATGAACGATCACTTCGGTCAAATGGTGGAGTATCTGCGCATGAATGGCATCGTTCCGCCGTCCAGCCGCCCGAACGCGAAATAACAAAATCATCAAGCATGGAACTACCGTTATGCGAGGACCGTATAGGTCCTCGTGTGGGGGAAGTTTTTGTCCCGGCAGGAATATTCTGGGTCCCCCGAGAAAACGGAGGCATCATCATGCATCTTCGCCGAACAATCATTTTTCCAGCCATTGCGCTCACGATGCTCGCGCTTACCCCGGCGGCACTGTTCGCCGCTGAGGGCACATTCGACAAGACACTCACTGTCAGCGGCGCCGCCACCCTCGCCATCAACACTGGCTCGGGGTACGTTCACATTACGCCCGGCCCCGCAGGCTCCATCCACATCATCGGCCATGTCCACTCATCCACGGGGTTGTTCTCCGGCTCGCCGGAAGAGAACGTCCGCCACGTCACCGACAATCCTCCCATCGTGCAAAACGGAAACGACATTGAAGTCGGCCTGCATACCCATTTCAACAACGTGTCCATCGACTACGTCGTCACCGCGCCGAGCGGCACAAGCGTAAATGCCAATTCCGGCTCCGGCGACCTTAACGTCACCGGCCTTGGCTCTCCTCTCAAAGCCTCGACGGGATCTGGAGACATCTACGCCAACGACCTCACCGGCGACATCACGCTCAGCACGGGTTCAGGCGAGATCCACGCATTGATGAAGGGCGCCCATTACACCAAGGCGGAAACGGGAAACGGCACAATCAAGCTCGAAGGCGTCACAGGGGGCCTGTATGCCCAGACGGGTTCCGGCGATATCAATATCTCCGGCCAACCAAGTGACAACTGGAAGCTCGAAACTGGCTCAGGATCAGTCACTCTCAACACCGGCCAGAGTGCCTTCAATGTGGACGCCAGCACCGGTTCCGGCGACTTCCACAGCGATCCTTCGCTCACGACTCACGGAACCATGAATTCCCACCACATGACCGGAGCAATCAATGGCGGCGGACCCACCGTGCGCATCAGCACCGGTTCCGGCGACATTCGCATCCACTAGGCGACATTCGCATCCACTAAATGGCTCGGCAGGAACGGGAGACTGCAACCTCTCGCTCCTGCCAACCCGTTTTGATCTCAGCAGGATTGGGAAACCCCTCCGGAAAATCGCCGGGCCGGGATCTCTCAGGAAGAAATTTATTTCTTCTTGAGGCTATTGCTCTGTGCAAATCAGTTTCAAATCCAGATGAATTGTTCGCAACCATGCGAGCGATTTTGCTAACCATACCCCTCCATCCAGCATCCAATAAACAGAAAGGAAAAAGAAGTTCGAGGCAGAATCCCTTCGGTTCGCTTCACAAAGTTGTTCTGAGATTTCCTACCGACTTCTCCCCTACATCAAAGGAGTTTTACCTGGCATGTTGAGTCATTGCGCCAATTCGAATTGCAACAAACCGCTGCATTATTTGCGCGAGGGTAAAGTGTTTCTTTTTTCTCGCAAAAATAGCTTGAAACAAAATTCCAACCCATTTCAGCTGATGGAACACTATTGGCTTTGCGGGGAGTGTGCCCGCGTGTGGACGCTGACCATGGACGGCGAACAGGGCGTTCAATTGTCGGAGAAGAAACGTCGCAAATTCCGCAGCACGTACCGGCGGCAATCCCCGGTGCCCGCGCACTAAACCTGGTTCTCAACGTGGTGGCCGGGCAATTTCGCCTGAGAAGATCTCTTAGGTTTTGACAATGGGAGTGGCGTTCTTTT
Source organism: uncultured Acidobacteriota bacterium (assembly GCA_963774515.1). GTDB lineage: Bacteria > Acidobacteriota > Terriglobia > Terriglobales > Acidobacteriaceae > JAKAAZ01. The sequence goes on along the minus strand of CAVZFK010000016.1, from coordinate 103,900 downwards.
TGCCGCAGCAGCCAGCCAAACCATCTTCCTGGCAGGGATCGGCGCGATAATATCCTGCCAGAGAATAGAAGCGGACCTTCAACAGATCCTCTAACATTTTCAAACCGTCTTTCAGGTAACTGATGCGGCTGCGTTCGTCGTGTCCCCAGCTGACGGGAACCTCGTCAATCCGCATTCCCAGACGCAACGCAATATAAAGAATTTCAGGATCAAATCCCCAACGTTCGATGCGCTGGCGGATGAAGATGGTTTGCGCTGCTTCCCTGCGAAAGGCCTTGAATCCGCATTGCGTATCCGCCAGCGGAAGATTCATGATCAGCCGCGTGAGCCAGTTGAAACAGCGTCCGAAAAATCGCCGATAGAGAGGCTGGCGAAGGGTTTGACGAGACCGGTCCAGCCATCGCGAGCCGATGGCAACGTCGGCGCCATCGGCGATAGCGGCAAATAATAGCTCCGCTTCTTCTATTGGGGCAGACAGATCGGCGTCGGTAAACATCACGATCGCTCCGCGCGCTTGCAGCATGCCGCTGCGCACGGAATAGCCTTTGCCGCGATTGCCAGGGTTTTCAATGAGGCGAATGTTGGGATGCTTTTGCGCTGCGGCCGCTACGATGGTCGCTGTATTGTCGCGAGAGCCGTCATTCACCACCAGAACCTCAGCCGTCCAGCCATGGGATTGGATGCACTCCGTGACCCGATCGAGGGTCGCGCCGATGCGCGCCTGCTCATTGAAGGCGGGAATCACGATGCTGTATTGCGGCTGATCCATGGTCGTAAAATGCCGGGTCGTTGGTTACTGAATTCGGGCAGTAAATAATTCAGGGTAAGAGGAGAATGCCGCTCGCCGGGCGCTTAGTCTGCACCAATTATGGTGGAAGCTTAGTAATTCTGCAATCTCGTTTGCAGACCCGGAATCCTGGATGATGTAATCCAGCGCCCTTCCGGTGCTACACTCCCCGGTATGGACGTACAAACCGAGACGAGATCTGGACATTCATTCTGGTTTTGGCTCAGCCTGGTGGGTGGGCTTTTTCTGCTGTTTGTTGTGCTGCTGTGGACTGCTGCATGGCACGTGATGCGATCCTCCGGCGGCACTGCCTCAGGTTTTGATGGTTTCGGATCCGGCAAAATTGCCGTGGTGGACGTGAAGGGCGTGATCCTGTCTGCCGACAAAATCGATGACCAGCTGGAGAAATTCGCCAATGATGATTCGGTGAAGGCGATTATTCTGCACATTGATTCGCCTGGCGGTGGCGCGGCCGCTTCGCAGGAGATTTATCACGAAGTTTTGCGCATCCGCACCCACCACAAGAAACGAATTGTTGCGTCCATCGAGAGTATGGGCGCCAGTGGCGCTTATTACGTCGCCACAGCCACCGACAAGATTTATGCCAACCAGGCCAGCATCGTCGGCAGCGTTGGCGTCATTATGGAGTGGGTCAATTACGGCGACCTGCTGAAATGGGCGAAGCTTAAGAATGTGACGCTGAAAGCCGGTGCGCTGAAAGATGCCGGCTCGCCAACCCGCGACCTGACGCCAGCGGAGCAGGCTTATTTCCAGGGTTTGATTGACAACATGCATTCGCAGTTTATCCAGGACGTGGCGACGGGACGCCGGCTGCCGGTCAAAGACATTCAAACCCTGGCGACGGGGCAGGTATGGACCGGCCAGCAGGCTCTGCCGCTGCATCTTATAGACCAATATGGCGGTTTTCGTGTGGCGCTACTGGACACGGCTCGCGCTGTGGGTATAAAAGGAGAGCCGGTGATTGTTCGCCCGCGCGAACCTCATCCCGGCCTGCTTGACCTGATGCTTGGGGCTGACTCGAAGCTGCCTTTCCCCAGTCCGGACGAGTTGCAGTCCCTGCTGGAGAAAAGTCCAGGGTTTTATTTTCTGTGGCAATAAGTTGTTGTGATATCGATGCGCAAACCCCAGCACGCATCCTATACTCTGAAGGAGAAAGGGCCTGTTCATGACAAAAGCCGATCTTGTAGTGGACGTAATGCGACTGGGGGATCTGACGCGCACCGACGCGGAGACGATCATTGAGACCATCTTTGATTCTGTCGTAGCCGCTTTGCGCTCCGGAGATAAGATCGAAATCCGCGGATTCGGCAGCTTCCGCACGCGGCAACGCAATCCCCGCATTGGCCGCAACCCAAAGACGGGTGCGCGCGTCGAAGTACCCTCAAAACGGGTACCCTACTTCAAGCCCAGCAAGGATTTGCGCGACCTGGTCAATCATCAGGCGGGCGGCGAAGAAAAAGCTGCAGCTTCCGCTGCGGCAACAACCGCTGAAGGCGCTCCTACGTCATAGCGGGCATCATTTGCGGACGCCTGAAGTTGATTCGGCAACTGCAAAGCACCGATAACAACCAATTGAATCCAACCCATGAGTGGAACTCCCTACTCCATGGCGGCGTTGCGTTTCCGCTGCCAGGCTTACACCGTTACACTGCTTACGTTGGCTGGGTTCGAAGTCACTTTCATAAACGTCTGGCGGCAGCTGGAGTCGATCAGGTCCCAGACCTTTTTTGCGGCGGCGCGTTCCTCTTGCTGAATCGCGCGGGCCAATTGTTCTGTCTCCTTATCTCCGGCGAAAGCCGCAACCACAGCCAGTTCCTCGTACATGGCGATTTCACTGTTCTCAATGGCGAACGCGATGATCAGGTCCTGCGAGCTTTTCTCCGACGCATCGTGACCGATTTGCGCTGTCTTTGGGCGCGAAATTAAAAATGTGCGCAAAAAAGCTTTTCAGCACTGAGGGACTGCCGCCCAGATCCTCTAGACGGGCTGTGAGTCGCTGATGTTGATGGCGTGTCTCAATGGCATGTTCGGCAAAGACACGCTGCACGGCTGCTTGTTCGCCTTCCTTTGAGAAGGCTTTCAGTTGAGTTTCGAAATTCTGTTCTGCGGCGATTGCGTCCACGATGTACCGCTTGATGACTTCGCGGGAAGATTGAGTTGTCATGGTAAATGTTCCTCCTTTCGGTTCAGAGTTGATCAGGCGCTCACGGGATCAGGAGAATTTTGGAGACTCCGCCGGCTTCCCCCATGGTTTGCGCTTCGCGAGCCTGAGATAGCTTCATCTTCTTCGAGATCGGAATAGCGAACTCACCCTTGGCGACCGCTTCAGCCAACTCATGCAGGCGCTTCGAATCTGGATGAGCCCAGACTTGCTGCACTCGGAAACCTTTTCCTTGCGAACCGGGAGGCGCGCCAACCACTGTAGCGAGCACTCCGTTCGGCACGAATGTGCGGCATCAGTTTCTGGATGACATCGTGACCCACGGTATCCGCAATGGCATCGACCTGTCCCAGCGACGCGATCGCCTGGTCGTCGTCAAGAGCCACGACCTGCGCCGCGCCCAGCGTCTCCGCTTCCTTGCGCTGGCTGGCCTTCACTCCGGCAATTACTTTCATCCCGTGTTGCTTGGCGACAAATACGGCCGTGCGCCCGACGCTGCCGACTGCACCCGTGACCAGCACAGTCTGACCGGGCTTCGGCTGTACACCATCCTCAATCAACTGTGATCCCGTTAAAACGACGAGTGGTAACGCGGCGGCATCTTCCGTATTCAAGCCCTCGGGAATGTTCGTCAGATCCTCCGGTTTCGCTACGAGAAATTCCGCATAGGCACGATTGACTAAGCCCATTACGACGATCGCCGGGCTGAAATCCCTGAGTCCCGGAACCGAGCGACACCACAGTGCCTGCGACATCGCGGCCTAGAATTGCGGGCAGCTTGAGCGGCATGGCATCCTTGAGATCTCCGCGACGTAACTTCCAATCCACTGGATTGAGACTGGTCGCGGCAACTTTGACTAATATTTCGCCGGCTCCAGGTTTCGGATCCGGGACATCTTCGTAAAACAGCTGATCGACTCCGCCATAGGCATGTAATTGAACTGCTTTCAAGTTTGTTTCCTCCCGGAGCGATTGCGTTCGATCGCTTCCCCATCCATTAGGAAGCACACGAACAGAGGACTGTTGCTTGCCGGAGCAGCATTGGGTTTCAGGCGCAACGCTGGTGGAAAATGGCCGGACATCGCCGCGAACCAGGCAGACGCCGTATCATTTTCCATGCATCTCGCCGTCCTTACCCTGGAGTTGAGACTGGAATATGCCCGCTCGCTAAAAGATCGGCGCCAGTGCGTTCGCAGCCTGAAAGATTCGCTCCGCCACGGGTTCAACGTGTCTGTTGCGGAGTTGGATGAAGTGGTTGTGTGGCAACGCGCGACCGTGGGAATTGCCGCTATTTCGGCCTCCAGAGACTATCTTCGTGGCCAAATGCAGCAGGTGGAAGAAGCGAGCGTTCGCATTGCAGAAACGCACGGCGCCCAGATTAGCGACAGCTTTGTGGAGTTCTTTCCGGAAGAATAAAGCGCCCGAATGGTTGAATGGGTGCAATTTTGATATCCTCATTCGTTTGCTGCATACTTTGCGCCAACCATTTTGATCCGATGGAATGGAAAGGGGTCACACCATGCCGGAACACCGGGGACGGACCTATCACCAGAATCGCGTAGCGGAAACACTACGCGAGGAAATCAGCGCCATGCTGGAAGGTCAGCTCAGCGATCCACGCATCAATTTCGGCTACGTCAGCGAGGTGGTGCTGGCGCCGGGAGGAAAATCGGCGCGTATTTACGTGGCCGTAGACGGAGATAGCAAGGACGAAGCCGACATGCTGGCAGGCCTGGAAGCAGCGCGCGGATATATTCGCCATCAGCTGTTGCAGCGGATGGGCGTACGACATATTCCAGAGCTGTTTTTCCAGGTCGACCATTCCGAGCCGGTACGAGCCAGGATCGACGAACTGTTGGGTAGAGTCGAACGACGCAATCGACAGAAAGAAAAATTGCAGCAGCAAGAAAACGCGGAAGCCGCCGCGGTAGCAAAACCTGCATCGAGCGAGCCCGAATAAGAATGAGCGAACCCTCCACGACCGAACAGCGGACGCCACCGAATCCAATGGGAAACGGCGGACGCATCGAGACTCTGACGCGCAATACGGCGCGGGGTTCGATCGAGGACGTTTTAGACGCAATTCGGCAGCGGCAGCGCTTTCTGCTGACGTCGCATGCGCGGCCGGATGGCGATGCTGTGGGTTCCCTGCTGGCGTTGTGGATGACGCTGAACGCGATGGGCAAGCAGGCCGAGATGCAGCTGTTTGATCCCGTGCCTGTCATCTATGGAACACTTCCGGCGGCCGACCAGATTCGGCAATTTGCCGGGCCGATGGTTGGGTTTGAGCCCGATGCGGTGATCTTTCTGGAGTGCGACAGCGTGGGCCGTTCACGCCTGGAAGGTCTGGACAACAAATTTCTCATCAACATCGATCACCACACCAGCGGCACACCATTCGCCAGCGTGAACTGGATTGATACCAAGGCGAGCGCGGTGGCGGAGATGGTGTATCGACTTGCTGTCGCCGCCAAGGTGAAGGTGACGCCGGCGATGGCGACATGCCTGTATACGGCGTTACTCAGCGATACGGGCTCGTTCTGTTATGAAGGCACGGGCGCCAGTACATTCGAGCTGGCGAAGGAACTGGTCGACAGAGGAGCCACCCCGGCACGCATTGCCGAGGATCTCTACTTCAGCAACCCGCTCTCCAAGATGCGTTTGCTGGGTGCGGCGCTGACAACGTTGCAACGCGATGGCAGTGTGGCGTGGCTGTGGGTGACGCATGACGATATGGTTCGCCTGGGCGCCAGCGACGAAGATGCGCTCGGCATTGTGAACTATGCCATCGGGATTGCCGGGGTCGAGGTTGCCGTCTTTCTGCGTGAGATGGCAGATCGTCGCATCCGCGTAAGCTTGCGCAGCAAGAGCACGGTTCGCGTCACGCATGTCGCCGAACAATTTGGTGGCGGCGGCCATGAAAATGCCAGCGGCTGCACACTGGATGGGCCAATCGAAGCGGCCACAGATCGCATTCTGGATGCGGTGCACCAGCATCTGCGCCTTCACGCTGTCACTGAAAACGCCTGAACTTTTTCGCTAGACATCACACAGATTTGCCGCCTGCAGTAGAGCTGCGTAGGGATCGCCGGCGGGAACAAACTCGTGTGCAACGTAGCCGTGGAAATTCGTGGCCGCGATTCCGCGCATCACGCCATCCCACTGCACTTCCTGCTGATCGTTGAGTTCATGCCGGCCGGGAACGCCGCCGGTATGGAAGTGGCCAATCCACTGAATGTTCTGCTGGATGGTGTCGATCAAATCCCCTTCCATAATTTGCATGTGGTAGATGTCGTAGAGCAGCTTCACGTTCGGCGAATTCACCTGCTGCATCACGTCCACGCCCCAGGCAGTGTGGTCGCACATGTAATCCTTGTGATTCACTTTGCTGTTCAGCAACTCCATGCAGATGGTGACGCCGTGGTCCTCGGCAATCTTCTTCACTCGATTCAATCCAATCGACGGTATTCTTCGCGCCTTGCGTCGTCGGACATGCCGGCGCGATTGCCCGAGAACGTGATCACGTTGGGAACGCCGGCCTTGGCCGCCAGGGGAATATTTTTGCGAAATCCATCTTCGATGGCGGCGTGATTTTCGAGGCGATTCAGGCCCTGGGCAATCTCTCCGCCGCCGGCGTAGCCCATGGTGCAGATCAATCCATAGCGTCGCGGAACTTCATACTGATCGGGATTCAGAAGATCAACACCCTTCAATCCGATGTGCGCGGCATAGGCCGTCAGGTCATCCAATGGGATATGCGGGTAGCACCACTGGCAAACAGATTGCTGAATTCGTCCGCGCCGAATGATCGGAGCCTCCGTGGCGGACCACAATGCGGGAGCACCACTCGCGACCGCAGCGCTGGCGACCATGCTTTCCAACATGCGACGTCGGGAAATTCTCATTGCAACTATCCTGCCAGATTCAAACCATACCTTGCACGCGGTGATTCGCGCATCCCGGTCGGCAAAACACTGGTCAGCTCGCGAATTTTCGACCGCCGTCGTCATTCATCGCAGCATTTGGTAGGCTGAGAAAGGTCTTCGCGCGCACTGTTGCGAAGCTGAGTACTCAGGACGAAGTGATCGCAAATCGAAGCGACAATTGGAGGCAATACCTGCCAGGTGGAACATTCTGGCAGAAGCTCACCGCCGCAACGGTGGCTGAGTTTGCCACGCTGGTGGGCTTCACCACCTTCTTTCTTGGTTACGGACTGATTCCCTACCTGGGCGGATCGGTGATTGGCCTGGTCGGCGCCGACGAGCCCCGCTATGCACAAATCGCGCGGGAAATGCTGGCGCGGCATGACTTTATTACTCCGGTTTTGTACGGCAAGCCGTGGCTCGAAAAGCCTGCGCTCTACTACTGGCGCGCCATGTTCTCCTTCAAAGACTTTGGAGTCCATGACTGGTCCGCTCGGCTGCCATCCGCGGAATTCGCCTTTATTCTGGTCATCCTGATTTATCTGCATATGCGGCGGTTTCGACCGGGTGGCCAGTTGGACGCTGCGCTGATCACCGTATCGTGCGCCGGCATTATTGGATTTGCGCGCGGCGCGTCGACTGACATGCAACTGGCCGCGCCTTTCTGCATCGGCATGCTGGGTTGGTATGCCTGGTATGAGACGGACAAAAAGTTTTGGCTGTTCGATCTTTATTTTTTCGGCGGTGCGGCCACACTTGCCAAAGGTCCGGTCGCGCCCTTCATGGCATTCGGCATCATTTTTCTGTTTGCTGCGTTGCGTAAAGAATGGTCGCTGCTTCGGCGCACGATCTGGATTCCGGGAATCCTCTTATATCTGGCCATGGTGTTGCCGTGGTTCATCGCGGTGCAACATCGTAACCCGCAGTTTCTCAGAGTGTTTTTCTGGGAACATAATCTGGAGCGCTTTGCCACCGACCGTTTTCGGCACTCGCAGGCCATTTGGTTCTACATTCCCATCATGGCGCTGGCGCTGCTGCCGTGGCTTGCGCTGGCGTGGGCTGCCTGCTGGGACGCGGTGCGGGATTCCATCGATGAATGGAAGGTCCGCCGCAATCCGGATCGCTACATCGGCAATCCCAGGGCAGGCGATGCATTCCCTGAGTTCCTTGTGCTGTGGGCCGCTTTCCCTATCGTCTTCTTCAGCTTCTCTCAATCGAAACTTCCCGGATACATTCTGCCCGCAGTCCCTCCCATCACTATTCTTTGCGGCGACTATCTGAACCGCATCCGAAAACGCGGCCTGAAGATGCCCCTGGTCACAATCCATGCCATCGTGGTGGGTGCGCTGGTCGCGGCGACGCTGATGCTGCCCATGATTCTGATTCACCCTCACCAGTGGCCGCCACTGCGTGTGATTCTTGCGGCGATCATGGAGGGCACCGCTGTTGCGATCGCCATTCTCGTGGTGGTCGTGCGCTTCGGGATGAACCGGCTGCGTGTGGCGACGCTGGTACCGGTGGCGCTGATTCTCATGTTCCTGCTGGGAACGCGCAATGGCATGCTGCTCGATCAAAAATATTCTGCGCGTACTCTGGCCCATGAAATCGCCGCGTTGCCGGATGCCCCTCACGTCGTTGCCGTGTACCAGGCTCGCCGCGACGTCCAATATGGTCTGGGCTTTTATCTGAACGAACGCGTTTCCAACTATCAGCGATCCGGTGTTCCCGCAGAAACACATCTGCTGGTAGTGCAGGACTTTTCCAATCCGGCAGAGGAACAGCATTCGCAGGATGAGCTTAAAAAGCTTCTGGCGGGCCGGGAATATGAGCCGCTGTTTTTCTATCGCCCGCAGGATCTGACCGTTTACCGGGTCAGTCAACCATCGCAGTAACCCTAACGGAAGCATCGCTTACAGCTCAATCCCGAAGGGTATCAGTCCATATACACCCGCCAAATCCGATGCGATTTCTGGATTTGTGGCTTTTCGATTCGGCCCACAATGCCGTACACTCGCGCCATACGGTTGATATTTCCGGCATCGTGTATTCGCGAGTTTCCCCTGGATTCGACCGCGAAGTCGATCATGACCTCCGCACTCGAACTCGAGTTTTTAGATCTGCGCCATTTCTCCGCGCAGCATCTTCGTCCGTTGCTGGAGGAAGAGAGCGCGCTCTGGAGCCAGCGTCTCCATTGGGACTATCGCAGCTCCGCTAGCCTGGTGCTGCAATATATCGAATCGCATTTGCTGAGCGGCTATGCGGCTCTCGATCAAGGCCGCGTCTGCGGATATATCTTTTGCGTTTACGAGACCAACAAGGCTGTCATTGGAGATGTTTTTGCGTCGCGCCAGGGAGTGGACGAAACCGCTGCCGTCGCGATCGAGCTGCAGCTGATTGATCGACTATTGGAAACGCTGCAGCATTCGCCCGATCTGACTCGCGTGGAAGCGCAGCTGCTGCTGCATCCGCACGGGCTGCATCGTGAGCCGTTTGAACGAGTCGGCTTTCAACTGTATCCGCGACTGTTTATGGAGCTGGATCTGAATTCCTCAGATGCAACCGGAACCGCCCTGCCCGCGCGGGTGGAAGAGTTCGCAGGTCCCGGTGGAGGCCATTATCGCCGCTGGAAGAATTCTGATTTCGAGCTATCTCCACAAGTGATCACCGCGGCCTACTCGGGACACATCGACAGCGAAATCAACGACCAATATTTGTCGCTGGGCGGGGCGCAGCGATTTTTGCATAATGTCGTGCGTTTCCCGGGATGTGGAATTTTTGAGGAGCAGGCCTCGTGGGTGCTGGCGTCGCCGAACAATGATCGGCTGCTGGGACTTTTATTGTGTTCCCGGGTAAGTGCCGGGGTCGGCCACGTGACCCAGCTATGCGTGTTGCCGCAGTTTCAACGCCAGGGAGTGGGCGAAAAACTCCTCGGATTATGCGCGGCCTCTTTACAGGCCACTGGATGTACTTCTGTCACTTTGACGGTCACGGAACAAAACGCCAGCGCAGTCAGCCTCTATCGCCAGCTTGGCTACCACGTACAGCACAGGTTCGACGCGATGTTGTGGGAAAAGCGCTGGCATTAAATTTGGAAATTAGATGTTCGCGAATTGCGTGGAATGCAACGGAGTTGCCTGCGACCCGTCAGTGCTTGATCAGCCACATCGCCCAACTGGCGACGATGGTTCCCACCACGAACAGGCTGAAGCAATAGATGCCATAGCGAATCATGGCGCGCGTTTCTGACCGTTGCGTAATCCCGAAGACCACAGACGTAAACAGGGCGAACAGGATGCACCGCGGTGAAGTGAGAGGGAGTGTACATCAGTTCTTCCTCCCCAACCGTAGACTGTGCGCATCGACCGCGGATATGAAGTTCAGCAGTCCGGCAACAACGATGAACTTGGTGCCGTAATCCGCAGTGACAACCTGCACCACATTCTGCCCCCAGCCAAAGAACACGGCAAGAACATACAGGATGCCGTTGCCCAGATCGCCGATGAATCCCAGCATTTCGAGCAATTCTCCCGTGTTTGCCGAATAAATTTTGCCGTGCATGGCGAGCCCGAGCGAAAACATGCAGGTGATGGAGACGAATAGCAGAAGGGCCCGAATCCATTTGCCCTGCATCAAGTGACCGAGTCCGGGAATCATCCAGCCGGCGAGGAGAATCATTCCGGCGGGATAGGTGTTGACGCCAGCGGCGGGTTGCGCGGCGCTATCCTTCGTGGTGGCCTTTGCGGTGGACATCTCCAACGAATATACCAGTTTCAAGTCCCCTCTTTGTTAGCAGAAATCGCGGACCTCGCTACCTTGCAAGCGTCTAAGCAGCCTAGACTTCGCACAACAGCAAATTTAGTGCGACGAAATTCTAAATACGCACCAGTTCCTTTTGGATTCGCCCGGTGACCCTGGCTTCGCCGGGGCGCGTAATCATATCGACTTCGCTGCGCACGCCAAACTCCGGCAGATAAATTCCCGGCTCGACGGAAAAACATGTGTTCGGCAGAATCAGCCGTTCATCGTGGGTTTCAAAATTATCCAGATGCGCGCCGTTGCCGTGAATGTCGGTAGCGATGTTATGGCCGGTACGGTGGGTGAAATATTTTTCGAATCCCGCAGCCCGGATCACCTCGCGGGCGGCATCATCCGCCTGCCAACCGGCGATGGGCTGATGTTCGGTGAAAGCTTGCGAAACGCGCTGAATCGCGGCATCGCGAGCCGCTGCGACAGTATCGAACACCTGCTGCTCGCGGGTCGTCGGCTTTCTGCCCACCACGCCCGTCCAGGTAATGTCATAAAAAACGGTGCCCGGGAGAATTTTTCCGCGCCCAGATATCGATCAGCAGAAAATCTCCCGCGACAATGGGCGCTGTCTTCTCCGCCGTGGGTTCATAGTGAGAATCTGAACTGTTGCGATTGACGGAAACGTTCGGGCCGTTGTCCCAGACCAGATCTTCGCGCCGCATCGCTTCCTGCAGCCATGCGACCATGGCAAACTCCGTGGTGCCGCCGGCACGAACACGGCGACCAATCTCGCGAAAACCTTCCGCCAGGATTGCGTCGAGAGCCTGTTGCGCCGCGTAGTGACTCGCAATCTGCTCGTCGCTCAGGACTGCCTCAAAATGACTGACAAGGTCTGCGGAGCTGACAATTTCCTTGCCGAGGCTACGCAGCACTTCGACCGTTCCGGCATCGACCATCGACACATACATGATTGCGTTGCGCGGAGAATATTGCATGGCCAGGCGCGTGGAATTTTCGAGCAAGAGCGCCAGTTGCGCCTCCAGTTCCTGCCATGTTGAATAAACCGCCTTCGAGCCCGGCAACGGGTCGAGTCTTTTCTGCTCCACTCGATGCACCAGCTTTTTCGGCTCACCATGCGCGGGGATCAGGTAGAACCATCGCCGCGTAATGTGCAGTGAATCGCTCAGTCCCAGGATGCGATAGGCGATTGGGTCGCGATGGTGATGATCGTAGAAGAGCCAGCCATCAAGGCCGGCTGCCTGCAATGCAGATTGAATAGCGTCAAGATTCATAGTTGAGAGTTCCGACGGAAGTTTCATTTTAGACCGTTGATCTGGAGGCTGCAGCATCTCACGTCGCCCGGAACGAGCAACCGCATGGTTGCCTTTATTCTCGGGCGGCACTACTATGCAACCAGGAGGTTGCATAATTATGAGCGACCGAATTGAGAAACGTATCGAGTTGAAGGCACCTGTTTCGCGAGTGTGGAAGGCGTTGACGGACTATCGGCAGTTTGGGGAATGGTTTCGAGTAAAACTGGAGGGTCCATTTGTTGCCGGCCAGTTCTCCCGCGGCTTTATTACTTGGCCTGGTTACGAGCATTTGCAATGGGAAGCCATTGTTCAGTCGATTGAGCCCGAACATTTATTCTCCTTCACCTGGCACCCGTATGCCGTGGATCCGGGCTTCGATTACTCCAAAGAGCCGCCGACGCTGGTCGAGTTTCGCCTGGAGAAGACAGCGAATGGAACGCTGTTGTTATTGACTGAGTCCGGCTTCGACAAGATTCCGCTGGGTCGCCGTGAGGAAGCTCTTCGCAAAAACGATGGTGGATGGACCCAGCAGATAAAAAACATTGAGGATTACCTTGAGAAGCAACCGTAGTCAAACAATTCAGAAGCGACGGGAAAACGCGCCCGTCTTCGCGGCGCTGGGGGACGGAACCAGGTTGTGGTTGCTGGGAAAACTCAGCCACGGCGAGCGATTTTCTATCTCCCAATTGACGGAGGGGTCGAAACTCACTCGGCAGGCCATTACCAAGCATCTGCGCGTCCTGGAGCGCGTCGAGGTGGTGCGCTCAGTTCACTCGGGGCGGGAGAGTCTTTTTGAGTTCAACCCAGCGCCGATTGCGGAGATGAAGCAATACCTGGAGCAGGTTTCAGCGCAGTGGGACGACGCCCTGGGACGACTGAAAGCATTTGTCGAAGACTGAGGGGCACCGAGCACTCGGCTGCGATCCTTCGAGGCGCGGCTCCTGGCGACGGAACCAGGGGTCACGTCGCATTTTGCTAGAACGCGTCCGAATGCGACACTAATGTTGTTCAATAGCAGGTTTCGATCGTTCGATACACCCCTCCGAGGTATTCAGTCCAATGATTCGTCGAATGCTGCGCTTTGTGTTGGCGCCAATGCTGATGGCAGGCTGCTTGTGCTCGATTGCGAGCGCCCAGGAATTTCAGACGATTGAGAAAGATTTTGCGCAGCATGTGACCGTGAAGAAACTGCCGAATGGTCTGACTCTGATTGTTTGCGACCGCCCGGAAGCACCGGTGTTCAGCTTCTTCACTATTGTGAATGCGGGTAGCGTGCAGGACCCCAAAGGAGAAACCGGGCTAGCGCACATGTTCGAGCACCTGGCATTCAAGGGAACAAAAGATATTGGCACCACCGATTATCCTGCCGAAAAGATTGCGCTGGCAAAAGTCGAACAGTCGTATGCCGCCTATGACGCTGAATATCGCAAGCGAGTCGGTCAGGATCCAGCCAAGCTGAAACAGTTAAAAGCGCAGTTCGACGCCGACACCGCCGCAGCCGACAAATATGTGATCCCGAATCAGTTCACACAAATCGCGGAGATGAATGGCGCAGTCGGAGTGAACGCGGAGACCGCCAGCGATGCAACCGAATACTTCTGGAGCATGCCGGCCAATCGGCTGCAATTATGGGCCTACATGGAAAGCGACCGCATCGCGAATCCTGTGCCGCGGCAGTTTTATAAAGAGCGCAATGTGGTGATGGAAGAACGCCGCATGCGCGTCGACTCCAACCCTATTGGCTTTATGATCGAGCAGTTCCTGGCGACGGCCTACGTCGCACATCCCTATCGAAATCCCGGCGTGGGATGGATGTCGGACGTGAGCCAGATCAGCGCCACCGAGGCTGACGCATTCCACAAGAAATATTATGTGCCGGCGAACATCGTGGTCACCGTGGTCGGCGATGTAACTGCAACCAAGGCGATGCCGATGCTGGAAAAATATTTCGGCAGCATTCCCGCGGGACCGAAGCCGCTACCGCTGGCGACGGTAGAACCGCCGCAAGAGGCCGAGAAGTCCGTGACGCTGGAAGAGCCGACGCAGCCTTTTTACATTGAGGGCTATCACCGGCCGGACTACTCTGAATAAAGACGATGCGGTGTATGACGCGATCGGCGACATCATGTCGAATGGGCGCACGTCGGTGCTGTACCGCAGCCTGGTGCGGGATCAAAAGATTGCAGCGGATGCAGAGGGATTCAGCGGATTTCCGGGCGACAAATATCCCAATCTTTTCGCGTTCTATGCCGTGCCGACTCCCGGCCATACTCCGCAGGAGATGCGCACTGCGATCCACGCTGAAATTGATAAGTTGAAAACGCAGGACGTGACGGACGATCAACTGGCGATGTTCAAAACACGCGCACGCGCTGATATTCTTCGCAGTCTGGACAACAACCAAGGGCTGGCGCAGGAGTTAGGCACGTATCAGCTGCGATATGGTGATTGGCGGATGCTATTCCAACAACTGAACAAGATTGATGCCGTCAGCAAAGCCGATATTCGCCGCGTCGCGAATCAGGTATTTACCGCAAAGAATCGAACTTACGCCATGATTGAATACGCAGCGCAGAAACCGGCGAAGCCTGCTCCTGAAGCGCCGGCGCAACCGGAAACCAAGACCGCTCCGGCGAAACAAGGAGGCCGCTAATGCGAACTCGCATCGGACTCTTCGCAGCAATTTTCGCCGTGGCGCTCGCATCTTCTTCCGGCTCGGTATTCGGCCAGTCCGCTTCTACCGAGCGACGTCAGCATCAGGATCCGCGGCTCCGTGGACTTCGTGGAAGAAAGTGCCTATTCCGCCGCTCCCGGCCTTTCATCCGAAACAGCCGACGAAGATCATCTTGAAGAATGGGATGACGATTTTTCTGCAGGAAGATCACGAGCTGCCGTTCATCAATGGCTTCATCATGATTCGTGGCGGTTCGCGCGATGAACCTGCGGACAAGACTGGGCTGACTGATTTGTACGGCGAGACATGGCGCACCAGCGGCACAGCCGACATGAATGGCGACAAGATGGATGACATCCTGGAAGCGAAAGCCGCCAAAATCGAAACCAATAACGATATCGAATCCACCAGCCTGACCTGGTCCAGTTTCAAGCAGGACTTCGACCAGGTATTTGGAATGGCGACGGACCTGCTGTTGCATCCTGAATTTCGTGCCGACAAACTAGCGCTTGCCAAGCAGCAGGAAGACACTGGAATCATTCGCCGCAATGACGATCCCGAAGAAATTGCCGAGCGCGAAGCGGAGTTGCTTGCCTATGGCAAGAACAGTCCCTATGCGCGCGTGCCGGAATTCGCTACTGTTCACGCGGTTACACTGGCGGACCTGTCTGCCTGGCATGATCGCACGGTGGCGCCCAACAACATGATCCTCGGAGTGAGCGGTGACTTCAACACGGCGGAGATGGAAGCGAAACTCCGCGCCGCCTTTGAGTCGTTACCGCGCGGTCCGGATTTTGTCTCGGTGAAAACAACATTTCCGGGACCGACACCTGGCGTATACCTCGCTCAGAAAAACGACGTTAATCAGAGCAATGTGTGGATCGTAGGACTGGGCACGGAACGCAGCAATCCTGATTATTACGCGCTGAGCGTGATGAATACAGTATTCAGCGGCGGCTTTGGTTCGCGCCTGTTCCAGGATGTCCGCACACGGCTCGGACTCGCTTACGCCGTTGAGGGAGCTTACGGCGCCAGCTACGACCATCCGGGACTTTTCTTCGTTGCTGCCGGAACGAAAAGCGCGAGCACGGTCGCCGCAACCCAAGCCATGCTGCAACAGATTGGCGAATTGAAAACCGTCCCGCCCACTGCTGTCGAGTTGCGAAATGCGAAAGACCAGGTGCTGAATTCCTGGATCTTCCACTTCGATTCACCGGAAAAAATCCTGCGGCAGCAGGCGACGCTTGCCTTCTTCGGCTATCCGCCCGACTTTATTGAGAAGTATCGTGACGGCATTGAGAAGGTGACCGCCGCGGATGTCACTCGCGTGGCCAACAAGTATGTTCACCCTTCGAAGCTGGCTATTTTAGTGGTCGGGAACGAAGCGCAATTCGGCATCCCGCTGTCAACGTTGGGGCCAGTAAAGACGCTCGACATCTCGATTCCAATGCCGCCGGGAATGCAGCAACAGATGGGCCAGCACTGATGGCTTGATCACCGTTTCGTACTGGCGACTTCGCTTACGCCGTCCTATTCTTTTTCAAACTTCAGGGCGGCGGAGTTGATGCAGTAGCGCAAGCCCGTCGGCTTGGGGCCATCGGGAAATACATGGCCAAGATGCGCGCCGCAGCGAGCGCAGGTCGTCTCCACGCGACGCATCCCGTGGCTCACGTCTTCGTGATTCTCCACAGCCTCGGGCGAAACCGGGAGCCAGAAACTTGGCCAGCCAGAACCCGATTCAAACTTGGTGTCGGACTTGAATAGGGGTGCGTCGCAAGCCACGCAATGATAGCTTCCATCGTCGTGGTTTTTGTAGAGCGCGCCGGAAAACGCCGGCTCAGTTCCCTTTTGGCGAGTCACATAATACTGTTCCGGCGTGAGCTGCTTACGCCACTCCTCATCACTCTTCTGAATCTTCTCGGCTTTTTGCGCGTTTTCGGTCATTGCTTCCTCGCTGACTTCAGAGTATGTCAGCCGGGCAACATCGTTCAACCGCGTTTGGCAGTCTTCCCAGTGGTTGATATACTCACCAAGAAGCAGCAATCGGAAATCTTCATTTCCCTCCATTCGTGTGCAGAGTTCCCTTCTCGGAAAAATCTACACGGCCAGGTAGCTCAGTGGTAGAGCGCAGCCCTGAAAAGGCTGGCGTCGGGGGTTCAATTCCCTCCCTGGCCACCACATTTCAAAGGACTTGCACGATTTGAACTACAAATTCCAACCCATATTCACCCACTCGTAATAAATTCACGAAACCGCCCATTCTACGGGCTTTCCCGCGTTTACCGACGCTGTGAGCAATTCATCCACGATGCGCGTGTGCGTGTTTGGACGTCCATGGCGTTTTACATTCCTCGGCGAACCATCGCGGAAAGTGCATATCAAGAAATGTCGCGCGATCTGTCAGCGCACCAACATAATCGGGGCCTGCCAAAATGCTGCGCGATGGCCTGCGGGATCGAGAACGCTGACCTGGCACCGATATTCGCCGGGCGCAAGTTTGCCCAGAGCAACGTGAAAGCTGAGCGGTGTGATGCCCAGCCGGCTGCCAGCTTCGGGCACTACCGCAATCGGGGCGGTATCCAATGCCTTCCTCTGATCCTTATATAAGGTGACGTATGCAAAGAGCGGAGCGGCGGTCTCGGCAGGCTGCGGAGTGGTAGCCTTCGCATCTGCGGCAACACGAGGGCGTGGTCGATACGCCTGCACATAAACGTACATGTCTTGCTTCGTGTTGAAGACCCGGGTCACGCTCGGGATGAGTTTGTATCCGCCTTCGACGAGCGGATTGGCCATGTTATTTTTGGCCTCTTCCTTGCCCTTGGTGGCGTTAAACAGAGAATCCCGGACGTCGATGCGCTGACTGCTCAAGACGACGGAGCTGATAGCGACTCGCTTCTCAACTTTATTCAGATCGGGGATGGTGAAGGTAGTCTGATAGGTTCCGATCCGACCCGTCTCGTCGTCGCGCGCAAGAAATTTAATGGAATAGGTTCCGGGAAAAAGAGTGAAGCCGGAATCGTACTCAATCGGACGGCGCGCCAGTTCCGCCGCGGTGGCGTCGCTCAACTTTACGTCGACGTTGTCGCGAACATTGCTGACGGTCATGCCGCTGGTAGTGTCTTTCACCTCGGCAACGAAATCGATCAGCGTGTGTTCGGCCCCGAATCGCTTTGCTAGCGCAAGTTCCCTGCCGGGAATCTTCACCACGATGGGCACGAAATATTCGGCGCGATCGAGCTGGAAATAATCGATCTCCATCGAAATCGTCAGGTCCGTGATTGGGTCGCCCAGCATGAGCGCGTCTTCAAGCTGCCTCTCCTTATCCACGGCCGTAAACTTGGTGAACACTTTGTTCGCGTAGTAGCCGCGGCGGTATTCGAGCTTGGCGTCAGGCGCGGAGTTCACCGTAATCTTCACTCGCCGAAACCGCCCGTTCTCCGCGGTGTTCGTCGTGTAGTAGCCGACGATGTAATAGTCCGAAATTGCTCGCTGTGCCTGCACAATACCCTTGGTCAGATCGTTGTTGTCGAACAGCGCTTTGCCGCCGGTGTCGCCGCCCAGCGAATACATGGTGTCCTGCGATTGTTGGAAGTCGTCCGTGACTGCCTGCGCCGCCGTTCCGGAATATACTCCTGCATTGCCGGGCGAGCCCTGAGTCGCATCGCCCAGCGGAGCTTGTGCCACCAGCCCACGCGCGTCCACCGGCCAGAACGACACTCCTGCGCGAACGGCAGCGTCGACGGTGGCGTGCAACTGTGCCTGGTTATCAATGCCGTTCAGACGCATCCCGCTGGCAAAATAAATCAGCGATTTTTTCTCGTTCATTCGCCCCAGCATGCTTGCAGCGGTTTGTAATGCAGCAAGCTGTCGGTCGGTGTTGAAGATGTTGAACTCGCTGTCGTCCTGCCCGAAAGCGGCGCCGGTATCGGCACTGCTGGCGTCTTCGATGGATTCCACGGAGCCTTGCCCTTCGCCGACAACCATCGTCTGCAGAATGCTCAGCAGGCGATTGCGGTCCGCTGTGAAGTCTTGCAGCACATCGACGGATCCACCCTTGAATCGAAGGATGGCGACCAGGTCGGCAGAGGTCATCTGGGTGCGGACAAATGTTTCGGCGGCAGCCAGCGCGCGCTGTTGATCTTCCGTCGGCATAGCGGTCATGTCGAAGTACAGTGCCAGCAGGCGATGACCCTTGTACTGCGTGTGTCCCGAACTCTCCGGCGCAAGCTGGGTTCGGTCGAGTGTCTTATAGATGGTGATCTGTTCTTGGTCCGGTGGCATCGCAGGGGCCGGAGTCATCGGCAGCTCCTGGGGCTCGCACAACTTAACGGTTTGCGGCACACCATCCTCGGTCACGCTGAAATCCTTAGCGGTGAGTCCCTTGATGAAATTGCCCTTCTTGTCCTTCACCACTACGGTTTCGACGACTAGATGTGAGCTCACCGTGAGGTTGTAGGCAGTACTCTGGCCCGGCGTCGTATTCGAACCTATCGTCTGCGCACCAGCGCCAAAGCTTGCGCTCAACGTTGCAATCATCAGCCATGTTTTCAGTCGGCGCATGATCAAAACCTCAACCGTGCGGTTATTTGCAGCGAGCGCATTTCGTTGGCCGCCGCCGGTAGTCCAAACGTGGTGCTGTTGACTGTCGAGTTCCACGAAGTGAAGGACACATGGTTCAGCAGGTTGGTCGCATCCATCCGAACATCGAGGTTTAAAGTGGTACGCAGTTGAAAGGTGCGTGCCAGCGCCGCGTCCAGGCTGAACTCATCGGGACCGATGATTGAGTTGCGTCCCGTCCGCGCCCCATTGTCCCGCAACCGGCGCTTTATAGGCAGCGACATTCAGGTGGTAGCCGTCGGTCGCCTGATATATGGGCGCACCCGTCAGGTCTGGTCGAATGGTGCCGGTGATGCCCGTACCCGGCACTGTTGCCAGAAATACCGGCGTCTCCGGCAGACCGCTGCCGGCATTGATGAGGCTGGTGATCGTCCATTCCTTCAGCAGCTTTCCTCTCCATCCATTCAGCAGCGTGTTGCCACCCATTCCCATGCCGGTGGTGTACTGAATCTGCGCCTTCAGCAAGTTCCGCTGGTCGAAGGTGGATGGTCCGCGCTCGCCGCGCAGATTCCGCCAGTTTTGCGCAATGGCCGCCGGCGGTATGGCACTCGGCACCGACAAGCTTTCGCCAGTCCCTTCGGCGGCTACATGTCCCTGCGCTCCCACCTGCGCGTCATCATCGATGGCTTTCGCATAGGTGTAATCGATGCTCGCTGTAAAGCCACTGCGCAACCTGCGTCGCAGTTGGATTTGCCCAGCCTCTCGCGTGGAATCGCCGTTCGAGGTGCGATAGATGAAGCCTGCTGGACAACTGGGACACGGATTCGCAGCGCCGATGGGGTACGTGTTGGGAAGAAATTGCTGCATA
This sequence comes from uncultured Acidobacteriota bacterium, assembly GCA_963774515.1. Lineage (GTDB taxonomy): Bacteria > Acidobacteriota > Terriglobia > Terriglobales > Acidobacteriaceae > JAKAAZ01. The sequence goes on along the minus strand of CAVZFK010000016.1, from coordinate 83,849 downwards.
CCGCGCGTTCCCTTGGTTCCAAGATAAGTCGCGGTCATGACCAGCGCAGCCGGCAAATCTCGCTGCGCTTGCAACTGCCAGATTTGGGCATAGCCGACGCGATAGTTGGGATCGATGCCAAAGGTTTGAGGCGTGGTGCCGGCGCAATTAAGAAATCCGTGCGCCAATGTCAGCGCACAATCACTGCTGTTTGCCACGCTCACGCTTGTTGAAAGCGGCGATTGCTGCGCCATCATCTCCGCTTCAGAAAGATACACAGATGTGTCGTCATAAATGCCATAGCCTCCGCGGATCACCAGTGTTGACGCGGGGAACGGACGCCAGGCGATGCCGATCCGTGGCTCGAATCCATGCCAGTCTCCACGCACCAGAGAATTTGGATACTTCATCCCCGTCAACGGGCCAACCGGGTTGGTCGCCAGCACTGGAGCGACTGCAGTAAAACCTGGAAGGACATCGAGATTCACAAGCCTGCCAAATAATTCTGAGAGGGGCACGCCGTAGTCCCATCGCATGCCTGCGTTGATGGTCAGCTCTGGCTGCGCTCTCCATTCGTCCGTGATGTACAGGTCATAGACGGATTGCCGGAAATATTTATCAGGGTTGCCATAGGCCAGCGCGCTGGTGTCGGGGATGCCCAGCAGAAAATCCGCCAGGTCGGAGCCGCTGGTTGAAGAGGGTCCGCTCCCCTGTGTGGCCGCACCGGTAAACGTGAAAGTTCCGCGAGGATTCTGCTGCGTGTATTCATTGAACTCCTGGCGGCGAAAGTCTCCGCCGAAGGCGATCGTATGGCGTCCTTCCGTGCTGTTAGCTTTCACTGACAGATTGTCGGTGCGATTGCGATTGAATTCGCTATCCCCATCACTCAGCATTGCGATGCCGCTCGAAAATACCAGCGCTGGTGGTCCCCAGTTTGTCGGGTCCTGATCGTTGCCGAAGATGCCGGCATTGCCCGAGAAGTTCTCGCGATTCGCAAACTCCGGCTGCACTTGCGTACGCAACCGGGTGAAGTGATATCCGATCACAACCTCGAACTGGTGCAGATATACGTGAGACCAATTCGCGGTGGCGTCAAGTCCCAGCGTATCCGTGGTATCGCGAAAGTGGAAAAGGTTCGAAACATCCTCTCGAGAGCTAAGAAATCCAAACCTGCCATAGAGATCGTCTCTGCGGCCGATCGACCTTTCCAGCCGCGACTGCAGCGCATCCAGGTGGGTATCATTCAGCACCTGGGTCTGATAGTTGTAACTGGAATTGCCGCCGGGGTCGGGCAGCGGATAAAGATTCAACAGCGCCTGAGCCTGTGGGTTGACGGGAAGCGGACCGGTGAAGGGTACGCCGGTCGCAGGATTGTAGATGGTCACCGGCTGCCCCAGCGGGTTCAACAAGCCCGACAGATCGCCGCCTCTCTCAGCTACTGTCGGCACCAGCCCGGATTCAATCGCCGCATCGCCCTCGCGCGTCCGCTGATACGCGACAAAGAAATCCGGCCCGTGCCACATCAGATGAGGAATGTTCAGCGGGCCGCCTAATGTGAACACCGTCGTCACTCGGCTGTAGGAATCTTTCGGCACTTGCAGGCCATTCAATGAATACGGTCGCGCATCAAAGATCGAGTTCCCGACAATCGTACCGATGCCTCCCGTGTATAAGCCCCTGCTGCCCGGCCGCCGATTGCCAAAGGCCGGGGAAATCGTGTACTTCGAAGTGGCGGCGTTGTTCACGCTGCCGTGGATCACCAATCCGTTCGAATCGCTCTCTGCGGTCTGATCGGAGCGTGGCTGCACCTGCGGCTCAGCTGCCTTTTCTGGCTTTGGCTTCGCTTCCGCAATGCTCTCAGATGGAGGCTGGGTTGGCTGGGTCACCGGCGTCTTGGCCAGCATCTGCGCCAGTCCAAGCAGTTTCAGCTCCCAGGATCCTTGAGGGATATTGGGCGCGACGGTCACCTGACTTTTCAGCGTCGAAAAGCCGCGCATCTCGATCTGAATCTTCCAAGGGCCATCCGGAAGATTGGCGAACTCATACAGTCCCTGCAGGTCGGTGACGGTCTCGAACCGTGTGGCTCCCTGCGTGACCGTCACCGTTGCGCCCGGCACCGGCAGGCCATTGAAAAAAACCTGACCGTGATACTCCGAGGCCCAAGCCAGCAGTCCGGCATGCAAGATCGCCACGCCGCATAGAACCCGTATTAGACGTCCGCGCCATCGACGCCACTGCAGCATCGGCTAATTCGCGGAAGGCTTTTCGACGTGATCGATGACGATTACGTCATCAGGAGCCTTGGTGGCTTCCATCTTCAGCCCGAGTTGCTCCTGAATCGCGGTGTACAAACCCGGCGGCGCGTTAGGATCGTTGGTCGCGTTCGCGGTGGGCATCTTGACGTTGGACCCTCTGAATTGCGCGAACTGAGATTCGTCCGGCGTCCATTTCAACGTGAAATCGTATCTGTCGGTAAGTCCGGTTTGATCGACGACCGGCCTGTCCATAACGCCCGATTGCATCCATGTCGCGAAATCTTTCATGGTCATATTTCGTACGATCAGATCGCCGAGCCCTCTGAACATGAAGGCGTCCCCATCGTTCGGGCCAGCCGTGCTCTTTTTCATCTTCGGGCCATCGTGCGCAACAGTGATGGTGTAAACGGAAAGCACCTTCTGCTCGTGATGAAATTTCAGTTGGAAACGGTCCGCGAGCAGCTTTTGCATCATGATTCCCGACTGCTTCTCATTGGGACGACCGGGCACATCCGGCACTCCCGCGATGTCGTACAGATCGGTATCGAACCAGGCCGGTGCCCCCACAATCTGCTTGGCATGTAGGCCATAGGCGAAGGCGATGAGGTCGTTCAAATTCGTATTCATCGTTATAAACTGGCGACCCCTGAAACCGAAGCCCTTGCCCTGCTGACCTGGCTTGCTGGGCTTGATGGTTGCGACTTCGAAGCTGGGATCAGCATTGGCTGCCATCGGTGGCATCTTCGGCATTGGCGCCGGAATGGCCCACGCCGTCTCCGGTGTAGCCCGCTCCAGAACCAGCGGCAACGGTTTCGGACCTTGCGTCCACGTGCCCGCAATTGACTTGCCGTCTGCGGACATCTTGCCCTCGTAGTTGCCTCCGATCATCTCAACGGCAAATTTCAGTGCGCCGCCTTCGAAGCTGGCTGACGAGGCCTCAATGGGCTGGCCTCCCTGATCAATGCTGTACATCACGACCTTCAGTCCGCCAGGAGTCGCCTGGGTGATCTTCGCCACAATCCGCAAGTCTTTCTCTGGAACATGTAATGTGCCCTGCCAATCACCGACGATGCCTTTGTCAGAGTTCGCGGGCGCGGCGGCAGGTGGCGGAGTCGCGGCGGCAGATTGCGCTCTGGCCTGCTTGGCGTTCATCGATCCAAACATAACGAGGAACAAAGCCAGGGCGATATAGGTGAGACCGTGTAGCGCCTTCTTGCGGAAATTCTGCGTGCTCGAACTATGTTGAGTCATCATGCAGACAATCCTTTTCTAAGGCAGGCATCGCAATTTTGATGTATGCGAACGATCGTGGATTTGGCGAACTTGAGAAGAATACACCTATCAGACGTGCAGGACGTAGTTAGGTCTCATAGAAAGTTCCGCTACTTCGCGTTTTATTGCCTACCCAACAACTCGCGACGCACTAGTTTGGTGAAGGTCTTTCGATGTGGTCGACGACAATTGTGTCGACTGGGCCTGTTGTCGACTCCAGCTTCAACCCCAGCTGTTCTTGAACCGCTGTAAAGATGGACGGTCCAGCATCCGCTGCTCCTCGCTCCTCATCCGGAGTCCACTTGAGAGTCAAATCATACTTCCCTTTAAGACCAGTCTCATCCAGAACAATGCGGTCCACTTCGCCCGACAAGCTGTACGCCAAGGTATCCAGATCCGCATCCCGGTAATCTATCTGCCCATCCCGTACTGATCCCCCACCCAGCTTCGTCTTTGACTCTTTGAGCTTGGATCCGCTCTTTGCAATGATCAGCGCATAGACAGGCAGCTGCCTGGTCACGTGATGGACTTTTAGATTGAATCTGTCCTTTAGCAGCGCCTGCATCATTCCTCGATCCTGCTCCGCTTGTTGCTTTCGAGGGAGCTTCTGATAGGCGGCAAAAGTATCTGCCGCCATCTTCGCATCGATATCGAATGTGGCTGATTTCGCCCATCCCGGCAAGCCTGCAATCAAGTCCTCCATCTGCAGGCCATAGGCACTCATAATCAGGCTTTCCAGCGAAACATTTGTCGCCGAAAAGCTGTTAGGCGTGGAACTCATCCGCATGCCCCCGCCGGCCATGTGTGTGCCAGGTTTCACGGTTACATAGTCATAAGTCAGCGGCTTGGTCGCTACGTCCTGGTTGGTGACGCGGATTTTGACCCTGAGCCTGGGCATGGCTTTGCGCGGCCAGTGTGACAGGAAATGTGAATGGCATCGCCGCGGCCAACACAACCATGCTCAGCCGCTTTCTACGTCGACCGAACTTTCGCGCAACACGGTTAGTCATTCTGTAGGCAATCCTAGTCTGAGGCACGCATCGTAGTTTTGAGGTGTGCGGATCAGCGGAGATTTTCTTGCGCCGTGAATTTCCGCCAAGCTAATTTGGCGACGGCCTTTCGATGTGGTCGATGACGAGAACATTTAACGGGGCCTTAGTAGGTTTCAGTTTCAGCCCAAGCTGTTCCTTCAACGCTTCCAGAAACGATGGGCCCTGCGAGGCCGGCTGAGAATCCGCTCCCGGTGGACGAACTGCGTTCGATTCCGGCGTCCATTGCATGGTGAAATCATAGTTTCCGCCCAATCCCGTTTGATCAACCACGGGGCGTCCCACGGCTCCGACAGAAGGAAGAGACGCAGCGATCAGTTTCATGGTGGTTTTCCGGGAGCCCAACAGCATTGTGTTATTGGGTCCGGGCATTGCCATGTAGCCACCGCAATAGGGCGGGAATACATCCGGTACATGTGCCGACGAGCTTTGGGCAGGCACAGTCACATGGGCGCTGCATGGAGGACCCTCGGCGTGTGGACGAAGCTTGGGCCCAGTCTTCCCGGGCTTGGCCAAAACAAGAGCCAAGACGGAGGTTTGCTGGGTTTCAAAATGAACGGCCAACTTGAATCGATTGGCAAGCAGAGACTGCACCATGAGGCGCATCTGGTCCTCCGTCGGATCACCCGGCGCCATTGCCCGAATGACGAAGCTATCCGTCGCAACCCACTTTGGTAGGTTGGCGAGCATGGCGTGGACCTGGTCGTTCGTGAGCCAAAGTTTATAGGCGAACTGGATGTAGACCGACAATGGGAAATCAGCGGAGAAACGACCATGCGGATCCGAAGGATTATAGAAATCCCCGGAATCCATGGCGAAGTTGGGAGGGATGAACGTGCCAGGTTTGTTCAGCCGGATGGTGGCAACTTCGAATTCCATTTTGCCCCCGGCCGCATTTTGCCACGCCGGCACTTTCTGAAGCTGGGCATGGCTTTGCGCGGCGAGTGTGAGAGGAAATGCGATTGGAATAGCCAATGCCAATCCAATCAAGCTCAACCGCACCATTTTGGTGAAATCCAATCTCCGCGCAACACGCTCCGCCATGGTGCAAGCTATCTTACTCCGGAACCGCAAAGCCGAAACTTTCTCCGGGCTCAGAAGAATGAAGATTGTCAGCTTTATCTTGAAGTGAACGGAATTAAGGTTCTACCTGGAGTGCTTCCGGATTGCGATGTTCTGGGCGGAGCGAATATTCCATGGAGGTAGAAGCTAAAGAGCAGACAGTCTCTGCAACGCGGTCACTGGCTCGAAGCGTGTATTAGCAATTCGGCATAAACTGAAATCCGCGTGTACCGCCAATAATCCAAAATGAGGAGATAATTGTTGCGAAAAATGCCTCGATTCTGGACTTTGGCGAGTATTACGATTGGTTCTATTGCTGGGGTTTTAAGAATGTCTGTAAAACTTTCAGGAAAAGAGATGACCTTCATGAAGCTAACGCTACGTGCGCTGTCGATCCTAGCTGTCGCAGCTCCGCTTGCTCTCACAGCATGCAAGTCTCCAGCCTCGCACGAACTGAAATATCCTGTGGCACACCCCGACAATACTGTGGACACCTACTTCGGCACAAAGGTGAAAGTGCCATACGAGTGGATGGAGAACCTCACCAGCCCTGCGCTCCATCAGTGGGTCGATGCCGAAAACAAGCTCACCGACAACTACCTTGCCAATATTCCCGTGCGCGGCTGGATCAACCATCGCCTGACTCAGTTGTGGAATTACGCCAAGGAAGACGCGCCCGACCAGCTGAAGAACGGCATGCTCTTCTTCCGCAAAAACTCCGGCCTGCAGAACCAGAGCGTCGTCTATGTGCAGCAATCTGCTACGGCCCAACCGCGCCTGCTCCTCGATCCCAACCAACTATCTCCCGATGGATCTATCGCGCTGGCCGCTACCGCTCCCTCTCCGCAGGGTAAGTATCTGGCCTATGCGCTTTCCAATGGCGGTTCAGACTGGCAGACCATCCACGTACTCGATGTCGCCACCGGCAAACCACTCCCTGACGCCGTACAGTGGGTCAAGTTCTCCGGCATTTCCTGGACAAACGACGATAAAGGCTTCTACTACTCGCGTTACCCCCAGCCTCCGAGCGGCGAAAAGGAAATCAGTCATGCCGTGGTCGACCAGAAGCTTTACTACCACAAGGTCGGTGCGCCGCAATCGGAAGACAAGCTGATCTACGCGCGGCCTGACCTGCCGCAAGCTGCGATTGAAGCGGCCGTCGGCGAGAACGGCCACTATCTATATCTGTTCCTCATCAACAAATCCATCAGCAACAACGAGCTGTTCTATGCGAACCTGGGCAATCCCGAAAAGCCCGATCTCAGCGCACCGATCAAGCCGCTCTACACCGCGAACGATGCGCAGTATGTGCCGATCGGACACAAAGGCGACACGCTCTACCTGCAGACCACACTGGACGCACCCCGAGGCCGCGTAGTTGCCGCAACATTCACCGACCCCAGTGCCGCGCACTGGACAACTGTAGTTCCGCAAGCCAGCGGCGTACTCTCAAGCGCCTCCATGGCGGATGGCGATATCCTGGTCAGCTTTCAGAACGTGGCTACCAATCATCTGGAATTGTTCGACACAGGGGGAAAACTACTCGACACGCTGACGCTTCCATCGCTCGGATCTGTCGACGGCATCTCTACGCGAAACGATTTGACCACCGTCTATTACAACTTCACGTCGTTCCTCTATCCAGACACGATCTATCGGTACGACATCGCCACTCGTAAGACATCGGTCACATTCAAGCCGATGATCAAGTTCGATCCCTCGCTCTACCAGACCCGGCAGGTTTTCTACACGTCTAAAGACGGTACCCAGGTGCCGATGTTCATCGTCTCCAAGAAGGGTATTCAGCTGGATGGCAGCCACCCGGCCGTGTTGTACGGCTACGGCGGTTTCGACGTCACCATAACTCCTCGCTTCAGCCCGATGCTGCCGGTGTGGCTGGAAATGGGAGGCGTCTATGCGGTTCCAAATCTGCGCGGCGGCGGAGTCTATGGCGAGGCCTGGCACCACGCTGGCATGTTCGGCAAAAAGCAGAACGTGTTTGACGACTTTGCATGGGCGGCCAAATATCTAATCAAACAGGGCTACACTTCCTCGAAACGCCTCGCCATCCAGGGCTACTCCAATGGAGGCCTGCTGGTAGGCGCGTCTATCACCGAGCAGCCGCAACTTTTCGGCGCAGCTTACATTGGCCACGGAGTTCTGGATATGCTTCGCTATCAGAAATTTTCCGGCGGTTCCTTCTGGGTTCCGGAGTACGGTAGTTCAGATAACAAGGAAGACTTCCAGTGGTTGGCGAAGTATTCTCCGCTGCAGAATATCCATCCGGGAACTTGCTATCCTCCGACCTTGATCACGACGTCGTGGGACGATGACCGCGTAGTACCGAGCCATGAGTTCAAATTCACAGCAAAAATCCAGCGCGCGCAAGGATGCGCCAATCCCATCCTTCTGCGCACTACAGGAAGTACCAGCCACATCTACATGCCGACAGACAAGGCTATCCAACAGGACGCAGACGTCTGGGCCTTCGAAGCATGGAATCTCGGCGTCAATAAGACACCTGAGGAAAGCTCCTCTGGGCAGTAGACATGAGTGCAACGGAAAAGTCTGATTAACGCGGTCAATAACAAAATAGAGGGCAAGCCAATCGAAAGGCCGAGCCCTGTGTGTCTGATCGGAGAGCGAGGGCACTCGACACAGTAGAATTTATAGAGACGGCAGAAAATGTTTTTGAGAATGGAACCGGATGCAGGAAACAACCACTAGAAAAGTTGAGCTGTTCGACACCAGTCTTCGGGATGGGATGCAACAGCCTAACCTCGAAATTTCCATACCGAATGCGATCAGCCTGCTGCAGCGCATGGGCGGCTTTGGCGTGCATTATGCGGAGATCGGATTCGCGGGCGCAAATCAATTTGTAGGCGACCTGACCCGCGCACTCGGTTCGATCGATACGCGAGCGACGAAGCTCGCATTGTTTGGCAGAACCCGCGGCCGTGGCACAAAGGTTGAGGAATGGCCGGACATTCAATTCATGGTGCGCCATAAAGAGCGCGTCGCGGTCGCGGTTGTCGTCGTCAAATCCCGACTGCTGGATGTGGTTCGGTCCTTGGAGACCACGCCCGAAGAAAATTTGCAAATGGTGTACGAGACCATCGCGTGTCTGCAGGACAACGGTCTTGAAGTGATCGTGGATCTTGAACATGCCATGGATGCGGCCTGCGGTCGCCGGGAAAACGGCGTCCCATGTGATGCCGAGTTCAGCAAGCGCAGCCTGGATTATTTCAACCAGATCACGGCACAATGTGTGCGCCAGAACGTAAGCCGGCTGGTTGTTTGTGACACCACGGGCGGCGCGGGTCCGGAAGAAGTGACCCAGGTGATGAGTTGTCTGACCTGGGCTTATCCCAACGTCAAATTTGGATTTCATGGTCACACCGACCGCGGACTGGGAGTTGCCAATACTCGAGCAGCGATATTCGCAGGCGCGGCGCAAATTCAGGGCACGCTTGTTGGAACCGGAGAACGGTGCGGCAACGTGAACCTTACAACCGTCATCGGAAGCATGCAATTGCGAGGCGAGGCGGAGTTTGTCTCGCCCGATTCGCTGACTGGTCTGACTGGCCTGGCACATTCGGTGTATGGCGCTTTCGGATTGGAAGTACCGCATAGTGCAGCGATAGTTGGCCAAGGCGCATTCGGTACCTGGGCCGGAATGCACGGCAGCAGCGAGCGAAAAAATCCCGGCGCTTACCTATGGTGTCATCCCGAAAAAGTCGGCGCCAGTGCAGTCATCGGCGTCAATGGTCAGTCAGGAAAAGCAAATATCATGCTGCTTTCAGAATCGATGGGCATTCCGCTGAATGCAGTTCAAGCGCAGACTCTGATCGACACCAACCAATCCATGATCGACGGCGGCGGCTTCACTGCAAGCGAAATTTCGTTTCGCCTGGCCTGCATTCGGGTGTTGGGAACGCTGCGAAACAGCTTCAGCGTGAAGAGCTGGAAGGTGCTCGACGAATCGGACGAAGCTGGAAACAGGTTTGTGCGCGCCACGATGTCCTTGCAATTGGGCGACGCCACCATCATTGAGACGACGGCCGAAGGTGCCGGTCCCGTGGATGCGCTCAGCAAAGCGATGCGCAAAGAACTGGAACGTTGGTACCCGACCATGAAGCAGATGCGTCTGGAAACCTTCAGCGTCACCGCCATCGACATTTCCGCGCACGATACGGCGGCTCACGTGCGAGTCACGGTCAGCTTCCAAGCCGACGGGCACGAGCCATGGACAACCGCGGGCGTAAGCAGCGATTTGAATCAGGCAGCCCTGATGGCAATCCTGGATGGATTCCATTTCTGGCTTCTCAAGCATCCCGATTGAGCCGGTATCTTGGTCGGGATATCACAGCAGGGGCATACTACTGTGTAGAGGGTTTTCGTTATGTCCCACCATCTCTCACGCCGTAGCTTTGTACAATCAGCAGCCGCTGCAGCCGCAGCCGTCGCCGCCAAAGGAGTCTGGGGCGATCTCGCCTTCGCAAGCGATCTTCACCCGTCGAACTTGCTATCGCAATTCGGCTATGGCGATGTGATCCTTGCCAGCGATCTGCACGAATCGCAACTGCACAGAACACACTCCGTGTTGATGCAGTTGAGCGATGACAGCCTGCTGAAACCGTTTCGCCAGATGGCCGGCATGCCTGCGCCCGGCGAGGATCTAGGCGGCTGGTATCACTATGATCCCGATCTCGACCACTTTGCCGGCGACTATGGATTTGCGCCTGCCTGCACCTTTGGCCAGTGGGTTTCGGCGTTAGCTCGCGTGTATGCCATCACCGGCGACGGCGCCACCCGCGCGAAAGTTCTGCGGCTGAATAAACTCTACGCGGCGACGATCAGTCCAGACTTCTACACAAAAAACCGCTTCCCTGCCTACTGCTACGACAAGCTCGTCCTGGGCCTACTTGACTCCCACAGTTATGTAAATGATCCGGATGCGATGGCTATCCTGCAGCGCACTACCGACACGGCGCTTGCCTCATCTGCCCCCGCATGCGATCGATCACGACGTTTCCTGGAGACCGGACAAGCACGACATCTCCTGGAACTGGGATGAGTCCTACACCATGCCGGAGAACCTGTTCATCGCCTACCAGCGCGGCGCGGGTCGTCGATATTACGATCTCGGTTTCCAATATCTCGACGACAAAACCTGGTTCGAGCCACTGTCGCGCGGCGAAAATGTTCTGGCCGGCCATCACGCTTATAGTTACGTCAATTCCCTAAGCTCGGCCATGATGGCCTACATGGTTGGCGGCAGCCAGATGCATTTGCAGGCGGCTAAGAACGCGTTCGGCATGCTACTGGAGCAAAGCTTTGCCACCGGCGGTTGGGGACCCGACGAAAAGCTACGCGCTCCCGGCAGCGACGATGTTTTTTCCAGCCTTAGCAAAACGCACGCCAGCTTTGAAACGCCTTGCGGAAGCTATGCCCACTTCAAAGTAACTCGCTACCTGCTCCGAGTAACTCGCGACTCCCGCTACGGGGATAGCATGGAGCGCATGATGTACAACACGGTCCTCGGGGCCAAGGCGTTACAGGATAATGGCCAATCGTTCTACTATTCCGACTACAACTTCGACGGCGAGCGCGTCTACCATCGTGCAACATGGCCGTGCTGCTCCGGAACGCTGCCCCAGGTGGCGGCCGATTATCGCATCCAAACCTACTTCCACGATGGCAACAACGTCTTTGTGAATCTGTATATTCCATCGACTCTACGCTGGTCGCGGGGCGACGGGACTTTCTCTCTAACTCAGTCCAGCACGTGGCCGTATGATCCAAACATTTCCTTCGTGGTCAACACGGCCACTCCATCTGAGATGACGGTTCACTTCAGGATTCCGGCGTGGACCCGCGGAGCTTCTTTGACCGTCAACGGGCAGCGCTGGACTGGCGAAATCGCTCCCGGACAATTTGCCGCCGTGAAACGTACATGGAAAGATGGAGACCGCGTGGAGTTGGAGTTGCCACTGGTCTCACGCCTGGAGGCGATCGATTCGCAGCATCCGAATACGGTAGCGGTAATGCGAGGGCCGCTGGTACTTTTCGCGCTGAAACCCCTGCAAACAAGCCCCATGCCAAGCTTTGGCAGGAACACTCTTCTCAATTTGCAGAGGATTTCGCAGCGCGAATGGCAGGTTCGCAGCGGGGATGCGACCTACCGTCTCGTCCCATTTACTGAAGTGGGTTCAGAGCCTTACACGACTTATCTGCAGACTGCGTAAGTCGTGCGGGCGAGTTATCATAGCGGGACGACGACCAGCGAATTACCTTGATGTGTCCATCGCCGCGGTCTTCTTTTTGACCGGGTTTTCCGGCGGAGCAACGTAACCATTGAAATCGAAGCCGATCAAAATGGCTCCTGTGGTTTGATTGGCAACTTCAGCTGTCAAATCAATGGACGTCACGCAATGATTGGGAGGGGTAAAAACCCAATGGGAGGCGAGAGTCCGTTCTTTCTTCATATAGCTCAAAGTCCATTCATCTTCGCCGGCCCAGATACTTCCCGGCTTCAGAAAATCTTCTTGACGAGTCGGTTTGCCATACTGTTTTGTCAGCTCGGCTTCAATCGTATGGAACTGATTGATAAGATCTACGCCGGTGGTGTCAGTCTCAATATCGTTGGTCTCTGCCGCGACTTTTAATAAACCTTGTGTAGGCGAAATGGTCAGAAGGTAATAGCCGACATTGGGAAAGGGTGTGGGTGCCGTGGCGGTAGAGTACTGATCGACACCTTCCTCTTTCAGAGAGCCGACCTGGCTGCTAATCGCTTGCTTGTTGGCGCCACAGGTAAAACCAAATGGACCGGTCGCGTTCGCGGCTGGGGACGTCGTTTGAGCTGTCGAAAGACCGCCAAAGAACATGGCAATTGCAACCACACACAGGCCCCTCAAAAAATAACAGGCAGTTTTCATAGTTTCCCTCCGTCACCTACATCTCAATTAGGAGAGGCTGGAAGCAGAACATCGTAGGTAACCGTGAAATATACAACCGCTTTCGCTGGAATTCAACAAAAACCGCACAAACACGATGTTTCGCAGCTGGTGGAAGGTCCATCGCGGCGGGGGTAACATAAGGGAAGGTATATGCCCGTCGCCACCGAAATCCAATCGAATGACTACAGCCTGGTGGGCAAGAATACGGTTCTTGCGATCCAGCAGGGTCTGGCTGAGGCGACCTGGTACACGTCGCCAGTCCCGCGAGAGAAGATGCGCGAATTGCTGGAGCGCAGGGACGGCCCCCCTCTCCGCGACACCGTTCTATGGTTTTCCCTGCTCATCTTTTTCGGAGCTTGCGGCGTGGCGCTCTGGGGGACATGGTGGGCGATTCTGCCATTTCTGGCGTATGGCGCCATCTATGCCTCCAGTTCGGATTCCCGCTGGCACGAGTGCGGTCACGGCACCGCTTTCAAGACCGATTGGCTGAATAACGCGCTGTATGAAGTCGCGTCTTTCATGGTGCTGCGTGAATCTGTGCCCTGGCGATGGAGCCACGCTCGCCACCATAGCGACACAATCATCATCGGCCGCGATCCGGAGATCGCTGTACCTCGACCGCCGAATATTGCAGGAATGATTCTCTCCTTCTTTGACCTGAAGGAGATGCCGATCTACTTTCGCCATGTGCTGCTGCACTCGACTGGGCGACTCACGCCGGAAGAAAAAACCTATATCCCGGAATCTGAATACGGAAGTGTATTTCTGCGGGCTCGCATCTACTTACTGATTTACCTGGGAGTGATCGGGCTTTCCATCTACATGCGCAGCATTCTTCCGCTGATGTTTGTTGGCTTGCCGAACCTATATGGCTCCTGGCTATATCACATTTATGGATACACGCAGCATGCGGGCCTGGCGGAGAACGTTCTCGATCATCGCCTGAATTGCAGAACGCTGTATACAAACCCGATCCATCGATATTTGTACTGGAACATGTTTTACCACGTGGAACACCACATGTTTCCGCTGGTGCCCTACTACAACCTGCCGAAGCTGCATGAACTGGTCAAAGACGACATGCCCACGCCGTATACCGGGCTGATCGATGCCTGGCGGGAAATCGTGCCGGCGGTGCTGCGACAGGTGAAGGATCCTGCCTATCATGTGAAGCGCAAGCTACCCACGCCGACGCTACCATCGGAAGCGCCGCCGACCTCCCATATTTTCACAGCAAAGGGTCAGCCCAAAAACGGCTGGGTGGAGGTTTGCGCAAGCTCCTTCTTGAGAAAAGAAGATGTCATCCGCTTCGATCATGACAAGAAGACTTACGCCATTTACCGCATTGCCGATGGCAGTTTGTACGCGACCGATGGCATGTGTACGCATGCTAATAGTCACTTGGCGGATGGATTTGTTACCGGCAACTTGATTGAATGCGCCAAGCATAACGGACGTTTCAATATCATTGACGGATCGCCACAACGCGCACCCGTATGTGTGGCTCTAAAAACCTATACGGTGAACGAGCACGATGACAAGATTTTTCTGGATGTGACGTCGGGTGGTGGTTGCGGACTTACTGCTCCGGAAACGACTTACAAATTTCGAGTGGTCAGCAATGAGAATGTCGCTACCTTTATTAAGGAGCTGGTACTGGAGCCCGAGCCTGGTTCACCAATCCTGAACTACCAACCTGGCGATTACATCCAGTTGGAGATTCCAGCCTACGGGGAGTTACCGTTCCACAAAATCTCAGTCGCGGACCGGTTCACTGAAGTATGGAAGACGCAGCGGGTATTCGAGTTTCGTGCGGCGAATGACATCCCTGTGCGACGCAATTACTCGATGGCATCGAACGCCGCCATCGACAAGCAGCTTCGGTTCAACGTTCGAATTGCCACTCCACCGCGCGGGCAGGACTGCCTTGCCGGTGCCGGGTCGACCTATATCCATTGCCTGAAGCCGGGCGATACGGTCACGGCGATCGGCCCGTTCGGCGATTTCCATATCAAGCACACTGAAAGGGAGATGGTGTATTTAGGTGGCGGAGCTGGGATGGCGCCGCTTCGCTCGCATTTATCCCACCTGTTTGACACGCTGCAAACGGGTCGCCGGGTCAGCTTCTGGTACGGCGCTCGCTCGTTGCAGGAAACTTTTTATCGCGAATATTTCGAAGACCTGGCAAGAAGATTTCCGAACTTCACCTTTCATCTCGCGCTTTCTGAGCCGCAGCCTCAGGACAACTGGAACTCCCACACGGGCTTTATTCACGAGGTGTTGCAATCGCAGCATCTCGCCAATCATCCAGACCCAACTGCAATCGAATACTATCTCTGCGGACCACCGGCAATGGTGCATGCCGCAACCAGGATGCTTGAGGATTTGAACGTTCCCGAGGAGCAAATCCTTTTCGACGAATTCTAAGCGCACACCGGGAATGTCACTTCCCAAGCAGAACGGTGAGGCAATGAAAACTACACAAATGAGGACGGTCCGCCGCGTCGGGACATTCCTGTTCCTGGGTAGCGTCGTGGTTGGTTGCGTGGCGACTGCTGAAGCAGCCACCCAGAAAACCGCGTCCACCTCGGAGCCCGCGCCCGTTCTGACCTCGACCGGCGGGGCTGCTCTCGCCTGGATTTCTGAGCACATCCGGCAATCAAATTGTGGACTCGACCGGGCACCCGCAGCGACTGGCCTGCGTGGGTTACAACGAGCCCAGCAAAGATATCGTGGGCGACGTAGCAGGAATGAAAAAGGCCGGCTTCAATTGCCTGCGCTACCCGTTCGACGAGCGAGCACTGCGTTCCACTTTCCCGGAAATGGATGCGATTGTTGCCGCCGCGAGACCGCTGGGCATGAAGGTTATCTTCGATCATCACGTGGATGATTCAAAGGAACTCTGTGGTGGACAGCAGCAGAACGGACTGTGGTTTGACTCCGGCGAAGGTTCCAACAACACCGATGGATGTGGCGATCGAGGAACGGTGACCCGGGCGCAGTTCAAAGCCGACTGGGTCGCGGTCGCCAAACATTATGCCGGCAACAGCACCGTCATTGCATTTGACCTCGACAATGAACCGCTCGTCTGGGAAAGGATTCGACCTCGATCGATTGGGGCGGCGGCGGTCCCACAGACATCTTGAAAATGTTTAGGGAGGTGGGCTCTGCCGTTGAAGCCGCCGATCCAGGAGTGCTGATTGTTGGAGAGTGCCCTATCAACTACACCGGAAAATTATTGAACGGCGCACCGGAGGGATCGAAGGGCATCATGGATTGCAGCGCGGCTGCATCGCATCCCGTGGTCCTGACGCCGGCTGCGCCGAAATTCGTATATTCCATCCACGATTATCCGAATGTCGGCGTCAACAATGAGGGGCCGTCGACTGCCGATAGAAACACGGCGTGGGGCTTTCTGGAGATGCATAATACCGCTCCTGTATGGATCGGTGAGATGGGCGCAAGCATGGACGAGCCGCTTGATTTCGACGGCAAGATCACCGTGGAGCAGCAAGCCGCTGGGCAAATTCGCTGGTGGATTATTTGAATGGCAGAGATCCCAAGGGACCCAAGTTTAGCGCGACGCAGCAACCTTTCGGAACGGATTGGTGGGCGTGGGGCGATCTAAGTGGTCAAACACCGGACGGCACTTTGAAAGGAAATACACTCAGGGCGGGACAACTCGCGATCTATTCTCAATTACGCTTCGGCAGCCGCTAGACCCGGGCAAGATTAAGGCCAATCGGCGCCGTCAAACTTGCGGACGTCGCGCGCCGATCGGCTGTCATCTGACTACTTGGCTGGGGTAATTACGATATTCCGAAAGTACACGTGACCCTTCTCACTTCCCTGCAGATAAATCGGCCCCGGAGCCGCTTCATCACTATTTACAGCTCCGCCAGTTATGCCTGGAATCACCTTGTTATCGATCACCGTCGTGCCGTTTTGAACCACAGTGACGCGGCGACCAATCAGCGTGATGTCATAGGTCTGCCACTTATCCGTGGTTCTGGGTAGTTCAGGATGGGGAGCTAAGAATCCATAGATACCACCAGTGTGATGACTGGGCGGTTCCCCTGCGGATTCATTTTCAATTTGTAGTTCATAGCGACCGCGCAGATAGACTCCGCTATTTGCCTCCGGACCAATCTTGAATTCGAGATGTAGTTTGAAATCTCCGAATTTGCGATCGGTCGCCAGCTCCACCCCATGACCGGGGCTAACCATGATTTCCATCCACCACCGACCAATGGCCGTCCACCGGAAAATATCCCGCGGTATATTCATGCCATCCGTCCAGATTCTTTCCGTTGAATAGCTGGATTGGCGCCCCCCACGCGGGAACGGTCGTCCGGTTCAACGCCGGAGCACGAACACCGACCCACGTCCAGGGAGTTCCATCGGGTGCTGTTGCCGAGCCGGTCAGCTTGCCATGTTCAAGCTTCCCTTTGAAAGCCAATTTGGTGTCGCAATCTCCATCCTTCGCAGAGGCAAATGTAAGTACTCCCCCGGTCACATCCACCTCCGCAACCGGACATACACCTCCCCAGCGGCCGACCATGAGAGCTTTCAGTTCACCGCCCTGCTCAGAAAGCTCGATCCAGGCCGGGGCTTCGCCCTTTGGAGTCTTGATCGTGATATCCCAGCGCCCGAGAAATGGTTTTACGTTGGATTGCGTGCCAGCGGCAGCATCTGCACGGGCCGCCGCCGGTTGCGCGAGGACACAACCGCAAGCAAGGAAAGCAATGGACAGAATGCTTCCCATCATTTTTTTTGTTTTCATTGCAACTAGTCTCCTAGATCGATTCCCATTGTTGCGCCAGCGCGCATATGGGCTGGCAAGTTATCCCAACACTCCTTGAAGCCAGAGTTCTAGGTCTTTACCGTACGAGAAGCAGCATCCCAGAAGACCTGGCGCTTGCTGAAGTAGGACTGATTCGCCATGTGACATGCGATGGCGGCGTGATTGCCAAAGACTCCATCCTCCACAACCGGCTTGCGACTCCGTACAGATTCAAAGAACGCCCAGAGATGCGGCTTATAGTCGTCCCAGTCATCGCCTGTATAGCTTGTCTCGGCTGTCAGGGGTTCGTGTCCAATAGGCGGATCATGCTTGGCATGCCATTCGCTCACATATTGTTCTCGCATCTTTTCTGGGAAGCTCATGTCGTAGTAGCTGGGCGACGTGTCCTTGCCGGATTGCGACGAATAATGAATACCAAATTCAGTGGCATCGATAATTCCGTGCGGACCCATAAATCGAGCTGTCTCTGGAGTTTCCGTGCTAAGGCCGAGACGAACATAAACAGGAATGCCGTGATAGTCGAATAACACGGTTTGTAAGTCAGGCATTTGTCGGCCATCCTTCCAGCGGAAAATTCCGCCGAGAGACAGCGCAGAACGAGGCGCTTCATTCCAGCCCAGGGTAGCTTGCATTCCGCTCAGCAGGTGCACCATCAGATCCCCAGCCACTCCGGTGCCATAGTCACCCCAGCAGCGCCAGCGTGCGAATCTGTCCGGATTAAAAGGAATCTTCGGAGTATCTTTCAGCCACGTGTCCCACGCCAGGTTCGAAGGCGAAAGATCGAGGGGAGGCGGATATTCCCACGCGCCTGTCGGACTATTACGCCCCAGCGTTAGCTCCACCATGTTGACTTCTCCAATGGCGCCGCCCTTGTACATCTCTTTAGCCTTGGCGACCAATGCAGAGCTGACACGCTGAGAACCAATTTCCAGAATCCGATGATTGTTTTCGGCGGCTTCAATCATTTCGAATCCTTCGGGCACGGTATGAGACATCGGTTTCTCGCAGTAGACGTCCTTACCAGCCTGGCAGGAATCCACAACCACCTGCTTATGCCAGAAATCCGGAACCGCGGCGATGATGCAATCGACATCTTTACGATCCAGTAACTCGCGATAATCGCGCGACGTTTGCAGGTTCGGATTGCCGGTAATCTCTTTGGCCAGAGTATGTCGTCCATCATAAAGATCCGCTGCGCCAACACATTCGACGCCGGGCAGCGCAATGGCGTTCGACAGCAACGCGGAGCCTTCCATCCCCACACCAATAATTCCAAACCGCAGGCGGTCATTCGCACCTACAGGCTTAGCCGGTGCGGATTGCGTTTGCGGCTCCAGGGCGATGGCCTTGGTATTCGCAGCAAACAACCCTCCGGCAGCAATGGCGCTCGTCTGCAAAAATTTGCGACGCGAAAAATCACTACTCATATTGATTTCCTCCGTGTAAATCGATCCCTATATTCACGATACCGCGTCCCAGGCCGCTGGGGCACCCTGAGCATGCCATACTGCAAAACTGAAGGCCCCCCATCGTATTGCATGGAGAGCCTTCGCGTTTGGACAGCAAATTATTGAACTCACCGCTAGAACAGCAGCTTCAGCGCAAACTGCATCTGCCGAGAGTTGTTGCGTGTATACGTCAGGCTACTAAATTGATTCGGATTAGCCGGATTGTAGCTGCTGCCTTGATCCGTATTGAAACTGCTGGTATTGCCCGGTTGTCCAAATTGCGGGTGATTCAATGCGTTGAATGCCTCCGCGCGGAACTGTAGTTTCGTATTCTTCACCAGGGAGAAAGACTTGAACACCGAGGCGTCGAGATTGGTGTATCTCGGACCGCGACCAAGCAGGGGAGCGCCACCCAGCGGTGAATAATCGGACTGTCCGATAGTTGTCGCCAGCGGAGGGTTGGTAAAGGCATTGGGGTTCAACCACTGGTTCTTTGTATGCCCTCCGTTGCCGTAGAGGTCCACTCCCGGAACCCTGTCGGCATAGCAGCCGAAGTCGGCGGTGGTTGCGATCGGGCAACCGACCGAGATAGGCTCGCCGCTCTGGAAGGTGAAGATACCGTTCAAGGCCCAGCCACCGATCACCGCATCCGCTGCGCGATTCATGTTAGTCATGAACTTGGCGCCACGTCCGATCGGCAGTGCATAATCGCCGGAGACGTGGATGACATGGGTCGAGTCTGAATCGCAGATCGCATAGTCCCCGTTGGCTCCAAACCCTGGCAGCCAAAGAGCGCGATACGACTGGATGGTGTTCACATAGAATGTCTGGTTCGTCATGCACTGGCTCAGCGTATAGTTGGCATTCATCGTCAGACCATAGCTGGTGGAGTGCTGGTAGGTCGCCTGCATGGCGTTATAACTGCTTTTCCCGTTCGTTAACTCCAGGAAAGAGTTGGGAGCGAAGTTGGGAAATGGAATGTAACCATAGATGTTCGTATCCGGAGGCAGAATTTGCGTCGGAGAGTTACCGGTGGCAAATCCATCCAGGTGCCGTCCCACCACGCCCACATATCCCACCTCAAGCGAATCGTGCGCCGTAAACGTATATTGGGTGAACAGGTTGTAGGTTTCGGTGTAAGGAGTTTGGTAGTTGTACTGGCGTGAGTTGAAGCTCAAGCCAACAGGGTTGGTGACGCTGGCTGCGGACTGGGTGTTCACCTGGGTCAGAGCATTCTCCAGAGTAGGCACTTGTCCGGCCGGACCTAAGAATGGCGTGTAAGCGTTTTGGGCGTTATAGGCAAACTGGAAGGCGAAGGGATAGTTGTACATCAGATCTCCGCCCGCGCCAATGTTCGACAGCGCGCCATAGGCGATTCCATATGCCCCGCGAACCACGAAATTGTCCCTGATGCGCTTGGCGAAGCCGATCCTTGGAGCAAAATTCCCCTTCTGCGCCAGACCGGTAGCAAAGTTATTGGTGCAGTCCAGCGTGACGCCGCTGGTGTTTAGCAGAGCGTCGAACTGAGGCGAACGCGGCACGTCGCAGCCCTTCTTGGGAACATAGTAGGTTCCTACAGGACCATTCGCTCCGGTGAAGGGGCCGGTTGTCCCGGTGAACCCATTTCCGCTGCCGCTCTGGACAAAATTCCCCTGAAATCCCTGGGTATCGTAATAGGGCGGGAAGAAGTCATAGCGAAGACCCAGGTTGAGAGTCAAGGTTGGCGTCACCTTCCAGTCATCCTGGAAGAATGCGCCAAAGTAATGGCGCTCTACCTTGACGGGAACAGCATTGGAGAACTGGAATCGGCTCATGCTGCCAAGATCGCTGATCCCACCGGCATTGGGGTACGTGGCCGCGATTGGAGTCAACAGCATGTCTACCGGGCCAAACTGATTGGTGTTCGTGCCCACGACATCGCTCCATTGGCCGCTATAGCTGAAATTTCCGCGTCCGAACGGAGGCGAGAACAAATTCGCGTAGAACTTGTCCCACTGGACTCCGCCCTTGAAGGTGTGATTGGCGTGGATCTTGGTTACGTTTTCCATCAGCTCCAACGAGGTGACCGTGCTCACATTCGGGTAATAGTTGGAGGGGCCGAGTTGGGTCAGGCCCAATCCACCCGCCGGACCCATTTGGATGGAGGGGAGCCCTCCGTTATTTGGAACCTGGGGAACGCCTCCAATGCCGAACTGCGCGGGGATGCCCAGGGTGTTGGCTTCAAATGGCTCCTGCCGGGCGATCAGGTGGTTGTAACCAGCATGAAAGTCGTTGGAAAGGGTTGGGCTAAAGACGTGGGTCTCTCCCACCGCGATGGTATAGACCGGGATGTCGATGGTGCCGGTTGAATAGGCTCCGCCATTGGCAATTCCTGGGAGCCGATTGGGAACATTCTGTAAATTATGGCTCCAGTCATACACGCCGAATAGCGTGTCGTGTTCGCCAAAGCTCTGGTCGATGCGAACATCGTATTGGTTGGTATTGTTCGTTTGTTTCGGAAAAATGATGTAGTTGTTGACGATTCCCGGTCCGGTGGGATTGGGATACAACTGCAGCAGCTTGATGGCATTGGGATCGAGCCTTCCCGCAGGAATCTGGTTCAGCTGCGCTGCATATGGGGTGAAGTCGGTGATTCCGGCTACGCTGCCGCCTGTGAAAAACGGATCGCGAGCATAGACGGTACTCCCGCTGTTGTTCTGGAGCCCAGAAACGGGGTCCGTAGCGCCCGGCGCGACAGTGCGCGTTGTGGCCGGATCGAGCACCGCACCGTAGGGGAAGACACGACCGAGCCCGTCGGTTTTCGTTTGGCTACCGTCCGCTGTGATGATGTCCTGGAAATTCGTGAAATCGCTGCTCTGTTCAAGAGCGGTCGGCACGTTGTCGTTGTACTGCTTCGGATTAATAACCCGAGTTCCCTGGTAATCGAAAAAGAAGAAGCTTCTGTTGCGGCCATCGTAGAGTTTTGGAATCCAAATTGGGCCGCCGACCGTGCCGCCGAACTGGTTGTAGTGGAAATTATTTGGCGTGGTTTGAAAGTACGGGATCGCATTCGCAGCAGTGTTCTGCAGGAACTCCCATAGATCGCCATGAACCTGGTTTGTACCCGATTTAATGACCGCATTGATAATGGCAGCCGAGGAATGGCCAAATTCCGCCGGGAAGTTTCCAGTCTGCAGGCGAAATTCCTGGATGGCGTCCGGCGGGGGCGTAACCTGCAGGTTGTCGTTCAGCGGTCCGGGGCCGCCAAATTGCTCAACGTTATTGTCGATGCCATCCAGCCGGAAGTCCTGCATCCAGGGATTCATGCCGTTGACGTTGAAATAGTCGCTGTTGGTCGATCCACCAAAGTTGACGTTGGCGGTGGTCGCACCGGCGGCAATTTGAGTCAAGGTGTCGAAGTGGCGGCTGAGAAGTGGCAGATCGACGATCTGCTGGTGATCGATCGTGGTACCAATAGTCGCGCTCTGCGCCTGCAGCAGCGGGGTCGCGGCGGTCACTGTAACTTTCTGCTGCGCCGACCCGGTAGGCAAGGTTGCGTCTTGAGTCACGATGACCTGCACGTGTACGTCAATCCCGCTGACGGAAACATCTTGAAAACCAGGGTGCTGCACCAGCAGAGTGTAGCTTCCGTACGGAACTACGGTGAAGTTATAGGATCCGGTAGCGGTAGTGGTGGCGGTCTGCTTAACCCCCGTTTCAGTATTCGTGAGGGTAACAGTCGCGCCGGGAATCACCGCACCGGCCGCGTCCTTTACCGTTCCGGTGACGCCGCCGGATGCAATCTGTGCGGCGAGTCGCGGAGTGGAGATCGACCCTAGAACCAGCACGCACAAAATCGAAACAATACCTGCGATGAGCTTGGCTTTCACCGATTTTAATGTTGATGGACGAGTTGTAGCGTAGTGACGGTGATTGCCGGTCTTGTCCGACAGCGACGCCTCTAAGACCGAAGATGTGTTCCGAAACACGTGGCTCATATGCAGCCCCCCAAAAAGATATTGCTCCCTGCTGTGTTGACAACGATTGCATGGTTTGTACTATTCCGGACAAACGCGTGTCAAGTATTAAATCGTTTTTGCAAGTATTTGACATTAAATATTTCTTGATTGACTGGGTTTGCTGAAACTGTTATTAAATCGAACCAATACATTAGCGGACAGAAAAAATGACCAGAATCAGTTTGAACCGCAGACGCGTGACGTTGATGGATGTAGCGCGAGCCAGCGGATTTTCGCCTTCGACTGTTTCACTTGTTTTGAATGAGGCGCCTCTGGCGCGATATATCCCCGCCAAGACCAAGCAGAAAATATTGGACGCTGTGGAGCGGCTCGGATACCGGCCCGACATCTTTGCCCGTTCGCTTCGCAGCCAGCGCAGCCAGATGATCGGCGTGCTGGTGATCGACCTGGCCGACCCATTCTGCACTCTTATCCTGCAGGGCGTGGAACGCAAGTTGCTGCCCACGACTTATCTGCCGATCGTCATGGACGCTCACAATCAACCGGCGCAGTTGGAACGCTATGTCGAAATGATGATCGAGCGGAGAGTGGAAGGTTTGATCACTGTGGCGAACTGGCTGCTGTTCGACATTACGGTGCTGGAAGATATTGATGATCGTCAAATTCCCACGCTTGTGGTCGGTCGCGATCTTGAGTCGCCTACCGTGAACTCTGTCCTGGTGGACAACGAGGCCGGCGGATACGCAGCTATGGAACACCTGTACCAGCTCGGGCACCGTGAGATTGCTTTCGTACGCGGACCGCGCCGCATGGCCGACAGCCGAATGCGGTGGAAAGGTATTCGGCGTTTCGCGACCGATGCTGGACTCCGATTGAACTCGGCTCTGATTCGCGATCTGCCTGGGACGATGGATTCCAGTTCGAGCTTTGACGGCGGCTTAAAGGTTGCGAATGAGCTCATCCAGTCAGGCGAGAAATTCACCGCCATTCTGGCCTTCGACGATCTCACTGCTTATGGCGCAATTCGCGCTTTGTCTGAGGCCGGCCGTCGCGTACCGGAAAGCTGTTCCGTGATTGGATTCGACGATGTTCCTCCGTCCGCGCTCAGCACCCCAGGCCTGACGACAATTCAACAGCCCATGAGAGAAATGGGAGAATATGCGGCCGACTACATCCTGAAGCATCTGGCGCATAAGCGCGAAGATGGGACCCAGCCCTACGGTGATAGTCACCTGATGAAGCCTACGTTGATTGCTCGTGGATCAACGGCGCCGGTGACAAAGCCCGTCCGCAAGAAGAAATAATCAGCGTCCGATTTGGTCCGCGTCGAGTGCGCCAAAGTTCCCTTCAGGAAATTTACATTTCCTATATCGTGAACGTAGTCATCGAGCTGTGCGACGAGAGTCTCGCCAGTGGCCGCCCTCGAACACAACTTTAATCTGGAGACAGACCCTTGCGAGTATTAGCGATTGGCGCTCACCCGGACGATTTGGAACTGCAGTGCGCTGGCACGCTGGCCAAATATGCATTACGAGGCGACCACGTCACCATGGCGGTGGCGATGAGCGGCGACTGCGGTTCGGCCACTTTGCCGAAAGCAGAAATCGCCGCCATTCGTGGGAAAGAAGCTCGCGCCTCCGCTGCAGTGATTGGAGCTGAATTTCTCGCCATGGGTAACTACAGTGATGGGTTTCTCTTCTCTACCGAGCAGACACGTTTGGATTTCTTGAATGTGATTCGACAATCGCGCCCGGACGTGATTCTGACGCATTCTCCAAATGACTATCACCCGGACCATCGCATGGTTGCGCAGATTGTCTCTGATGTTCGCATCATGATTACAGTTCCGAACATCAAGACTGAGGCTCCGCCGTACGACAAACTTCCGGAAATCTACTTTTTCGACACCATGGCAGGAGTCGACTTCGTTCCGCAGAATTATGTCGACATCAGCACCACATTTGAAGTGAAGAAAAAGATGCTTGCATGCCATAAGAGCCAATCCTCATGGCTTGAGGAGCAGTACAACATGACCTACCTCGATTTCATCGACTGTGTGGGACGATTCCGCGGATTGCAGTGTGGCGTCCAATACGCGGAATGCTTTCAGGTCTCATCGACGTGGCCGAAACACACTAACGGCATACTTCTCCCTTGAGGCAGAATCAATGCTGAGCCAGCGATCCACTTCATTCCGCCAGTCAATCTCCACGAAAGAAGACTCCGTGAAAAAGATTGCTCGTGTGATTCTCGCCCTGCTGATTTTTTACTGTCTATCGACCCAGATTATTTTCGCGCAGAATTCGTTGCCGCAGCGTCAGTGGACGTTGGACAACGGCGTCGTTCGCAAAGCCCTCAAATTTACCGACGACTATGGACTTGAAGCAACTCAGTGGCTGGACTTGCAATCGAACCACGAATTTATTACGCAAGGGTCCCTGCATCCGTCATGCGACGAATTCAGCGTTGACTTCGATCATAAGACCGTGTCGGGAAAATCCCAGGATGTGCGGTTGACGGCCAGCGAGGAAGGCACACTTCCAGACGGCACCAAGACCCTGGCGATTTCGTTTGCCGGTCGAAACGCTCCGGTGCTGATCACCTTGCACTACGAACTGGGTAAAGGGCAACCGGCGATTCGCCAGTACCTAACCATCACGAACACTGGGCCGGTGCCCGCAACGTTGAGCCATCTGACGGTTTCCTGCGGAGTTTTATTTCCCGGTCCGCGACACACCTTGATTGCCTATGGAGGATACGGCGAGCAGCCGCGCGAAACATTTTTCACCGGTCGAGTCAATGACGTTGCCGGTTTGTTAGAGGACGCGAAAACCGGCATTGGCTTCGCCGTTCTGAGCGAAGTTCCCGGATACATGAAACGCATGGAAATTGACGACGGATGGTCTTCCAGCTTTGCCGCAATGTACGACACGGACCTGTTTCCGTTCGAGCGCACACTCGCGCCACACGAGACTTTCACCTCTGCGGCAGCGTCGGTTTTGTTTTACCAGCGAGGAACCGCAGAGGATCCCCATTGGCGAATCCCGTCCTATGTTCGCGATCGCATTGCACACGATCACGAGAAGACGCCGCCGGAATGGATTTACAACACGTGGGAACCGTGGCAGCGGACTATCAACGCGTCACTGGTGAAAACCCTGATCGCGAAAGCGAGTGCAGATGGCTTTACGTTGTTTACGATGGACGACGGCTGGCAACAGATCTACGGAGAAAATGTCGTCAACAAGGAACACTTTCCGCAGGGCCTGGGTCCTGTATTCGCGGAGGCGGACGCACTCGGAATGAAGCGCGGTCTCTGGGCTCCCGTAGCTCTGATCAACAGCAAGGCCGATGTCCTACGTGCAGCATCCGGACTGGGCCTGTCGCGATGAAAATGGTCAGCCTCGCCTATCCCGCGCAATGGAAGGAATGGGGGTGGTGATGTGTCTTGCGTCTCCGTACAAGTACGATGTGATCGAGCGCATCTCCGACCTGGTCGAGAAAAATAAGTTGAGTTACGTGAAGCTCGATTTGACTTCGGTGTTCAACGCGTATGGCGAGGAACCTGGATGTTATGAACAGGGTCACGAACATAAATCTCACCAGGAATCGGCCGAACGAATCTACGAAGCGCTGCAGCTGATTGCAGAGACGCTGCACCAGCGATTCCCGAATCTGCTGATTGATTACACCTTTGAGCTATGGGGAGAGAAGCACCTGATCGACTATGGCCTGCTGCGCGTCGCGGACTTGGATTGGATGAGCAACGTGCGCGATCAGTCTGCCAACGACGCGGGTCCGCTGCAGGTACGAACCCTGCTCTATCAGCGTGGCATGGCGATTCCAGTAGAAAGTATGTTGATTGGAAATTTGCAAGCGGAGACTCCTCCGTGGCAGGAGCACGTTGCGACGGAGATGGGATCAGGTCCCGTTTTCCTGGGAGATTTGACGAAGCAAACCCCCGCGGAAAGCCAACATTACAAGGATTGGATTGCGCGCTACACCAAACTACGGAGTGCGGTCTCGATGACGGACTCATTCTTTCCGCTGGGATCGTGGCAACAGCCGCGAGTCGATCGATGGGATGGATTTGCCCGGCTGGCACGCAGCGGTGAAGGGATGATCGTATTATTCCGCAACGACAGTGGTGCATCGTCGGCACAGTTCAACATTCCCGGTTATCCGAGTGGCTCATTCGAGATGACGGACTGGAACAGCGGAAAGAGAATCGCGCTGCAAGGCGACAAAATGCGCAGCCACATTACGATTCCATTTGCCGCGGGCGAAACAACAGCAGTGTTTGAAATCCGCCGAACGGATTCTACTCGATAGAAAGTCGGCGGCATACTTTTCTCGCCTGACCGGCGCTTGCGTCAGGACACAGATTGGCGATAGGACCGAAGGATGCATGCAGTCTCGCTGAATTGGCTCGATCTCGTCATCATTGGTTCCTATTTTCTGGTGATTGTCCTCATCGGCCTGCGACTGCGCGGAGGTACAAATACCTCCGCGGAGTTCTTCCATGCCGGGCGATCGCTGCCGGCAATTGTGACCGGTATCGCGTTCGTGGCAGCCAACTGCGGTGCGCTGGAAGTGATGGGGATTGTCTCCGCGGCAGCGAAGTATGGCGCACGGGCGAACAGTTTTTATTGGGTGGGCGCAATTCCGGCGATGTTGTTTCTCGCTCTGTTCATGATGCCGATTTATTTCCGCAGCAAGGCGCTCAGCGTGCCGGAATTTCTAAAACTCCGCTTCGATGAAAAAACCCGCATCCTGAACGCCGTCTCATTCGCTTCATTGATGATCCTGGTTTCCGGCATCAGCCTGTATGCCATGGCCATCATTCTGCGCGAATTTCTCGGCTGGAGTTTTGCCACTGGAGTCGTACTGGCCGCGGTATTTGTGCTGCTCTACGTGGTGCTCGGCGGCCTCAAGGCCACCATCTACAATGAGGTGCTGCAGTTTGTTCTGCTCGTCGCCGGCCTGCTTCCGCTGGCGATTTTTATTTTGAAAGATTTTCACGGTTTCCCCGGACTGCGTGCCGCGCTTCCGACTGCAATGTCGCACACGTGGGAAGGACTTCCCTTCGTAAGCCCTTCGCAATCTCCGATGGATGTTTTCGGCACCGTGGTGGGCCTGGGCTTTGTACTCGGCTGCGGATATTGGTGCACCGATTTTCTTCTGATTCAGCGCGCTCTTGCGGCTCGCGACCTGAAGGCCTCCGTCGAAACACCCTTGATTGGCGCAGTGACCAAGCTCTTCTTCCCTTTGCTGGTTGTACTTCCCGGCTTGGCTGCCGTGGCGCTGTTTCCGTCGAGCCTTGCCGCGCGATATGATCTTGCACTGCCGGCATTACTCGCGCACTACTATGGCCATGGATTGCTCGGGCTGGGCGTGACGGCGATGCTCGCAAGCTTTATGTCTGGCATGGCCGGCAATATTACGGCATTCAACACCGTGTGGACCCACGATCTCTATCGCGCTCACCTGGTGAAGAACAAACCTGATCGCCATTACGTGCGAGTCGGCCGCGTTACTACGGTTGTCGCGACGATCCTGAGCATCGCAACGGCCTACATAGTTCTCAGCTTTAACAGCCTGATGGACTATGTGCAGTTGCTATTTTCATTTTTCAATGCGCCGCTGTTCGCGACTTTTCTGCTGGGAATGTTCACCACCTGGGCAACACCCGCCGCAGGATTCTGGGGCTTGCTTGCAGGAATTCTCGCGGCGCTACTGCATAACATTCTTTATCGCCTGCATTGGATTCACTACGGCAGCGACATGTCAGCCAATTTTTATGGAGCCATGGCCGGATGGTCGGTATGCTTTCTGACCACCTGCATCATCAGTCTATGGACAGCACGAAAGCCCGCGGAAGAACTGAAGGGCGTGGTCTTCGAGCGACATCCGTCAGAAGAAAAAACTACCCCCCGGCTGATGCGGGCACCGTGGATCATGGCCACGAGCATCGCTGCGATTTGTATTTTGCTAAATTGGATTTTCCGCTAGCGTGTGCTTCTACAGCGATCGTGTTTCAGCGTCTATCGCTTCCCTTAGTTTCTGAACAGACGTCGAAGCGCGAGCCTTGCGGCGTTGTAGCCACACATGCCATGCACACCTCCGCCCGGCGGCGTGGAAGATGAGCAAAGGTAGATTCGCTCGTCTGACGTTGCATATTGCCGCCATGTTGGGCGAAAGAGAAATTGGCGAAGATCGGACGCGCCTCCGCTGATATCGCCACCCACCAGGTTCGCATCCATCGATTGCAGATCTGCCGGAGACGAAGCGCGACGGGCCAAAACGCAATCGCGAAATCCAGGAGCGAAGCGCTCGATCTGCGTCTCAATTCGCGGCAGCATATTGCACGAAGAACTGTTGGGAACGTGACAATAGGCCCATGCAATGTGCTTCCCAGCAGGTGCGCGTGATGGATCGAATAACGTCGGCTGCGCCAGCAACACGAACGGCCTCTCAGCAATCGCGCCACTTGCCATTGCAGCTTCTGACGCGACGATCTCCGCCATGGTGCCGCCCACATGTACGGTTGCGGCGCGCAAACATTCTGCGGACTTCCACGGAATCGGCGATGAAAGCGCGTAATCCACTTTAAAAATTCCCGGTCCGTAGCGGAATTCCTCGATGCGCTTGCGATATCCCGGCGTCAGCTTGCCTTGTGACAGATGTAACAATTGCCGCGGCGTGATGTCGCAGAGAACGACGTCGTATTTTCGAACATGGTCGAGGTCTTCCACGCGAGTAGAGGGGATGATTTTTCCTCCCAGTCGAACCAGATGCGCGGACAACGCGTTGGTGATGGCCTGCGCACCTCCTCGAGGAATTGGCCAGCCAACCGCGTGTGCGGCGGCTCCTAACACCATGCCGAAAGACGCGCTGAGCGGTTCGTTCAGGCTCAAGAATGAGTGCGCCGCGAGACCGGCGAACAATGCGCGCGTACGCTCATTGCGAAATCTTCGCCGGGCAACAAAGGTCGCTGGAGGCAGCGCATCCTGGGCGAAATTTGCTAACAAAAATGGATGGGTCGGAAATCGCAACAACGGTCGAAGAACATCTTTCGCAAATGCCGGCCAATTCTTCGCAAGCGGCGCCATCAGATTCCGCCAGGCGCGTCCATCTTCTTGTAGCACGCGCTCCGCATCCTTCAGATTTCGCTCCAATGTAATTGCGCTGCCATCGTCGAAGGGATGCGCCAGCGGTGCAGGAGAATAAATCCACTCGAGGCCATAGTCCGTGAGCGGCAAAGAATTGAAGAACGGCGATCCGACGGCCATGGGATGCACAGCAGAGCCAAAGTCGTGATGGAATCCCGGAAGCGTCAATTCCATGGTGCGTGCGCCGCCGCCCGGTTGGGCTTCCGCCTCGAATACGTCCACGCGCAGACCGGCCTGCGCCAACACAATCGCAGCCGACAACCCGTTGGGGCCTGCGCCAATCACGCATGCTTTCTTGTGCCGAACGTCGCGATCGCGCTTGCCCATACATTGAACTCTACTGCGGCGGAGCCATCATGTCCGGGCCATTTTCTCGCACCATTGCAATTTTTCCGTCCGGGCCAATCGTCAATGTGGGAGCATAGGCGCCCAGCAGCAGCCGACGCCACCAGTTTCCAGTGGCATGTTTCTCGTCGAGAGTCGTGAACCAGTATTGCCACAGGACAGCACGCACCATGCGCGGAGGATGATTCGGAAATGGATTCCCTGCGAACAGGGACAGCACGGCAGGATCATTCGTCAGCAATAGCTCTTCCGTTCGCGGCACAATGGGATATTGCGTCCACGAACCCAGCGATGCGAACCATAGATTCCAATCGAACCTGGGCTGGTAAGGCGCATAAATTCCGGGCGCCTTGTTGAGCGCCTGCGGCTTGTACTGGAACGGGTAAGCGATCCAGTTCTTGCCGTCATCCGATCCTTGAAATTCAATTTCATATCGATTGGGCGTCATCACTGCGAACAGCCCATATTCATTGGCAATGCGAAACGGCTGCAAAGCTAGCAACGGCGCGGTTGGCAGCGGAATGCTACGCCAGAACATCTGCAGCATCGGCACCGTTGTCGCATAGAAAATCCACGTCAGGATCACAGCCGTGAACGCCAATCCTATGGGTTGAAGCTGTCGGCGCGCACCCGAAGGCTGCACAAAGGCTGGCTCCTCTCGCAGCACGCTAATTGGACTGTCCTCGTGATCGGTCACGATCTCCCTATTGTTTTCAGGGATAGTGAATTTCCAGCGCGCAGGAACGAATCGCATCAGGAAGCGATCATCCAGCAACAGAAAACCGAGGGCCAGCACAATGTAATTCAAAAACGCATAATTGGCGGTCAGGATCACGACGATCTGCCACGGGGTCACGATGAAGAAACACACGATGCGCCATTTTCGCGGCAGGAATAGCATGAACACCAACACCAGTTCCATCAACAACGTCGCTACCACGGTCGAAGCTTGAAACCAGTGCGGCAATTGCTCGACATAATAGCCAATCCACGTTGGCAGCGGACCATTCTGGTAGTACTGATCCATCGCCGTTAGGTGACGCCATTGCGGATCGCCGCTCGCCAGCTTCACCACACCGGACTCGAAATAAATCCGGAACCATTCCCATAGCAAGAGAAACAAGCTGGCACGCACCGGTGGACTGCTTCTTCCCCAGCCGGGCAACAATCCAGCGGGCGCAAAGAAGAGGCAGATGAATCCCGCCTCCAGCAGCATGCCATCGGACTGATAGCCGGAAAAATCTCCTGCAGCGCTGACGAAGGAGAGAAAACAGATAAAGCAAATGATCAGATTGGCTCGCGGCCAGACGTTCGCCGTTACCAATAGCGATGCCACAATGCCCACCCAGCAAATGGCCATCAGCATATGCGAACCGCTGGAAATCCATAACAGTGTGGGTGCGTACCAGAAGCGAAGCGGTCCCAATCCTCGTTCCACAGCGGCCAAATACTGCCCAGCCGGCAGAATTCCCTGAGGCCCAATCAGACCGCGAATCTGAAAAATCAGGGAATAGAAAGCAGAAAAATAGATGAGGCCGAGCGCGCGCAGAAAGATCCAGCGCGAAATATGATGGTCGGGCACACCCTGTTCGGAGTCGAACCAACTACGGATTATTCTTACGGGAGCCCAATTCATGAACAAGCGAATTATAGAGCGGATGCCTCAATGCCGACTCGAACGCCGGCAATAGCACAGATGCTCTCGCTTCAGGAAGGCGATTTCAGGCGGTGCGCAGCCGGCTCCGCGTCTCGCACTTTGCGCCCAAAAAATACCAGGCCCGCCGTGGCCACCGCAGCTCCAATGCACCAGGAGCAGATGCGCTTATGTTCGGTCACCTGCTTGCGAACATTTCGAATCGCCATGGTCGCGTCCCAGGCCAGCTTGCCGCGTAACAACCGTCGAACCATGGGCCGTTCTGGAGTCGCCGCCAGTAGCAGTCCTAGCGTCACACCATAACTCGCCAGACCCAGCACGCCGTCGGGAATGCCAAGATGATACGCACCCTTCGACGTGACCACGCGCTTGGAATCGAACAATCGTCCCGGCAAATCCGGCAGGTCTCGAATGATATGCAACTGCACCAGCGCCACGGGAGCCAGTGTCGCTATCGCAGCGCAGCAACACGCAACCGCCATGCCTTTGTGCACGGCGCATACTTTCGCCAGCGCGACCGAATTTCCACTCTGATTGTCGACTGCCAATTCAAGCGCCATGCGATTCCCCCTGGACTTCCTGTTTCTTTTTGTACGCCACCACAATGGCCGTCACCAGCGCGGCGCCACCGGCTGCAAACCATTTATGATGCAGATCGAGGAAGACCTGTGGGCTGAACGAGCAAGATTTCTTATCGAACGGACCATGCGCGCTGTGCTTTCCCGGAACATAGTCCCACAAATTATTCGGCCGATTGGGATCATCCGGAACATCCGTTTGCTGCGCTTTGTATCCTGTCTCTCCCAGGTCGCGATCGAGCAGGCCAGGAACAAACATTTGTCCGACGATGGCTTCCACCGTGGGCGATCCCACCCAGTATTCTCGACGTGGCCGATCCACTCCAGCAGCATGCACCACCACTTTGGCGGCAACTTCCGGTTGAAAAATCGGCGGCACAGGTTGCGGCTTATCGGGCAACCGGCTCTTGACCCATGTGAACTGAACGGTATTCATCGCGGGCATCTGCACCACTGTCAGCTGGACATTGCTCTTGTCGTGGTAAAGCTCGCATCGCAGCGAATCCGTAAATCCAATGATGGCGTGCTTGGCAGCGCAATAGGCAGACTGCAGCGGAATGCTGCGCACCGCCAGCGCTGAACCGACCTGGATGATTGTGCCTCGATCGCGCGGCAACATACGGCGCAGTGCTGCCTGGGTACCGTAAACATAGCCCAGATAGCTGACCTCGGTCACCCGCTTGTACTCTTCCGCGGTCATTTTCTTCACCGGCGAAAACACGGACGCCATGGCGTTATTGACCCACACATCGATGGGCCCAAAGGCCTCTTCCAGCCGATTCGCAGCGTGCTCAATCGATGGAGCATCACTCACATCCAGCGGCAGCACCAGCCCTTCGCCACCCATTTCCTCGACTTCTTGTCTGCAAGCTTCCAGTGCCTCTCGATTTCGCGCAATCAGCCCAATCTTCGCACCTTGCTTTGCAAATCCATGTGCGATGGCACGGCCCAGACCCGCAGAAGCGCCGGTAACCATCACGACTTGGTTCCTCTTCATCTTGTATCCCCTTCTCCAACTTGCCGCGCTGGTTCGCGCGTCCATCGTAAACGTTGCCATTTCTATCGTTTCGCAAGATTTGTGTTGGCCAACCGCGGAATTCCTCGGCCGTAGGTCCCTGGCGGAGCAAGATCTCTCCGAATGGCTGGCTGCATCATATCCCGATCCCTGCGAGTAAAAATAGATACCCCTTGGGCAATTAAGTAATCAGCTGTCCGCGCCGCTAATGCTTGAATCGTTAACCCCGGATTGGCGCTGCCCTGCGTGGGCAAAACGCTTCCATCGCACACGAAAAGGTTACTTAAGTCATGCGTCCGTCCAAATTTATCGACCACGGAAGTGCGCGGATCGGAACCCATTCGGGCTGCGCCGACGAGATGCGCGTAACGTGACTCCTGCACCACTTCCTGTGCACCGGCAGCGTTCATCACCTCCATCACTTTGTTTTTTCCAAACTCGATCAGCTTCTTATCGTTGTCATGCAGATTGAATGTGACCTTTGCGACCGGTAGACCGAAACGGTCTTTCTCCTCCGCCAGCTGCACGCGATTTTCCGGCCACGGCAAAATTTCTCCCAGCAATGCAATTGCCGCCCAGTGGTTGTAGTCCATCATTACGCGCCGCAAGCCCCATCCCCATGCGCCTTTCGCCGTCATCATCTGTTTGGCGAATGCAATGGGCAATGGACCGACCGTTTGAATCGCAAACCCGCGGGCAAAATCACGCTTAGGATCGGTCTCGTAAAATTCTTCCGTCAACGCGTGCGCTGGCGGAGCTTTGTACATGCGCACCAGTTCTTCGAAGCGCCCCAGCACCACGTTGCCGGCCTGCGCCATCAGATAGCGCCCCACCGTATCGCTTGAATTCGCCAACCCATTCTCATAGCCGGGACACGCGGAGTTCAGCAACAGGCGCGGCGTCTCAATCGCATAGCCGGAAACGATGACCGCTTTCGCTTTTTGAAAATGCTCTTTGCCGCTTCGCGTCAAAATAACTCACTCCAGTGACGCGATTTTCTCTGTTCACATGAATGCGGCTGACCATGCAGTTGTCACGAATCTCCGCGCCATTTTCCAACGCATCGGGAACGTGAGTGATCAGCGTGCTGGCCTTCGCGCCCACCTTGCACGCCTGAATGCAGAAGCCGCGATAGATGCAGTGCTGGCGATCGCCATGGGAACCGGAAAGAATCGCCACCGGTCCACCGATGCTGACTCCAATTCCGAGGCGAGTGCAGCCCTTGATCAGAACATCGCCCACGCCGCCCATCGGATGCGGCCCGTAAGCATAGCCGTGCGGATCGCCCCATGGATAATAGGCGGGTCCTGCAACGGGCATTTCCAACTCCAACTGTTCGTAGTAGGGTTTCAACTCGTCGTAGGTCATCGGCCAGTCGATGCCGACTCCATCTTCAGAGTGAATGCGAAAATCCGAAGGATGCAGGCGAGGCGTGAAGGCCGCCCAATGTACGGAACCTCCGCCAACGCCACGACCGCAATTATTCGCGCCCAGCGCCAGAGGATGTTCGCCGCCGGTGATGCGCAAATCTTCCCAGTAGAGATTGTGCGAGCCCGCTTCGTCGCTGACCCAGTCGCGCTCCGTATTCCAGAACGGTCCCGCTTCCAGGCCCAGCACTCGAAAACCCGCGCGCGATAGGCGCTGCAGCAAGACGCCGCCGGCTGAGCCGACACCGACAATCACGTAGTCCACTTCTTCTTCGCCAAAGCGCCGCATCGGGACGTCAATTTTCTGAATGGGACCCAGCGCGTGACCGTCGCCGTTGCGTTCGTTCAGCACATCTTTCTTCCACCAATCGCGAAGCAACTGCGTCAATGCGTGCCTCCCTGACCGGGGGTTCCGAGATGCTTATCATGACCACCAATCCACTCGGAAACATCGGAGACGGAATCCTCCGGAGCCAGCCAAGCATAGCGCTGCTCGTTCACCTCCCATGGCTCCGGTTCGCCATGTTCCAGGCGCATGTAAGCGCGCGGATAGGCAGGGCCGCCAAAGCCGATCTCATCCCACGCGTAGGGATGCGAGTAATACGCTTCCGCCGCATCCTGCACCAGCAGCATCCAGAATCGGTGCACTGGCATGTGCTTCCAAATTTCGTGAGCACCCTCAGGCTTGCCATCATGCAACGTCTTCAGCAGCTTGTCCTGCTCCAGCGGCGTCAAATCGAGAAAGCCTCGACCATCTTTCAGCTTTGCGATTTCCTCGATGGCCTGCATTCCTAGTCGATACGCCTCCTGATCGGGCGGCATGCTTTCGTAGCGATAGCCGTCGATTCGATTGTTGTACAAGCGATCATCCACGGCAGGCACAATGGGGATTCGATATTGTTCTGAGCGATCGCTCTGAGGCAGAATGTGTTCGAAGATCGCTTCAATCAGTGGAGCTTCCTTCGCGGTAAAGAATCGCAGCTTCTGCGAGCGACTCACTCGTTCCAGCACGGTCTTGCGGGTCGCTTCATCCCAATGCGACTGCTGCCCGAGCGTGGAGAATCCTGGATAATACCCCGGCTGACCTTCGCGATGCGGCTTCATGGCTCTCTCCGGAACAAGCTGGCGAGCAGTCCTAACATGCCGCATGCGCTGAACAGCAATGGCGCCAGGATAGGCGGACCATACATGATGTTGTAGAGCAGATGTTTTCTTCCGCCAGGACGCCGCAACACGCCGCGCGCGTGATAGAAAAAGCCGACTCCGCCATCAATAACGGCGGCGCCGAGAGCGCGGGTAGCCAGGTCTGCGCCGCTTTGCGATTCCGCAACGAGACAATCCCGGCGGTCATCACCATCGGCGCCAACAGCACCGGAGTCCATTGCGCCTTGTAGCGGAAATTATTTTTGTAGTGAGAATAGAAGGCTTCAAACCCGCTGAAGAATGCCGCGAACACCGTTGCGGCAGCCATGTGTTTCTGAAAGCGTCCCTCACGCAGGTCCTGAGAAAAACTGATTGTTTCCGGCTTCGATATTTTCCCCGAAGGCAGCGCTGCCGCCCAGTGTTTTTCATGTGCCGCGCGCGGAAACCAGGCAACATCGTCGGCCGGACTGTCGTGCCCTTGTTCGCGACGAAGATAAGAAGCGATCAATCCAAGGTAGGCGCTGATGCCGAACAGCAAGGGCGCAAACACCGGAGGCCCCATCACCATATTGGTCATTGGAAACCGCCAACCACCTGGCTTGCGAGCGATCCCGCGAAGATGGAAATAAAATCCGAGCACTCCATCCGCGAGAGTCAGCGCAGCAATGGGGCGCAAGACACGTCGTGCTGCCCGTCCGCTAAAGAATCCAGCTACGCCGCCAGCAAATAACAGCAAGCTGAGCGCGACTGGGGTATACATCACTCGCCGGCTGTAGCTGCCGCGATAATGTTCGTAGCCAACTTCAAGGCCCGTCATCAGGCTGGAAGCACCCGCCAGCAACGACAAACTCCGCTGAAATCTGCCCTCGCGAATGTGCTCGTCCATAGAGGAGGCGGTGCCCTCCATTTCTCCAACTACAGTGCCCGCCGAAGAGTCATCGTCCCTGTCAATCTCCACCGATCGCAGGTTTTCCGAGCGTTTCGTTTTTGCCTTATCCATCCTCATCCATTCGATTTCTGTGTCTGCATTCGCCGTCACCGCAACACCAACCGCGCTAAACGACTTCGCGCACTTTATCTTCCAAAATTGTCTTGATGATCTTGTTACGGTTTTTCTCACCCTTCAACAAGGCTTCCGCAAAGTTGCGCGCCTGTTTGGTGGAGATGTTTCCTGGAAGCGGCGGCTCATTCGGATCGACGACGCACTGAACGACGGCGGGACCTTTATCCTGCAGCGCGCGCCGCAAGATGGTCTCCGCCTGGTCCGGTTGCTCCAGGGTGTACCCGGCGACACCGCAGGCCTCCGCCACTTTCGCAAAGTCGATGGGATGCAGGTCGACGCCAAATTCCGGATTCGCATCCTCGACCATCTGCTCCCACTTGATCTGCCCCAGCACATTATTCTTGACGACGATGACCTTCACATTCAGCTTGTACTTCGCAAGCGTGGCCAGCTCGCCCAGCAGCATGGTCAGACCTCCGTCTCCCACCACGCAAACAACCTGTCGCCCCGGATATGCGACCGCAGCGCCAATGCTATAAGGCAAGCCATTCGCCATGGTCGCTAGCGAGCCGGACAAAGAAAACTTCATGTCACCGCGCATCTCGATATATCGCGCGGCCCAGGTGGCGATGGTGCCGCTATCGGAGGAAACGATGGCATCGTCATTCAGTAGCCGATTCAGCGTATAGGTCACCACCTGCGGCTTCATCGGCATATCCATCCGAGTGCCGCGCTTCTCCATCACTTCGTTCCAACTCTTCATGCGGTCTTGATAATCTTCAAGGAATCCCCGCCGCTTCTTCCGCTTCAACAGTGGAAACAGCGCCGCCAGTGTGCCTTTGGCGTCGCCCGCCAACTCCACATCGACGGGATGCCGCAGCCCCATGCGCGCCGGGTCGATGTCAATCTGCACGCACTTCGCGTTGCCGGGCTTCGGAAGAAATTCCATGTATGGGAAACTTGTGCCGACCATCAGCAACGTGTCGCACTCTTCCATCGCTTCCTGTGACGGAGCTGTACCCAGCAGCCCGATACCTCCAATGGCCAAAGGATGGCGATCGGGAATGACGGCCTTGCCCAGCAGAGCTTTCACTACGGGCGCGCCCAAAGTTTCCGCCACTTGAATCACTTCTTCGCGTGCGCCTAAGGCCCCGGCGCCGACCAGCATGACCACGCGACTGCCGTCGTTCAAGATTGCTGCTGCCTGCTCGAGAGACGTGTGCGTGGGAGTGGGATGAGACGGATGGAATCGATTCTCACTGTGATTCGCAATGTTCGCGTCGGAGCGCTTCTGATTGGAGACTGGCCATTCCTGAATGTCTTTCGGTATCGTGATGTGCGCCACTCCGCGACGAGCAAAAGCAGTTCGAATTGCTTCGTCCACCACGGACTTGACGTGCGCAGGTCCCATGATGCGCTCGTTGTATACAGAGACGTCCATGAACAATTTGTCCAGATCGACGTCCTGCTGATAATGCGTGCCGATCAGGTCATGAAACGTATGACCTGTAATTGCGAGCACCGGATGCCCATCGCACTTGGCATCGTACAAACCGTTCAACAAATGAATTCCTCCGGGGCCGGATGTGGCGATGCAAACTCCCAAACGACCGGAATATTTCGCATACCCGAGAGCTGCAAATGCCGCGGCTTCTTCGTGCCGCACCTGAATAAATTTCAACTTCTCCTGGTGAGTTCTCAGTCCTTCAAACAAACCGTCGACGCCGTCGCCAGGAAATCCAAAGATCGTATCGACGCCCCATGAAATCAGGCGCTCAAACAGGACATCTGCAACTTGCTGGCTCATGGGATTACTTCCTCTTCGGTTTCGCAGTTGGGCGATGAAGACTTGCTCACATCGCGGAATGTCGGAAAGAGATGGGCTGAAACAGCCGCGTGGGACGCTGTCAAAACACGCATCGAACAACACCTTGCCACATTCAGTTAGAGGACAGATTCAACAAGCGGGATGTATCAGCGGGCATACGCACAGAAAATCCGCTTTGACACAACTCCACGAGAGCGCGGCGAATCCCTTCTATGTGGATTCAATTTCAAGCAGCACTATTCGCGTCTATACCGTTCCCACCGATGCGCCGGAAGCGGATGGCACCATCTCCTGGAACTCAACCACCATGGTGCTGGTTGAGCTTGTAGTCGGCAGCGTGCGTGGCATTGGGTACACCTATGCCGACGCGGCCACGGCGAAAGTCGCGCAGCATTTGCTCAAGACGATCATCGATTCCGCCGACCCATTTCAACATCCAACATTGTGGATGAAGATGCAGCGCTCGGTGCGCAACCTTGGCAATCGCGGAATTGCCGCCATGGCCATCTCCGCCATCGATGTTGCCTTGTGGGATTTGCGTGCCAAGCTGCTGCATGTTTCTCTGGTTCAACTTCTTGGCGCAGCACGAGAATCGATTCCAGCATATGGCAGCGGGGGATTCACCTCCTACGATGATCGCCAACTGCAGTCACAACTCGGTGGCTGGGCCCAGGACGGATTTCCATTTGTGAAGATGAAGGTTGGCACTCATCCTGAGGATGATCCGCGGCGGGTACAAATCGCCCGCGCCGCCATTGGAGACAAGGTTCAGCTATTCGTCGACGCCAACGGCGCATATACGGCAAAGCAGGCGATTCATCTGGCAGAAGATATTCCACTCCTCCCACGTGACCTGGTTTGAAGAGCCGGTGAGCTCCGATGATCTCGCCGGCCTCTATTTCGTTCGCAGCCACGTTCCAGCCCCCATGGAAGTCGCGGCCGGAGAATACGGCTACACTGTCCCCTACTTTGAAAACATGCTGGCGGCAAAAAGCGTCGACGTGCAACAGGCAGATGCGACGCGTGCCCAGGGAATCACTGGATTTCTTGCCGCAGCCGCGGTCTGCGACGCGCATCAAATCGCGCTCTCGGCACACTGCGCTCCTAGTATTCATATGCACGCTTGTTGCGCCGTTCCCCGCGCGCGACATTTGGAATTCTTCCATGATCATGCTCGCATCGAGCGAATGTTCTTCGATGGATTTTGCGAGCCGCGCCAGGGCCACATGTTTCCCGACTGGTCTCGTCCTGGGTTAGGTCTGGAATTGAAGGAAAAAGACGCCGGGAAATTTCTCGTCTAGCAGGTATCCTGATTTTGCTTCGATCCGCGACCGCAAGTTTTCACCAGCTTGAATCCGGCCGCATTCGTCGCTCCCCGTAAAACGACATCGCTTCAGGAGGAACCTTTCAATGAAACTGCAAGGCAAGGTCGCCATCGTCACCGGCGCAGCCACCGGCATCGGCAAAGCCATCGCCACTGGAATGGCTGCGGAGGGAGCCGCGGTCGTCATCGACTACGTCGGCGCGCCCGATCTGGCCAATGCAGTCGTCAGCAATATTCGCAGCAAAGGCAGCAAGGCGATGGCCTTTGAAGCCGACGTTTCCAACCCAGATCAAGTGAACGCGTTAGTGGCGCACGCCATCACGACCATGGGCCGCCTGGATATTTTTGTGAATAACGCTGGCATGGAGTCGAAACATCCGTTCACGGAATATCCATTCGAGCTATGGCAGAAAGTGATTGCGGTGGATTTGACGGGCCCGTTCCTATGCGCGCAGGCAGCGGCGAAAGCGATGATCCAGCAAGGAACCGGCGGCCGCATCATCAACATTTCTTCCGTTCATGAAGATTTGCCCATGCCGACCAATGCTCCCTATTGCGCGGCTAAAGGCGGCCTTCGCATGTTGATGCGAACCATTGCCGTGGAACTGGCGCAGTACAAAATCACCGTCAACAATATCGCGCCCGGCGCCATTTACACGCCCATCGATGCCGATGTCGAAGCGAGCAAAAAGATTGAGTCCACATTGATGGCGGAAATTCCATTGGGACGATGGGGCAAGCCGGAAGAGGTCGCGGACCTCGCCATTTTTCTTGCGTCCGAGGCTGCCGGCTATTGCACAGGCAGCACTTTCTTTATCGACGGCGGAATGTCGCGCCAGTCCGGCAGCCTGTAGCGAGATACTTTTTGCGCCAGAATCTTCCGCACGCCGGTGCCTAGACTTTAATCGTCGAACGCAACTTCGGCGAAGCTCCTTCCGCCAGATGGATCGACGGATTCGTTCTCAAAATGTCCATCACCGCCGTCACCATACGATCATCCATGGCCGACCCCTGGCGCAGTGGAACTGGATAGCTGACGACAACTTCCAGGCCGGTCGCAATCAAGCGCAGGCGCGCATAAGGTTTGGGCACGTCGATGTGCACCCCCAACGACTGTTCCAGCCCGGAATGCTGGCGTTCGAGAGTTGGCTTGTATTCCGAGTACATGGTGTTGACGCTTGCCAGCAATTCTTTTTCCGCGAGTGCCACGTCGCTGTCGGCAGCCATCGGCAATCCAATCTCCCGCCACATGTATTCCGTGCCCGGAAATTGTTTGTATAGAGGACTGGTCTGAAACAGCACAGAATTAGGAAACACGATAATGCGGCCGGTGGGCGTCAGCTCAATGCCGCTTCCCGCTAATTCCATCAGGTAAAAACGCACCAGGCCAATGTCCACCACATCACCGGTCACGCTGTTGGCGCCGTTGTACACCACCGTCACTCGATCGCCGACGCGAACCCCATAGCGACCTACCAGGAAGAAATATGCCGCCACCGATAAAATCACGGTCTGTAACGCCACGGCAACGCCGGCAGTAATCAAGCCCGCATACGTCGCAAGTGAGCTAAAGTCACTGACGAATCCCAGCAGAACCACAACGAACATGCAGAAGCCGGTAATGACTCTGCGCAGCACCAGGAACTGACGGCGTCGACGAGCATCTTTGATATAGCGGAACGTCGCTCGCCGCCACAATTCAGAAAACAGCCAGATCAGCCCCAGCGCGATCAACAAGGTTGCAACCCGCAGCAATACGGAACGCAAAATCTGGCCGTACTCGTGGTTGACAGAGTCCTGCAACTGTTTCAGATTCGCTTGGCTCTGATCCATCAAAATTAATTCCTGGCTCAGGGGGATGGTCGCATCAGAAAGCTGCTTGAATCGCTGCACCAGTTGTGCGGTCGCGCGTTGTCGCTGCTGCGCTGTTTGCGGCGGCGCAGTTGCGGTGGCCGGTGCTGGCGCAGGATTCTGAGAAGCCGTCGAGCCAGTCGCCGCGTTGGTAGAACTCGAATTTGCCCCCTGCTGGTCACCGCCCGCCGGCTCGGAATTCGTGCCGGACGGGGCATTATTTTCGAGTTCAACCTGGCCCTGATGCAGGGTCGACCGCAATGCGGCCAGCAATGGAGCGCGCAGATGTTCGGTAGAAGTTTGCAGTCGCGTCGTCTCATTCTTCAACTGATCCAGGGAGTGCAAACTGCTCACCAGATGGACCATCTGGCTCATCTGCCCCACAAGTCCTTCGCCGCGCGTACCCGCGAAGGTGGGTAATTGAATTTGCGACAATGTTGCCGGAGTTTTTGAGGGCGATTTACTTGCCGTTGATTCCACCGGGCTGGCCGCGGTGGGAACTGTCCGTTGCAGCGCGCGGATCTTCGTGGTCAGCTCAGTTGCGACTCCGCTGGCTGCGTCGGTCGAATTCACGAATGCGGTCAACTGCTGCAGATTGCTTTGCAGCGCTTGTGCCAACGCGATCTGCCCCTGCAAAGTATCGCGCTGCGATTCCAACGCGGGGCGTTCCTTGGCGTGTGCGGTTGGAATCTCTTTGTTAATTGTGTCTAATTGCGCATTCAATCCTTGCAGCTTGTCACCAACATTTTGCTGCAGCTTCGCAAGGTTCTGCGAATTCGCCACGCCCGCGGCATTCTCTTGTGGCGGCGACGGCTTATTCGATGATTCAGCAAGCAGAGCGGCCTGTGCCAGTGCAGACTTGAACTCCAGGTCGACAACTTTGCGAGCCATGTCCTGGCCGTTTGCGACAAATAGTTCATCACCTGGCACGACCACATAAGCGTCCGCACCTCCCCACAGGCGGGACCATTCCAATATGCGATTGACGTGGTTCAGGATCTGGATTTCATTATTCGGCGCGGCTGCCGCAGGCGAGGCCGGGTTTGCCGCCGACGCCTTGGGTGCAGTTGCGGTCGGCGTCGCAGCATTCGGTGCGGCGGTTTG
This sequence comes from uncultured Acidobacteriota bacterium, assembly GCA_963774515.1. Taxonomy (GTDB): domain Bacteria; phylum Acidobacteriota; class Terriglobia; order Terriglobales; family Acidobacteriaceae; genus JAKAAZ01. The sequence continues at coordinate 40,618 of CAVZFK010000016.1, read as the reverse complement.
TCCATCCGCCGTAATCCACCCCAGCAGGGCAAATGCGCCGAGGGAAAGAGCAAGCGCACGCATTCGGTTGGGTAGTACCCGCATACAATCTCCAAAAATTGAAGTCAATATCGCTTATGATGCGCGACGACTATGGGCAGAAAGGCATGAGGCAGAGAATTGCTTTCGCCACGCGCTATTTTTCACGGGATACAACGAAGTCGGGCACCCACAATAACGCCCGTTTGAATTCAGAGTCCGGCAATCCGGAAAGATTGCCTCGCGCGGCCTCGGCGTGCGCGTCGGCCACTTGAATTGCATAATCGAGCGAGCCATTGCGATGCAGGATGTCTAGGATGCGCTCGTGCCGAACCCGTTCAAACCCTTGATCCTCAATCACCGCCAAAATATCGGCGCGCTCTTCGGGAGTGCCGTGCTCTAACGAATGCACAACCGCCAGAGTCGCTTTACCTTCACGCAGATCGCTTGCGGTCGGCTTGCCGAGAACGGCTTCGCTCGCTGTCAAATCCAGAACGTCGTCGACAATTTGAAAAGCCAGGCCCACGTTGCGCCCGTAATCTCCCAATGCTTCTTCCATCGCCTGCGGAGCATCGGCCAGCACGCAGCCCAATTGCATGGACACGCGAAACAGGCATGCCGTCTTGCGATAAATCAGCTCAAAATAGTCATGCTCATTGAGTGCGCTGCCCAGACTTTCCATCTGCAGCAATTCACCTTCAACCATTTGTTGCGTCAAACCGATGAGCAAATCGAGGATGCGAAAATTGCGTTCTTCGAGTGCGACGCGAAAGGCTTGCATATACAGCCAATCCCCGGCCAGCACACATTTGGAGTTGCCCCATTGCGTGTTTGCCGATGGACGGCCACGGCGAATATCAGCCACGTCGATAATGTCGTCATGAACCAGCGTAGCGGTGTGGATCATTTCAATCACCGCGCCCAGGCGAACACTGCTGTTGCCGTTGTAACTGAGTGCCTTGGCAGCCAGCAGTAGCAACGCCGGACGGATCCGTTTACCGCCGCCTTCGCGGAGGTATCCGGCAATTTCCGTGATGGAGTCGACCTCCGACGCAGACAAGCGCTCGAATTCCTGCTCCACCGCGACCAATTCGTCGCGCAGCAGGTCGAACACTTCTTTCGCCGTCGTAATGGCCGTTGTGCTCAAACGCTTTCCATCCTCGCTTCCCTGCTGGCGCCCAGATTCGCCGAATACCTCAACGATAAGGATGCAGCCGCGGACTCCACCGGCTAACTAATTGGAACGATAATTCGTAAACTGCAGATCGATCCCAAAGTCATGTTTCTTCAACATTGCAATCATATCCTGCAGGGTGTCCCGATCCTTGCTGCTGACCCGTACCGTGTCCGATTGGATGGTCGCCTGCGCCTTGCTTTTCGAGTCCTTGATCAGCTTGACGATCTCTTTTGCCTTCTCGATCGCAATCCCCTGCTGCAGGGTTATCTTCTGGCGAACACTGGAGTTGGAGGCCGGCTCGATCTTCCCGTAGGTCAACGCCTTCAGCGAAACTCCTCGCTTGGCCAGCTTCTGCTGCAGGATTTCCGTGACCGCTTTCAGCTTGTACTCATCACTGGAGGCCAACTGGATCGCCTCTTCTCCCTCCAGCTTGATTTCAGAATGCGTGTCCTTCAAATCGAAGCGGGTCCGAATCTCCTTGGAGGCCTGGTCGACCGCATTCAACACCTCTTGCGCATCCACTTTGCTGACAATATCGAACGAATTTTCTGTCGCCATACTTGCCTGTCCTTGCTGATTTCAATTCTCTACTTGAAGCCCAATGTCTGTCTTGCTCTCGCCGGCTCGCGACATACTGGTTCGCGACAGGCGAAAAAATCGATAGAAATTTTCTGTCGTCGTCAAAGCCATGGTCTCATAGTCCGAGCCGCGAACCTCCGCCAACTGCTCCGCCACCCGTTGCACCATGGCCGGTTCATTCCGTTTGCCGCGATTCGGCACCGGAGCCAGAAAGGGCGCATCCGTCTCAATCAACATGCGGTCCGCAGGTAGCTTCGCCGCCACATCTCGGATCGGCTGGGCCTTGGGAAAGGTGATATTGCCGGCGAAGGAAACGAGAAAGTTCATGTCCATCGCCTGCTTAGCGTGCTCATACTCCCCGGCAAAACAGTGCAGCACCCCACCCAGACCCCGTCGCGCGCCAATGCTCATCGAGAAGCGCCAAAGCATCGTCCCAGGCATTCGTGCTATCGGCGGAGGCCCGGCAGTGAATCAGGATCGGCAGCTTGTGGGCGGCGGCAATCTTCATCTGCTCTACGAAAACGCGCTGCTGAATCTCACGCGGCGAATGGTCGTAGAAATAGTCCAGACCAATCTCGCCGATCGCCACCACTTCCGACTCAGCTGCCAACCTATCCAGCTTGTTCAGCGCTTTCTCATCGGCGAGGTTTGCTTCGTGGGGATGAATTCCAGCGCTGACGACAATCCGCGGCATATCCGAGCGGGATCGATATTCCCGGCTCAGATCGAGCGCAGCATGCATGGTATCCGGACCTTCGCCAATTCCGACGGCCAGAATAGTTTCCACGCCGGCCTCATGCGCGCGCACCAGCATCGCTTCGCGGTCGTCTGCGTAGCGTTCGCTGTCCAGATGTGCATGCGAGTCGACCAGCATGGGGAGTTCCCTACCTATTTGAGTCGTGCACCAATCTCTACATCTTCTAAAAATCCAGCGAGAACCGGCTTGCCTTTTTCGCCGAGCGAAGCCGCGACGATCATGCCATTTGATTCCAGGCCGCGCAGTTTTCGTGGCGCCAGATTTGCCACGATCACCACCTTGCGTCCGATCAGGCTTTCCGGAGTGTAGGCTTCCGCGATTCCCGCGAGAATTTGCCGCTGCTCATAACCCAGGTCAACTTCAAGACGCAGCAAGCGATCCGCTTTCGGAACTCGTTCTGCAACCCGAATGATGGCCACGCGCAGATCGACCTTGGCGAAATCTTCAATGCCGATTTTTGGTTCTGGAGGCACCGCGGGAGTCACGGGCTCTACCATCGGTTGCGGCGGCGGGAGCGGATCGGAAACCGCGCTCACGGGACTCACCTGCTGGTTGGCAGCGGCTTGTTGCGCGACGGCATCCGCCTCCTGCTGAGGAGACAGCCCGGTTGCGGAGAACGGCTCAGGCACATGCGGAGGCGGCGGTTGCTCCGCTTGCCCCGAAATTTTGGCTGGCTGGGAACAGCCTCTTGGTCCGCCGCTGCGGATTGTGCCTCCCCGCTAGCCGTGGCGACACGATCCTCTTCCATGTTCTTCATACGCTCAATCGCTTCCTTTTCTGCGCGGGGAAATATGGAACCCAGCTCGCCAAGCTTGGTACCTGGCGGCAGCCCACCCCACTTCAAATCTTTCAAATCCGCCTTGCATAATGTCGCCCAGTCCAAGCTGCTGCCACACTTTCGTCGCCGCTTCCGGAATCACCGGATAGACCAGCGCCGTGATCATGCGAATCGACTTCCGCCGCGGTATATAAGATGCCTGCCAGCTTGGCACGGCTCTCCGCATCTTCCTTGGCCGCAACTTTCCACGGAGCCTGCGCCGTAATGTAGCTGTCGACCGCGGCAATCGCAGACCATGCATTTTCCAGTGCGCGCGAAAAATCAAACTGCTCCAGCCGCTGATCGAACTGCTCCGCCTGCTGTTCCAGAATGGCTCGAATGCCGCTGTCCGCTGCCGCACCGTCCGGCACCACGCCATCAAAATACTTCACAATCATCGCCAGCGTGCGGCTGACGAGATTGCCGTATCCATTCGCCAGGTCCGCGTTATACCGCTGCACCAGCGCGTCGAAGCTGAAGCTGCCATCCTGCCCAAACGTCACTTCGCGCAGCAGGAAATACCGCAGCGCATCCGCGCCCAGTACATCCAGCACCGTCTCCGCACGCACAATGTTGCCGCGCGACTTCGACATCTTCGACTGCTCAAACAGCAGCCATCCATGCGCCACCACGCTCTTCGGTAACGGCAGCTCGGCAGCCATCAAAAATGCCGGCCAATAGACGCAATGGAAGCGGCTGATCTCCTTGCCGATCAGGTGCACATCCGCGGGCCAATATTTATTGAAGTTCGCGCAGTCCTCGCTGCCGTATCCAAGCGCGGTAATGTAGTTGGCCAGCGCGTCCATCCATACATAGATGACGTGCTTCTCGTCGCCGAGGACAGGAATGCCCCAGTTGAAACTCGTCCGGCTGATCGACAGATCGCGTAGACCACCCTGCACAAAGGCGACCACTTCATTGCGCCGTGCTTCCGGCCGAATAAAATCTGGATGCAGCTCGTAATACTCCAGCAGCTTGCGCTCAAACGCGGACAGCTTGAAGAAATAATTCTCTTCGCTCACCGTCTCCGTAATGCGGCCGCAGTCCGGGCACGGCGTTCCCGGCGAGCCCTCGACGTATAACTCATCCCACACGCAGTACTGGCCGGAGTAAGTGCCTTTGTAGATGAACCCGCGCTTCTGCAACTCGGAAAATAAGTGCTGCACGCCGCGCTTATGCCGTGGCTCGGTGGTGCGGATGTAGTCGTCGTAGGTGAGCCCCATGCGGTCCCACAGGCCGCGAAACTCGCTCGACACCTCCGCCGCAAACTCCTGCGGAGTTTTGCCGGCCTTCGCCGCCGACCGCTCAATCTTCTGCCCATGCTCGTCTGTACCGGTCAAAAACAGCACATCGAAGCCGCGCATGCGCTTCCAGCGCGCCACCGCGTCCGCTGCCACCGTTGTGTACGTGTGGCCAAGATGCGGCCGGGCATTCACGTAGTAGATAGGCGTGGTGAGGTAATACGTCGGCTTTGTATCCTGCTTTTTTTCCTGGATTGGCATGAAATAGGCGTTCATCGCTCGCGCAAAAGGCTGGAGAGCGAGTCACCTTCATCTTATAACGTTTTGCCGCTGCGACTCTGCGTGTCGGTCACCGCAGGGCGCGCGCACTTCACAGCAAGCGGGACTGCAGGGAATGCATCGCGACGTGTTGCAGCGGTCGACTCTGCTAAAATTCGCTCTAACTCATCGAATCGCTATCAGGTCGCCGCGGCGGCCAGCGCCCACGAAAGACCCTTGTGTATCGCACCTATCGACAAATTTTATTTGAGCGTTTTCGCGCCGTCCTGCTGGAAAAATTCCAGGTAGAAATTCCTCGTCTCACGGTGGAGGAGCCTCCCAAGGTGGAGATGGGCGACTATGCCCTGCCCATCGCCTTTGAGCTGGCGCGCACGCTGCGCAAAGCGCCGCGCAAAATCGCAGAAGAACTGGTAGCCGCCATCGGCAGCGTTCCGGGATTTACGGGATTTGAAGTCGCGGGAGCGGGATACATCAATTGCCGCCTCGATCGAAACCTGGCGGCGCACGCTCTGGCAGCGCAGATGGAAAGCCTTCCGCAGGAGAACTGAATTCATTCTGGTCGAACACACCAGCATCAATCCCAATAAAGCGGCGCATGTCGGCCACCTGCGCAACTCCATCCTGGGCGACACGCTGGTGCGCATGCTGCGCGCTGCCAATTACCAGGTGGGCGTGCAGAATTACATCGACAACACCGGCGTTCAGGTCGCAGATGTGGTGGTCGCGCTGATGCATCTGCGCGGCATGGATCTGGCCGGGGTGGAACGCTGGATCGGCGACCTTGCGGCGCGCGGCGAACGCATCGACTTCGCTTGCTGGGACCTGTACGCCCATGTTTCGCAGTGGTATGACGCCGAAGAAAGCGAGAAGCAGGCGCGCAAACAAGTTCGTCTGGATACGCTGCATGCTCTGGAAGCAGGCGGGAACGAGACCGCCGCCATTGCTGATCTAGTCTCCACCGCAATCTTGCGCCGCCATCTTGAAACCATGATGCGGCTTGGCATCGAGTACCAATTTCTGCCGCGCGAAAGTGAAATTCTTCACCTGCATTTTTGGAATGCCGCCTTTGCGTTGATGAAAGAAAAAGGCGTCCTCTACCAGGAGACAGAAGGCAAGAATGCCGGCTGCTGGGTGATGCGTCGCGCAGGAACCGCAGGTGCGGACGGCGAAAATCCCGATGAAGAAGCCAAGGTGATCGTGCGCTCCAACGGCACCGTCGGCTACGTCGGCAAAGACATCGCGTATCACCTGTGGAAGTTCAACAAGCTTGGCCTCGACTTCGGCTATCACCTGTTCCACATCTATCCCGACGGCGATCGCTGCTGGATCTCCTCCGAGCACAACGACGAGCCTGCATCCGGGTTGCCGCATTTCGGACACGCCGACGCCATCTACAACGTCATCGACGCGCGCCAGGCCGATCCGCAGAACAACGTGATCGAGGCGTTGCGCGGCATGGGCTTCACCAAAGAAGCCGACAACTATCATCACTTCTCGTATGAAATGGTGGCGCTGACTCCGCGCTGCGCCATGGACCTTGGCTACGTGCTTTCCGAAGAGGATCAGGGCCGCGCCTACATTGAAGTCTCCGGGCGCAAGGGCTTCGGCGTGAAGGCCGATGACCTGATCGACAAGCTGATCGCTTCCGCGCTGGCGGAAGTGAACGCGCGCCATCCAGACTTAAGCGAAGGCGAACGGCAAGACATCGCCCGGAAGATTGCCGTCGGCGCGCTGCGCTATTACATGCTGCGCTACACCCGCAACACCGTCATCGCATTTGATTTTCAGGACGCGCTCAGCTTTGAAGGCGAGACCGGACCCTACGCGCAATACGCCGTCGTCCGCGCTGCGAACATCTTCCGCAAGGCGGGCATCACCGCTGAAGAAGCGTTACAGCAATTGGAGCCCGTCGACGCCGCAACCTACTTCACCGGTGAAGATGGCGACAGTTTGTGGGAGCTTTGGCTGCTGGCGTCGAAGTCCGTGCATGTGCTGGAGCGCTCCATCCAGACCACCGAGCCGGCTTACCTGGCGAAGTATGCGTTTCAACTGGCGCAGCAATTCAGCAACTTCTACCATCGCCATCACATTTTGACGGAGAGCGATCCCGCGCGGAAGGCATTGTTGCTGGCAACCGCCGCCGTTGCCCAAAGAGAACTTCTGCGCACCCTCAGCTGGATGGGCATCGAAGCGCCGGATGTGATGTAGAAGTTCGGGTCCGCAAAAAACGCGTTATTTTTCGTAAGTTCGCTACCCACTCCACAATGCTGCGCACCGCCACGCCAGAGGGCCCTTTCGAGATCCACGGCTTCTGTTCGTCCACCCAGGCCACGCCGGCAATATCGAGATGCAGCCACGGCGTTTCATCGACAAATTCTTTCAGGAACATCGCCGCAGTAATCGCGCCACCATAGCGGCTGCCGCCGGTATTCGTGATGTCTCCAATGTGGGAGACGATCATCTCGCGATATTCGTCTTCAACCGGTAAGCGCCAGAATCTTTCGCCAGAAATCGCCAGCGCTTTCTTGAAATGTTCGTAACTGTCTTCATCGTTGGCGAACACGCCGGCATTCACCATCCCCAGCGCCACCACGCAGGCACCGGTCAGCGTCGCGGCATCAATCAAATGCGTCGCGCCCAGTTGCTTGGCGTAATGCAGACCATCGGCCAGCACCATGCGGCCTTCCGCGTCCGTGTTCAGCACCTCAATCGCCTTGCCGGACATGGCAATCGCCACATCACCCGGCTTGTACGCTTTGCCGGAGGGCATATTTTCCGCCGAGCAAACAATCCCGATCACGCGCACCTTCGGCTTCAGTTGCGCAATCGCGCGCATCGCTCCAATCATGGCCGCGCCGCCCGCCATGTCGTATTTCATCTTCTCCATGCCGTCGGAAGGCTTGATGGAAATGCCGCCGGTATCGAACGTAATTCCCTTGCCCACCAGCGCGAGCACCGGCCCATCCTTCGGAGCATCTTTCGGCTCGTAGCGCATCACGATCAGTGCGGGCGGCTCATCGGAACCCTGCGCGACCGCCCAGAATGCGCCCATCTTCAGCTCTTTGATTTTGTCTGTGCTGTGGACTTCGCAGGGCAATCCTTGCTCTTTGCACATGGCGGCGGCTCGCTCGCCCAGAACCGTCGGCGTCAGCTTGTTGCCCGGCTCGTTGACTAACTCACGGGTAAAGTTCTGCGACTCGCCAAGGATCACGCCTTCGCGGAATGCCGCCTCGACAGCTTTCTTATCCGCGCTCGCAGGCGCCACCACGGTAAATTGCTCGATCGAGCGATCCTTGCGGTCGGACTTGTAGGTGTCCGGATCGAAGTCGCCCACGAACGCTCCCTCCACGGCGGCGCGCGCGGCGTCGGCGAGATTCAAACCTTCATGTTCCGGCAACACGAATGTTACCTGTCGAATTTTGCGCGGCTTGGCAAAACGAACCGCAACGCCCGCAGCTTTGCGAACGTCCGCCAGCGACAGCTTCGCGGCTTTCCCCGCGCCGACAATCAACAGCCGCTTCGCTTTCAATTCCGCCGGCGCATGCAGCAGTAAAGTCTCGCAGGCTGTCGCCGAGAATTCACCACTTTTTAACGCCGGCTTGTCGGCGCCCGCAACCGTGGCATCTTTCGTCAGCAACACCGGTTCTGCCGCGGCGTTCTTGTCCTTTGACGTGGATGCGTCCGCAGCCAGCACCACCAAGTAATTCCGCTTCGAGAGACTGCAGCGCTTCAAACTTCAGGTTAGTTTTCATTTGGAAACTTTGTATTCCTTTCAGATCTTCGACAACAAAGATTCACGCGCCGCGCTAGGCATTGCGGCGCTTGCTGGCTGCGATGGCAGAGCGGGCATCACGGTCGTCTTCGCGGCGGCGCTCCGTCTCCCGCTTATCCCAATTTTGTTTTCCCTTAGCGACAGCAATCTCGCATTTCACGCGCCCGTTACGAAAATAGAGGCGCGTCGGAATCAACGTCAGCCCCTTCTGCTGCACCTTGCCCAGCAACTTGCGCACTTCTTCGGCGTGCAATAGCAGCTTGCGCGTCCGCACGGCGTCATGGCTCGTATACCCGCTGTGGGAGTAGGGGCCAATATGCAGGTTCAGCAAAAATGCTTCTCCGTCCTTCACCAGGCCATAGGCATCGCGCAGATTCGCCTTGCCTTCGCGAATCGACTTCACTTCAGTCCCGCGCAGGACGACTCCAGCCTCAAACTTTTCCAACAAAAAATAATTGTGGCCAGCCTGACGGTTCTGGGCCGCATCTCTCTCACCTGAGGCGACAGGATCGCGTGGCTTGGGCTTCTTCGGCGGATTTGGAATCAAATTGGTAGTTGGGCGTGGCATGATTGGACATTTTCCGCCTCAGGCGGATGCGATGAAGGCAAGTTGGATCGCGAACTCCTGCGACCGAGCGTTGTCAGGAGCGGGCCTCGACCCCTTTGACTCCACAGAAGTCGCTGCAATTTCTCATGCTAGCACGCAAATCATGGCCCTTGTTGCGCGGCTCGATAACCGAATGGGCCCTCGGCCAGTCCAACTTCCCAATGGTATAGTGATGGTAACGAACCGCTGCATTGGCTCGAGCGAAACAGTCACTGACCGTTCGAGTTTGTTCAAAATGCCGGGATGCGCCGAATTCATGCATTTGCCCTTTTATCTTTTCTCGCGATCGGAATTTTCATATCGCCGCAAGTTCGCACCCGCTCGCATGTCCAACCGACGTTTCGTCGTCTTGCGCGAACTCCAGCCTGACCCGTTCCCGTACCATCCGCCTGTTTGGCTGGATTGGTTTATTCGTCGTTGCATTCGCCATCCAGGGAACGTTGTCTCCGCTGCATGCAGACGCCGCTAAAAACTTTTTCAAAGAAGGCAAACAGGCCGAAATTCGCGAAGATTACATCACTGCGTATCAGGATTATCGACAGGCGTGGCTGGCAAAGCCCAAGGACATGGAATACAAGGAAGCCTATACCCGGCTCCGCTTCCAGGCTGCCGCGCAATACGTCGAGATGGCGAAAAAGCTGCGCGATCAAGGTCAGCTGAACGACGCGTTGACGGATTATCTCCGCGCGCTCGAGATTGACCCAACCTACGAGGAAGCGCGGCAAGAGGCAGATCGCTTACGCGCACGCATCAACGGCACCCCCGAGCCCCACGCTGAATCGGATCAATCCGGCGTCACCTCTGCCAGGGCCCAGCGGGCGCTGCAAGATCTGGGTGGCCCCCTGCAGTTGAAGCCGCTCTCCGACGTGCCGATGACGATTCACATGGTGGCCGACACCAAGGAAATTTATAAAACCATCGGCAAGCTGGCCGGCATTAATGTTCTGTTCGACCCCGATTACACTTCCAAGCGCATCCCGATCGATCTCGATCGGGTGACGCTAGCCGACGCTCTTCGGAGCGTCGCTTTCGTATCACAGACATTCTGGCGCCCAGTCACCTCTGACACCATCTTTGTGGCGGCCGACACCCGCACCAAGCGCACCGAACTGGAAGCGCAGGCGGTGCAGACTTTTTACCTGGGGAACATCACCCAGGCCAACGACTTGAATGAAGTCCTGAATGCCGTCCGCAATTTGATGGACACAACGGTAAAAATGCAGGCGGTGCCCAGCCAGAATGCCATTGTGATGCGTGGCACGCCGGACCAACTGCTGTTAGCGCAAAAAATCATCGACGATTTGGATAAGGCCAAACCGGAAGTGGTGGTCGATATTGCGGTCCTGGAAGTGAATAAGGACCTGCTGCGAAACATTGGTCTGCAATTGCCCGGCTCGATCGGCGTGCAGTTGCAAAGCTCCACCGCCGCCACCACTGGCACGACCGGTACAACGAGTACAACCAGCACCACGACCAGCACAACCTCGACCAGCAGCGGCCTGACGTTGAACGATCTGGGCAATCTGAACGCCACCAATTTTGGCGTCAGCATTGGCGCAGCCACGTTGAATATGCTGCTGACAGACTCCGACACGCGTGTGCTGCAGAATCCGCAGATCCGCGCCGTCGATGGGGAAAAAGCGAACCTCAAGATCGGTTCTCGAGTTCCAATCGCTACCGGGTCCTTCTCTCCGGGTGCCGGCATTGCCGCGGCGGGAATCAGTCCGCTGGTCAGTACACAGTTTTCTTACATCGATGTCGGCGTACAGATTGAGATGACGCCGACGATCCACTATGACGACGACGTTTCGATGAAGCTCCACATCATCGTCTCCAACATTACCAGCTACAGCAATCTGGGTGGCATTGAGCAGCCCGTCATCGGAAACCAGGAAATACAGCAAACGATCCGGATGAAGGAAGGCCAGGCCAACCTGCTGGGCGGAATTCTGCAACATTCGCATAGCCTGACCGTGGGAGGCACTCCTGGACTAGGTGAGATTCCGCTTCTGAAGTATCTGTTCAGCTCGCAACAAACGGAAACAGTGAATGACGAAATTGTCTTCGTGCTGATTCCACACCTGGTTCGCGGTATTGATCTGACCCCGCTCAACCTTCGCACCATCGACACCGGAACAGGTTCGAATGTAAGTCTGCGCGAGGTGCCCCAGACTGGGGACGTTTCATCGGCGCTGATCACCCGCACCGGTCACAGCGCGCTGACATTTGAGCCGAGTACTCCGCCCGCGGGCGCTGCCGAAGCCGCCACGCAAGCGGTCAACCAGATGGCGCAGAACATGCAGAATGCGGGAGAAACTCCTCCGCCTGCCGCTGCGGGCTCTCCTATGACGCTGTCGTTCGCGCCGCAGCAAAGTGTGCATAAAGTCGGCAGCACGTTCCAGATGCAGATGGACCTGAGCGGCGGTCATGATGTGTTCTCCGTGCCCATGCAACTGCACTACGATCCCAAAGTTCTTGAGCTGGTCAATGTCGACACCGGCAACCTGCTGGCGAAAGATGGCCAGACCACGGCCACCGTCCATCGAGATGAAGGTAACGGCGATGTGACCATCAGCACCTCGCGCCCACCGGGTGTGAAGGGCATCACCGGCGACGGCAATCTGGTCACCCTGACCTTCCTGGCCAAGGCCCCGGGTGATGCCACCGTGCAGGTGACCAAAGCAGCCGCACGCAACAGTGCGCAATCGATCCTGCCCGTGCTTGCGGGCTCCCCAGCTGTCGTGCATGTGCAGTAAGCTGGAGAAGCAGGGAGCGCTTCGCAATGGAGTTGAATAGGATGGATGCGAATCGCGGAAACCGTGAGGACACATTCGCGCGCAGGATTCCCCGCGCGGCAGCGATTTTCGATCCGCGATTGCGCCCAATGGCAGACGGCAAAATCCGCCACGGCGAGCAGGGATTGACCCTGGTTGAACTGATCGTGACCGTGGCAATTCTCGCGATTCTGGCTTCAGTGGCCTATCCGATCGCGCGCTTTAAGATTCAACGGCAAAAGGAACAGGTACTTCGCGACGATCTTTGGACGATGCGACGGGCCATCGATAAATACAAGGACGCGGCGGATCGCAAGGCCTTTCAAGTTTCGATCGACAGCAATGGATATCCGCCGGACCTGGAAACATTAGTCAACGGGGTCGACGTTCAGGGGAAGAAATTGAGATTTCTGCGCCAGATTCCAGTCGATCCCATGACGGGGAAAAAAGATTGGGTTCTGCGCTCCATGCAGGATGATCCAGATAGTGATTCCTGGGGCGGTCAAGATGTTTTTGACGTGCACTCAGCCTCCCAGGGGACAGCCCTGGACGGGACAAAATACAACACATGGTAGCTGCGAGACAATCGACGTTGGACCCATTCCGCACCATGCTTTTCAAACGCCGGCTCCTGGAATCCGCTGGCGACGGCGCGAAAGCCGTCTGGCAGTCAGAGCGGCTTTACGCTTGTGGAACTGATGGTCGTAATGGCGATCATTGCGGTGCTGATGGCGGTTGCAGTTCCCAGTTTCATCTCCGCGATCCGCAGCGCTAGAGAAGCAGCTCTGCGCGAGGATCTGCACACCATGCGCGATGCCATCGAGCAATATACGGAAGATAAAGAGGCCGCCCCGCAATCGCTCGACGATCTGGTGCAGGCCGGATATCTGAAATCGCTTCCTATCGATCCCATGACCCACAGCAACACCACCTGGGTCCCGAACCAGTCGGATACCTACAGCAGCCTGGATCAATCGCAGACCGGCATTGACGATGTCCACAGCGGTTCGGATCTAGTCGGCAGCAATGGTGAGCCTTATTCGCAATGGTGACGGAATCTGAAAGACTGACACCGTGACCGACCCAGAGATATCTTCCGCAACTCAGCCAAACCAATCCGCCGTCTATCGCCGCTACCTGCAGCTGCAGTCGATTCGAGTTGCACGATTGCCACGCGATACTGCCGGCGGATTGGCTGGGCTTCTCCTGACGTGCGTAGGATTCGATCTGGAAGGCGCAGAATTGGCGCTCGCAACCACCATCTCCGGCGGAACATTTCTCGCCATCGATCCCTCCAGCGAACATTTAAAGACAGCGGTGCGCAATGGTGCCTGCGACTTTATGGTGAACACGCTCGACGAATCGCTGCGCGTGCTGAAGAACGAATTGCGCAAGAAGAAGGCTCTCTCTGTCGGACTCCTCGGAGAAGCGTCGGCGATTCTGTCTGCAATGGCCGAGCGAGGCGTCCAGCCGGATCTGGTGGCCGATTGCGGCGCGTCCAATATCGGATCGACCCACCCGTATCCAGACAGCGCTGATGCAATTCATCGAGCGCGGCGCGGTCGGTGTGGACACGCATGCGTCAACCGTTGCCGATCTCGGCGGGTTTGTTGAAGTGGTATGGACTGCGGCCAGCCTCGCCGACCTGCGACGAATGGACGAGCTTGCGCTGGGGCTAGTCTCTGCAGACGATTCAATCCGTCGCCGGTGGCTGCAGCATGCGCCCGGATACTTCCATCGTCAGCGACCTTTGCAGCGCGTCCTCGGAATGCGCCCCGAAGAAGTGACACAACTGGCGGAGGAATTCAAGAACGCAATTTCGGCTGGAGAAATTCAATCGACTGTAACTCTCGTGCGGCAGACGGAAGATGGCTCGAAGGAAACCATCGCGCTGCAGTGATTGTGGCGAGTTAGGTAGTTTCCTTCTTCGCTTCTTCGGCAATCTCATGGATCGCTTTCCAAAGCGCCGAAACGCCGCGGCCATCCTTGGCGGAGCAGACGAGAATATCATCCGTTTCCAGCGCTTCTCGCAGCCGCTTGGTCGCAACCACGCGCTGATTTCCTGACAACTTGTCCGCCTTGGTTCCAACAATGATTCGCGGACGATGAATGCTGTCCAGATATTCCGCCAGCATCATGTCGCCGGGTTGCGGCGGCACGTTCATATCGACCAGGCAGACGCAAGCCACCAGGGTTTCTCGATCGGTGAGATAAGGATTGATAAATGCCGGCCATTCCGCGCTGATGGAGCGCGAAATTTTCGCGTATCCATAGCCGGGTAAATCCGCCAGTATCAGATCCGGCCGCGGCTGCGATCCCTGATGCAGCGCGAAGAAATTAATGGCTCTTGTTCTGCCAGGAGTAGAGGAAACCCGTGCCGCGGGCTCGCCTAACAAGGCATTAATCAAACTCGATTTGCCTACGTTGGATCGGCCAAGAAAAGCAATCTCCGGCGCTGAGGTTGCTGGGAATTGTGCAGCACTGGTGGCCGACAAGAGAAACGTTGTTTGATAGCGAAACATCTGGAATCCACCTAGATTTCTACGTTTGCTATCGCGCCGCAAGCTTCTGCAACGGTGTCGGATCATGGGCACGCAGTTCGGCGACAATTTCCGCCGCTGCCTTCCTTGCTAGATCATCTTTCTCGCGCGGGAATGAGATCGCACCCACCCGAGCATGCCCGCCTCCGCCATAGCGTTCGCAGATTACGGCCAGATTCACCATCTGCTCCGCGGGAACGCGCGTCCATGGATTGGAACCCACCGCAATTTTTGTGCGGAAACTCGAGCGGCTCAGCCCTATGCTATAGGTCGCCTCTGGATGGAGATAGTACGGAATAAATTTGTTATAACCTTCCAGCGGATGATCCGTGATGTCGAAATAGATAGTTCCCTGCTCGCACGTGGAGCGCTCACGAATCAATTCCAACGCCTGATGATGGCGTTCCAGCAGGCCCGGAATCAGCTCGCGCACGAACGGCTGGTCCAACACTTCCGCAAGGCTCATCTCGGTCAACAACGGGATCAATCTGGGAACAAAGCCTGGGTCCTGCGCCGATTCAATGGCCATGGTCAGCTTCATCGCCGGCGCGGCCATCTCCACAGCACTCTCCGCGCTTTCATAGTGCGCACCATCCACAATGTCGGCCCAGCGAATCAGCTCTGCCACCGGCGACGCGTCAAACGCGAAATGTGTTGCTGCAATGTGCGCAATAAAGCCGGTGCAGGAAACATAATCGGGATCGTAAAATTTCCGTTCGCGAATCTTGGGGTCTTTCTGCCCCTCCAGAAAGTGCCGATGATCTTCCGGAGTGAGAAACGCGCTCAAATGATGATCGAACCACCAGGTAATCGCCGGGGAAGAGGAATATTTGAAGTCGACAATGGCGTTCTCATCGCCGGTAAATTCCTTTTCGTCAAACAAAGCACCCGCGCGGTGAACCAGACCACAGAATTCATAGTCCGCGCCCGCAGCGATGCGTTCGCGATGGAAGCGCGCAAACAGCGAGGCCGAACAGGCTCCATCGAAACATTTATCGTGATAGAAGACGCGTACTTTCACTTGAGAGCGATCACTCCATTCGCAACCATCGGGTGGCAGCAATATCTTAATAGGCTGAAACAACTAGCATTGCTGGCATTCGGCGATGTGTCAAGCGGACCGCTCGCGACAGCAAGGGCTGGAAGCGCCGCGACATCGTCGGAATCTGGGTAATATCACGCTTACTTCGGTGAGTTGGCAGTCGGCATCAGCTTGATCTCATACAGGTTGGGCCACAGTTTTCCCGTGACGTACAGGCGATCATGCTGGCTGTCATAGGCAATTCCATTCAGCACAGCATTGTCATTCTGTTGCACGGACGGAGGACGCAGACCCGACAGATCGATCCATTCGATCACCTTGCCGGTCGTCGGAGAAATTCGCGCGATGCGATTCGTTTCCCAGATGTTGGCGTAGATTTCTCCGTGAATATATTCCAGCTCATTCAGGTTCAGGACAGGCTGGCCATTCGCCGTCACTTGAATCTTGCCCACCGGCTTGAACGTGGACGGATCGAGGAGATGAAGTACGGAAGTCCCATCGCTCAGAATCAGGTGCCGGCTGTCATGCGTCAATCCCCACCCCTCCCACGGATACGTGAATGTTCGAACCGTTCGAAAGCTGAATGTGTCATACACAAACCCCAGGTGCGACTGCCAGGTGAGTTGGATTAACTGGTCCTTCCAGTCCGTGAGTCCCTCGCCAAAATATTTTGCTGCCAAGTCATGTTTTTGCAACACGCGACCCGATGCAAGATCGACCATACGCAAACTGGATTGCCCGCGCAGACCGGTCGACTCATACAGCATGCCGTTCACAAACACCAACCCCTGCGTGAACGCCATGCGCATCATGCGGATAAGTGTGGACGACTCGATAGCTCTCAACCGGAATTGCGCGTGTGGCGGCAAAGACCGACGCCGCGGGCATAAAGGAAATCAGAAGGAGGGCGAGAAGCGAAATCGAGCGATTGGAGCGGCTCCGGAGAGTGTGCGACGTCGCCTGTGCGAGGCGTAAAAAGCGCATGCCTTCAACATACTGCATTGCGCCGAAATACTTGAAGGACGGAAATCGTATGCGGCCAACGCGGATTCGCCGGTAGTATGGGAAGCACGAACCTATTGCACCGCTTATCTTTCGCACGAGGCCATCATGGAAGTTACCCCTCCGGATCTGTCCGCCAGCATTCCTGATTCGACACCGCCGCTTTCTCCCGCACCGCCGCCGCGCTCCACCATCCTGTACGGGCCGAATGGCCTGCGCGCCGGTTGGAGCATCGTGATCTATGTCGCGGTTCTGGCTGCGCTTCTCTTCCTCGTCGGCCTGGAAATGCATTGGCTTACACCTCACCTGCCTGCCAGCATGCGCGCGACACCGGGCTCGGGTTTTCATCCCGCAATTGCCATACTGTCGGAAGCCAGCGCGCTCATCGCACTGCTGCTCGCCACCGCAGGCATGGCGCGGCTGGAACATCGGCACACGGCGGATTACGGGCTGGCTGGATTCGACCGCGTACGTCAATTTCTGATTGGCCTGGTCTGCGGCTTCGCGTTCCTCTCGCTGCTGGTCGGCATCCTGATAGGAACCCACCATCTGACACTCACGCAATCGCATATGACACTGGGCTGGTCGCTGAGATACGCTGCCGCGTGGGCGCTGGCCTTTTTTCTAGTCGGAATGACAGAGGAATTCATGCTGCGCGGCTACCTGCTCTACACGCTGGCGCGCGGCATTCGATTTTGGCCGGCGGCCATTGTGCTGGCCATCCTGTTCGGCGCGCTGCATAAGGGCAATCCCGGCGAAAGTCCTTTTGGCCTGGTGGCCGCGGCGCTGATCGCGCTGGTGTTTTCGCTCAGCCTGTGGCGGCTCGGCCATCTCTGGTGGGCCATCGGATTTCATATGTCCTGGGACTGGGCGGAGTCGTACTTTTACGGCACGCCGATAGCGGCGGCGTTTCTGCGGGTCGGCTGATGGAAGCGCACGCTCATGGCGCAACGCTGATTAGTGGAGGCGCAACCGGTCCGGAAGGCAGTGTTTGGTGTGGCCTGGTCATTTTGCTCGCCGCGATCCTGGTGTGGACAACGCAGCCACATCGCGGAGTTCAGCTCGTAGGAAAATGAAATTGTGAGCTTTCGGGCAGATAGTTCCGGCTGTATTTCAACCTGTCACAGCTTAATTGCCTTAGCAACGAATTACTTTGCACAATTTATGGTGCATGAAAATATTTACGCAATTCGTGGCACATCTATAGTGCGGCACGGCCGGCCCTTACTTCTCTAGTCGGCAACCATCGATTCGCCAGGGAGAATGGGACGGGTCCGGGGCAGGACGCCTCGATAGGCGCCCACTCCCATGGCAAATAGTGCGCCAACAAACACAATCAGCTTTATGACGCTGGTACCTTGCGTCTGCGGAAGAATTTTCCACAGCACCAGCAGCATCGTCTGCGCCACGGTGACCGCCCAGACGGAACCGTAAAAATATCGCCGCTCCGACCCTTCTCCCCTGGTGGAGGGACCGACTCTGGGCAGCCTGCCGATTGCGCCCAGCAGCAGGATGAACGCGCACAGCGGCAGATAGGCGTGGTGGTAGATCTGCTGCATGTACCACTTCCCGGCCACGGCTGCGACGATCAAGCCCGCCAGGTTCAGCAGGGCGAAACTCAACACCGCGTTCCAGGCGAAGGTGTAGCAGACCCTGCGATAGAGCGGATTCGGCTTGTCTTCATCGAAGCGCAGAATGTAGGGACGCGGCTCCGAGCCGGGAAGCTTTCCACGGATTGCGGCGATGCCCGTCCCCACCAGCACCAGCAGAAGCCAGGCGAGATTTCCGATTCCGAACCCGTGGGCGAAGAGGGTAAAGGTCAAGGGCCCGGGCGCGAGAAAGAAGACCCAGATCCAGATGGGCCAGTGAGCCAACCGGTAGACGCGCGTATTCCGCTCGCGCATTTTGCGTGCGTGGGCATATTCCACCTTTCCGCTGTATCGCATGCAGGTGAGTCTCGCAGAGTCGCCGCAAGCGCGTCAATCGAAAGGCCCTGTTGCTGCATCAAATTTGGCAGAGGTGATACATGGAGAAGCTCGGTCTTTATGCAAATCTTGAAGCCAAGCCTGGCAAAGAAGAAGAAGTGGATAAATTCCTTCGCAGCGCATTGCCGCTGGTGAACGCAGAAGCGGGAACAGTTTCCTGGTTTGCCATCCGGCATCCCGGCACCAGTACGTTCGGAATTTTCGATACGTTTCAGGATGAATCGGGAAGGCAGGCTCATCTAACCGGCAAGGTTGCGGAAGCTCTGTTCGCCAAGGCACCAGAATTATTCTCGAAGACGCCGGAAGTCCACAAGCTGGAAATTCTCGCAGTCAAATAGTCGAGAAAAAAGTCGCAGTGCGCGTGCTAACAGCCAGGAGTTGATTCCTGGCTGTTATTCGCAGCTCGTCTCCGGGTCGAGCGTTTTCGCGCAACGCTCATGGCGATGTCGGCCTGGACGGCTGCAATGGTTTCCTTCATGTTTTCGACGGTACGCAAATGAGCTTGGTCTTCCCCGTCTCCATCGGCGGCCGCCTTGGGGCTTGTGGCCAGCATCTCGCGGACTTTCTTCAACAATTCTTTCGGATGAACGGGTTTGGGGATCAGCTGATAGACCAGCCCATCTTCGAATGCGGCAATCTCCGCATCCGCCTTATCCCATTGACCGGTAAATAACAGCACCCTGCATTGTGGATAGCGCCACTGGATGTGCTGCGCCAGCTCACCTCCAGAGAGCACGGGCATCATGATGTCGGTTATCAGGAGATCCGGCGCCATGGTGCGAGACCGTGCCAACGCCTCAGGCGCGGAGGTGAAGGCCACTGCATTTAAGCCTTTCATGCGAAGAATGGCAGCAATGGTGGAGGCAATAACTTCTTCGTCGTCGACGACGAAAATCAGGGATTTCTCGCGATTCTGCACCATAACTCCAAACCCACGCAAGCAACATCCGCTGGCACATATTCGGGGAATTCCGACGTGTTCGGCACCTCAACGGAAGGTCGAGAAGATTGGCACCGTTTCTGGATGTTACCTTGGTGATGAATGGAGATTCTGTCGGCTAGGCGACAATGCCTCGTATTCTGCTGAATTTTTATTGTTTGCCGAGCAAATGCTGAAATCACTGTCCCCAGAAAGCGAGGACCTTATGGAGCAATTTCAGAACACCGTATTGCGAAGCCTGGGAGCTGAAATCCGGAATCGACTGTTCTTACAGCCGGTTCAATTTGAGCTGAAGCATGAAATTGAATATCCGGGCAAGGCGATCGACTATCTCTACTTCGTGGAAGAGGGCATGGCCTCCATGACGACGACCTTTTTGGATGGTTCCCAGGTTGAAGTGGGCATGTTCGGCTATGAATCGGTGATCGGGGTTTCAGCCTTGATGGGGACGAAACGAGCACTGAATCGGGTCTACACGCAGATCGCCGGACACGGATATGCGTGCGGCGTCGATCTTGCCAGGCGAGAGTTTGAGAGAGGCGGAGATTTTCAGCAACTGGCCCTGCGCTACGTACAGACGCAACTGGTGCAGGCCATCCAGTCCGCAGGCTGCCATGCAAAGCACAACGTGGAACAGCGCCTGGCTCGCTGGCTGCTGATCTGCGCCGACCGGGCGCATAACCGTCGCTTCAAAATGTCCCAGGAGTTTCTGGCGGATATGCTGGGGGGAACCCGTCCTACTCTGTCGACGGCGGCGGGCGCTTTGAAACACAAAGGCCTGATTGAATACACGCGCGGGGAAATTCACATTATCGATGCTGCCGGCCTGGAACAAGCCAGTTGCGAGTGCTACATGATTATCAAAAATCACCTGGACAACTATGCCGAGTTCGACACCTCGGCCACGGCTTAGGGGCAGGCCGGTATTTGGCCCTCCGCATCGGATCTTTCTGATGACCTGACCTTGAGCGGAGCCCCCTCGCGCAGATACAAAGCTGCGGGAAATTCGGTTCGGGGACAGGCGGAGCAGTCATCATTCCACGATCTTTCAAAATGCCCTAGACTGAACACGAATGTCACTCTTCCGCGCGCGGTCTATCCAAAAACTCAACTCTCCGGTGGTGCGCGCCCGCTGGTTAATGTCTGCAGTACTGATCGCCGTAGCTGCCGTGGCGCTGGCGTGCTGGGGAGGGACAGTGTGGCTGCGACATGCCATGCGAACTTCCCTGCCCCAGCTGGATGGCAGGCTGCATGTGGCGGGGTTGTCGCAGCCCGTGACGGTTCGGCGGGATGTGCATGGAGTTCCGCACATTGCAGCCGCGAACATGGACGACCTGGTTGTTGCGCAGGGATATGTGACTGCGCAGGATCGGCTGTGGCAGCTGGATATGCTGCGACGTTTCGCCTGCAGGAAATCTGGCGGAGATTCTGGGATCCCGGGCGATCGAGCATGATCGCGCGCAGCGAATTCTCGAGGTGGGCCATGCCGCGGATGCCGCCCTCGCTGCCATGGATCCCACGGACAAGCATTTCCTCGACGATTATGCGCGCGGGGTGAATGTGTACATCGCGCAGACGCAGGATCATCTTCCAGCGGAGTTTCGCCTGCTGCATTATCGTCCGGCGCCATGGACGCCGCGCGACTCCATGCTGGTGGCGATGAACCTGATCCAGACGCTGAGCGTGGATTTCCCCACTAAGTTGGCCCGGGAAAGAATTGAAGCGCGCCTGCATTCGCCGAAGTCTGATGGATGACCTGTACCCGGTTGGCTCGTGGCGCGATCATCCGCCCATCTCGACGACTCCGGACATTACCGCGCCGCAGGTGATTCCGCAGATTCCGCTCGACTCCTCGCAGACAAGCGTGCGGCAGAGCGTGGACGATCTTCTGCGGCTTCAACGACTGCTGCCGTCCATACAGATTCCTGACTGCAGAGATTGCGCGCCGGGTTCCAACAACTGGGTGGTCTCCGGCGAGCACAGCATGACCGGCAAGCCGCTGCTGTCGAACGATATGCATCTGGACCACACGATTCCCGACACCTGGTATGAGGCGCAACTGACGGCTGGCGATTTCGACGTCGCCGGGCTGACGCTGCCCGGGGTTCCCTTCGTCATCGCCGGCCACAATGCCAACATCGCCTGGGGTTTCACGCTGATGTATGCCGACCTGCAGGATGTGTATGTCGAGCAGACGGATGGCAAGGTGTATAAAACCGCGCAGGGATGGCAGCCGTTTCAGAAGGATCATGAAGTGATTCATGTGCGTGGCGGCCGCGATGTGACGCTGGATGTGTTGCGAACCGATCATGGGCCGGTCATCAGCCCGCTGCTGCCGCATGAAAAGCGGACGCTGGCACTGCGTTGGACTGCGTACGATCCTGCCGCGGTGACGACGCCGTTTTATCAACTGGACAGTGCGCAGAACTGGGAGCAGTTTCGTGCCGCGCTGGCAAACCTTGGTGGTCCCCCGGAGAATGTGGTCTACGCCGACACGCAAGGTGACATCGGCTACCAGGCGGCGGGAAAAATTCCGATGCGACCGCACGGGTTGATGGGCGTTCCCATTACAGACACGAATCATGAATGGCAGGGATACATTCCCTTTGATCAGTTGCCGTCGGTGTACAACCCGCCGGGCGGAATTCTGGCGACGGCGAATTCTCGCGTGACGCCGGATGGATATGCGTATCCGGTCACGCTCGACTGGGGACCGCCGTATCGCAATGAGCGCATCTGGAAAGTGCTGGCCAGCAAACCGAAATTATCCGCAGCCGACATGCTGGCGCTGCAGAACGATGTCTACTCCACACTGGATCAGGAATTGGCGCAGCGATTTACGTATGCGATTGATCATGCGGCGCATCCGAGCCGCAGATTGCGCGAGGCCGCGGATCTGATGCGAACCTGGGATGGCAATGTGACGATCCCATCGGTGGCGGCGACGATCGTGGATGCCACGCGCGATGCATTGTGGCCGATGCTTTTGAGGCCGCGGCTGGGCGACGATTGGAAGCTGTATCACTGGGCATCGTCGTCATTTGTGCAGGAGCAGATTGTCACCACGCAATCGCGCCGCTGGCTTCCGAGCCAGTACAGCAACTGGAATGAATTTCTGGCGGCGGCGGTGGATCATGGAATGACCGCTCTGCATGCGCCGCTGGATCTGAAGCATTGGCAGTATGGGAAGGCGCATCCGGTGGAGGTGGAACATCCACTGTATGGCGGCATTCCGTGGATGCGAGGATGGACCGGCACGGGAGCTCGGCCGCAATCTGGCGACGGAACCACGGTCAAGCAGGTGTCGCGTAGCTTCGGGCCTTCGGAGCGTCTGACGGTCGATCTGTCCGACTTGGACAAATCCACGTTGAACCTCGTGATTGGGCAATCGGGAGATCCGCTGAGCCCGAATTATATGGACCAGTGGCCATATTGGTATGCGGGCAAAACTTTTGTGTTGCCATTCAGCGACGCCGCTGTGGCTGCGGCTGCGACGCATACATTGACGTTGGTTCCATAGCGAAATTTCGAGCGCCTGCCCGGGCGCCTGGGTTGCAGGGGACTACTCTCGGAGCGCAGTCTTCGGTAGGATGGAAGCCATGTCTCCCGATGTTCAAGCAATATTGCACTCCGGCGCGGAGTTGACGGATCGCGCTTTGGAGCGCCTGCTTCCTCCTGCTGACACACTTCCCTCTTCCATCCACCGTGCAATGCGTCACAGCACGTTCGCGGGCGGAAAGCGGCTGCGTCCGGTGTTGTGCATGGAGTCGGCGCGAATTTTCTCTGCACACGGCAAGCTGCCGGCGGGAATTGAAGATCTGGCGGCAGCGCTGGAAATGCTGCATACCTATTCGCTGGTGCATGATGATCTGCCGGCACTCGACAATGATGATTTGCGCCGGGGAAAGCCGACCTGTCATGTTGTGTTTGGCGAAGCGATTGCGATTTTGTGCGGTGACGCGCTGCAGACGCAGGCCTATCAAACGCTGGCGGGATTGCGTTGTCCAGCAGCGGCGACGGTTGCGATTCTAGGAGAAATTTCTCGCGCCACAGGAACCGTGGACGGCATGATCGGCGGCCAGGTGATGGACCTGGAGAGCGAACATCTGACGCCGACGGCGGAACTGGTGTCAGCGATCCACAAGGCGAAGACGGGCGCACTGATTACCACCAGCGTCGTGACCGGAGGCATCTACGCAGGCGGCGATGCGAAGGCGGTGGAGCATCTGCGCGTCTTCGGGCAACGCGCGGGATTGGCCTTTCAGATTATCGACGACGTGCTGGACGTGACCGAAAGCTCGGAGCATTTGGGCAAAACGGCCGGAAAAGATACGGCGACAGTGAAGGCTACCTGGCCAGCCGTGTATGGCGTGGATCGATCGCTGAAAGATGCGCGCGGACTGATCGATGCGGCCTTCAAGGAGCTGGAAGAATTTGGCGCAGCAGCGGACCCGTTGAAAGCGGTCGCGCTCTATCTTGTCGAGCGAACCCACTAAGGGAGCAGCATGCATTGGGCAACTGCCTGCATCGCGGTAGGATTGATCGTTGTCATTTATCTGCTGAAGCGACGCGGTCAAATTTCCGTCACAGATGCGCGGGCGCAGTTGAAAGCTGGTGCTCTGCTGGTGGATGTGCGGACGCCTGCGGAATTCGATTCTGGCCATTTGCCCGATGCAATCAATCTTCCGCTGGATCAAATTGAGACAAAGCTGCCGCAACGGCAGAAGGATAAGAATCAAGCGATCCTGCTGCATTGCCAGAGCGGCATGCGCAGCGGAATGGCAATGAAAAAGCTGAAGAGTGCAGGCTACGCCAACGTCTTCAACCTGGGATCGTACGGCCGGGCGGCGCGAATCGTACGCGAGCAGTAACCGAATTTCTTGTGCGCGTTTGTGCTTAATGCTGGGTGGCGAGCGACGACACTTCCGCTTTCGGCTGGGCCGGAGCCATGGTGGCGTAATAATTCTGCTCTTCCAGATTGTGATAGAAGATGCCCGCCAGTTCCGCAGCCTTGGGGCCATAGGTGGGTCGGCCGCCCTCTAGAAAAACGACTGTCACCAGCCGTCCGTAGGGTGTGTCGGCGTAGGAGCCGAACCAGCCAAAGCGGGTTCCATTGTCAGAGCAGGTGCCGGTCTTTCCCAGGACTGGAAACTCTTTGAAGTTGGCGAGTACCGGGCGTCCGGTGCCAAACTTCACCACGTCGGTCATGCCAATGCTCATCGAGGGCAGTAGCGGACCGATGTTGAGTTCGCGCTTCACGATGGGATGAAAGTTCGCCACTTCCGCGGGCGTTTCCGGATGCTGCAAATAATAGAGTGTGCCGCCATTGGCGATTGCGGAGACGAGCGCACCGAGTTGCAGCGGAGTGACCGAAACGCTTTCGCCGAAGGAACACATGCGACCGACGCCACCCTGGGCTTCCGGAAGAACGTGAGAGGGATAGACCCCGAGTTGCTCACCGGGAATGTTGTAGCCCGCAAGTTCTCCCAGGCCAAACATGTTGGCGTAGTATTTGACGCGCTCAAATCCAAGGCGGCGGCCGACAGTTTCAAAATAAAGATTGTTCGAGTGCGCCAGCGCGTCGGTCAACGTCATGTGATAGTGGCCACCCAGGTTGACGGGAGTATCCACAGTGATGACGCCTTCTTCCAGCGCAGCCAGCGCCACAGATAGCTTGATTGTCGAGCAAGGTTCCGCGCCGCTCGAGAGCGCCAAGCGATGATTCACCATGGTCAGGATGCGGCCATTGTTGGGATCAATCACAACGACGGTGCCATTCATATCTCCCAGTGCAGAGATTGCGGCCTGCCGCACGACAGGATCTTCGCCAGCCGTGATGTCTCCCGCCGTCTGGTCCTGGGCGTAGGAGCTGGCCGTGAAGCGCTCGTAGTACCGACGGCGATAATGCCGGTGATGGTAGGAATACGATGTCCGGCGAACGGTCGCGGAGGAATGCACGGTGCGACGATAGGCCGTCTTGTGATGCACGGTATGCGTAGTACGAAGGTGGCGTGACTTTTTGTGAACGTTCACTCGCGGCGCATCAATCGTTGCTGCCAGCGCAACCGGCGCTGTGCTGATGGTCACACAAGCAACCAACAAGGACAGAAAGAGAAGTCGGGGGAGGAGGAGACGCAACTTCATTTGGACTGCACCTTCGTAATGGTATTGAGACTTCAATAATCGCAGAAATGGTCGAATTGCAGCCAATTTCTTTTGCCAAGTATCCCGCTGATACATGCGGGCCGAACGCCTCATTTCTTATACATACGCAGTTTGTTCCGTGCGAAACTACGCGAAATTTGTAAGGGTCGTCCCGATCATAGCGAACATTCCAGAGATCTATCCTGCCATATCGAGACGAACCTTCCCGTGCTGCCCGTCACACCACCAGCTACAAATCATTACGTCGGAGATAGGCGGGCACATCCAATTGCTGATCTTCCATTTCGGCCACGCGCGCGGGATGGACAGCCGCCGCCGGTCGTTCTGCCGCATGACCGTGCTGGGGTGTTGCCGATGCTGCCGAGCTGTGATCTTCACGCGGCTGTGCCGGTTTCACGGGTGCTTCCGCAGGTTTGGCAGCATGTGCCGGCGTGGGCGCCGTTGTGCGGCTGGAAGCGGCAGCCTGCTGCGCTTGTTCCTCGGCAATCTCGCTGGCAAATTTCGGGGACGCCACGGGACGATTGCTGAATGCACTTGCGGGAACTCCGTTCGGCAATTGCGCACCGCTATGGGCAGTCGCGCCATGCGCAGCAGTCCCATGCGCGCCGCGGGAAGGCAGATCGGGTCGGAAGCCGGTTGCGATGACGGTGATCTTGATCTCATCACCGAGCGATTCATCGAGCACCGCGCCGAAGATGATGTTCGCATCTTCGTGTGCGGAACTTTGAATGATGGTCGAGGCCTCATTGACTTCGCTCAGCTTTAAGGAACTGGAGCCGCTGATGTTGATGAGGATGCCGCGCGCACCGTCAATTGCGCCTTCTTCCAGCAAGGGCGAAGACATGGCCGCGTTGGCCGCTTCATTGGCGCGATTCGGGACCGCCGCGCATGGCCGTTCCCATGACGGCATACCCCATTCCGGACATGGTCGTCTTTACGTCGGCGAAGTCGCGATTGATGATGCCGGGGATGGTGATGATGTCAGAAATTCCCTGCACTCCCTGGCGCAACACGTCGTCGGCAATGCGGAACGATTCAAAAAAGCCCGCATCCTTGGCGACGGCGAGGAGGCGTTCATTCGGAATCACGATCATCGTGTCCACGCTATCTAACAGCTCGGCGACGCCATGATCCGCCTGCAGCAAACGGCGCTTGCCTTCAAACGCAAACGGACGCGTGACGACGGCGACCGTAAGCGCGCCCATCTCGCTGGCGAGCGACGCAATCACAGGCGCAGCTCCGGTCCCCGTGCCGCCGCCCAAACCTGCAGTCACGAAGACCATATCGGCGCCTTCCAGCGCTTCGATAATTTTTTCCGAATCTTCAATCGCGGCACGCCGGCCCACGTCGGGATTGGCGCCCGCGCCGAGGCCGCTGGTCAGCTTCATCCCCAGCTGCAATTTGACCGGCGCCTTGGAGGAACGCAATGCCTGGGCATCCGTGTTGGCGACGATGAACTCCACGCCTTCGACGTGGGCTTCAATCATGCGGTTGACGGCATTGCCGCCGCCGCCGCCGACACCGATGACTTTGATTTTCGCGCCCCGTGGCACTTCGTCCTGGTATTGAATCCGCAGGCCATCGTCGATGGCAATGTGCCCATTCTCTTGCTGTCTGATATCGCTCATATCGAAAAATCCCTCTTTGGTTTGCCAGGTTCCGATTCCGTTGTCGTTTCTAATTCGCTGCTGTCGCAATTTTGTGTCGTCGCATTTCTACGCTGCGATCCCATTGCTAAATACTGCCGGCAAAGATGGCGCGCAATCTGGCGCCCATTCCAACTTCATCCGCGGATCGCTGCTCTCGAACGCGATGGGTATACAACAAAAGTCCAATCAAGGTTGAGTACTCGGGATCGATCAAATCTTCCGGCATGCGCGACAGCGGAACCGGCAATCCAATCCGCGCGGAGGTACGCAACATATTCTCGACGTGTTCGGCCATGCCTGGCAATTTGGCGCCGCCGCCGGTGAGAACACAGCCGGATCCCATGGCTTCCAGCACGCCACCCTGGCGCAGACTGTTGCGCAGCATCTGGAATAATTCGCGCGCGCGGGGCTCGAGAATTTCGCTCAAGTGGCGCTGCGGAACTTGTCGATATTGACCGCTGCCGGCTTCGGGAGCCTGGATCATGATTTCATTCGACTGCGGAATCGCGGTGACGATGGTGTGGCCGTATTGCAGCTTCAGGCGTTCGGCCTCTGGCAATGGCACGCGCAGCACGACAGCCAGATCGTTGGTGAAATGTGCGCCGCCGATGGGCAATGAATCGGTGTGAACGACGGCGCCTTCAAACAGCACGGCGACCTCTGTCGATGCGGCGCCGATATCGAGCACGCAAACACCCAGCTCGCGCTCGTCGGAGGTCAGCACGGCTTCTGCCGCGGCGATGGCTTCGAAAATTGTGTCGGAGACTTCAATGCCGGCCTTGTTGGCGCAGGTGACGACGTTCTGCATGGTGCTGGCCGGAGCCATCACGATGTGGAGATTCACTTCCAGCGTGCTGCCCACCATGCCGACGGGATCGAGAATTCCTTCCTGCTCGTCGACCAGAAAATCCTGCGGCAAAAGATGGAGCACGCGATACTCCGGCGGCAAGTGAACTTCGCGGGCGCGCTCGACGGCGGCTCGGACATCGTCGCGAGTAATCTCTCGCATGCGGCTGCCGAGCAGAATGCCGCCTCGACTGGTCACGCCGCGAACGCGCGAGCCGCCAATACCGACGGCGGCGGTGGAGACCTGAGTGTCGGCCGCTTCTTCGACGGCCTGAAATGCGTGATCGAACGACTCGGTCGCCGGGCCGAGATCCGCGATGATGCTGCGGCGCATGCCGCGCGCCTGGACAGTGCTGTGGCCGCGATAGCGAACGGCGCCGTCCGAGATTTCCGCGGAAAGAGAGCGCACGTTGGCGCTACCCGCATCGAGTACCGCGATGTGCTTCTGTTCTCGTTCTGCCATCTCTTACTCCCTGGCTGCCGCCGAATTTCTTGCCGCGGCGAACCGCTTTCCAGCCATTACATTCCAGACACGACGTGCATGATCGGATGTTTCACCGGATGTCCTCGTTCGGGCGTATGCCGCGAATCGTGCGTGTGTGCTGTGGTTTTGCTGATGCGTTGAGCTACTGTGCGTCGACGTTGTCGCGTGCTTCTCGCTATTTGCGGACGGCTTCGATGTCTCACTGGAATGCGGTGCGGTGGTCGCGTCGTGCACGGGTGCGAATGCTTTTGCATCCGAACTGTCATCCAGCGGCGCAGTCGATCCATCCGCGACAGAACCGGTATCGAGCACCACCTGTTTTCCGTAACGCATATCGACCGATCGCAGCCCGGGATATTGCTGCAGCCACTCTCTCAAGTGAGCCTGGTACGCCAGGTAGCGCGCCAGATAATCCGAATCGCCGAAGTGGACGAGAGGCTGACGAACTGCGCCGAGAAACATGGCGCGAACATCTTCGGGGTCGGACAAATCCACCTGACTGAGGGTGGAGGAAATGCGTCCGCCCTGCGCGTCGAGCGCGTGAATAAATTGCAGATACATGGCAATGCGTGCGGCGCGAATCGGCAACGGATCGGCGGAGGTGATGCCGGTGAGCACGGGAAAGGAATAATGCTGCGAGGCGGCATCGGGCAGGTCGAGCAGGATGCCTTGATCGTCGACCAGGCGCACCGTGTTGCCGTCGAGCGCAAAGGCGACGGGCGTGCGCTCCACCACATTGACGCGAATCTGATTTGGCCAGAGCCGCATGATAGTCGCCGAGCGGACCCACTTGATTGCTTCCAACTGAGCTTTGCGATGGGCCAGCGGAATACGAAAGATGCTGTGGCTGACGTCGGGCTCAAAGAAAGATGTGGCCTGAGATCGAGTGACGACGCGATTGCCGCTGACCTGGATGCCTTCGGTCGATTGCAGGATGAAATGGCGATTCTGAAATAAGAATGACTTGACGGTCAGACCGGCCAGCGCGATCAGGCCGCAGATAACCAGCACGACGAAGACTTTGAGCAGGCGAATCCAGCGAGGACCAAACCCGAATCGAGAGAAGAAGCGAGATCCGCCGCGGCGACGTACCGGGACGCGCCGCTGAGAACGCAGAAACGGTGTTTCTGCTTCCCGGGTGGTCGGCTCATCCAATACAGTGTTGGGAATCTTTTGTGTCTCCGCGTTAAATTTTGAGCGAAAGAGGCGGCTGGCCTCCTCATCCTCGAGCAGCCCGGTCCGTCCGTCGCTTCTTGTGTTTTTTGGCACGGCCGCCGCTGGTCGTGAGAGTCGCCAATTCGACTATAACCTGCCTGCAATTTCGCGCCACACTATTTTTCGGTTTTCTTCCGGTTTTTTCCGGATTTTATAGGTTTTTTCTTGGGCGCACTATTCGCGGACGCGGATGCAAGAGCGGCCAGCACCATCGGTCCAGCCTGATGAATATTGCCGGCTCCCATCGTCAGCACCAGATCCCCGGGTTTAGCGATGTGCACAATCTGCTCGACAGCATCCTCAAAGGACGCGCTGTAGCGGACGTCCGAGCCATCCATCGCTTCCACCAGCGCGAGCGCGTCCACGCCGGGGATGGGAGTTTCGCTGGCCGCATAAATGTCGACGACACGAACAACGTCCGCAGCCTGAAAGCAATCACGAAATTCATGCAGCAGATCGCGAGTGCGGGTGTAGCGATGCGGCTGAAACAGCACCAGGATGCGTTTGAATCCGCATTGACGGGCCGCTTCCAGCGTGGCGCGAATTTCTGTGGGGTGATGGCCGTAATCATCGACGACGGTGACGCCGCCGACTTCCCCCTTGCGTTGAAAGCGACGCTCGACCCCTCCAAAATCCGCGAGCCCCGCGGCGATATGTTCAGGAGAGACGCCAAGCTGAACGCCAATGGCAACGGCGGCGGTGGCATTTCTCAAGTTATGCAGGCCCGGGACGGAAAGCGTGAATGGACCCAGCGCTTCGCCTTTGCGATGCACCAGAAATTGCGACACACGGCCCGGCAGGGCGGCGGATTTATTTTTCAAAACTTCCAGGCGAAACGCAGCTTCCGGAGCCAAACCGTAGGTAAACACCGAGTGGCGCACGCGTGGCAGCAACGCTGCAAGTTTCGGGTCATCAACACAAGCTGTGGTGGCGCCATAAAACGGAACGCGATCCATGAATTCGAGAAATGCGTGCTCCACATCTTCCATATCGCGATAGCAATCCATGTGCTCGCGATCGATGTTGGTGACCACCGCCAGAATGGGAGACAGCTTGAGAAAGGAACGATCGCTTTCATCCGCCTCCGCGACCAGGTACTGCGAATGCCCCAGGCGAGCGCTCGACCCCATGGTTTCGACGCGGCCCCCGACCACGACAGTAGGATCCAACCCTCCTGCGGCGAGCACCGAAGCAATCATGGAGGTGGTGGTGGTTTTGCCGTGCATGCCGGCAATGGCGACGCCGTACTTCAGTCGCATCAGCTCCGCCAGCATCTCCGCGCGCTGAATCACCGGGATCGACTGCGCCCGCGCCGCCAGGACTTCAGGATTTGTTGCGCTCAGTGCGGAGGTGGTCACCACCACATCCGCGCCGGAGATGTTAGACGCGGCATGACCTTCAAAAATAGTGGCGCCCAGGCTGAGCAGCCGGTCGGTAATCGGCGAGCGTTTCAGGTCGGAGCCGGAGACGCGATGGCCCAGGTTCAGCAGGATCTCGGCGATCCCGCTCATGCCGATGCCGCCAATCCCTATGAAATGTACGTGCTGCGTGCGGATGAACATCTCTGAATGGGAACCCAGTTTCTACTGTAGCAGTGACGGCGTAGTGGAAAAGCGGGCGGGAGCGATGGGATTCACTGGATCTATGTCTCGATTCCAGCAAGGTACGATTGACGGGATTCTCGCCGAACTGTACAGTTCAGGATATTGAAGTGGAGAGTTTATGGCGACATCGACCGGCAAAAATGACGCGATCGTGGTTTCAGTCCTGAGTGCACGGAACAATCTTGGCAAGCTGCTGGAGCGTGTGGACGACGAACGCCGGTCGCTGGTGATCGAAAAGCGCGGCACGCCCAAAGCTGTGCTCTTAAGCCTGCGCGATTACGTCAAGCTGGCGGCGCCTGAACCGGAAGTGCTGAAAATCATAGGAGAAGAGTCGGAGCGGAACGGGACCAACACTCTCACCTCGCGCCAGATTGACCAAGTGATTCGAACAACACGAGCGCAAAAGAAGAAGCGCTGATGCTTCCGCTGCGGCTTGTTATCGACACCAATGTGATTGTTTCTGCCGCTCTCAAGCCCGAAAGTCTTCAGCGGACTACGTTCTTGATAGCGATTACCAAGCCCTGTCGCCTCTATGTGTCGCGGCCAATTGTAGAAGAATATGGGGAAGTTCTCTCTCGCCCGGAGCTTGGAATTCGTAAAGGCGTTCGTCTGCAACTGGTTCAGCTGATCAAAAATCACAGTCACCTGGTGGCGCCGACGCGGCGGCTGGAGGTGGCTGGCGATCCTGATGACAATATGTTTCTGGAATGCGCGGATGAGGCCGGTGCGGACTATCTGATTACGGGCAATCAGAAACATTTTCCGGCGTTCTGGAAAAAGACCAAAATCATCACATCTCGCGCGTTCATCGGTCTGGCTGCGCCTCATCTGATCCAATAGCAGCCCGCATGTGGTGGAAAGCCGATTGCAGCCCCTTCATTCGTCGCTAGGAGCTTCCGAATTCGAATCCGGCGATGCGGCGGATCATCTAACAGAAAGCACAATGAACTGGTGCTGGAAGTAGCGGATAGCCAGTGCGAAATGTGTTGCAAACACCACAACTTTTTCGCCGGAAATCCGTTAGATTGAGATGAGAGTTATGAGGCATGGGCGCCATGGGTCGCCTCCTCTAGAGCTCTCCGAGACTCTTCGCTCCTGAAGCCACAGAATTTGGTGGATAGCCGGGAGCGCAGGTCGGGAGACACGATATGCGTTCTCTTCGTTCCGTTTTCGTTCCCGTACTTGCAGGCAGCTTTATGGTCGCCACCGCGGCGATCCCAGCCTTGGCGCAGGACAACGGATATTACGACAACAGCCAGGCCCCCGTGCAGCAGGACAACGGTCAGCAGAACTACAATGGCCAGCAAAATTACGCCAACCCGCCCTATGACAATGGGCAGGCGGCACCGCAGGGACCGCAGGGATATGACGCGCCAAACGGCCCCTCATATGAAGGTGGCCCGGGCGCAGCGCAGCCGCAGGATCAGTCCAACGGGCAATACAACGGAGACGTTCCGCCTCCCCCGCCGGTTGATCAGGCGGATCAAGCGGACAGCAACGATCCCGGACGGGCAGCCGTGCAGCAGGTCGACTCTGCGCCGCCTCCTTTCCCAATCGACGCGTATGATCAGCCACCGATGCCGGGTGATGGCTACATCTGGACCCCTGGATACTGGGGTTGGGATGGCGGTTGGTATTGGGTTTCAGGAGTATGGTCGTATCCGCCGTACGTGGGTGCTTTGTGGACGCCTGGATACTGGGGTTGGACCGGTGGATATTATGGCTGGTACCCCGGCTACTGGGGTTTGACCGTCGGCTATTATGGCGGCATTTACTACGGTTGTGGCTATTGGGGACGTGGATACCACGGTGGCTACTGGAACCATGGCCACTATTACAACAACCGCAATGTGAACAACATTCATAACGCGAGTTACCACTCCTACGCCGGCGAACGCGGTCCCGGAGGATCGAACGGACGCCAGTTCCACTCTGCAGCAAACAATGGAGCGGCTGCCGGACATGGTGCTACGTATGGTCGCAGCGGAACGAATGAAAGCATGGCGCGCAGCAACAGCTATGCTTCAGCCCGTGGCAATGCGCAGAACAATTACAGTCGCGGATTCGAACGGATCTGCAACTACGCGCAGCTATAGCAATTCCATGGCACGCAGCAGTACAGGCAGTTTCAGCGCAGCGTCACCGACACGGGCCTACAATTTGCCGCGCGGTGGCAGCTCCAACGGAAGCTACGGCGCTCGAGGTAGCTATAGCGGTACCAGCAGCGGTTCTCGCGGGTATAGCGGCTACAGTGGTGCGAGCGGCGGTTCGCGCGGATATAGCGGAAGCACGGGTGGCAGCTATGGCGGGTCGCGCGGGTTCAGCGGCGGCGGCGTGGAATTATAGCGGTGGAGGCGGAGGCTTCCACGGTGGTGGCGGTGGCGGATTCAGCGGTGGCGGCGGTGGTGGTTTCCACGGCGGCGGTGGCGGCGGCGGACACCACTAATCGAATACCTTCCGCGATAGAGAACTACAACAACAGCCTGCTATACGCAGGCTGTTGTTTTTTTGTGGCATGCGTTGCTGTAGACGGAGCGAGAAATCTAAAACGACCGCAACCCTGGAAAGGTCGAAGCCGCGAAAGACTCTGGATGCTGCCCTTCCCTTTACCGAACGCGATATAGAACGACCCCATGCGACGGAACTTTGGCATGGATGGTGGTGCCCGATTTTTCCGTCTTGCCTGTCCAAAGATTTTCCAGCGAGTAACCGCCTTCCTTCTCTGCAATCTCGACGGCTGACGCAGCTACGGAGACTGTCTGCGCATGACTCGCGGTGTTGAACAAGCCGACGATGACATCTCCGTTGGCTTCTTTCTTCGCGAAGACCTGGCGGGAGCCGTCATTGACAACCCTCTTGGCTGCAATCGAATCCTGGTCAACCGCGAGGACAGCCGTGTTCTTCAGGTACTGCAGGTCCAGCGAATCGAGGTGAGTGAGGTCGACGCCTAGCAAAAGAGGTGACGCTCCGAGTGCCCAAAGGCTCAACTGCGTCTGACGTTCGACCGGCGTGATGCCGTTGTTGTCGCCATTCCCTACCTCGATAGAGTCATAGTCATTGAAGCCTCCCGGCCCCGCGTACGGCTGCCAGTCAGCAACATAGTTGAAGCGCTTGGCGACATCTTTCCAACTTGTCAGCGGATAGCTGCTGCCCTTCTTCTCGCAGCCGTAGCATTCCACGTCAGGCGCGAACTCCCATTGATTGGCATACTTCATCAATGTAGGGGCGATCGCTTGCGTGTAACTTCCCTGGGTGACGTCGAGAACCATCGGGCGCCCGCTCTGCCGGATGGCTTCTGACCAGGCCTTGATGTCGGGCACGTTGTCGTTGCTCATGCCGTCAATCTTGATGTAATCGACGTCCCAGGACGCGAGCATGTTCACCCAGGAGTTGATGAAGGCCTGCGCTCCCGGCTTGCTGTAGTCGATGCGGACCATTCCCTTGCAGTTGTAGTTGTTCTCCGCGATGGACGGTTCGGCGATCTGGTCAGCTGTGTAGGATGTGCCTTCAATCTGTGTCTTCTTCGCGACGGCCTGCTTGGAAACTCCGGGCGTGACATAGATTCCGAACTTCATCCCGAGGCTGTGGATGTGGTTTGCGAGTGCCTTGATGCCGTTGGTATCTCCCTCGGAGGGAAATCTGGACGCGTCGATAATCCAGCGACCGTAAGCAGTCGACGTTCGGACCCTGTGGGCCGGGACAGTGATACCAGAAGTCATCGAGATTGATGTATTCATACCCGAGTTTTTGCAGGCCCGAGTTCTGCATGGCCTGCGCCTGCGCTTCGAGCTTGGCAGCCGTCGGTTGCTCGCGAATGAAGCTCCAACTGCTCCAGCCAAGCACGGGTTTCTGGTCGACGCCATTCTCTTCTGCGTTGGCGTTCTGCAGGCCGGCCGCGAGGGCACCGACGATTAAGAATGCGATGATGAGTGCGGCTGAAAGAGTCCGTCTACATTTCCTCATAAAAGTTTTTCCTTTTCTAATTTCACTATCTCTGAAAATTTTGGATCAGCTCGGCAATGGAAGCAGCCGCGTCGGCATGCGCCAGGGCACGAGCTTTCTCGGCCATGGCCGCCAGACCCTCGGGATCCTTAAGGAGGCGAATCAATTCTTCTGTCAGCCGCTGCGGGGTCAACTCAGACTCCTCAATCATGACCGCGGCTCCGGCCTTCACAAACACTTCGGCATTGCATCGCTGATGATCGTCGGCGGCCTGCGGAAAAGGAATCAGCAGTGACGGCTTGCGAGCCGCGGCCAATTCCGCCATGGTGCTGGCGCCGCTGCGGCATAGCACCAGGCTGGCAGCACCAAAGCGCGCCGCCATGTCATCCAGGAATGGTTCGACTTTCCACGAGTCGGCCCACTTGCCACGCAACTCCGGCGATTGCAGATAGGCTTGTTCGGTTCCTTCCAGGTGGCGAGCGCCGCTTTGGTGAAGGATGGTCAGGCCCGGCACCGCAGCGAGCAGATCGGCCGCAATCTGCGGCGTGATGCGATTCAGCATCCGTGCTCCCTGGCTGCCGCCAAATACAAGCAGTTGCGGAGGCGCGTCAATAGGACGTGGCGGAAGCTCGAAGAATTCCGGGCGTACTGGAATTCCCGTGACATGGCCGTTACGAAAATATTTCAATGTATCGGGGAAATTGACGGCGGCCGCCTGCACCCATCGACCGACCCAGCGATTCACCATGCCGGGAACTGCATTGGGCTCGAAGGCAACGCGCGGTGTGCCGCTCAAAATGGCTGCGATCATCGCCGGGCCGGAAGCATATCCGCCAACACCGAAGACAATATGCGGCTTGAATTTGCGCATCAGTCGCCGGCAGGCCAATACGCCCAGTGGAAGCTTGGCGAGGGTCGTAACTTTGGTGGCCAGATGCACCTGGTTCAGCTGGCCAACTTGAATCAGATCCAATGGGAAACCGGCGGCGGGGACAAGTCGTGTTTCCAGTCCGCGCGCCGTGCCCACAAAGCGAATCTGGGCACCATAGGTATGGACCAATTCGCGCGCAACTGCCAACGCCGGAATAACGTGGCCGCCACTGCCTCCGCCGGCGATCAGGACGCGCAGTTTTCCGTTCGCCATGCGCGTTAGTCAATCTCCCTGGTGATGTTTAAGAGCACACCCATACTGACTAACGTAAAGAATAGCGACGTGCCGCCTGCGGAGATGAACGGCAGCGCGATGCCCTTGGTGGGAACCAGCGCCAGCACCACGCTGATGTTGAAGAATGCCTGAATCACAATCGTCGCGGTGATGCCGAAGGCCAGAAAGCGCGCGAAGGGGTCGGTCGACAGCAATGCCGCGCGCAAGCCGCGATAGGCGAGCAATAGAAACAGGGCAACGACGAACAGCGTGCCGATCAATCCCAGTTCTTCCGCGATGTTCGCAAAAATAAAATCAGTCTGCGGCTCCGGCAGATAGAAGAGCTTTTGCCGCCCTTCCATCAGCCCTACGCCGTGAATGCCGCCCGCGCCCACTGCAATCAGCGATTGCAGAATGTGAAAGCCAGTACCGA
This sequence comes from uncultured Acidobacteriota bacterium, assembly GCA_963774515.1. Lineage (GTDB taxonomy): Bacteria > Acidobacteriota > Terriglobia > Terriglobales > Acidobacteriaceae > JAKAAZ01. Next base: position 3,606 of record CAVZFK010000016.1, on the reverse strand, counting down.
GCGGATCTTTTTCCGGATTGAGAAATGCGACCATGCGGGCGCGACGCCACGCCACATGGAACAGCATGTAATACAGAATTGGAGAGGCTGCCAGCAGAGCGAGCGCCAGATATTTCACTTGCGCGCCAGCGAGATACAGCATTAACGCAGTCACGATCGCACAGACTAATGCGGTGCCGAGGTCGGGCTCCTTGAGGATGAGGGCGATGAATACCAGGCTGGGCAGAGCCGCGGGCAATAAGGCACGGCGCCAGTCCTGCAGCTGGTCGACGCGGTTCTGCAGAAACCATGCCAGAAAAAGTACCAGCGCGGGCTTAGCAATTTCCGATGGCTGAAAGCTGAAGATGCCGAAACGAATCCATCGGTGGGTGTGGTGCGAATCGCGCATCAGGAATGTTGCCAGCAACAGAAGCGTAGTGATAGCAACGCAGGGAAAGATGACGGATGGGCTGTTGTAATGGCGATAATTCACGCGCATCAGCACCATCATGGCCAGCAGACCGACCAGCGCCCATGCGGATTGCCTCACGACAAATTCATAGGGAGAGCCGTAGGTTGCCTTGGCCATGACCGCGGACGCAGAAAATACCATGACCAATCCAAACAGCACCAGCAGCAGCGTGATGATGAACAGCCATTTATCTACGCCGACACGTTTTGCCATGCATCCACACCTTGCCGCGCCAGCACGTATTGTTTAAAACACTGTCCGCGATGCTCGTAATTTTCAAATTGGTCGAAGCTGGAACAAGCGGGCGCCAGCAGAACAATCTCGCCGGATTTTGCTTCGGAGGCTGCCTGATCGACAGCGCGCTCCAGCGTCTGAGAACGAATCACGTCGACCGTACCGGCAATCTGGCTCTCGATTTTTTCAGCGGCCGCGCCAATGGTATACACAGCGCGCACGCGTTCTTTCAGCAGTGGATTTAGCAACGTGTAATCGGAATTTTTATCTTTGCCGCCGAGGATGAGGTGAATCCCGCCAGGAAACGCAGCGATCGCTTTCATGGTGGCATCGACATTGGTGGCTTTGGAGTCGTTATAGAACTCGACCCCAGCGATGCGAGCGACAAACTCGAGCCGATGTTCCACAGCACGAAACGCGCCGACCGCTTTGCGAATGACGTCGTTGGAAATTCCGGCCAGCTTGGCGGAGCACACGGCGGCCAGAACATTCTCGACGTTGTGCTCGCCTTTGAGAGGAATTTCGCTCAGCGGTAGTACTGGTTCCGCAGCTGCTTGCTCGCTGGCGCGCCAGACAACAGAGTCCTGGTACACGAAGCTTCCCTGCCGCACCGGACGCCGCGTGCTGAACCAGAAGACGCTGGCCTTGGTCTTTCCCGCCATCGGCTGCGACTCAGAACTTTCAGCATTCAACACCAGAAAGTCTTTCGCCGTCTGATTCTCGAAGATCCGTTCTTTCGCGGCCACATAATTGGCCATGCTTCCGTGGCGATCGAGATGATCCGGCGTGATGTTGAGAATGACGGCAATATTGGGATGAAATTCGACAATGGTTTCCAATTGAAAGCTGGAAACCTCCAGCACATTCCAGCTTTCGGGCGTGCTTTCAGCAACCAGCGAAATGACAGGCACGCCGATGTTGCCGCCAACCTGGGTGGGCTGCCCGCTGGCGCGGAAAATCTCTCCGCAAAGCGCCGTCGTCGTGGTCTTGCCGTTCGATCCGGTGATGGCGAGAATGTTGCCTTGCAGAAAGCGGGATGCCAGTTCCAGCTCCCCGATGACAGGCGTTCCAAATCCGCGCGCCTGCACCAGTTCCGGCGTATCCATCGGAACTCCAGGGCTGACGACAATCCAATCCTGACGACGAAATGTCAGCAGACCGTGACCGCCTGCCTCCACCATCACGCCAACATCGAGCAGGGCGGGCAATTCGTTCGCCAGCGCTTCCACGCTGCGCACATCGGACACGGTGACTTGCGCGCCTTTTTTTCGCAGAAATATAGCGGACGCCAGGCCGGACTTCCCCAGCCCCACCACCAGGATTCGCTTGTCCTTTAACTCCATCATCAAAATCAATCTCCGCCGCGATTCGATTGTCCCATGTTTCCGCGCTGCTGTTTCCCACAGTTTCACACAGCCGCGAGAGCGTCTTCGCGGAGTTAACGCAGTTTCAGCGTGGTCAGCGCAAACAGGGCGAACACCAGGGCGGCAATCCAGAAACGAACAATCACTTTCGACTCCGACCATCCCATCAGCTCAAAGTGGTGATGGATGGGAGCCATTTTGAAGATGCGCTTTTTTCGCAGTTTATAACTGCCAACCTGCAACATTACGCTGAGAGCTTCTAAAACGAAAACACCGCCGATAAACGGCAGCAGCAGTTCCTGCTTAATAATGACGGCCACAGTCCCGATGGCGCCGCCTAGCGCCAGCGAACCCGACATCGCCCATAAAGACCTCTGCCGGGTGAGCGTTGTACCAGAGGAAGCCAATGCTGGCGCCGACCATCGAACCGCAGAAAACAGTCAGCTCAGAAACCAGCGGCATACGCTGCAGGCCAAGATAGTCGGCGAACACGACATTGCCGCTGATGTAGGTAAGAGCGGCCAGCGCGCCCGCCGCAATAATGGCGCAGCCAATGGCGAGGCCATCCAAACCATCCGTCAGGTTGACGGCATTGCTGGAGCCGACCAGCACAATCACGGTGAACAAAACGAAGATGAGAAATGCCAGCGGGCCAAGATGCGGAACGTGGTGAATCGAGTGAAGGACCAAATCGGGACGGAAGCGCTTGACGAAGGGGACCATCAGGCGGGTGGAATATTCGCCTTCCTTGCGCAGCACCAGAAGAAAAACAGCGATCAGCGAAGCGACGCCAATCTGCGCGGTGAATTTGACGCGCGCGGTGAGCCCCAGGTTTCTCTTGTGGACAACCTTCAGATAATCGTCGGCAAAACCAATGCCGCCGAAACCAACCAACGCCAGAATCGCCAGCCAGACCAGCGGGTTCGACAGATCACTCCACAATAATGTGGGCACCAGGATCGCTACGCAGATCAGCAGCCCGCCCATGGTGGGAGTGCCGGCTTTTTTCTGGTGATCTTTGGGGCCATCCTCGCGGATGTATTGGCCGATCTGAAATTCTCGTAGCTTTTCGATGAGGTATGGGCCGATGAGCAGCCCGATCAGGAGCGCTGTCAGGGTAGCAAACGCAGTGCGGATCGTCAGGTAGCGAAAGACGCGGAACGCGTGGATGTACACGAATAACTTCTGATAAAGAAGCCAGTAGAGCAAATGACCTCCGCGCTGCCGTGGTTGCTGGACGAAATTTTGTAGAGCGCTTTTCTCAGGCTATAGTAACCGCTGCCGCAACTCCAGCGCGTCAGTGCGAAGAAAGATTCCGCAAATTTGTTCCAGCGTAGACAACGGCGAAGGCAGTTGGGCGGCTCTCGGTTGGAAGCTCTCCGCCCCAAGCGTGATAGATTGCGGCGCGACAAGTGATCTGCCCTGGTACCAACAGTGAAATTTGGGATCGCTGGCGATAAGCCGACTTCCCGTTACTAATCCATCTGTCGATGAGTGCAATGGCGATTGGGCGCTCGTCCAGACGCATCCCCGCCGAGAAGCGCGTTAGATCTACTC
>CAVZFK010000015.1:0-207909 GCA_963774515.1 uncultured Acidobacteriota bacterium | reverse complement strand
GCTGTGGACGAAGAATTCGCGTGGCAATGAGATCGCCCGAATGTCAGCGATTTGACCTGCGTGCAGGAATTGAGTTTACGAACCCTTTTCCACCTGAAAGTGAAACGGATCGCCGCGCTCCTTGGCCATCGATTCCACGACTTTCAAAAATGCCAGCGAGGCATGCGAAAGATTCGCCTGCTGGCGGTGCACGACGCGCAGCCGGCGCTCAAAGGCCAGCTCCGGCACGCGCAGCTGCACCAGTTCTCCGCGTTCAATTTCCTGTCGTGCGGTCAGGCCCGGTAATAGAGCCACGCCGTTCCCCATGGCGACGAAGCGTTTGATGGCCTCCAGACTGGGCAACTCCACCGCCATGTTGAGCGGCGTCTTGTGGCGCTGAAATGCCTGCATCACTTTTTGCCGCAGCGGGGATGGAACATTGTGGGCGACAAAATTCTCCGCTCCCAGATCACGGATGGAAACCTGCTTGGCGCGTGCCAGCGGATGTCCGGGATGCATGACAAACACCAGGTCATCGCGGTACACCACGATCGAACGAACCTGCGGATCGTCCGGCCGATAAGAAACGATGCCGAGCTCCACCGAATGCTGCATCAGTTCTTCCGCCATGCGGCTGGCCAGCGAGCGATGCACGGTCACGTGGATCTGCGGCGACAGGCGACGAAACACGTCGATCACCGGCAGCAAATACAGGCATGTGTATTCGTTGGCCGCGACATTCAGTCGGCCGCGATGCAGAGAGCGCAATTCCGACAAGGCTGTCGTCGCCTCGCCGCGCAGATTCAGTAATCGCTCCGCATACTCCCGCAATAGCTCGCCCGCAGCCGTTAGTGTGGCATCGCGAGCGGCGCGATCGAACAGCACCTCATCCATTTCCACTTCAAGCTTGCGAATTACCTGGCTGACGGCCGGCTGGGTACGATGCAGCTTTACCGCAGCGCGAGAGAAACTCTTTTCTTCAGCAACCGCCATAAATGTTTCCAACTGAAATAAGTCCATCGGGGTCCTTCTATGCTCGCGCATAGCCGCAAGTCTCGATAATATATTCTAATGCTAATAGAAGTTTACATTAGATTCTTTATGCTAATGTAAGAGAACAAAGGCTATTTCCACTTTGCCGCCCATAAGGGGACTACATGGGCCAGGACCAAATCTATTTCTTCGATACCACCCTCCGGGACGGAGAACAATCGCCCGGCTGCAGCATGTATATGGCAGAAAAAGTTCGACTGGCCAAGCAATTGGAATCGCTTGGCGTCGATGTCATTGAAGCCGGCTTCGCGATTGCCTCGGAAGGCGATTTTGCAGCTGTCGACAGGTGGCGCATGAAGTGCACGGACCACGCATTTGTTCCCTGTCGCGAGCCAAGGAAGAAGACATTGTCGCTGCCGCCCGCGCGTTGGAACCCGCAGCAAATCCCGCATCCATATTTTTCTCGCCAGCTCCGACATCCATCTGGAATACAAACTGCAAATTTCCCGCGAGCAGGCGCTGGAGCTGACCGATAAATCCGTTCGCATGGCCCGCAACTATGTCGACGATGTTGAATTCTCACCGGAAGACTCGTCCCGTTCCGACAGAATTTTCTGGTCGAGATGGTCCAGGTTGCGGTGGATGCCGGAGCCACCGTCATCAATATGCCCGACACCGTGGGATACACGGTTCCCCACGAATATGCGGCCATCTTCCGCTTGATGAAGGAACGCATTCGCGGCGGGGAAAACATTGTGTTTTCCAGCCATTGCCATAACGACCTTGGCCTGGCCGTGGCCAATAGCCTGGCGGCACTGGAAGCCGGCGCACGGCAGGTGGAGTGCACCATTAATGGCATCGGAGAACGTGCCGGCAACGCAGCGCTGGAAGAATTAGCTGCGGCGATCCATGTGCGACACGACCAATTGCCGTTTAAGCACGATCTTGACCTGAAGCAACTGTTTCCGACCAGCCAGACCCTGAGCGAAATCATCACCTTTGGGCCCGCGCCGAATAAAGCCGTTGTGGGCAGCAACGCGTTTTCACATGAGGCCGGCATTCATCAGCATGGCGTCATGTCCAATCCCCTATGCTATGAAATTATGACGCCGTCGCAGGTCGGAGTTCCTGCGAACAGGATGGTGCTGGGCAAGCACTCTGGACGTCACGCCCTGAACCATCGGCTGAAGGAGCTGGGCTTCACTTGAGCCGCACCGATCTGGATTTGGCCTACGAGCGATTTGTTGAAGTCGCAGACCGCAAGAAATCTGTGTTCGATCAGGACCTGGTCAGCATTATGCTGACCCATCTGCGCCAGTCGCCGAACATGGGACAGCATGGTTCGTCCGGTTCGGCGCGCCGTCGCCGCCCCACAGCTGTGACGCAGTCGCTCGACCAAGGTTGCCAGCCAACCGTTAAAAACAATCGGCCGCGAATCGGCGCCAGGCCCCCTACGCAGGAGTTTGAATGGCAAATGAAATCAAAGTCACCCTGGTTCCCGGAGACGGGATTGGGCCCGAAGTCACGCACGAAGCGGTTTTGATCCTGGAAGCAATCAGCCAGTGGAGCGGTTCCATATTCCACTTCACTGAGAAGCCTATCGGCGGAGCCGCCATTCGTGCACATGGATCGCCCTTACCTCCGGCAACGCTGGAAGCAGCGCTCGACAGCGATGCAGTGCTGTTAGGCGCAGTGGGCGGAAACGAATTCAATTTGCTGCCACCCGATAAGCGCCCGGAAGCCGGCCTGCTGCAATTGCGACAAGCGCTCGGCGGATTCGCCAATCTTCGTCCTTCAGTTGCCTATGCGCCGTTGAGTAATAATTCCCCTCTGCGACCGGAAGTCACCGACGGCGCCAACATTCTATTTGTGCGCGAATTGCTGGGCGGTTTGTATTTCGGCAAGCCGCGTTCGTGGGATCGCGAAACCAACGTCGCGCTCAACACCATGGTGTACACGCGCGAAGAAGTCGTTCGGGTAGCGCGCATCGCGTTTGAACTGGCGCAAAAGCGTCGTCATAAAGTCACCTCGGTCGATAAAGCCAATGTGCTGGAAGTTTCGCAGCTGTGGCGCGCCACGGTGACGGAGATGGCCGCGGAATATCCGGACGTGACGCTGGATCATCAATATGTCGACGCCTGCGCGATGCACCTGATGAACACTCCACGAAATTTTGATGTGGTGCTGACGGAAAATTTGTTCGGCGATATTCTTTCCGATGAAGCCGCGGTGATTACTGGTTCACTGGGAATGTTGCCGTCGGCAACGATCGGCGGCAAAGTCAATCTATATGAGCCTGTACATGGCTCGGCGCCGGATATCGCGGGTACGGGAAAAGCCAATCCTCTGGGCGCCATTCTGACAGGGGCGATGTTGCTGCGCCACTCAGCGGAGATGGAGCAGGAAGCGCAGGCGATTGAAACCGCGGTCCAGCGCGTCCTGGCCACTGGCTATCGCACCGCCGACCTGGCGCGCATCAACCAGCCCGATCAGCAAATTGTCAGCACCAGAGAGATGGGCAAACACGTATTCGAAATTCTGAACGAAATCATCGATTGCAACCAGGCGATGCACGCGGTCTAGTTTTTCTCGCGGATCTCGTTCGCGAATCGGCAACTTTCACCCGGCACGCCTCCACGTACCTCAACAGCACAGTGAAAGATCATGGCAAATAAAAATACACTTTTTCAGAACATCTGGGACGCCCATATCGTCACCGAACCGGCAGGCGAACCAGCCCTGCTCTACATCGACCTGCATCTGATTCACGAAGTCACTTCTCCTCAGGCTTTCGATGGATTGCGCCTCGCCGATCGAACGGTACGCCGCCCGGATCGCTCCCTGGCAACGGTCGATCACAACGTTCCCACGATAGCCGCCGATCGCCTGATCATTCAGGACGCCATCGCATCCAAACAGATTGAGACTCTGCGTCGCAACTGCAAAGAATTCGGCATTGAACTGTTCGACGTGGATTCAAAGCAACAAGGCATCGTGCATATCATCGGGCCGGAACTCGGTTTCACCAAGCCCGGCATGACGATTGTCTGCGGCGACAGCCATACCAGCACTCATGGCGCGTTTGGAGCTCTCGCTTTCGGCATCGGCACCAGTGAAGTGGAACATGTGCTGGCCACGCAATGCCTGCCGCAATCGAAGCCGAAAACCTTCCGCATTTCCGTCGAAGGCGAACTGCCTGCTGCCGTCACCGCGAAAGATATTGCGCTGGGAATCATCGGGCGCATCGGCACCGACGGCGCCACCGGCTATGTTGTCGAGTATGCCGGCTCCGCCATTCGCGCGCTTTCGATGGAAGGCCGCATGACGGTCTGCAATATGAGCATCGAATCCGGTGCGCGCGCCGGCATGATTGCTCCCGATGACACCACTTTTGCCTATCTGAAGGGACGGCCACAGTCGCCGCAAGGGAAAACAGTGGGACGAGGCAGTCGAACATTGGAGTTCGCTGCCCTCCGCTCCCGATGCAAAGTTTGATCGCGAACTGGTCATTGACGCCAAGGATTTGACGCCCTTCGTCACCTGGGGCACGCATCCCGGCATGGTGGTCTCCGTCACAGGAGCCGTCCCGACGCCTGCATCGGCTCCGACCGATTCCGAGCGTCGCGCCTATGAGCGCGCATTGGAATACATGGCGCTGGAGCCCGGCACGAAGATGGAAAATGTTCCCATCGACCGCGTCTTTATTGGCTCCTGCACCAATGCGCGGATTGAAGACCTGCGTGCTGCTGCAAAAATTGTCAGCGGCTACAAGGTCAACACAAAAGTCCGCGCCATGGTCGTGCCCGGTTCGCAGCAAGTGAAAGCCGAAGCCGAACAAGAAGGTCTGGATCGCGTGTTTCGCGAGGCCGGTTTTGAATGGCGCGAGCCCGGCTGCTCCATGTGCCTCGGCATGAATCCGGACATTCTGGAGCCCGGCGAACGCTGCGCCTCCACCAGCAATCGCAACTTTGAAGGCCGCCAGGGCCGCGGCGGAAGAACCCATCTTGTCAGTCCAGCGATGGCAGCCGCAGCCGCAATCGCCGGCCACTTTACCGATGTTCGCAACTGGGAGTTTCGCAAATAGCCATGAAACCATTTCGCAATCACACGTCGAAAGTCGCGCCGCTCGATCGAGTGAATGTCGATACCGACCAGATTATTCCCAAGCAGTTTTTAAAGCGCATTGAGCGCACCGGCTATGGAGAATTTTTGTTCTTCGATTGGCGTCGAGGCGCCGATGGTGCACCCAATCCGGAATTTTCTCTGAACAAGCCGCATCATCAAGGCGCGGAAATTCTGGTTGCAGGTCGCAACTTCGGCTGCGGCTCCTCCCGCGAACATGCTGCATGGGCGCTCAGCGATTTTGGTTTTCGCTGCGTGATTGCTCCCAGCTTCGCCGACATTTTTTATTCCAACGCCGCCAAGAACGGCATCCTGCTGGTCACGCTTCCGGATGAAAAAGTGGCTCTGCTATTGGAGCGCGCCAAGGTTCCCGGCTACCAGCTGCACGTCTCGCTGGAATCGCAAACCGTGAAGGACGACCTGGGCTTCGAGGAATCGTTTACCATCGACCCCTTCCGCCGCTCCTGCCTGCTGGAAGGCCTGGACGATATTGGCCTGGCGATGCGACATACCTCCGCGCTCGATGCGTATGAGAAGAAGCATGACGCCGCCTTCTGGACTGCGCCCAGACAAACCCAAGGAGCGAATGCGTGAGCGCCAACGGCAAACAGATATGACTCATAATCCGAAACACAATAGCGTCCCCCTTACTGAAGGACCCAGTCGCGCCGCAGCGCGCGCCATGCTGCACGCCATCGGCTTCAATCGCGAAGACCTCGCCAAGCCCATCATCGGAATCGCCAACACCTGGACCGAAATTGGTCCTTGCAACTTTCATCTGCGCACGCTTGCCGAAGCCGTGAAGCAAGGCATTCGCGATGCCGGCGGTACTCCCATGGAGTTCAACACCGTCACCATTTCCGACGGCATCACCATGGGCACGCAAGGCATGAAGGCCTCGTTGATCAGCCGCGAAGTCATTGCCGACTCGGTCGAATTGGTAGCGCGCGGAAATCTTTTCGACGGATTAGTCGCCATTGCGGGTTGCGACAAGAATATGCCGGGCACAGTCATGGCGCTGGCTCGTCTCGATATTCCTTCGCTGATGCTCTACGGTGGTTCCATCGCGCCCGGCCATCTCAACGGAAAAGATTTGACCGTGCAGGATGTGTTTGAAGCACAGGGCTCCTTTGCCGCAGGCAAGATCGATGCCGACCAATTAAAAGCCGTCGAAATGAATGCTTGTCCCGGAGCTGGGGCCTGCGGTGGACAATTCACCGCCAACACCATGGCCATGGCGTGCGAATTTCTCGGCATCTCGCCCATGCATTTGTCGGGCGTGCCCGCGCTATCTCCTGAAAAAAATTGCGGCGTGCCGCGCCGCAGGAGCGATGGTGCTGGAGCTGGCGAAGAAGGATCTGCGACCCTCCAAAATCATCACCCGCGCATCGCTGGAAAATGCCATCGCCAGCGTGGCTGCTTCCGGCGGATCGACCAATGCCGTGCTGCACCTGATCGCGATTGCACACGAGGCCGGAATCGATCTCACCGTCGACGACTTTGATCGCATCAGCCGCAAGACTCCGCTGCTCGCTGATATGAAACCGGGTGGACGCTATGTTGCCACGGATTATCAAGCGGCCGGCGGCAGCCGTCTGCTGGCGAAGCACATGCTCGCGGGAAATCTTCTGGATGGCAGTCAGATGAATGTCTCCGGACGCACCCTGGCGGAAGAAGCTGCGCTCGCCAAGGAGTTGGCTGGCCAGAAAGTAATTCACCCGATCGACACTCCGCTGAAGCCTACCGGCGGACTCGTGATTCTCAAAGGCAATCTCGCGCCCGAAGGTTGCGTGATTAAAGTCGCCGGACACGAACGCCTCACCCACAGCGGCCCCGCCCGCGTTTTTGAAACTGAAGAAGCGGCGTTCCATGCCGTCGAAGCGCGCACTCTCAAACCGAATGATGTCGTCGTCATTCGCAATGAAGGCCCGCGCGGTGGTCCGGGCATGCGCGAGATGCTGCAGGTGACGGCTGCGATCGCCGGCATTCCGGAGTTGAGTGACACGGTTGCCCTGCTGACGGATGGTCGCTTCTCCGGCGCAACTCGCGGTTTGATGGCGGGCCACGTCTCACCGGAAGCTGCGCTGGGCGGCCCGATTGCAGCGCTGCGCGATGGCGACACCATTGTTTTCGATATACCGAAGCGTGAACTGCGGGTGGAACTGACCGACCAGGAACTTGCCGCGCGCATGAAAGATTGGAAAACTCCGGCGCCGAATTCTCCGCGCGGAGTGTTTCGGAAATATGCCGAGAGCGTTTCTTCCGCTTCCCGCGGAGCTGTCACGAACTATTGATGAATGAGGATGATCATGGACAAGCGTAAAAAAATAGCTGACACCCATCGCAACTCACCCGACACCGCCATCTACACCCAGCCGACGCCGCTGACCGGCGCAGAAACAGTGTGGGCAACACTCGTCGGCGAAGGTGTGCGCGATGTATTCGGCTATCCCGGCGGCGCAATTCTTCCTGTGTACGATGCGCTGCGGAAATTTCCCATCCGCCACATCCTGGTTCGCCATGAACAGGGTGCATCGCACATGGCCGATGGCTATGCGCGCGCTTCTGGCCGCGTCGGTGTCGCCATGGCTACCTCTGGCCCGGGCGCAACCAACCTTGTCACTGGAATTGCGACGGCGATGCTCGACTCCATTCCCATGGTCTGCATTACCGGCCAGGTTTCCAGCAAGGTGCTGGGCACCGATGCATTTCAGGAAGTCGACATCACCGGCATCACGCTTCCTATTACCAAGCATAATTTTCTAGTGCGTCGCACCGAAGATATCGCGCCCGCACTGCGGGAAGCCTTTCGCATTGCGCAGTCCGGACGCCCCGGTCCCGTGCTGGTCGACATCACCAAAGATGCGCAGCAAAACACCGCTGTCTTCGACTTTGCCGCCGCCGCACCGCAGCCCTATCGCCCACATCCCATGCTCTCGGCGGATTCAGCCTCGATCCGCGAAGCGCTCGAACTGCTGCGCACGGCGAAGCGTCCAGTCATTTTGGCCGGCCAAGGCATCCTGCATTCCGGCGCCATGGAGCAAGTTCGCGCGCTGGCGGAGCGCACGCAAATCCCCGTCGCCTGCACGCTGCTGGGTCTCACTGCCTTCCCTGCCTCGCATCCGTTGAACCTTGGCATGATGGGCATGCACGGAGAAAGCTGGGTCAACCAATCGATTCAGCAAGCTGATCTGCTGATTGCCTGCGGCATGCGCTTCGACGATCGCGTCACTGGCTCGCTTTCTACCTACGCACCGAACGCCAAAGAAGATTCACATCGAGATCGATCCCGCAGAGATCAACAAGAATGTTCGCGTCGATGTCGGCCTGATCGGCGACTTGAAAGAAATTCTGGAAACGTTGCTGCCGCGCTTGCCGGGTCGCGATGGCGCCGCATGGCTGCATGCAATTTCCGCCATGAAGGGCGACGCCTCCGTCCACGACATTCAGCAGCTGCCCGACAACGGTCATCTTTATGCCGCGCACGTCATCAACGACATCTGGCGCGTCACCAACGGAAACGCGATCGTCGTCACCGACGTGGGCCAGCACCAGATGTGGGAGGCGCAATATTACAAGCATGACAGCCCGCGCTCGCTGATCACCTCCGGCGGCCTGGGAACCATGGGATTTGCACTGCCCGCGGCCATTGGCGCCAAGATCGCTTGCCCGGAAAAAGAAGTCTGGGTCGTTGCCGGCGACGGCGGTTTTCAGATGACCAGTCCCGAGCTCGCAACCATTGTTCAGGAACAGTTGAAGATCAACATCGCGATTGTCAACAACGGCTATCTCGGAATGGTGCGGCAGTGGCAGGAGACCTTCTACGAGAAGAATTACGAATGCACGCCGCTGATCAGTCCTGACTTCGTCAAGCTGGCGGACGCGCATGGTATTCGCGGCGCCCACGTGAACCGCCGTGCCGATGTAATCCCCACGGTCGAAACTGCACGCAGCACCCAGGCGCATTCCTTATCGACTTCCAGGTGGAGCAGGAAGATTCTGTCTATCCCATGATTGCTCCCGGCGCCGCGCTGCATGAAATGATTCGCCGCCCCAAACATAATCCGCTGGTCGAAACAGCGACGGAAGACTAGGAGCCTGAACCCATGTTGCATACCTTTGTAGCGCTGGTCGAGGATAAAACGGGATTACTGGCTCGCGTGACGTCGCTGTTTCGGCGGCTGAATGTGAACATCATTTCGCTCACTGTCGGCGGCACGGAAACTGTTGGCGTATCGCGCACCACCATCGTCGCCGAAGCAGCAGAAGATCGCGCACCGCGCATCATGGCGTCGCTGTACAAACTGGAGGGCGTTCTCGACGTCGATGACGTTGGCCGCCATTCCGCCGTCATTCGCGAGCTGGCGATGTTGAAAGTCGCGGCCGACCAGAACACTCGCTCGGATCTTTTCCAGTTGGCGGAAGTCTTTCGTGCCCGCATTGTCGATCTCGCCCCGGAATCGCTGATGATGGAAATTACCGGCAGCGCCAGTAAAATTGAAGGGCTGGTACAGATCCTGGTCGAGGGAAACTACCGTATTCTTGAGATGGCGCGTACCGGACGCATGGCGATGCGGCGCGGACATCACGCCAGTCGAGTGCTGGAAGCGCTCGGCGACACTACCCCGCGCATCGATCCCAAAACTTTTTCAGGCGTGTTGAAACACGAAGCGCCCGACCTGCTCGAAGACGAACACCACGCATAATTTACCCACACGGAGAGAAACGATATGGCGAAAACCTACCACGACGAAGATGCAGACCTGACATTGATCCGGCAGAAGAAGGTGGCCATTATCGGCTACGGCTCCCAGGGCCATGCGCACGCGCTCAACCTGAAAGATTCAGGAGTTGAAGTTCGCATTGGATTACCCGAAGGCAGCAAATCCAAAGCGCGAGCAGAAAAAGTTGGACTGCAAGTGATGACCACCGCCGATGCAGCAAAATGGGCGGATGTGATCATGATTTTGACGCCGGATCAAACACAGGGAAAAATCTACGCCGACTCCATCGCGCCCGCAATGACTGCGGGCAAGACGCTGATGTTTGCGCACGGCTTCAACATCCGCTATGACACCATTCATCCGCCCGCCACCGTCGACGTCAGCATGGTGGCTCCCAAAGCTCCGGGCCATCGCGTGCGCGAAGTATTTGTCGAGGGCGGCGGCACTCCCGGCCTGGTCGCCATTCAACAGGATGCCAGCGGCCAAGCGCTTGCATTAGCGCTCTCCTACGCAAAAGGTATTGGCTGCACCCGCGCCGGCGTAATTGAGACCACGTTCAAGGAAGAAACTGAGACCGATTTGTTCGGCGAGCAGGCCGTGTTGTGCGGCGGCGTCAGCGCGCTCATCAAAGCGGGCTTCGAAACCCTGACCGCAGCCGGATATCAGCCTGAAGTTGCCTACTTCGAGTGCATGCATGAGCTCAAGCTAATCGTCGACCTGATCTATCGCGGCGGCTTGGCCTACATGCGCCATTCCATCTCCGACACTGCGGAATATGGCGACTACACCGCTGGTCCGCGCATCGTAACCGAACAAACCCGCGCCGCAATGAAGCAGTTGCTGGCGGAAATCCAGGATGGAACCTTCGCGAAGAATTGGCTGAATGAAAATGCGACGGGTCGCAAATGGTTTGAGGAGCAGCGCCGTAAAGAAGCGCAGCACTCCATCGAAAAAACAGGAGCTCCGCTGCGTGCAGCCATGCCGTTCCTCGATCCGGTCACGGTGAAAGACGGCGCGGTCGAATCGGCAGAGAAGCCCGTCCCCGCAACTGTGGGCGCCTAGTTCGCCTGTTTTTCGTACGATTTGGCGATGAGGCGAGCGACTCCACAGCTCGCCTCATCGGGTTCGTCTCCTTCGCGCCACAAGCGCAAATTTTTCATTTCCTCGCAACATGGCGTTTGTAACCTAGAGTGATCTATTCTGTGAGCTACCGCTATGGCCTCCTCGACGCAATCGATCGCGATACCAACGGACCTACCCGCCGGAGTCTCCGTTCTCCACACCCCGGAACCTGAGATTCTGGAGGCGCTGCGCCGTGTTCGCCAGTTGGATGGCTTGACCGACGCGGAATACCTTTGGCTCGCCCAGCACAGTTGGGAATTCACTGCTCCAGCCGGAACACGCATCTTCAATGACGGTGACCCGGCGACCCACATGACGATCCTGCTTGCCGGTGAAATTCAGGTGCGTCGGCAACATGCGGCACGTGGCAGCCTGTTTATCGGACGCTCCGGGCAGATCACCGGCGTGCTTCCCTTTTCTCGCATGAAGACTACCGGCGGCAGTGGCTATGTTTCTGAACCGGTGTGGGCTTTGCAGATTTCCAGGGAATTGTTTCCAGAAATGCTGATCGCCATTCCGTCGATGGGGCAACGCTCCGTAACGATCTTGCTCGACCGGGTTCGCGAAGTCACTCGCCTGGAGCAGCAATCAGAAAAGCTAAACGCTCTGGGTAAGCTGGCCGCCAATCTTGCGCATGAGCTCAACAATCCCGCCAGCGCAGCGCAACGAGCCAGTACCAACTTATTAGAAGAGTTGCACGCCTACGGGCATGTCAGCTTCGAGGCGGGTCGGCTTTGCCTGACCAACGAGCAGGAAGAACGCTACATGCAGTGGAATCGCGACGTTCGTTCCGCTATGGAAGGCCGTAGCAAGGCGCAGAATCCCATCGAAGCGGGCGCGTTAGAAGAACGTCTCAATCGCTGGCTGGAGCCTCGCAAGCTGCCGAATCCCTGGACCATCGCTCCTGTATTTGCTGAAGCCGGGGTCGAGCCGGAAGAACTGGCGGTTCTGGATACGTTTTTGAATTTAGAAGCTGCCAACGTCGCAATTACCCATTTTGCCTCCACCCTGCGCGCGGAAAGCATGACCGGGGCTGTGCTCGAATCCACCGCGAGAATCTTCGACCTGATTCGCGCCATCCAGCAGTACTCCCACATGGACCAGGCCCCGCTGCAGGATATTGACCTGGCGCAATCGCTCGACAATACGCTGGCCATGCTGCATTACAGAATGAATCACGTCAAGGTTGAGCGCGAGTACGATCCTGATCTGCCCCGCATCGCCGCCAACGGAAGCGAACTCAATCAGATCTGGATGGCGCTGCTGGAAAACGCTCTGGACGCGATGCACGATCGTGGAACCATCCGGGTTACAACCCAAAATGCGGGCGACATGGTTCGAGTCGAAATCTGGGATGACGGTCCAGGAATTCCGCCGGAACTGCATAGTCGAATTTTTGAGCCGTTTTTTACGACCAAGCCGCCGGGGAAAGGCGCTGGATTGAGCCTCGATACGGTCAATCGAATCCTGAGTCGGTATCGTGGATTTATTAATCTGGAATCAAAGCCGGGTTCCACCTGTTTCCAGATCAGAATTCCGTTGCAACAGGCCGGAGCCTATTGAGCTCGCCGAGGAATTTACTTTTCGATCTCAACGCCTCGCCAGAACGCAACATGATTCTTAATGGCTCGCGCCGCCGGTTTCGGGTCGGGATAATACCAGGCGGCGTCAGAATTTTCCTGTCCGTCCACCAGGATGGTGTAGTACCGCGCCTGCCCTTTCCAGGGACACGTCGAGATCGTCGAACTGGAGCGAAAGAACTCACGATCGATCGAATCGTGGGGAAAATATACATTCCCTTCAACCAGTTGCGTTTTTTCACTTTCTGCTAAGACTTTACCATTCCAGACTGCTTTCGCCATATATTCGCCTAAAACTCCTTCATCTACAACAATATCAGATACGCTGATTTGGCGTGGTCGCAGTGCCGCTGTCCTCGTCGTACGCAAAAAGAGGGCACACCGAAGCGCACCCTCTTGCTAAAGCTACTACCCAGCCTCGCGAGACCAGCAACTACATGGAGCTTTCCGCGCCCGACTTCTTCACGGAATCAATGTGAATGCTGTTGTTCGTGGCGTCGACGGTCGCGACCACCTTCACTTTGTCGCCGTAATAATTCTGCACAGCGTCGGTGTTTTCGATCGCCCAAACTTTATTTTTCGAGTCGACGAAGACCGCCTTTTGTCCTGACTTGATGCAACTCTTCACGCATTCCGGTGTGTGCATCGATGCACCACACTTGGAATCGCCAATCCAGCCGGTCAGCTTTTGAGTCTTGGCTGTCTGTGCTCCGGCAAATGCCGTCATGCTTACGAGGGCTAGTGCAAATGCAATGCGTTTCATTGTTGGCTCCTAAAAACTTTTCTTCCCCATGGGGAGTTCATCTGTGAACAAACCAGTTGTACGGGCTCGCTGAAACGAATGGCAACCGGCCGTGTGGTCCTGCCAAAATCGATGGGCTTGATTTTCCGCCGTACGATAGCCGAAATCTTCGGGCGAATTATTGAGCGCGATCCTGAATCATCTTGATCCTTGCGTTGAACCGATCCCGCGCCATCGGGTACTTCTCGATCATTTGCGCTGTTTGGCGCATAAACGGAAATCCTGTCTTCGACGCATAGGTTTCTCGAAATGCGTAGAGCTTGGCGAAAATCAGGATCCCCTCACCATTCGAATCCAGGTAGAGATCTGACTTCACCGCGCCGTGAACGACCAGCGAAGCCGCCATCTCCCAATAACTGATCGCCTGGCGAAAATAGGAATTCTCCTGCGAACCAGCGCCCTGCAACACCGCCAGAAATTCCTCCGGCGTTTTCGGGTTGAATTCAAACACAATCCAATGACGCGCTTTGCGCAACACTTCCTCTCGGCGAAGGTCGTACAGCTTCAAAATGATGTCGGCGTCGTTGTGTGTTGCGATCTGACTTTCCATCCCTGTTCACTTTCCTGGCTCAATTGTATTGAGCGCCTGCATTTGTAGCTGTGATGCCCGTCATACAGGGCTAGGCGACTGTCGCAGCGGCAGCCTCAACAGGCTTTTCTTCTGCCTCGCGCGCATCGCCGATGCGTTCTTCGTAATGGCAAACGATCGTCTTTGCAGGCGTCGCGGGCGCTTCTTCTTTCCCTTTCTTGCCTCGTCCCTTGCCGCGCTTTTCTTCTGCCGCGGTTTGCTTCTCGTTATTCGGACATACAAGATACACACCTGACTTCAGCGACTTCTCCAGCAGGTACGGGCTGCCGCATTCCGGGCATGTCTGCGGAATCGGCTTCAAGTTCGAAGTGAAATCGCACTTGGGATAATTTGTGCACCCATAGAAGAAATTTCCTCGCCGCGCCTTGCGCTCCGCAATGTCTCCCGTGCCGCAGGTCGGACACTTTCACCCCAGTCAAATTCTGCTTGATGTACTTGCATTTTGGATAGCCGCTGCAACTGACAAATTCGCCATATTGCCCGTTCCGCAGCACCAATTGCATGCCGCATTTCGGACACGTCTCATCCAGCGGGACCGGAGGCTTCTGCTGCTGCTTGTGCGTCAGTTTGCGAATCGTCTTGCACGGCGGATCTTCGTTGTATCCGGGACACGCCATGAACTGCCCGAACGGCCCATTCCGCAGCACCATCACTCTTCCGCAATTTTCGCAGAACTCTTCCTCGGCTTCCGCTCCCTGCGCTTCCGCCGCCTGCAGGTTGGGTTTCCCCTCATAATTCTCGCGGGTGAATTTGCAGCTCACCTGCTCCACAACCAGCTTGCGCTCCGGAGCCGCAACTTCACTCAACCCAGCTTCCAGTTCTTTTCTGTTCTTCGCCGTGACAGCCGCGGGCGCAATCCCTGTGCCGCCCGTCGTCTTCACCGTCATCGGATACTCGAGCTTGCTCTCAATCTTCTTGATCGCCTTCTTCGCATCTTTCTCCCACGCGGAGCTGGCAATCGTGACCGGCTTCTTCTTGTCGTACGCCGAGCACGCATAGAACGAACCGAACTTGCCCCACTTCAACACCAGCGGCGCTCCGCACTCCGGACATTTCTCCGACGTCGGCTGCTCCATCCGCTTGATGTCTTCCATGTTCTTATCGGCGACTTTCAATTCCTCCTGGAAATATCCATAGAAGCCGCTCAGCAAATCCGTCCACTTTTCCGTGCCGTCTTCGACCGCATCCAATTCCACTTCCAGCTTGGCCGTGTAGGCCGGATCGAAGATGTACGGAAAATTCTTGACCAGCAGATCGTTCACCACCTGGCCAAGTTCGGTCGGATAAAACTTGCCCGATCCCTTCGGCGGAACCTTCACGGCGTATTCGCGATCCTGAATCGTGCTGATGATCGAAGCATACGTCGAAGGCCGGCCAATGCCGCGCTCCTCCAACTCTTTCACCAGCGAAGCCTCATTAAATCGAGGCGGCGGCTCGGTGAAATGCTGCTCCGGCTTCAGCTGTTTCAAATTCAGCGCCTGTCCATCATTCAGTTCCGGCAGGCGATTGCTCAAGGCCTCATCATCGGCATCCTTCGCGTCTTTGGCTTCTTCATAAATCTTCAGAAAGCCATCAAACTTCAACACCGAACCAGTGACGCGATAGTCATAATTGCGATCGGACTTGGCGACGATATCGACCGTCGTCTGATCGAACACAGCTTGCACCATCTGCGACGCGACAAACCGCTGCCAGATCAGTTTGTACAGCTTGTACTGCTCATCACTCAGATAGCTCTTGATCTCATCCGGAGCCAGTTCCACATTGGTGGGACGAATCGCTTCGTGCGCATCCTGCGCATCTTTCTTGCCCTTAAATGCGTTGGGAGTCGCCGGTAAATATTTCTCGCCCAGTTTTTTCCCGATATACGCACGCGCATCTTGAATCGCATCCGGCGAAACTCGCACGGAATCCGTTCGCATGTAGGTAATCAAGCCCACGGTTCCCTGGCTGCCGACTTCCACGCCTTCGTACAAACGCTGCGCCACACCCATGGTTCGCCGCACATTAAAGCCAAGCTTGCGGGACGCATCCTGCTGTAATTTGCTGGTGATGAACGGAGCCGTCGGGTTCTGCCGCCGTTCCTTCTTTTCTACCGCGCGAACGTTCCAGTCTGCCTTGTTGAGCGCTGCGACAATTGCATCCGTCTCCGCCTGGTTCGGCAGTGAGGGCGCATTCACCGTCTCAACTGTGGCGCGCTTGCCGTCGATTCCCATAAAGCGCGCGGTAAATTCCTGGCCCTCTTTACCACCGCCCAAAGCAGGCGTCAGTTGCGCATCGAGCGTCCAGTATTCGACCGGCTGAAATGCTTTGATCAGTCGCTCGCGTTCCACAATCAATCGCACCGCGACGGTCTGCACACGGCCTGCGGACAATCCGCGCCGCACCTTGTCCCACAACAGCGGAGAGATCTGATACCCCACAATGCGATCCAGCACGCGCCGCGTCTGCTGTGCATCCACCAGGCGAGCATCCACCGGGCCGGCATGTTGAAACGCCGCCTTCACTGCCTTCTGCGTGATCTCGTTAAATGTGACTCGCTGAATCGTCGCCTTATTACGAAGCTGCGGCTTCAACTGCAATTCCAGATGCCACGCGATGGCTTCACCTTCGCGGTCCGGGTCAGGCGCCAGGTATACAGCCTCCATGGTCGACGCCAGCTTCTTCAGCCGGTCGACAACCTTCTCTTTGCCGGGCATCACAATCAGCTCGGGCTCAAAGGTGCCATTTTCCAGGTCGACGCCAATCTTGCTTTTCGGCAGATCCATAATGTGGCCAATCGACGCCTCCACTACGAAATCCTTGCCGAGATACTTGTTGATCGTCTTCGCTTTCGCAGGCGACTCGACGATGACTAATGACTTTGCCATGCAGTTACACTTTCCTCTTCAGGTACAGACTTTCTTTACGGGTTGTTCAAAAGACGCGTTCAAGCAAATTAGGTAACAAGTGCGAAACTACCACGGTTTCGCCGCGCGACACCAGTGACCCCTGTCACAGCCTCAAGTTCATCAACCTTCCGGAGCCGGCAAAATCACCCCGCCCGGAGATGAAAATCGAGACCGCCACCGGTTACAAAATCGGCTTCTCTAAAATGTCCTCACGTAATTTTTGCCCGGCATGGCGCGTACGCGTCCTGCCAGTTCCAATTCAAAGAGCGCAGTGAAAATTTCCGATGAGCTCAATTTATCCTCCAGCTTCTCCACCAGTTCATCCAATTGCAATGCCTGGTCGGGGCGGAGTGCATCGAACACTTGCGCCTGGTCTTCCGGCAGGTCGGGCAAATTCGGCTTGCTGAATAACGATGCATCAGACCCGTCGGAGGATGCAATTCCCTGTCGCTCCTCCACCTCCAAACGGACCTGCGTCGGCAATTCTTCCCACACATCTTCCCAGGTCGCCACCAACTTCGCGCCCTGTTTAATCAACGTATTCGGACCCCAGGAATTCTTCGACGTCACGTTCCCTGGAACCGCAAACACTTCGCGATTCTGCTCCAGCGCACAACGGGCTGTAATGCGTGTTCCGCTATTCTCGCTGGCCTCAATCACCAGCACGCCCACACTCATGCCGCTCAAAATGCGATTGCGAATGGGAAAATTCTGTGGCGCCGGAAATGTTCCCATGGGATATTCACTAATGATCGCTCCCCCAGCCTCAAGAATCTGTTCCGCCAGCCGCTTGTTCTCCTTGGGATAAATCACGTCAATTCCCGTTCCCCAGACCGCAACAGTTTTTCCTCTCGCGTCGAGCGCACCACGATGGGCCGCCGTGTCGACGCCGCGTGCCATACCGCTCAAAATGATCAGCCCATGTGCCGCCAAATCCCGCGACAGCATCTCCGCCATGCCAGTGCCATACGGGGTAGGATGACGCGTTCCCACAATCGCAATTCCCGGCTGTGCCAGCAGCGTCTTGTCACCGCGCAGCCATAATAATGTTGGCGGATCAAAAATCTCTCGCAGCCGCTCCGGATACCCTTCATCCGCAGGGGTTACCAACGTTCCCCCGCCCTGCTGCACCAGGCTCCATTCCTTCTCCGCTTCCGCCAGCGATTGGCCCGAAGCGATCGACTGCGCAGACACGGCCGGCAATCGCAAACCTTCCAGCTGCGTGAGCGGCAGGCCCAGGACACCTTGCGCGGTACCGGTGGAGTTCACCGCCCGCCAAATGCGCGTCGGGCCCAGCCCGGTGGTCATTGTCAGCGCCAGCCACGCCAGCCGCTCACCCTCCAGCGCTTGTGGAGGAGCGACAGTTGCTGCAACGGATTGAGCGCTGTCGCCCGATTGTGCAGGAATTTTCATCGTCAACTTTATATATAGGAGACAACATTTCCGCGGAACCATCCGCTCCGTTCGAAAAATTGGCTCGATGTTGCGAGAGCGTATCCGTGGCCGACTCGAATGTCAAGCCGGGCTGCCCCAAGCCGCCTGCCGAAACGCTCCAATCGAAGCGCAAATTCAACATGTTGCACATTTCGGGTTCCGGGCTTCGCGATTCACAGATTATTCATCGCGGAGTCATCACCCTGTCTCCGAGAATGCTGCATAACTAGGGCATGAGTGGGGCGACGTACGACACGCTAATCCTGTCGGACATCCACCTCGGGTCCGAAGTGAGTCGGGCACAGGACGCGCTCGACGTGCTGCAGACATATCGCTACAAGAGACTGGTTCTGCTGGGCGATATTTTTTCCGATCTCAACTTTCGCCGCCTGACCAGCGAGCACTGGAAGTTCCTTTCTTACATCCGCAAACTTTCTAATCCGAAACGACAGGTTGAAGTGGTCTGGGTCGAAGGCAATCACGATACCGGGCTCGCCAATTTGATGTCGCACCTGGTCGGCGTTCCCGTCTACCAGCGCTACGTCTGGGAATACGAAGGCAAGCGGCACCTCGCGATGCACGGCCACCAATTCGACGGCTTCGTCAAAAAGAATCTCTGGATCAGCCGATTGGGCGAGTTGATCTTCCTACAAATTCAAAAAGTCGATTCACGAACCAAATGTGTCTCACGCTTTCTCGACCGCATGAATACTCGCTGGCTGTTGCTGTCCGACAAGGTGGCGCGCGGAGCGATTCATTATGCGCGCCTCGGAAAATGCGAGCGAGTTTTCTGCGGGCACACCCATGTTGCGCTGTCGCTGCTCTGCGATGGCGTCGAGTATTACAACTCCGGCTCGTGGGTTGACGCACGCGCCACTTTCCTCACCATCAACCAGCAAGGCGTGGAGATACAGACCTATGCCGGCGGAACTCACCATCGTTATCCCAGCACGGAACGAGAGCCAGTCGCTGCCGAAGCTGCTGACCTCTTTGAATCAGCAGGACTACCTGCATTTGCCGGATACCAGAGTGTGCGTTGCTGATGCGAACTCCACCGATGGCACAGCGGAGATGGCGCGTTCGTTTACGGCTAAATTCCCCATCGAAGTACTCCCCGGAGGTCTGCCTTCTGTGGGCCGCAATGCAGGTGCGCGTCGCGCTACCACACCTTATGTGCTTTTTCTTGACGCGGATGTAGAGCTGCGCGATCCCACTTTGCTGCGTCGCGCCGTCCGTGCCATGCAGCGACATGAACTGCATTGCCTCACGACCAACATTCGCTGCATCGAAGGGAATGCTGCCGATCGGCTGCTGTTTGGCGGCAGCAACGTCGTTCAGAAACTCTCCCGCTGGGGCCTGCCGTTTGCAACCGGCATGTTTATGATGTTCGACCGCCAGGAATTTCAGAGACTCGGCGGCTTCAACGAGCACGCTCTCTACGCCGAAGACTACTTGTTAACCAAGCAGGTCGCGCGGAAGAAATTTGCAGTCATCCCTGGCGCCGTGATGACCTCAAACCGCCGCTTTCGAAAGATGGGTCACTTGCGCATCGCCGGAATGTTTTTCCTGACCGCGCTGAATTCCCACAACCAAAGCTATTTCCTGCGTGATCAGGGCTACTGGGAAGAATCCTAGAAAAATTAATACCGTCAACTCAACTTCACCGGCTTACCTTCGGCGCAGGATTTATAGATCGCCGTAATGATGCGCTCATCCCGCAGCCCTTCTTCCCCTCCGGTCTTCGGTTCTTTATTCTGCAGAATGCAATCGGAAAAATAATCCGCCTCGGTGGCAAACTGGCGCGGCGACGGATTATTGAAGGCAACATCGATTGGCGATTTTCCCTGCGACTTCCCCGTCAATTGCAATCCTTGGTAGCCAAACGCAGGATTCAGTTCCAGCATGCCTTCCGAACCAACGGCGCGCGCCCAGCCACCGAGTAAAGTTGGTACCGTAACTGGTCGCGCAATGCGCCAGCACGCCGCTGGGAAAGTGAAAGGTCCACACCACATTTTCTTCCACTTCAGCGAACCTGCCATCGTGATCGATGACGGAAGAATATGCCTCGACAGAAGTGGGCTCCTCACCAGTCAGGTATCGCATCGCCTGAATGGAATAAATACCGACATCTACCAGCGGCCCGCCGCCCGCCATCTTCTTATTCAGCCGCCATTCGCCGGCGTGAATGTTAAATCCGTTCGAGCTGCTCATCACTTGCAGTTTGCCTGCGTAACCCTGGCGCAACAACTCAATCGCCTTTAGGTTCGTCGGCTCATACTGGCAGCGATACGCGATCATTAATTTTCGATCGGCCTGCTTGCAGGCAGCAATCATCTGTTCGCATTCCTTCACAGAATTCGCCATCGGCTTTTCACACAGCACATGCTTGCCCGCTTTGGCGGCGCGGATCGTGTACTCCGCATGCATGCCGTTCGGCAGCGCAATGTAGACCGCGTCGATCGCAGGATTATCGTGGATCGAATCGTAATTCTGATAGTTGTAAATCGCGTTGTGCGGAACGTCGTATTCGTCGGCGATGCGTTCCGCCTTGTCGCGATGACCGCTGACCAGCGCAACAATTTTCGAATCCTTCGAAATCTTCACGCCGGGCATAAATTGATTCATGGAAATGCGACCCAGCCCGACAATGCAATAGCCGATTTTCTTTCCGCCCGTCGAGGGTGGATTCGAAGAATCATTTTCGGCTTGAGGGATCGCGGTTTCAGCGTGGATGGCGTCGGTAAACGCGTCGCTCGCGAAGGCGCCAAGCGCGACGGCGGAACCTGCCTGCTTCAAAAAACTACGTCGGCTGGGATTCATGATTCACCTCGCAGATAAGATGTCGATCGCAACGTAAGAAGAGCATACGCCGGGAAAACAGCACCTACAGCCACTCTACTCGAGCCAGCGCAACGGCGGCGCTTGCGGCAGCACGCCGGTTTCCGCAGCGTAGCGGAAGAAAAGATCCATACCCGCCAGGCACGCCTCATCCAGCACATAGTGAATATGCTCTGTGAGGTAGCTGCGAATTGTGGCGGCCGGCACCGCGATGCGCGGAGCCCATTCTCTAACCAAGTCCTCGATGTGCGCCATGCCGTGATTGCGCGAACCGAGAAAATCCTCGTCACCTGTCTGCGCGCTCAGCTTCGCCGCTTCAATCGCTTCTGGCCGCACAGCCCATACCGCGGAGACCCAGGGCACTCCTGTGTGCTGCTTCCAGACATGCCCAAGATCCAGATATTCCAACCGCTCGCGGGTGCGTGCCAACCGCGCCTCTCGATCCTCCAGCGCAAGCAGTGCTGGATCGCCAATCAAGATGGCGGCATCGCACGCCTCCAGCATGGCGTCAAGATTTGGCGCAAAAGGAAGAAACTCCGGATCAGTGTGATGAAATTTGCGAAAGATGATTTGCGCGTATGCGTTAGAAGTTCGTGAATCTGTGTCCGCAGCCACGCGACGGACCGCTCGCAATTCCGTCCGGATGCTTGACCACCAGGATGATCGAGCGCACACGATCGAGCGAAGCGATCGTACAGCCGCGAAGAACCGCCAATCCTGGTGTGGTTGCATACGCGGCAATCGGAATCAGGCCGATGTCGGCGCTTCCCTCCGCCAGCTCGGCCGCGCATTGCGATGGCATGGCGCTGTGGATCAGGTAGCGCTCCGCCAGTCGTTCCATCTCAGGTGGATGCTCGAAATCCCACATCAGCGGGGCAGGATTCAGGAATCGAATGGCGGAAATACGAAGGCGCTGCGTCACCGATCAGTGTAGCAATCCAGCGCCGCCACCGCGGGCCACGCACCGCGAAGAATCGCCCGGCACCACATGGGATCGATCTATCTACTCCGCCGGCTGCACCGGCGTGTCCTGGTCGACCTGCGCCGTCAAGGTCATATTCGGCGCAATCTCAGCTTGCTTTCCATGGACGAACAGCGCCGAGATGCCCACGAACGGCACAATCGCCACAGTTCGTACCGTCTTATATTTATCCTGACCTTCCTTCGTCTCCGTACCGTCCAGCGGAATCATGTTTCCCGGGACATCCAGCGAGTGCACCGCAAAGGTGATCGTTCCCGGCTGGCCAACAATCCCGGCGCCATCGACCTGCAACACCGTCGCCATCGCAGGCGTTCCCTTTTTCGCCACAACCACACCATTCACGGCCAAATCCTGCGCCAACGCCATCGGGATGGAATCCCCAATCGCCAATTTTTTTGAGGTCACGTCCGCCGTCACCACCAGCGGAACTTCCGTCCCTCTCGTCAACACAAGATTTTCCGCCGAGGCTGTCGGCACCGCACTCGACTGAACACTGGTGTTCGCGGGTGCAGCTGTAGGAGTCGGCGTCGACCCGGGAAGAATGTACGACGCTGTCGCAATCTGGCTCCGCATAAAATACGGCGCAATCGCGATCACCTGCAGGTGCGTGGTCGACGTGATCTGGATGGGCCCAACATAGCGCATTGACTGCGCCGTCGGCGTCCAGCCGTCCGTTGTGTAATACATCACGGCACCGCGAGTCTTGTCTTTCATCCGCAGCGTAATGGCAGAGGGATAGGTCCCTGGCTTAACAGACAGTTTTGGCGTGGCTGCCATCGGCATCCCGTACACGCCCGAATCAGAATTCTGCATCGCCTGCTGAGCTGCCTGCTGCGCATCCTGGGACGCCTGTTGACTGGCCTGCATGGCCATTTGATTGGCCATCTGAGCGTCCTGCATTGCCTGCTGGTTGGCTTGCTCCGCCATCTGGGCGGCTTGCATGCCGGCATCCTGCGCCAGCGCCAATGAATAGGAGAGAACCAAGGGAAGTAAATAGCGTAAGCGCATCACACACCTCGCTGCAGTGTTGCAATCTTAAGGACGGAATATCGCGTAGAAAGTTTCGCGCCCATATACCGTCCCAATAAGTTACAAAATACTGAAGTTTACACTTGACTATTTATTCTTCTCGCGCAATACTGAAGTTGCCACTTAACTATTGGTAGAAAGGAACACCATGAATAAGCAAAAAGATCCGTCCGTCATCCACAGCACCTTCGTCATCGAGCGCAGCTATCCCAAACCACCCGAGCGTGTCTTTTCCGCCTTTGCCAGCGCGCCGCAGAAGAGTCGTTGGTTTTTCACAGGAAGAAGTTCCGACCTCGAAAAGTATGAATTGGACTTTCGCGAGGGAGGACGCGAGCACGCACAATTGCGTTTCAACGACAACTCACCTTTCCCCGGCGTCCCCATGATCACAGATACGGATTATCTGGACATCACACCCAACCGGCGAATCGTTACCTGCTCCACCATGACGATTGGCGACAACCGCGTTTCAGTTGCGTTGGTCACGTTTGAGCTTCTTCCCACAGACAAAGGAACGGACCTGATTTGTACGCACCAGGGAGCGTTCTTTGAGGGCTCCGGTGGCCCGGAAATGCGGGAAGAGGGCTGGCGCAAGATATTTGCCAATTTGGACAAGGAACTGGCGAGCTAGGGTGATTTCCTCGCGCCTCAGTTCCGTATGTTTTTTTTCGCTGCGACCGCAAATGAAAACCAGTCGCATCACTCTGACGGATGCCGGCAAACGATCCGCGCTTGCCGGCAATATCGGGAAGGGTCCTGGCTATGCCGCGTCCGAAGATCAATATTGACGGCCTGTTTCACGCGCTCGGCGATCCGAAACGTCGGGCCATCCTGGATCGGCTCTGCCAGGGACCTCTTTCTGTTTCCCGATTAGCGGAGCCGCTGGGCGTCACCGTAACCGCAGTGATGCAACATTTGCAAATCCTGGAAGAAAGCGGCTTGGTCCGCACGGAAAAGGTAGGGAGAACTCGCACCTGCCGCATCGACACAGCGGGCTTTACGGCGCTACAGCAGTGGATTAACGACCATCGCACCCTGTGGGAACGGCGACTCGATAGCCTCGGTGAATTTCTTGAGCTTGATGACGAAGAATGACAACGCGCGGCCGTAGAAACCGCGGCTAAATCTCCCACCGCAGCAAACACGTTCCAACGGTGTACCCTGCTCCCACGGATGCCAGCAGGACCAGGTCACCCTTATGCAGCTTGTTCTCTTCTCGCGCCGTTTGCATGGCCAGCGGAATCGTCCCCGCAGTGGTGTTGCCGAAGCGATCGATATTGATGATGACTCGCTCGCTCGCGATGCCCAAGCGCTCCGCCGTTGACTGGATAATGCGCTTGTTCGCCTGGTGCGGAATAAAGCAATCCAAATCGCTGCCGTGAATGCCGTTGCGCGCCAACAAGGATTCTGTCGCCTCCGACATTTTGCGGACGGCAAATTTGTAGACGGCCTGCCCATCCTGATGCACCACGTGCATATTCTTCGCCACGGTTTCTGCAGTCGGCGGATGCAGGCTGCCGCCGCCCGGCATGTAGAGCGACGCCGCGCCGGATCCATCGATTTCGTGCAGGTAATCGATCATGCCGACTTCGCCTTCTTCTGCCGGTTCCAGCAGCACAGCGCCGGCGCCATCGCCGAAAATTATGCAGGTCGCACGATCCTTGTAGTCGATGATCGACGACATCACATCGGCGCCAATCACCATCACTTTTTTGTGCGCGCCGGATTCAATCAGCTTGGTGCCCACTTGAAGTGCGTAGACAAACGCGCAGCATGCTGCAGAAACGTCGAAGCCCCAGACATTCTGCGCGCCCAGCTTGTTCTGCACCAGACATGCGGTGGATGGAAACATCATGTCCGGAGTGACAGTCGCCACGATGATGGCTTCCAATTCGTTCGCGTCAATGCCGCGTTCGGCCAGGCAGACGCGCGCCGCCTCTACCGCTAAATCACTGGTTGCCACCCCTGGATCGACGATATGCCGGGTGCGAATACCGGTGCGCTCCACGATCCATTGATCGTTGGTGTCGACCATCTTTTCCAGGTCCGCATTGGTCAGTAAACGAGGTGGAACGTAGGTGCCAAGCGCGCTAATTTTTGCCCGGTGCAGCGACCGCGGTCGAAGATCAAATTTCAATGGGTTGGCCTCGAAAAATACTGTTTTTTGTCTGTCCCGGGATTGCCCGCATTCAGCGGATCGGTGGCTGAACTTCAAGCGCCGGGTATCCCTACTGCACACGCATGAGCCCGTTGCCGTTGCTTCCTTCCGGACCTGGCGGGGTTGGCGGGATTGCGTCGCGTAGGACCCGGCACAGGTTCGATGATATCACTGCGTAGCAGCGGATTGAGAGGCCGCAAGCATTTGCAGCGATTGATAGAATAGAAGGTGTGAACAGTCTTGAAATCAACCCAGCCCCAACCATCCCAGGGCAGCAGGTTTCGCGTCCCCGGATCGGATTTGTCAGCCTGGGCTGCCCCAAAAATCTGGTCGACAGCGAAGTGATGATGGGTCTTCTGGCCGAAGCCGGAGCCACCATCACCTCCGACGCCGAAACGGCCGACGTGTTGGTGGTGAATACCTGCTCCTTTATCGATAAAGCCAAGCAGGAGTCCGTCGACACCATTCTCGAAATGGCGCAGCACAAAACCGCCGGCAAAGCGCAGCGCCTGGTCGTGGCCGGCTGCATGGTGGAACGCTATCGCGACGAAATTCAGAAAAATATTCCTGAGGTCGATGCCGTTGTCGGCACCGGCGAGTTGGAACAAATTCTCACCGCGGCAGGCCTGACTTCTCCGACGTCAGTCGCAGCCGATTCCCCGTTTCGCATTTTGACTGTCGCCGAAGCAGCCGTTGCCCATCGCGCCGAAGGCGATCTTCGCGAGGCTCAAGGTCGCTTCTCCCGCGAAAGCTGGGACGGCGCCATTGCCAGCCTGCCGAATTATCTTTACAACGAGCACACGCCGCGCCTTCGCACCACAGCGCGCAGTTCCGCCTACGTCAAAATTGCCGAAGGCTGCGATCATCCCTGCGGCTTCTGCATCATTCCGCAGATTCGCGGCAAGTTTCGCTCGCGCCGCTTTGAGTCTGTCGTTGCTGAAGTGGAGCGACTCGTCTCCGAGGGCGTGCAGGAAGTCACGCTGATCGGCCAGGACACCACTTGCTATGGCGAAGAATTCGGCATGAAAGACGGCCTGGCGCAGTTGCTCGATCGCCTGGCGCGCATCGATGGTGTCCGCTGGCTGCGTTTTCTCTACGCCTATCCCAACAAGGTGACGCCGGCGCTGCTCGAAACCATGGCCCGGCATGACAACATCTGCAAATATCTGGACGTTCCGCTGCAGCATGCCGCACCCAATGTGCTGAAGCGCATGAAGCGCGGCGGTGGCGCGGACATTTTCCTGAAAATGATTGAACGTGTGCGCGCCACCATGCCGGAGATTACGCTGCGCACTTCCTTCATCACCGGCTTCCCCGGAGAAACAGATGCCGACTTCGATCTGCTGATGGATTTTGTCAAAGAGGCGCGATTCGACTGGCTGGGCGTGTTCGAATATTCCGATGAGGAAGGTTCCGCCGCCTACGCTCTCGATGGAAAAGTTCCGCGCAAAACGATTGGCGCACGCCAGCGCAAGCTGATGCGGAGCCAATTGCAGATCAGCCGCAAAGCCCGCGCAACGCACGTCGACCGCGTGATGGACGTGCTGATTGAAGGCGAAAGTGAAGAAACTCCGCTGCTCTGGCAAGGTCGCAGCGCCATGCATGCTCCGGAAATCGACGGCAAAATCCTGATCAACGATTTTGGACCGCATGCATCCGTGCAGGCTGGAAAATTCTACCGCTGTGAAGTTACCGACGCCCACGATTACGACCTGATTGCCCGCGTTGTGGCGTAAGACGAAATGAAGTTGCTTGATATGTAACCGCTACGGTTACATGATGAGAATTCGTATGGCGAAAGAGAAAAGCAAAAAATCATCGGCCCTCCGCTGCCCCACCTGCAGTACGCTGGTGCTGCAGACGGACACAGATTTTCCGTTTTGCAGTGACCGCTGCCGCCTCATCGATCTGGGGAAATGGGCCAGCGGAGCCTATCGCATCTCCTCTCCCATCCTCGATCCGGAAGTGCTGGAAGGCCTGGATGAGATGCACCGCAGTGGACGCGGCTCGGGCGACGACGAATAGATGACGCCAAAAAGGACCGGCTGGGCCTGGACGTTGGCGACATTTTTCGGGGTGGGCTTTCTGCGTCCGGCACCCGGCACCTGGGGCTCCTTAGCAGGCCTGCTGTTATGGCTTGCGGCAGCCCATTGGCTTCATCCCTCGCCAATGTACCTGGCTCTTGGCACCGCCGCCGCGGCGCTCGTCCTGCTGCTCGCCGGCATTCCTGCATCCGCCATTGTTTCTCGTGAGGCAGCAACGGAGGATCCCAGCTTTGTCGTTGCAGATGAGGTTGTCGGCCAATGGATCGCCCTGATCGCCGCCGCCCCTCGTCCCTGGGAATGGCTGCTGGCGTTCGTGCTCTTCCGCGTTTTCGATATCCTAAAACCGTCTCCAGCCCGCCAGTTTGACAGGATGCACAGCGGATTCGGCATCATGATGGATGATGTGGCTGCCGGTGTCTATGCGATGGCAGTTGTCTGGCTGGTCCGGCTTTTTTCCACCGGGTGGAGATTCTAGGCCACCCTGTTCGGAATAGTCTGTCCTGTTGGGTTGCGTTGACTGTTCGTCGACCTGCAGAAGGTTTCGACGTCGATGTATTGGATCGCTGACTGAATTTGCTCCACCGCGCCGGAGCGCGACGCACATGAAATTTGGAATCCACACGACCGATACTGCACCACACATCACCTCCATCACCCCGCTTGCAGCATTGCCCGGCGGCGAGGTGGAAGTACATGGCCGCAAGCTGGCGACCGAAGCCTACCGCCAACCCACCGCTACCATCGGAGAGCAACCCTCTCCGGTCAGGATGAGCCACGGCTCGAAGGTGCTGTTGCATGTTCCCGACGGCGCGATTTCCGGCAATGTTCAACTGCGTGTCGACGGACATACCAGCAACGCCGTGCCCTTATCCGTCGGCGTGGCAATTGCCGAGGATATGGATCCCGTGGCCAGCCCCGTAGTCGACCGTGAAGGTACCATTTATGTTACCTTCTCCGGCCAGCGCGGGCAGCAGACGCCGGTTTCCGTGTTTCAGATCGACCCTGAATACCAGGTTCGTCCCTTCGCCACCGGCATCCTGAATGCCACCGCAGTAGCACTCGATCCGGAAGGAAATCTCTATGTCTCCTCGCGACATGAAGGCACCGTCTACCGAGTCACACCCAGTGGAGCGAAGTCTGTATTTGCGGAAGGCATGGGCGTCGCGACCGGTCTGGCCTTCGATCGCGATGGATTTCTGTATGTCGGCGATCGCAGCGGAACCATTTTCAAAATTTCGCCAACC
The DNA here is from genome assembly GCA_963774515.1 of uncultured Acidobacteriota bacterium. GTDB lineage: Bacteria > Acidobacteriota > Terriglobia > Terriglobales > Acidobacteriaceae > JAKAAZ01. Next base: position 179,377 of record CAVZFK010000015.1, on the reverse strand, counting down.
CGCCAGGTCTTCGTCTTCGCCACGTTGGAACCCAGCGTCTCCGCCTACCACCTGGCCTTCAACGAAGGTGGCACCTTGCTGGTCAGCGGACCCACCACTTCCGCCAACGAATCCATCCACGCGATTGAGCCCAACGGAGAAATCTCCAGTTTCTACACCGGCTTGGGCCGTCCCCAGGGCATGGCGTTAGACGTCGACGACAATGTCTACGTCGCCGCCTCGCTCCACGGGCGCCGCGGAGTGGTGAAGATTACGCCCAGCCGGGAAGCCTCCCTGGTCATTTCCGGCTCCGGAATCGTCGGCCTTGCTTTTTTGCCTGAGGGCGATGCAACGGTCGCCACCCGCGATACCGTATATCATGTTGGTTTAGATATCGTCGGAAGATTATTGCATTGAAAGCGGTTCTCCTAAAGCGAATGGACGGTTGGCGTCGTCAAGTTGGAGCCTTCACTTCGTTCAGAATGACGAACTCGCTTCTACGTTCAACATTTGTAAAACTGCTATAGGCTGGCAATCGATCTGGTTCTCTTATCAAACCCATGCTTGCAGAAATCATTGCCGTCGGGTCGGAACTGCTGACCCCCTTCCGTCAGGACACGAATTCGCTCTTCGTCACCGAGCAGTTGAATTCGCTCGGCGTTAGCGTCGTCTTCAAAACCATCGTCGGTGATCGCAAGGCGAACCTGGTGCAGGCTATCAACCTCGCCCTCGGTCGCACCGATATCGTCTGCGTCATGGGTGGCCTCGGTCCCACTGAAGATGATCTGACGCGCGAAGCTGTCGCAGAAGCGCTAGGCGTGCGCGTCCGCCGCAACGGCGATCTGCTGGCCGCCCTCTACAAGCGATTTGCCGAGCGCCGCATCACCATGCCCGCCAATAACTCCAAGCAGGCCGACCTGATCGACGGCGCAGACATCTTGCCCAATGCCAACGGCACCGCGCCCGGCCAGTGGATTGACACCGTCATCGGCGAACATCGCAAGCTGATGTTGCTGCTACCGGGACCGCCCGCGGAACTGAAAGCGATGTTCATTGCGGAATGCATGCCGAGACTCCAGGAAGCGCTCCCGCCCCGCCACATCGCTCGCCGCGTATTGAAAATTGCCATGCTGCCGGAGTCCGAAGTGGATGCACGCCTGGCTCCCATCTATACCCGCTTCACCGATGTCGAGACGACGATCCTGGCACACGCCGGTGAGATCCAGCTGCACCTGCAATGCACCAAGGCAATTCTTGAGCTGGCGCAGACTCGCGTGAATGAACTCGCCAGCCGTCTCGAAGAAGAGATGGAAGATTCCGTCTTCTCCTCGCACGGCGAAACACTGGAACAAATTGTCCTCTACTACCTTGAAATTCGCGGCGCTACCGTAGCCGTCGCCGAAAGCTGTACCGGCGGATTACTGGCGCAGCGGCTGACCAGCATCAGCGGCAGTTCTCGCTCATTTGTTGGCGGAGCTGTGGTCTACAGCGATGCCCTGAAGGTGGAATTCGCCGACGTACCGGAAGACATGCTGGAAGAGAAAGGCGCCGTCAGCCGCGAAGTTGCCGCAGCCCTGGCACATGGAATCCGGCGTCGCGCCCAGTCCACAATCGGTGTCGGCATCACCGGCATTGCCGGTCCCACCGGAGGCACAGATGAAAAACCAGTCGGCCTGGTCTACATCGCGCTCGACGATGGTAAAGAGATCAATGTGTGCGAACGAAAATTCCGCGGAGACCGCGACCGCATACGCTGGTTCGCCAGCCAACAAGCGCTCGACATGATCCGCCGCAAGTTCATGTAGTCTGCGTCAGGCTTCACGACTGTCGAAAACTGCCGTGGAGTCGCCGCACTCGGAAGTTCATCTCAATTCCGTTGCACCGCTGCTACACTCGAACAGTACTCACATGACAGTGGATTTTATTGCAGCGGCGATTGCGTATTTGCTGGGGTCAATTCCCTTCGGCTATTTGCTGGTAAGGCTGTTTCGAAAAGAAGACATCCGCGAAACCGGCAGCGGCAACATTGGAGCTACCAATGTGCTGCGCTCTGGCTCCCGCTGGCTCGGAATCCTGACTCTCCTTCTCGACATTGGAAAGGGATTTCTGGCGGTTGAGATTGCTCGGCACCTGACCTCCGGCCACCACGCTGTTGTCGCCGGCTCCATCGCTGCATTCTTTGCCGTCATCGGGCACGTGTTCACGATTTGGCTCCACGGCAAGGGTGGCAAAGGCGTGGCCACGGCGCTGGGCGTTTTTCTGGCACTCGCCACTCTACCTGCGCTTTCCTCGTTGTTGGTTTTCATTCTCCTCACCCTGGCAACGCGTTATGTATCCTTGGCCTCCATGCTGGCGGCTGCGTCGTTTCCCGTTTGGGTATGGCTTGCGGAACATTTTTTTGGAATCGATTACGGTTCGGGAGCCATCTTTACGGCCAGCACCATCCTCGTTCCAGCGGTGATCCTCATCAAACATCGTAAGAACATCGAACGCTTGCTGCATGGAACCGAATATCGATTTGGCAGCAAAGAAAGCTCGGCCACATGAGCCGGATTGGGGTCATCGGCACAGGATCGTGGGGAACCGCGCTGGCGTTGGTGCTGGCGAAACGCGGCGGTCACAGCATCACCATGTGGTCGCACACGCCGGTCGTTGCCGAAGCCATTCAGCAGCGACACGAAAACAGCATTTATCTTCCCGGCCTCTTCATCCCAGACTGTGTTGGAGTCACGACGAACCTGCAGCAAGCGGTCGACGACGCAGAAATCCTGATCCTGGCTGTTCCCTCCGAACATCTGCGAAGTATTTGCTGCGCCATGGCTCCGCTTCTCACCAGTGAACAACTTATTGTCAACGCGACTAAAGGCATTGAGGACGGCACCTACTTGCGCATGACTCAAGTGATGGGTGAAGTCCTGGGCGAATATGATCTGGCGCTTCCCTGCGGCGTGCTGAGCGGTCCTTCCTTTGCACAGGAAGTCGGTGCGGGCAGCCCCACTGCAATCACGATTGCGTCCTGTGATCCTGCGATCGCAACTCGAATCCAGGAAGAATTCTCCAGCCCCACCTTGCGCTTGTACACAAACGAGGATGTTGTCGGTGTTGAACTCGGCGGCGCGCTGAAGAATGTCATCGCCATCGCTGCCGGAGCCACGTACGGCTTGGAACTGGGCCACAACAGCGTCGCTGCACTCATTACCCGCGGAATCGCGGAAATTACCCGGCTTGCGGTCGCTTGCGGTGGTCGCAGAGAAACCCTTGCAGGCCTCTCCGGCCTGGGAGATCTGGTGCTCACCTGCACCGGAGCGTTATCGCGCAATCGCCATGTTGGCCTGGAGTTGGGTAGCGGCCGATGTTTGAAGGAAATCCTCGTGGACATGCATGGTCGAGTTGCCGAAGGCGTCCGCACCACCGACGCAGCTCTCGGCGTCGCCCGCAGGGTTGGCGTCGAAATGCCAATCACCGAAAAGGTGGCCGCTGTCCTGCATGAGCAGATTTCAGCCAAGGAAGCCATGCGCGAACTGATGTCTCGCCCCGGCCGCGACGAATCATCTCGCTGACCAAACCCAGCCTCTCCTGCGATTTGCGTCCGTACGGTATCCAGTTGCGCAACCAAATTGGGACACCAACGATATCTCCCCAAAGTTTCGCTATCTTTTTCCACATTTAGTGCATCCCAAGGTAATATCTTCAAGAGGTAAGATGGTTACCTAAAGAGATGACCCCGACACTACATCGCGGCAACCTCCGCCAGGTCAAGCGTAACCCACGACTGTGGGTGATCTACCTGAGCCTGCTGCTGCCTGCGGCCGCAATCGCGATGTCCATGGTGTTGGCGTTCAATGCCTTCCAATCGCCGGCGTGGAACGACAAACTCGTCAAGCTGCTGCTGGCCATTGCCGCCGCCGGCATGTCCGTCAAATGCTGGTCGGTTACGTGGGACTTTTCGCGGGACATGCGCCAGTTCCTGGAGACCCTTCAGGCCATCAAGCGGGGCGAATTCATCCTGCGATCGGGCCGCGCCGGTCTTCCGGAAATTGAAGAGCTTGCACGGGAACTGAGCGGGATGAATGAAAGCCCCGATACCTCGCTCGCCAAGTGGATCCTGCTCTCGCGTGATCACCATGCAATTTTTGTTCGACTGGTGGAAGCAATGTCGGCTTCAATGAGCACCAAAAGCTTTTATGCTCGCGGACACTCCGGACGCGTCGCTGAATATTCCTCCTTGATTTGCAATGAGCTGGCCCTGTCGCCGGAAGAAAGCATGCGAATTCGTCTCTCCGCGCTGCTGCACGACATCGGCAAAATCGGGATGGATCAGCAAATTCTGACCAAGCCCGGCGTTCTGACTCCGGAGGAATTTGCCATCCTGAAGACCCACACGACTCGCGGTGCGGAGATGCTTCGGCCTGTGCCCGAATTTGCGGACCTGCTCCCCGGCGTGGAATTGCACCATGAATCCATGGATGGTTCGGGCTACCCGCACGGTCTGAAAGGCGACCAAATTCCCTTGATGGCGCGCGTCATCGCCGTGGCCGACACCTTTGACGCCATGACACACAACAGAACCTACCAGGATGCGATGGACGGCGCCTACGTAATCCGGATTATCCGCACCATGGCCGGCAAGAAATTTGATGAGCACGCCGTCGAAGCATTCTGCCGCGCGTACTCCGCTGGACTAATCGAGCTTCCAAAAAGACATGTCGAGGATCTGGAGCCAAAGTCGCCGCCGCCCTCCGAATCTTCCCGCATTCCCTCTCGTGTTTTACCGGATGAAGCACTGCAATCTCCTTCGCTGGTCACAGCCGGAGGGGTTGATACACTGAAGGTGTAGCCCTTTCGCACACCTCATGCTGCAGTCACTTTTCAACAGCCCAGAACCAACACCCGGATTGATGGACCGCATGAAGCAGGCGGTCGCGCGCACCCGCACCGGCTTGCAGGAGCGGATGGATGACCTGCTGTCGCTGGCCCGTCCCGTCGACGAGTCCGCATTGGAGGAGTTGGAAGGCACCTTGATCGCCTCCGACATCGGCGTCACCACTTCGCAGGAAATCATCGGTGCGCTTCGCCAGCAAGCCTCCCGCCAGCAGATTCGCGATGGCGCGGAACTACGCCGCCTGCTGAAGGCGGAAATGCTGCGCATCCTGGACTCCGTTCCCACGCCGCAACATACCATCAGCGCCAAGCCCGAAGTTATTTTGATGGTTGGAGTCAACGGGACCGGTAAAACTACCACTACCGGAAAACTGGCGGCCTATTTTCGCAACCAGGGAAAGTCCGTCCTCCTCTGCGCTGCTGATACCTTTCGTGCTGCGGCCATTGAGCAGTTAGAGGTCTGGAGCCAGCGCGCCGGTGTTGAGATGATTCGCACCCGTCAGGGCGGCGATCCCTCGGCTGCTCTCTACGACGCGTTGCAGGCTGGACAGAATCGTGGAATCGATGTGCTCATTGTCGACACCGCCGGGCGACTGCACACAAAAAATAATTTAATGGCGGAGCTCGATAAAATTCGCCGTACCGCCCAGCGCTTCTCCCCGGATGCACCCCACGAAACCCTCCTGGTAATGGACGCGACTACCGGGCAAAACGGCCTGCAGCAGGCTCGCTTGTTTACTGATGCAGCCAAGGTTTCCGGAATTGTCCTCACCAAGCTGGACGGCACCGCGAAGGGCGGAATCGTGATCGCCATTGCCCGAGAATTGCAGCTCCCCGTCCGCTTCGTCGGCATCGGCGAGCAAATGGGAGACTTGATTCCCTTCGACAGCAGCGCCTTCGTCGATTCAATGTTAGAAGGATAAGGGCGCGCGACCCCGGCAAAACAGCGTAAAGTAAGCTCCAGCAACCCAACCTGATAAGGTCTCGAGGAACATGGCTCCAACGGAATCGACTGCGGATGAACTTTGGATGGAACGCGCTCTGGGGCTGGCCGAGGCATCGATCGGACTCGCTTCCCCCAATCCCGTCACCGGATGTGTTCTGGTCAAGAACGGCAACGTCATCGGCGAAGGCTTTCACTCCTACGCCGACAAAGACCATGCCGAGATTGTGGCGCTCAAGCAGGCTGGTGCGGAAGCCCGCGGATCCACCGCCTACATCACACTGGAACCATGTAGTCATCACGGTCGCACTCCACCCTGTGCTGACGCGCTCATCAAAGCCGGCGTGGCCCGAGTAGTTGTCGCGGTGCGTGATCCAAATCCGCAGGTCAGTGGCCGCGGTCTCGATCGATTGCAGGCTGCCGGAGTTTCGCTCACCATCGGCGTAAAGGAAGCCGCCGCACGTCGTTTGAACGAGGCCTTTGCGAAGTTCATCCGCACCCATCGCCCATTTGTCACCCTGAAGGCTGGAATGACGCTCGATGGCCGCATTGCGCCTCCGCCGACCAAAGATCACATTCCTTCCGGCTCCACCCACTGGATCACCGGCGACCGCTCGCGCGAAGTAGTCCAGGAGCTACGCCACGCCGCCGACGCAATTCTCACGGGCATTGGAACCATTCTGAATGATGATCCCCTATTAACCGACCGCAGCGGCAGGCAACGCCGTCGCCCTTTCCTGCGCGTGGTGCTCGACTCCTCCCTTCGGCTGTCGCTCGACTCGCAACTGGTCCGCACTGCCAGCCAGGACGTGCTTGTGTTTCACACCCAGCCCTCGACACGGCGAGCCAAGGCCCTGGAAGAGCGCGGCGTGCGCGTGGAGCGGCTCGATCCCGATCCAGTCACCGGCCGCGTACCCATGTGGGCCGTCATGGAGCGGCTGGCCGACATGGAAATGCTGAGCGTGATGCTGGAGGGCGGCTCGCAGATTAACGCCTCGGCTCTGGCAGCGCAGATTGTCGACAAACTCTATCTGTTCTACGCGCCGGCAATTTATGGAGACGCGGCAATTCCCGTGGTTCGCTCTCTCGAGGCCAACACCTATTTCGCCACTCGGCTGACCAGCTACCAACTGCATGAGCTCGGCGAAGATTTTGCCGTCGAAGGCTACCTCCACAATCCGTGGGAGAGCGCGTAATGTTTACCGGCCTGATTGAAACTACCGGCACCATTCGTTCTCTGGAGGATCGCAAGGGAGTCACGCGCATCACAGTTGCCGGTCCCGCCTCTCTCGTCCACCGGCTGCGTGCCGGCGACAGCGTGGCCGTCAGCGGCGTCTGCCTGACAGCGGTCGACATCAATCCGGACAGCAGTCTCTTCGTCGCCGACCTTGCGGCGGAAACCATCGCGCGCACTTCCCTCGCTCGCCTGCACTCAGGTTCAATCGTGAACCTGGAATTACCGACCGAGGCCGGCACTCCGCTCGGCGGACATATTGTGCAGGGCCATGTCGATGGCGTGGGCACCGTGCAATCTTTGCAGCCCCTCGTTGCGGGCGCACAAAATTCCGCAACCGATTGGTGGCTGCGCCTGACCATCCCAGACGAATGCGTCCGTTATGTCGTCGAGAAAGGTTCGATTGCGATTGAAGGCATCAGCCTCACCGTCGCTCGAATCGCAGGAAATGCCGTCACCATCGCGATCATTCCGCATACTTATACAGTGACGAATCTGCACACGCTCACACCGGGAAGCCCCATCAATATTGAAGTCGACGTGATGGCGAAATATGCCGAACGGCGCGCTGCCGCACCCGCAGAAAGCGAAAAGCCCTTCGAGCTGACCGTGGAATATCTGATCGCCAACGGATATTAACGCCGTTCTCCATTGGCGATAGCGACTATACCCAACAAGAAAAACCGAATGCCACCCTTCGCGGTTTCATCGCGAAGGATGGCATTCCCTGTCGCGACCTACATTCCGCCGTTGGAGATCTTCTGCTTCGCCAGCCATTCCGTCAGCTTGGGCTGCTGCGTTGCCCGCAGAACCGTGCAGTCATGAATAGAATTTGTGGCGCGCTTCATCGCCTCCTGCGCGGCCGCCACAGGATGCGCCGTGAAGAAGGTCTGCACTTCCTGGGCACGATCCGCACTGCAGAAGCTTCCAGTCGACTGCACCAGGTAGCCTCCCGACGCCGTAGTCATCTGAGCATGTACCTTGTCCCAGTTTTTCTGGATGTACTCCCACGCGATGGGTCGCGTGTCGCGGCTGCGTAACGCCACGATAAACAGGAACATAGCGTCCTGATTGCGCACCTGGCCGGAGGTCGCATAATCGAGCGCACGCCGAACTAGAGCGGGATCATGAAAATTAGCCAGCGAAATCAAAGCCGTCTCCTCCACATCCGGATTGTTCGACGTCTTGCTCAATTGCTGCAACTGGTCGAACAAATGGCTGTCGCCGTTTTCCGTCGCAATCATCACCGAGGGCCGCACCAGCGATGGTTCCACGCTGGCCTGGTCCGCGATGTACTTGTTGGTCAAATCCTTCGCCTGCGCAATAATCTGCGGGTCGCGACCGATTTCCCCTAACATGCCAAATAATATTGCGCGTAGCTGCTTCTTCTCTACGGAATCCGACGGAGAAATCTCTTTCACTCGGTCATAAGACGGCCGAAATTCCTGCCGCACCCACGCCGCCAGTTTCACCCGATCCTCCGGCGTCGCGATACGCTCGTCGGTGGCGGCGATAGCGCCCGCCAGGTCTTCAATCACGCCCGCATTCTGATCTCCGCTCAACACCCCCGCAAGATCCAGATAGTTGCCAATGCCGCTGCGACCAGAGCGCATAAGCGCCCACTCATTCCCCGCAAAACCGATTCGCACCGCCGGCGATAATTTGGTTTCCGCCACGCTCAGGATCTTGTTGTAATCGGTCGCATCGTACAGCGTGCGATAGTAGCCGCGGTCGTTCGCATTGGCGAAAAAGAAATCGGCGTCCGGCACAGAAAGCTTCTGCTGCGCCGAAGTAAGCAATTCGCACTTGGGCATGTCACCCGCTCGGAAGCATACCGGAACCGTCCACGTTTGCGGATGATCCGCATGCGTCTCCGGATCAAGGAAAAAGCGCTGCTGCGAAACCTCTGTCGATCCGCCCTTGGGCGAAGAGAATGTCAGCAGCGGAACTCCCGGCTCCGTAATAAAGCTGTCCATCACCTTATCGATCGGCTTGCCGCTGGCTGCAGTCTGCGCGTTCCAGAAGTCCTCGGCCGTCGCGTTGCCATACATGTGCGCTTCAAGATAATTGTGCACACCCTTGCGGAAGACCTCCGGAGTTTCATAGTTCTCCGTCATCGCCAGCACGGCAGCGCCCTTTTGATAGGTAATACCGTCGAACATCTCGTTAATCTCGCCTGGCGTGTCTGCCTTGGCTCGAATCGCTCGAGTGATTTTGCCGGCATCGTAATTCAGCACGCCGTCCAGATCGAGTGCTTCATCCTGCGAAAGATTCCATTCCGGCTTCCATGCCGAAACCGCCTTCGATTCCATCCAGGTGGCAAAACCCTCGTTCAACCACAGATTGTTCCACCATTTCATGGTGACCATATCGCCGAACCACTGATGCGCCATCTCGTGCGCCACATCAATGGCGACGGTTTTCTTCGCATTGGGCGACGCGGTTTTTGGATCGACCAGGAAGACGGTCTCACGGTAGGTGATGGCGCCAAAATTCTCCATTGCGCCCGCTTCAAAATCCGGGATTGCAATCATGTCGAGCTTCGGCATCGGATACTTAATGCCGAAATAAGTATCGTAGTAGTGCAGGAAGAACTCCGCGCCCTTCAACGCGTAGGCACCCATCTGCACCTTGTCAGGAGTGGCGCAGGCTCGAATAGGTACGCCATCGCTCTCGCCAGAAAGACATTTGAAATCCCCCACCAGAAACGCAACCAGGTAGGTGGACATCTTCGGCGTCGTCGCGAAATGGATCGTATGCTTGTCCGCGGTCGGTCCCGGCTCATCGGAAACGATGTTGGTGTTCGAAATCCCGGTGTCACCCTTGTCGACAATCAGCGTTGTCGAAAATGTCGCCTTCATCGCCGGCTCGTCAAACGAGGGAAACGCACGCCGCGCGTCGGTCGGTTCAAACTGCGTCACCGCATAGTTGCGATGAGCCGCCTTGGACAGATAAAACCCGCGCAACTGATCGTTCAGGATTCCCGTGTATTCGATTTTGATGGTGGCCGCGCCCGCTGGTATTTCCTTGTCCACATGCAGGATCGCCTGTTCGTCCGCCTTGTTTTCGGTCACGTTCGCTGTCTGCGTGTTTCCATCCGCCGTGATCGTTACAGTTTGAAATGTGATCTGCACCGCATTCAGCGTGATGCTGTTCGAGGGCTTGTCCAGCGTGACATCAATCTCTTCCTTGCCGGTAAACGTAGCCGCCTTCAAATCCGGTTCCAACGTCAATGAGTAATGCTGCGGAGTCACATCCGTGGGCAGGCGCTGCGCCTGCAATGCTGGGGAAGAGGTGAATGTGATCAGCGCGGCGCACGCCGCGAAGAGTCCTGCGAATGAAAGACGCGAACAATGGTACAAGTGGAATTCCTCCTGAAAATGGGCACAAACAAAAGGGCCAGAAGTATGGCCCAGCACAGTTACGATACTCGCTGAGGTATGGTTCCGTCATCTGGAAAAGCCTCGATCATTCCCGGCAACCTGGGCGTCAAGCCTCGCGATAGTTCAGCAAAATCAGCCCGATACACATCAGGCACATCGGCCAGACCCAGGCAGCAATCAATTTGCCGCGCCCCGATCCTCGCAGTTCCAGCCAGCGAGTCCAGCCAGCAAAGACCGCGAATAACGCAATTGCCGTGTGGCTTATTTCGGTCAGCAGTTCTTGCTTTACATTGCCCAGGGTGTGATTGTGGGTCAGCAGCAGAGCACCGCCCAACGCGCACACCGCGGGAAACACCAGCGCCGCTTTCGACGACCGCAATCGTTTGGTTTGTACGCTCCACTCAAACGCGACGAAGCTGACGATGAGCAAGATGTAGAGACGATGCTGCAGATCTTCCGGATTATAAAAACTCGCCCAGAAACCGCGCGGACCCAACGGCCACGCCTCCGGATCGGCGCGCAGAAATAGAAATACCGCCAGCCCCAGGAACGCCAGCGGCCAGTGACGAGCCCAGCGCGCGCGATCCCATCGACCCAGCATCGCCAGCAATCCCGCCAGCAGAACGATCATCCCTGCCCAGTGATGGTTATAGTCCGACCACTCCTGCTCCATCTTGTTATTGGCGGCATTGGCGTCGTCCGGCGACTGCGCGTACGTCTGGATGGCTGCCTTCATCGACTGTACCGGCGGTAAAGCTCGAACCGGCGGAGTTGAAAAACTCGGCCATTGCGGTGTCATCCGCGCTGAAATCTCCGGCAGCGTCAGCCGATTCTGCACCAGGTCAACTGCCGGCGGTTGCGCTGTGAGAGAAGCCGCCGCCAGGATGATCGTGAATCCAATTCCTATCTCCGCCTCCGAAAATTGGCCAATACGTAACAGCCACGGTGACGAATTGAATCGCTGCCCTCGAATCAACAGAAAATTGCCTGCGCCCAGCACCAACACCGCCGCCAGCATGATCGATTTTGCGATCAATACTACGCCGTAGGCAGTCCCATACACAGCGCTCCAGGACTGCGTATACACCCATGCCATGGCCACGCCCGCCGCCACCAGAACCACGACGCTGACGACAGCCATTGTGGAATATCGCCGCACAGCGAGAACCGCAGCACCATCCTCGACCGTGCTGTCAGTACCGCGCGAAGAAATCAGCAGCCATAGATACGGCATGCCGCCAATCCACAGTGCGACCGCCAGTTGATGCAGGCCCGTAAGCAGCATCAATGGAATTTGATGTTCCAGACGTGACGCACCGTGGCTCGTCCATACGGTGGCGACCATCAGCGGCACAAGAAACAACAGCCACACTGGATTCCGTGGCAGTCCCAGCCGAGTCATCAGCAGAAATATCACTGCCGTAAAGAAAAGCAGCAAACCCGCCAGAAAATAATTCGCCGTGTATAGCTCTGACACACCCAGACCGCTGGTGCTCATCAACATGGCCGTGTCCAGCACGACAAAAATAGCCTGCACTGCGGCCAGTCCGATCGCCCCAACCCGCAGCAGGCGCAAAGCGCGGGGGAGAATTTTGCGAATGTGGGTGAGGAGGAAATCGACCTCGGCAATAGCGCCGTACAAAATACCAGCCCGCCAATCAACAATGAGTCGAAGGCCAGAGTTGCCGCACGCAGCAGCAGGGCAGCCAGCGGGTAATCACGCAGAAACCAGAGCAATGGTATCTTCCTCGGACCGGTGAGCCTTGCGCTGTACCGTTTCTATTGGGCGGCAACAGTAAAGCTGATGTCACCGCGCGTGATGTGACCGTCGCTCGCCAGTGCTTGCCAGTGAATCTGGTATTTTCCGTTGGCCAATCCATGGGCAACCGCGTTCAACTCCGACGGCTTGGCACTGTGCTCCATTTGCAATGCCACCGGCTTGCCAGCTGCATCCGTCAACTTCACCGTGCAACGGCTGGCTTCAATTCTGGAATCGTAATCGAGCGCAATATCCACCTGATGGCTATGCACCACCGCTTGATTGGCCGGCGAAGAATGCACCAGCATGGCGTGAGCGAATGCAGCCGGCGATCCAGCGAGAAGCACCATGGCCACGGTTGCGGTCCATCCTAGAAAGCGTGTCATTCGAAGTGCCTCCATCTTTTAATCCTGTTCGAACTACCAGTCTCGACTTCGCAACTCACACAGTCACGTGAATCGACGCCGCGCGAATCGAGCGTCCGGAAATCTCTGCCGCTCTCATCTCAGCGTACGATGCCGCGCCCATCAACGCCGCGCGGCTTTCCAGAATAATGCGCACCGGCATGGTGGAAACCAGGTCATGCATTCGTCCCTTGTCACAAAATCCGCGCATGAACGACCCGTCCTGCATCTTTTTCAGAATCTTCGGTGCGATCCCGCCGCCGATATACATTCCGCCGTGTGCCAGAATTTTCAACGCCAGATTTCCTGCCTCCGACCCATAGATCGACACAAAAACGTCCAGCGCTTTGGCACACAATTCGTCGCTGCCAGACTCACCCAGCTCGCCAATCACCGCATTCGGATCTTCTTCCTGCATCCGCTGGCGCAGTTCCGCAGACTCATTCATCTTCTTGCAGTCGCGCAAAAATGTATAAATATTCCCCAGGCCTGGCCCGGAACAGACCCGTTCCCAGCTGACATGCCCATTCATTTTTGGGTCCGACCTCAGATAGCGCAACAGGTCAATTTCAAGGTCGTTGTGCGGTCCAAAATCTCCGTGCCCGCCTTCTGACGCCATCGGGACATGGGATTTTCCATCCCAGATCAGCAGCCCTTCGCCTAGCCCGGTCCCCGCGGCAATTAACCCGCGATTGCCCACCTGGCTGTTATCGCCCTCGCTCAGTGTGAAGATCTGGTCCAGCCGAAGTTCGGCAATCCCGTAGCCGTTGGCTTCCAAGTCGTTGATCAGAAAAATATGTTCAATGTGGAGATCGCGCGACAACTCGTGGGTATCGAGCGTCCACGGCAAATTCGTCAGCTGAATCACGTTCTTGCGGACCGGACCGGGAGCGCCGAAACAGGCGGCCTCAATCCCCTCGGAGTCCTGCTTTTCTTTCGGTCCTAAGAATTCAGCAACGATGGCCTGAAGATTTGGATATTGTTGCGCCGCGAATTTTTCATCGCGTACATGTTGCAGGGTGCCCTGTTCAAACCGATACAGCGCTAGATGCGCTTTGGTGCCACCCACGTCGCCAGCAAGAATCATCGGCTCACTTCCAGCAATCCTCGACCATCTGCATCCGGCTGCGGCAACTTGGCAGCCGCGGCTCGATCCAGCAAGAAACTCAATTCGCCGTTCTCCGGCTGAATCAGCTGCGACGGCAACGTCTCGGGCTGATACGGCCCCAGCAAAACTTCTCGTAACACTTCGGCTTTTGACCCGTCCTGAATCAGAAAGAAGATTTTATCAGCATGATTGATCACCGGCCACGTAAGAGTGATGCGCCACGGATTTTTGTCCACCACGTGGTTGGCGACCGCCAATCGCATCATCTCATGCAGGGCCTCTGAATCCGGAAACAATGATGCGGTATGCCCATTCGTCCCCATGCCAAGCACAATCAGGTCAAAGCGCGGTAGCTGCGCACCCTCCAGCCGAAATCGATTGCGGATGGAAGACTCATAACGCGCCGCGCCTTCCTCAGGCTCCAGTTCGCCTTCTATTCGGATTACATTCTCTTCCGGCAGCGGCACCTTGGACAAAAATGTTTCCTTCGCCAATCGATAGTTGGAGTCCGGACTATCCGGCGGAACACACCGCTCGTCCACAAAGAAAATCAGCAGTCGCTTCCAGTCGATACGACTACGAAACGGGTGACTGGGATCAGCCAGCAGCTCGAACATGCGCTTTGGCCCGGAACCTCCGGAGATCGCGATCCGTGCAACTCCCCCTGCGCGAACAGCCGTCTCCGCGGCCGACGCGACCCAGTCAGCAGCCGTCACGCTCGCCGCTTCGCTGTTCTCTTTCACTTCATAGTGGACATGAATCTTCTTCGGCATTGTCATCCCCATCCTGGCAGCCTGCACTGTCTATTCGCGGCGCCATTTGCGCCCGTCGCGTGCCAACAGGGCATCGGCAGCGGCAGGGCCCCAACTTCCAGCGGCATAGTTCGGAAAATCCTTTGGCGGAGTCGCGGCCCACTCCTCCAGAATTGGAGTCATCAAAGCCCACGTCGCCTCCACTCCGTCACGATGAGCAAACAGCGTCGCGTCCCCCATCATGGCATCGAGCAGCAAGCGTTCATATCCATTCGCGGAGGAGACACCAAATGCTGCAGCATAATCGAAATCCATCATCACCGGGCAGCTCTGCATGGTTGGCCCGGGAACCTTGGCGGCAAACCGCAGCGAGATGCCTTCATCCGGTTGGATGCGCATCGAAATAATGTTGGGTTGGATTTCTCCGCATTTACTGGTGCCCACATTGTCTTTGAACAGCATGGTCGGTGGCTGTTTGAATTGGATCGTAATCTCCGTATACCGCTTGGCCAGCCGCTTACCGGCGCGAACATAAAAAGGAACGCCGGCCCAGCGCCAGTTCTCAATCTGGAATCGCATGGCGGCGAAGGTCTCGGTGTTCGAGTTAGGATCGACGCGCTCCTCCTGCCGATATCCAATCACAGGCTTGCCATCCACGGTGCCGGGGCCATACTGCCCGCGCACTGTATCTTCCATCTTGATCGGCTGAATCGCCTTCCAGACCTTCACCTTTTCCATGCGGATCGGCGCCGAGAAAAACGTGACGGGCGGCTCCATCGCAACAAAGGAGAGCAATTCCATCACATGGTTTTGCACCACGTCGCGCAGCGCTCCCGCCTTCTCATAGAACGGGCCGCGACCTTCGATGCCGATGCTTTCCGCTGCCGTGATCTGTACATGATCAATAAAATTGCGGTTCCAGATCGGTTCAAAGATTCCATTCGCAAATCGAAATACCAAAATGTTCTGGACCGTCTCCTTGCCCAGGTAGTGATCGATGCGGAAAATCTGATCTTCCGACAGCACCTTGTTGATTTCGTCATTCAGCTCCCTGGCAGATTCCAGGTCGTGACCGAACGGCTTTTCAATAATGCAGCGGACAGTGCCCTTCTCTGGATGAGCCATGCCGTGCTTGCCTAGTTGACCCACAATCTCTGAGAAATAGTCGGGCGCCGTGGCTAAATAAAATAACCGATTTCCGTTCGTTCCATATTTCTCATCCAGGCTCGCCAGCAGGGCCTTCAGCCGGGTGTAGCCATCGGGATCGTCAAAGTTCATGGCATGGTAGTTCACTCGTTGCAGAAAATCTCGCAGGCTTGGGTCGTTGGCTTCGACGCCACCGCCTTTGATGATTCCATCCCGCATGTCATTGACGAACTCGTCTTTCAGCGGACGTCGAGCGACGCCAACCACGGCAAACTCCGCCGGCAGCAAGCCGGACTGTTCCAGGTGATAGAGCGCTGGCAGCAATTTTCGTTTAGTCAGATCGCCGGAGGCGCCGAAGATCACGACCACACAGGGCTCAGGCACCCGCTCGGGAACGCGAGACGCCTTCAGTTCTTCAGGGGAAACTGTGACTTCCGTCGTGACCATGTCTATTCTCCTTACCCAACAAATATTGTCTTGCTGATGACGATGAATCGAACTTTCCCGAGACGCCGCTGGCTAGGTCGATTTCTTGACCGCGTGACCACCAAACTCATTCCGCATGATCGACAGCATACGATCGGAGAAATTATTTTCTTCGCGCGAGCGAATTCTGCGAATCAACGATTCCGTAATGACCGGTGCAGACACGTTCAGATCGATGGCCTCAAATACTGTCCAGCGCCCTTCGCCGGAGTCGGCGACGTACGCTTCCAGCCCTTCCAACTTAGGATTCTTCTCCAGCGCGTCCGCCGTCAAATCCAACAGCCAGGAACGCACCACGCTGCCGTATTGCCATATCTTCGCGATCTGCGTCAGGTCCAGATTCAGCGGCTCTTTGTGCTTCATGATCGAGAAGCCCTCGGCGTAGGCTTCCATCAACCCGTATTCGATACCGTTGTGCACCATCTTCACAAAGTGTCCTGCACCCGACGGGCCCACGTGGCCCCAGCCTTTATCGGCAGCCGGTGCGAGTGTTTCGAAGATCGGTCGCAGATGTTCGACGATGTCCTTATCGCCGCCGATCATCATGCTGTAACCCTCTTTCAACCCCCACACACCACCGGAGGTTCCTACATCGACAAAGTTGTATCCCTTGGCGGTCAGTTGCGCGTAGCGCCGCTGCGAATCCTTGTAATTTGAATTGCCACCATCGATGAAAATATCGCCCTTTTGCATGGACGTTTCTAACTTGCTGATCGTCTGATCGACGGGATCTCCGGAGGGCACCATAATCCACACCGCACGCGGCGCTTTCAGGTTTTTCACCAGGTCGTCCAGCGACGACACACCCACCGAACCGGCAGCAGTCAGGTTCTTCACGGCCTCAGCATTGAAATCGAAGCCGACAACTTTGTGCCCGCCCTGACGGAGCCGCTCCGCCATGTTGAATCCCATTTTTCCCAAACCGATCAGCCCAATTTCCATTGATTCTCCCTTTATCAAAAATCCGTTTCGTCATGCGGCTCGATCGGCGGTGATTCCCAGGCGGCGAAGGTCCGCGATCACCTGCTCCGGGGAAGTCATGCGGATGCCCTGAATGCCCAGCTTCCGCGCACCTTCCAGGTTCTCTTCGCGGTCATCGATAAACACACATTCATCGGGCTGGCGTTGAGAAACGTCGAGGGCGCATTGAAAAAAAGCAGCCTCCGGCTTCCGCAACGCGATGTAAGCGGAAACCAGGTAGGCGTCAAAAAGTCCCGACAACCCAAATGTCGGGATGCGATATTCCATCAGCTCCCGCGACTCATTACTCAACATGTAGGTGCTATTGTCGCGCGAACCCTGCGCCCGCAGCGCACCCAGAAATTCAATCATTGCTGGATATAAAACCTGGCTCACATCGCGCATCTTCGCGAAAAATTCATCTTCAGAAAATGCCCGCGGAGCATAAAACACCGTCTCGCGCAGATATTCATGAACATCAATTTTGCCCCGCTCCCACAAGTCGTTGGCAGGATAGTGTCGCTTCTCAAGCTCGTCGAAGTTCAACCCAAAATGTTTCGCCACACGCTCGCGAGCATGCTCATCCCATCCATTGGTCAGCAGTACGCCGCCGCAATCCCAAAACGTTGCGCGAATTTTCGCCATCCAAGCTTCCCCGCACTCCCTCTGGATATCTTTCCTGCTATGCGTCCCACTTGTTGGTCATAAAGTGGGCTTCGATGGCATTCACTTTATTCAAGCGGCGCACAAACCGTGGTTCGTTGGATTGAAATTGCGCCTTCAGAAATGCGCCCACCACTTCGTTCGCCAACGCGATCCCGATAATGCGCGCCCCCAGAACGATCACATTCATGTTGTCGTGTTCCACTCCCTGGTGCGCGGAATACGTGTCATGGCACATCGCCGCGCGAATTCCAGGCATCTTGTTCGCCGCCACAGAAACGCCGACACCAGAGCCGCAGATCAGCACGCCCCGCTCCGCGTCCTTCGCGTGCAGCGCGTCTCCCACCAACTCGGCGAAATCGGGATAGTCGTCGGATGGATCTTCTTTGAACGCGCCTACGTCAAGCACCTCATGTCCCAGGTCGGCAATAAATTTGCGAACTTCTTCTTTCAGCTCAAATCCAGCGTGGTCGCATCCAATCGCGATTTTCATTTCTCTCTCACTTTCCCGCCACGGCGGAAGTCTTCCCGGCACGCGCAACAATGGCGGTCGCTTTGCGGACCACGTTATCCACGCTGAATCCGAGTTTCTCCATCGCGATTTCTCCCGGCGCCGAAGCACCGAATCGATCCAGCCCCAGAACGTCTCCGCTGTCGCCGGCAATCTTCCACCAGCAGATGGGGCTCGCCGCCTCGACCACCAACCTGGGAACTCCCGTGAGCAGAATCTTCTTCTGATATTCCTCCGGCTGCGCGTCAAATAAACGCCAGCTCGGCATGGAAACCACGCGCGCATGCAGCCCCTGCGACTCCAGCGTATCCGCCGCCTTCAGGATCAAACTCACTTCACTGCCGGTTGCGATTAACACCACGTCTGCCGAGCTTCCACCATCGCGCAGCACATAAGCTCCATGGCGAACACCATTCAGAATGTCGTATTTTTCCGGATCAATAATGGGCAGGTCCTGCCGCGACAACGCGAAGAACGACGGCTTGCGGCGTTCGAGAACGACCTGCCAGGCCGCTGCGGTTTCATTCGCATCCGCAGGTCGAAAATCTGTAAACTCTGGGATCGCCCGCAGCGATGCGATCTGTTCGATTGGCTGATGGGTCGGGCCATCTTGTCCCAGCCCGATCGAGTCATGTGTGAAGACGAATGTCGACGGAACCTGCATCAGTGCCGCCAGGCGAAGTGCCGGTCGCGCATAATCGCTGAACACGAAGAAGGTCGATCCATACGGAATCAGCCCACCATGCGCCGCCATCCCATTCACAAAAGCGCACATGCCAAATTCGCGCACGCCGAAGAAAATATTGCGACCGTTCGGATCCACGTGGAAACTCGGGCTGTCTTTGATCGTGGTTTTTGTTGAAGTGGAAAGATCGGCCGCGCCGCCAATCAATTCGGGAACTTTCGCAGCGATTGCATTTAACACTGTGCTGCCGGCAACGCGCGTCGCAACCGGCTTCGAGTCCGCAGGAAACTTCGGGATGCCGGCTTCCCATCCCGCCGGCAGCTTTCCAGCAAAGACGCGCTCGTATTCCGCCGCCAACTCAGGAAATTGCTGCTTGTACTTCGCGAACAACGCATTCCATTCAGCCTCAAACTTTGCGCCGCGATCCTTCGCCCGCGCCCAATTTTTCGCGACTTCCTCCGGAACATAAAAGAACTTGTCCGCCGGCCAGCTAAGTTGTTCCTTGGTGAGTTTCGTGTCTTCCGCGCCCAGCGGTTCTCCGTGCGCCTTCGATGTGCCGGCCTTGGGGCTGGCATAGCCAATAATCGTGCGCACCGCGATGATGGAAGGCTTGTCAGTCACAGATTTCGCCACCTCAATCGCCTTGGAAATCGCTTCCAGATCATTTCCATCGGTCACGCGTTGCACATGCCAGTGGTAGGCCCTGAATCTCTCTTCGACATTTTCGGTGAACGACAAATCCGTGGGCCCGTCCAGCGAAACTAGATTGTCGTCATACAGCAAGATCAGCTTCCCCAGTCCCAATGTGCCGGCGAAAGAACACGCCTCGTGCGAAACCCCTTCCATCAGGTCGCCGTCGCCGCACATCACGTAGGTATAGTGATTCACAATCTCCAGGCCCGGCTTGTTGTAGCGCGCAGCGAGATGCCGTTCCGCCGCCGCCATGCCAATCGACATGGCAAGCCCCTGTCCCAGCGGCCCAGTAGTCACTTCCACACCGTCGGTCGCGCCCCGTTCCGGATGTCCCGGGCGTATGCGAATCGAACTGGCGAAATTGCTTCAGGTCCTCCAGCGTCACCTTGTAGCCAGACAGGTACAGCGCGGAGTAGAGCATCGCCGACGCATGTCCGTTCGAAAGCACAAAGCGATCACGATTCGACCATTTGGAATTGGCCGGATTGTGATGCATGAACTTGTGGAACAGCAGATACGTCATCGGCGAATCGCCCAGCGGCGCGCCCGGATGTCCACTATTCGCCTTCTCTACGGCATCGACTGCCAGGAAACGCAATGCATTGATCGATAGCTGATCCAGTTCCGTCATTCGTGCTCTCCAACTTCAAGCCCAGTGGGCAGCTTTAGTCTCACGTCAATAATTGTATAGATGCGCGGCGCCGGGAATGGCCGCAGCTCGATTCACCCGCTTTTCAACATCAGTAGATCGGCACCTCATAATTCCTGCCTTCCCAGCGATCCTCCATTGACCAATACAGCGTAAACACCAGGTCCGCGGGCGCCGCTTGACCAATTGGAATATCCGCATAAGAAACGCAGTCTCCCATATTTTTTGACTCGGTTGTCTGCTGCGTTTTCCAGTCGTCCTGCGTCCACACCACCCGAAACGGGGTGCACTCCACAATTCGCACAGTCTTGCCACGCGCGATCCTCGTCAACAGGTGGCTGCGCTTGCAGATTTCAATGGGCAGGTCGCGACGCTCTCCACAATACCGGCTCCAAACCGGTCCCACCCGGTCGAATACTTCTCCATCCTCGCGTGAGCGAAGCAGCTTGATGTACTCCGCATGGGCCCACGCCAATGGCATCGCGGCACCGGAAGGTCGCCCCAGAAACATCCCTCTCTCCGGCAGGTCAGGCGCATCCCAAATCTGCTCCGGAAGCATTCCGCCCTCGGAACTGAACCGCTCAATGGCCAGAACCAGGTCCCGGATATCCCTGCCGGCGGCCAGCTCATAGTGCGCCCGCTCGCCCGTGAGCAGCGGCCACGCTCGACCCTGCCCCCACCCTTCATAGGGGCCTCCATCGTGCTTCTGGCCATATCCGTCGTGGTTATACCGGCGCCAGCATGGGCCAAACGGCGTCTTCACCCCCAGCACCGCATCCACCACCTTCAGCGAATCCACAATCAAGGGATCATGCGGAGACCGCACTCCGTAGCGCACCAGCTCCAGAAAACCCGCATCGATGATTTCCCGCGCATCGAAGTTGGATTTCTCTCCCGGTCCGCGATTGGATAGCTGCAGCCTGCCGTCGCCCACCGAGGGGTTGTAATACCGATCTCCCGGAGCCGGCGGTCGAATCCGCATAAAGTGGCGCGGCACCCCCGGCAACAGAACGCCATCGTCCGTGACCGTCCATTTCTCCAGGTTCGACTCAATCCAATCCGCAAAGACGGCATAAAATTCCCCAAGATCGGGAGCCCCGTTGGCGCAGACCAGTTCGCTGGCGCAAATCAGCCCGGCAATCACCACCGCCAGCGTCGAGGGCGAGTACCCGGAATTTTCCTCCCAGCGCTCCTGCTGCGTAACAGGTGCATACTTCAGCAGGCAACCAGCGGCGCGCTCCACAAATGGAAAGATGTTGACGATGTCCAGCGCATTCTGCTTCCACAAACGCCACGCCAGAATAATCGGGAAGGCAACCTCGTCCAACTGCATCCCCGACCAATATGGAATGCCGTTCACCCAGAAATTTTGCGCGAAACTGCCATCCGGCCGCTGCGCGCAGATCAGGTAGACCAGGGCGCGCAACGCGGTTTCATTTCGACCCACAGCCATCAACGCTGTCGCCGTCTGCACCATGTCGCGTGTCCAGACCAGGTGGTAGCCACCCAGGTCATCATCGCCCTTCGTTTGTCCCCATGGGATGGAGGCGGAAGCGATGAATGCTCCCTGAAATGTCTTGTCTTCGTGGGCCAGCAGGATGCTTTGGCTGATATGCAGCAGATGCCCCTGGTCTCCGGCCGCGGAAACCAGTTGCAGCGGACAGCGAACCCGATGCCACTGCGCGTGGAAGCGTTCCCGATGCGCCACAAAGCCGGTCGCCAACGACTGTATGGTGCAGGCCAGGGCCGCATGGCGCCCTTCTCCAAACCCAATCGCAACCGTAAACTCCGGGAATCGGGCGACGTCAATTTCGCCCATCATGGCAATGTTTCCGTCGAGTGCCTCGTCGAATTCCCAATCCATTTTGAAGTTGTCGTTCAGGTCGCTCCAGCCGTCGCTGGCGCCCACGTACCCACAGGACGTCCGGCTGAATCCGCAGTCAGCGGACATGGCTAAGGATGTATGGTCTTTCCACGCCAGCAGGACCCGCTTGCCGCCCACATCAATCGCTCGCGCGGAGTTTCCTGCACCACCCACTTCCAGGTGCGGCGCCAGCAGCGCATACACCTTCAGGCGATTCAGAAAATCGGTGTCGCCTTCCATGCGCACGTGGACCAGCACGGACGGCTGATGCGGATCGGAGATGATTTCTTTAATGAGCGCGTACCGCCCCTGCGGATCACGGGCGGTCATGCGAAATCCCAGCGCTTCATGGTCGAGATATTCGAAGCTGCGGTCCAGATCGCGCTTTTCCTCGTGGAAAAATGTCTCCCCGTCCGTGATCAAAAAGCCCATGTCGCGAACCTGGGGACGATCGATCGTTGGATAGTAAATCTCGTTCAGGATGCCATGCGAAATGGTGTACCAGACCCGGCTGGATGCCGAATACGCGGTTCCTACCGCCTGCTTCTCGCTCGAGGTCCAGCGTGGCGGCATGCCGGGGGCGCCGAAGGCGGGCCCTCCCACCATGACCCAGGAATACTCAGGAGCATCAAAAACCATTACGCCTCCACCTGCAGTTTTAATTTGATAATTTGTGGCAACAGTGTCCCAATCGACTTGGTTTCCATTCTATGAACGGCCATTCCCTCACCTGACTGCATAGACGCGCTTCGGCAGCAATGGACTCTGAAAGAAACATATTGCAAGTTGCGACCGTATCCTTGACGAGTGCATCCAAATGAGTGAATTGACTGCGGGTAGCGACCGTCGAGCGTAAAATGACCGTGCGTTTGCATTGTATCGACTGAACCCGCAAGGTTGTTCCGTTCGGCTGTCGCTTCCGCTTGCCGGACACATCCGTGGAGTGCTGCGGGAACCAAACTTTCACCGGCACTGTGCTACGAACACCGCACCACAAAGCAGGGCAAACCTGCGATAAACACAGGAGGATTCCATTGGCACACGAAGTTCCACCACTTCCATACGACTACGCCGCTCTTGAACCCCACATCGACGAAACCACCATGCACCTGCACCACGACAAGCATCACCAGGCCTACGTCAACAATCTGAATGCAGCCATCGAAAAACATCCTGAGCTGGCGAACCGTCCGGCAGAAGATTTATTGCGCAAACTGGACAGCGTTCCGGAAGACATCCGCGGCGCCGTGCGCAACAATGGCGGCGGCCACGTGAACCACACCATGTTCTGGCAGATCATGAAGCCCAAGGGCGGAGGAGAGCCCACCGGCAAAATCGCCGACCAGATCAAGAAGGATTTTGGCAGCTTTGAGGATTTCAAGAAGCAGTTCAATGAAACCACCGCCAAGCAATTCGGCTCCGGCTGGGGCTGGCTGATCTTTGACGGTGGCAAATTGAAAATCATCACCACCGCCAACCAGGACAGCCCGCTTAGCCAGGGTCATTTCCCGATCCTCGGCAATGATGTCTGGGAACATGCCTATTACCTGAAATACCAAAATAAGCGTCCCGACTACCTGGCCGCCTGGTGGAACACGGTAAATTGGGAAGAAATTAACAAACGCTTCGAACTGGCCGGGAAATAGCCTAAACTTGCACTGATTTGGGTGCAAAATGGGCCGGTGGAATTGGTTGCTAAGGCAACCAATTCCACCATAATGGTCGCCTTAGCAACTATCTCTTCGATCTGCTGTCTGGACTCGGAAATCGCTCGGAGAGGATAGCTAATGCCTCTTCCCGGGAATTGATCGCTCCCTCCAACTGTCGCATCCTCGACCAAATTCAACATGGTTCGAAATTCCGGACCCGGTCGATACCCAAGCGCAATCAAATCATCTCCAGTGATCAGCGGTGTGGGACGAATGTGCTCCGGAGCCGCTGTTTGATACCGTTCCAGCGCAAATTGGTACAGCGATAGATCTCTGTGGCTGGCCATGCAATCCATGCGGTGCAGCGCGAGATGCTCGTCAAAACGATCCAGACGGAAAAAACGCTTCAACGTTGAGTCCCGCATTTTCTCGACATCTGCAAAGCGCATGTGATTCGCCACCAGCGCCAGAATCTGCTCCGTATCGCTGTTCGACATGCGCAGCCGCTGACAAATTTTTTCTGCCATTCGCACCCCCACTTCGACATGGCCGTCGAAGCGAATGCGATCGGGCGCGACCCGAAACGTGGCCGGCTTGCCGACGTCGTGCAGCAGCGCTCCCCAGGCTAATGTGGCCGGAACACCCGCCGGCAACTGCTCCAGCAGCATCAGCGTGTGAATCCAGACATCGCCTTCAGGATGATATTGCGGCGGCTGCTGAACACCCCGCATGCGCGCGACCTCCGGCAACACCTCCACCAGCAATCCCGTTTGCTCCAGCAACTCAAATGCCCGTCGAGCCGCGCCTTCCGTCAACATGCGCGTCAGTTCTTCGCGCACCCGCTCCCGGCTGACCTGCTCGATCTCCGGAGCGGCCGCCCGAATCGCACGCAGCGTTTGATCTTCAATATCAAATCCAAATCGCGCCGCGAAACGAACCGCGCGCAGCATGCGCAATTTATCTTCCGCAAATCGCTGGCTGGGATCGCCAATGGCGCGGATGATGCCTCGTTTCAGGTCTTCCCTGCCGCCAACAAAATCCAGCACCGCTTCGTCGACATTTCCTGTCGCTCGTAATTTTTCCGGATCGAGCAGCATCCCATTAATCGTGAAGTCGCGACGCAAAACATCCTGTTCGGCCGAATCCGTGTACGAGACAGACTCCGGGCGGCGACCATCCTGGTAATCGCCATCGCTCCGGAAGGTTGCCACTTCAGTCAGAATTTCCGCGTCTTCGTAGCTGTCGACAACCAGTACCACACCAAATTGCGCGCCCACGGCAAAAGTCCGCGGAAACATGGCCAGTACCTGCTCCGGCGTGGCGCTGGTGGCCACGTCGAAATCCAGCGGCTCCCGGCCCAGCAACAAATCGCGTACACAGCCGCCGGCAAAATACGCCGCATGGCCAGACGCGCGCAGTCGATCAACAATCTGCGTGGCGGCCTGCTGACGCGCGGATGCGGGAACGGAAGGATGGCTGAGGGTCATTGCTATCGACCAGAATACGGCGGCGAATGGAGCGCTGCCTTTACCATGGTGACATGCCTCCTACGTCTTCCTCTAGTTCCGACGCGACGCAGGCGCTGGAATCGCCTCGCAAGACTGGAATGATCCTGGGGATTGAGAGCTCCTGTGACGAAACGGCAGCCGCCGTTGTTCGCGCTGGGGCGGAGGTCTTGTCGAACGTAATCGCCTCGCAAATCCGCACCCACGCGCCTTACGGCGGAGTCGTTCCGGAGCTGGCCTCGCGAGAACATCTGCAGAATATTGTTCCGGTGGTTCGAGCTGCGTTGCAACAAGCCGAATGCACCCTGAAAGATCTGGATGCCATCGCGGTCACGGAAGGACCCGGTCTCGCTGGAGCCCTGCTGGTTGGCGTGATGTATGCCAAAGGCCTGGCATACGCGTTGAATAAGCCTCTGATTGCCGTCAATCATCTGGAGGGACATATCCACGCCGTGTTGCTGGAAGCGAAAAAACAGCAGCAAACGCTGGCCCAACCGACGCTGGCGCTGGTAGTTTCCGGCGGCCATACGCACTTGTATTTAGCAGAAGAAACTCAGGGCACCTGGCACTATAAGAACGTCGGCAGAACCGTCGATGATGCGGCCGGCGAAGCCTTCGACAAAGTCTCCAAACTCCTCGGGCTGGGCTATCCCGGCGGTCCGTGGATTGACTGGCTCGCGCAGCATGGAGACCCGCATGCCGTTCCCTTCGGCCCCATCACCGTGAAGCAAAAACCGTATCGCGCGGCACAGGTGCAAAGTCCGCGATTTCTATTTTCCTTTAGCGGATTAAAAACGGCGATCTTGCGCTATGTGCAGCTGCACGATTTGAAGCCCTCGATTGAGACTCGCCATGCAGCCTTAGCAAAACTCCCGGATGCGAAGCCTGCCGACGCGCTGGCATTATGCGACACGGAAACGCTCAACCTGATCGCATCGTTTCAGCGCGCAGTGGTCGACGATCTGGTTCGAAAAACATTCAAGGCGGCGGAAAGCTTTCATGCAGCCAGCATCGTGGTTTCCGGAGGTGTGGCCGCAAATCGCGAATTGCGCCAGCATTTTCTAGCCGAGGCTCAGAAAACGCCGCCTGCCGGTCACCTTTCCCGCGCTCGAACTTTCAACCGACAATGCCGCCATGATTGCCGCAGCTGCGTGGCCAAAATTTGTGACCGGGGACGTCGCAACGGAAAACCTGACCGCCGAACCTTCCCTGGCGCTGGGCTAGATCACTTTTCTTTTCGCGGTTTGCCCGTACAATCAGAAATTGCATGTCACTTCGCCTCTATAACACGCTCAGCGGACAGGTCGAGGAGCTGAAGCCGCAGCCCGGACAGCCGCTCGGCATGTACGCCTGCGGGCCCACGGTGTACGACTACGGCCACATCGGCAACTTCCGCACGTTTATTCATGTCGACATTTTGCGTCGCTTTCTCAAGCTGCAGGGGGTGCCGCTGCGTCACGTCATGAACATCACCGACGTCGACGACAAGATCATGGCCAAGGCGGCGGCAGCAGGCCAATCCATTGGCGATTACACGGCCAAGTATGAAGCCGCATTCCTCGAAGATCTGAAAGCCCTGGGCATCGAGCAGCCTGAGTTTCTGGCGCGCGCCACCGAGAATATTCCGCTGATGGTGAGCTTGATTGAGAAGCTGGTGGCCCGCGGCAGCGCCTATCGCGGAGAAAACGGTTCGTATTATTTCCGCATCGCCAGCTTCCCCGGCTATGGCAAGCTCTCAAAAAAAGATTTAGCCGGCATGGAAGATGGCGCACGCGTCGATGTCGATGAATACGACAAAGACAGCGCCCGCGATTTCGCGTTGTGGAAAGCAGCCAAGCCCGGCGAATTTCACTGGGACACTGATCTCGGCCCGGGTCGACCTGGCTGGCATATTGAATGCTCCGCCATGGCCACAGCCTACCTGGGCGAGACCTTCGACCTGCACACTGGCGGCGAAGACCTGATGTTCCCCCATCATGAGAATGAGATTGCACAGTCGGAGTCGGCCAGCGGAAAAACATTTTCGCGCCACTGGATGCACATCCGTTTTCTGCTGGTGGAAGGCAAGAAGATGTCGAAGTCGCTGGGCAACTTCTATACCTTGCGCGACCTGTTGCTGCGCGGCTACAAGGCTTCTGCGATTCGATTTCTGCTGACCGCCGTTCCCTATCGCAACCAGTTGAATTTCACATTTGAGGGACTGACAGAATCGACCAATGCCGTCGAGCGGCTGCGAACTTTCGCGCAGCGAATGCGCACCGGCGAGTTTCCTGCGGGCATGAATGATTCGATTCTGGAAGCCACACAGCGCGCCGGAAAAAATTTCATTGCATCGCTGGAAGATGATTTGAATACCGCCGAAGCGCGAGCCGCAATTTTCGAGCTTGTTCGCTCGGCGAACTCCAGTGCGGATCGCGGCGAATTGAAGCATGACAATGTCGATCCCATCCTCGACGTGCTGGCGCAGTTTGATCAGGTATTCGCGGTTCTTGAAGACCACGATGAAGCGGTCACGCGATTTGCACTCGATTGGGCGGCAAAAGAAAATCGCTTGAATGAAGCGACAACTGAACTGGTCGCTGGATATTCCTTGACCGACGAGGCCATCGACAAGTTAGTCGAAGAGCGAACCAGGGCACGCAAGTCTCGCGATTTTGCACGCGCCGACGCCATTCGAAAAGAGCTTGCCGAAAAAGGAATTCTTCTGGAAGATGGCGCAGACGGTGTGCGTTGGCACAGAAAATAATTTTCTCTTCGTGCGCGCGCGAGTCGACCTAGCTCTCAACCGCCATCGATTCGATCTCTGCCATCTCATGATCTGGTTGCATTTTGGATGAGGTCACCAGAAAGACAGCCAGAAGAATCATCACCATGCCAATCCACTCATTGCCATGGAGGCGTTCGCCCAACACAATCGCGCCCAGCAGCACAGCCACCATGGGATTGATGTACGCGTAGGTCGCCACTTTCGATACCGGAACATTCTGCAGCAACCAGGTGTACGCAGAGAATCCGGTGAGCGAGCCAAACAGCACAAGAAACGCAATTGCGGAGACGCTCTCGTGGTTCCAGGTTGCGCGTCCCCATTGGTGACGAACCGTTGCGAACACTAAATCACAGACGCATGCAGCCAGCATTTCCCACCCAGCGCAGACAAAAGGGTCCAGCGAAAAACGCGTTCCTCGCGACCAGACAGATCCGATGGAAAATGACAGTGCCCCCAGCAGCAGAACCACAATTGCGACCAGTTGATGCCAATCGCCGCGGAAACCGCTGCGCGCACTTGGAAATGCGAGAACGACGAGACCAATAAATCCCAGCACCAGACCGATTTCGCCGCGTGTGCGCAGCCTTTCTCCATGCGGCATCAGCCACTCAATCACCGCGATGTACACAGGAATAATGGCGACCAATAACGCCGCGAGACCGCTGGGAAGGTAGAACTCTGCCCACACCAGGCCGACGTTGCCGAAGAACAACATCAGCACGCCGAGAATAAAAAGACGGCGCATCTCCCTCATGCTGCCCAGCAGGCGCTTTCCGCGCAGCGCCATAAAACCCAGCATCAACGACCCGCCAATCGATAACCGCACGCCCGCCAACGCAGGTGCCGGAACAAAATGCACGCCGAGCCGCGCAGCCGTATAGGTCGCGCCCCAGCATACATACACGCAGGCAAACGCAAACATCACAGCTGCAGAAGAAGCGTGGCCTACGCGAGGAGTCTTCATGATCTCCTAATATTCTAGGTGACTTATGCGCGTTCTCAATGCAAACGGACGCGCCATCCGTGACGCACGCAATTTTTATGGCAATCATTTTTGCCAATCACGCTATACTGTTTCCATCAGGTTTCTTATGCGCAGACCCTCTGCCACAATTGTCGAGTCCGGCTGTCATATTCCCATTACGCGTGTGGGAAAAGAGCACCCGCGACCGCACCTGCACAGCCTGCCTACCTGGCTGCGACCTAGTTTGTTCGGCAGCGACTAAGCTGTCCGCACCTCGTTTGGCGTACACACGAGCGTGAGCCCTGCTCCTATCGGCTTCGAAAAATCCTTGAGTTTCTCACTCTGAAATTTGCTCGGCTGGCTCCATTTGCCAGCCCGCACTCACACTTCTAATTGCGAGGAGAGCTACGATGCACAGCGGAACCGGTTCCTACAAAAACTCTGACAAGTACGCCAAATTCGGCCCGAAGCTGGTAGGTCCTCTGCCCGGCCCCAAGGCGAAAGCGGTCGTCGATGCCGATACGAAATGGCTCTCCCCAAGCTACACGCGCTCCTATCCGTTGGTTGCGAAACGCGGTCGCGGCATACGCGTCGAAGATGTCGATGGCAATCAGTTTCTCGATTTCGCGGCGGGTATTGGTGTCTGTTCCACCGGACATTGTCATCCGGAAGTAGTGAAGGCGATTCAGGAACAGGCTGCGGAACTGATCCACATGTCCGGCACGGATTTTTATTATGAGGCGATGATCCAGTTGGCCGAGCGTGTCTCGAAGATTGCTCCCATGCCCGGACCGCACAAGTTTTACTACGGAAACTCCGGCGCAGAAGCGGTTGAGTGCGCCCTCAAGCTCGCTCGCTATCACACCGGGCGGCAGAACATCATCGCTTTCTACGGAGCGTTTCACGGCCGCACCATGGGAGCGCTTTCCCTGACAGCCTCGAAAGCCCAGCAACGGCGCAGGTTCGGCCCGCTTGTTCCCGGCATCACGCATGTGCGCTATCCGTACGCCTATCGCGGATGCAGCGGCGGTCCGCAGGAAGAAGAAGCCTTCGCTCTGGGTTGCGCTCGCTACATTGAAGAAAAACTTTTCAAGACCACAATGCCGCCTGAAGAAGTAGCTGCAATTTTTGTCGAGCCGATCCAGGGCGAAGGTGGCTACGTTGTAGCGCCCACGATCTTCATGCAGGAGCTGCGCAAGATCTGCGATCGTCATGGCATTCTGCTGGTCGCGGACGAAGTGCAATCAGGCGTAGGCCGCAGCGGCAAGTGGTGGGCGATCGAACACTCCGGCGTTGAGCCGGATATCGTTTGCATCGCCAAAGGAATCGCGAGCGGCATGCCATTGAGCATTTGTATGACACGCGCACACATTATGGATTGGAAGCCCGGCTCGCATGCTTCCACCTTCGGCGGCAATCCGGTGGCGATTGCGGCGGCGATGGCGACTCTAGATGTTCTGGAGCGCGAAGGCGTCGCCAATGCCGTGAAGGTTGGCAACACGATCATGCAGCGTCTGAAGGAATGGCCGAAAAAACATCCCATCGTCGGCGACGTTCGCGGGCGCGGCCTGATGATCGGCATCGAGATTGTCAAAGATCAGGGCACACGCGAAGCCGCGGCAGACTGGCGCAACAAGATTGAGACCTTGGCCTTTGATCGCGGACTGCTGATCCTGGGCTGCGGCGAGACCTCTATCCGGCTGGCGCCCCCGCTGATTGTTTCTCAGGAAGAAGCCGACATTGCCCTCGACATTCTTGAGGAAAGTATCGCCGAGGTCGAGCACCAGCACCTCCCCGCCCTGGCCACAGCCAAGGCCTAGGTGGCTGATTTGACAACAGGGGCAGCACGAATTCGCTGCCCTTGATGCGAGTCGCTTGCTAGAGTGGTTTCACACCCCCTATGCAAACGATTTCCCAACTAGCGCACGCCCGTCTGTCTTTCCTTGAGAGGACGCTGGGTTGGCTAGACCAGGCGGCTGCTCGGTCCATCCGTTCGCCCAAGCACCCGGCCCATTTGATCACCGGATTGCGGGGGGAAGACGCTACCTATTTTTATCTTCGCGAATTGGGTTACACGATTGTGGCTCGCCGTTGGAGCAGCCCGAAACTGCGTGGGGATGTCGACCTGATTGGATGGGATGGCGAGTGGTTGTGCTTTGTTGAAGTGAAAACAAGAACTTCACGTACCTTCCAACCCGCGGAAGTCGCCGTCGACCAGGAGAAGAGAACCAACCTGGCTCGGATGGCGCGTGAATATATTCACCAGTTGGAGCATTCGGAAATGATCCCGGTCCGCTTCGATGTCGTCTCAGTTTATTTTCCTGGCGGACGGCCCAGAATTTGAATTGTTCCGTGGCGCCTTCGATTGGAATGATGCGTCGCTGTCAGGATTTCGCGCCGGCAAATGAGTCGTGTGTAAGCGGAACAAACTCCCCCGCCTCGGCACTGTAAGTCAACACCGTCGCAGTAGGAATATCGAACACCCATCCATGCAACCGCACTTCTTTTGACGCCACAGCATTCGCCACTGCGGGATGCGTCAACAAATTCACCAGCTGCGCCAGAACATTTTCGCGCACCAGGATATCCAGCTTGGCAGCCTCATTCTTGTGGGCATGCTGTTCTTCAATCACCTGCGTCGCAGCATTGGCAAAGTTCAGCCAGCGTGCCACTTCAGGAAGCGCCTTTAATTGCTCTCTGCCATTGAGAATGGCCGTCATCGCTCCGCAGCCGGAATGACCGCAGATCACGATATCCGGGACGCCTAAGACGGCCACAGCATATTCAATGCTGGCGGAAACACCACCGGGCGCGACCCCATGCGGCGGAACAATGTTGCCGGCATTGCGGACGACGAACAAATCTCCCGGCCCCTGTTGCATAAATAATTCAGGGATGACACGAGAATCTGAGCAGCCGATAAACAGGGCCTGCGGACGCTGCCCGGTCGATAATTTCT
Source organism: uncultured Acidobacteriota bacterium (assembly GCA_963774515.1). GTDB lineage: Bacteria > Acidobacteriota > Terriglobia > Terriglobales > Acidobacteriaceae > JAKAAZ01. The sequence continues at coordinate 147,433 of CAVZFK010000015.1, read as the reverse complement.
GGAACAGCGCCTTCTGGTTCGGAAAGACTTCCGTCTGAAACTTCAATACGCCATCAATGATTCGCTTCACTGTTTATCTTTTCCGTTTCCTACAGCGGGTCTGCTCTTATTGTAGAGGGATTCATTCAGCCTCGTCATCCTCTCTAGCAACGCGGCAACAAACCCTACGCCAACGAAATCTTGAGTGCCGCAGCGAAGTCGCTCGCCGGTTGAAAGTGACGCGGCAATTCCACGCGCAAACCGTCCGACGTTTGCCTCCATTTCAACTTCTCGTCGGTGCCCAGCAGCTGTACATGTTCAATCTTTCCCGGCTGCGTTGCATTCGCGGTTCCCAGCGACTGGATCACAAACTCTCCAACCGGCCAGCCGAGAGCCATCGCATAGATGACCGTGTTCGCTTTATTCCGAGTAAAACGAATGTCCTTCGCATCCAGCTTGCTAATGCTGGTTCCTTGAAAGGATCCGCTTTTCACCACGTCGGGTCCTTCGCCGTAAATCTTCCATGGACGAGTAGCATAGAGCGCTTCGCCATTGACCTGCATCCAGTCGGTAATTTTGTCGAGCACCGCAATTTCTTTGCTGTCGATGGTACCGTCAGGCCTTCCAGGAATGTTCAACACCATGGTGCCGTTCTTGCTGACGGTATCGATCAGCCAGTGAATCACATCGCGCGGCGGTAGATAGCCGCCGAACTCTCCGGGTTTTTCGTACAGGCCGCGGTTGTAATGCCACTCCCCAATGCAGGTTTCCGATTGCCACGCGTACGGCATGATTTTGCTGGTCAGCCCGCGCTCATAATTTGAGATGACGGATTTCGCCAGGCGATCGGGCACGTTCTTAATGTTGATGACGCCTTCCAGTTTTCCGCCATGCGTTTTCAGGTTGTGATTGTAGAAGTAGGCGCCGATGTTCATCCCGCCCCAGCCCAGCGGAAACAGAGGATTGTCAAAGTAGAGAAGGTCAGGATCGTGCTGGTCGACCAGATCGCGCGTACGATCGTAGAAATTCTTTACATAGGAAACATCCGGAAGCGCATTGTGAGGATGTTTCGCCCCGTACAACCGCTGCGGATCGAGTCCCTGCCACCATTGATCTTTTCCTTGCGCTTGAATCAAGTCCCCATCATAGGGAACACCTGCGAGTGGACCTGTTTTATCGGCTCCGTGCGACGTCTGAAACCACCACCAATTGCGCCCTTGATGGACTGTCACTCCGAGACGCAACCCTTGCTTCCGCGCAGCGGTTGCCCATGTGCCCACGACGTCGCGATGCGGTCCAATATTGGCGGCATTCCACGGCTGATGCTTCGAGTCCCAGGTGTCAAAACTATCGTGGTGATTGGCCAGCGCGACAAAGAACTTTGCACCCGCTTTCTTGTAGCGTGCGATCAACGCATCCGGCTCCCAATTCAGAAGCGTCCATTGCGGACACAAATCTTTGTACCCAAACTTGGACGGATGCCCGTAATGTTGCAGCTGATATTTGTAGTCACTGGCCTCTTCGCGATACATGTCGCGCGCATACCAGTCGCCGGCCTCAGGAACACACTGCGGACTCCAATGCGCCCAGATGCCGAACTTTGCATCGCGATACCATTCCGGCGCCTCGTACTGCAACAAAGAATCCCAGGTCGGCTTGTACGGCCCGTCACCTGCAAGGTTGGCGATAGGAGAATTCATCGGCACGCCATCCCATGAACCACCCGGAACCGGCAGACTCGGCGGCGAACCCCAGCCGGTTGGTGTCCACGATTTTTCATCCAACTTTTCCTGGATGATCTTGCCGCCCTCATACGCATAGAACACTCGCTGATCCGCGGACTTGGCGCAGAACGCGGCGTAATCTTCGATGTACTTGTCGAACTCGGCGGGCATGCTGAGTTGGCTATCGTCCGCGGATTGGGCTATCGAAGGCACAGCCGCTGCCGCTGCTGTTGCGGCCATCAGCTTACAGAAATCTCGTCGCTGCATACGTTCTTCTCCTTGAAGTCAAGGTTGGTACTGCGCCGAACGTCAAAACAGAAAAATTTCTACTGCGTCTTGGTTGCCTGGACCAGCAGCTCGACCGAAGGTACAACCATGTCGACTACAACAGCCTGCGGCTTTGCAGCCGTTTTGAGCCACGCCAAATTCTGCTGTTGCAGGTCGGCGCTGACCACGCGATGATTTTGCAAAGCGTCCAGAGCTTGCAGGCCAATGGTGGCTGCTTGCGCCAGCGAATGAGAAACAGGGACCAATTCCACCGTCAGATCCGACTTAGTCAGCGTCGGCTGCAGCTTTGCATCGTTGTCCCGCCAAAGCGTCAGCCATTCCCTCGCCTGCTGCCACTGCTCTGGAGTTGCCTGTCCCGCAGCGATCTGCTTAGCAAGTTCGTTGAACTGGCGCGCGGTCTCGCTCTCCGGCGGCACCGCATCCACAAGATGATTCAGCGGAGTGAACGCATTGTACTTCCGCAGACTTTCGCGCTCATATCCCCTGGGCGGTTGCACCACTGAAGCCAGCACCTTCAACGCAACAGGATCAGATTCGCCGCTCATGCGCTGCAACATGCGATTGGTGGAGTAGTCGATGTTCAGTCCGTAGTGTTCCAGCTTTACCGAAACAATCGCCATCCGCGCGTACATGGAAGGAATATTCGTGACATCCTGTGGCGACCAGAAGCGTTCGGCGATGGCGGCGGTGCGCGGCCAGATGCGGCTGTCGATATTTTCCGGAGTCACATATTCACTCCACATCGTCGCCTCTCCGCCCAGGATGCGCGCCTTCTGCTCCGGTGTCAGCGACGCTGCGTCGCCACCCAACGGATCGACCAGGTAATGTTCCGACGCCGGCTGATTCAGGTCAATATAGTAGCCCGTCGAAAGGATGCCACGATTGCCTTGACGCGCCGCCTCTGCCAATGCCGTCTGTCCACGCCAGGATTGAATCAGCACATCCTTTGGCGTGTTTGGCTGCAGCACTTCATCCCAGCCTTCCATGATCTTGTGGTGCGCCGCGACAATCTTCTGCACTCGACCGGTGAAATACGCCTGCAGCGCTGCATTGTCATGTAATCCGTGAGCGCGCATGAACGCCTGAATTTTAGGATTTGCGTTCCATTCTTTTCCGTTACACTCGTCGCCGCCGATGTGGAAATACTGATCCGGAAACAGTGCGGTCATTTCTCCGATGAATGTATTCAGAAAATCGTACGTGCCGTCCTGCGTGGGATTCATCGCGGCGTTCATCACTCCGAACTTGCGCGAGATATGGTACGGCCCCTTTCCGCTGGCCAACTGCGGATAGCCGACGAACCATGATGTGGTATGGCACGGCATATCGAATTCTGGGACGACGCGAATACCGCGGTCACGGGCATACTCGATCACTTCACGAATCTGCGCTTGCGTGTAATACAGCCCGTCGGAACCTTTTTCCTGCAGTAGCGGAAACTTTAAACTTTCGGCGCGAAAACCCTGGTCATCGGAAAGATGCCAGTGGAAAACATTCAGCTTGACCGCTTCCATCGCATTCAAGTTGCGCTCGATGACAGGAATGGGCTGGAAATGCCGTCCCACGTCAATCATCAATCCGCGCCATGGAAATCTAGGCTGGTCATCGATGGTGACGACGGGAACGCTGAAGCCTTGTGGCGTTGTTCTGACTAATTGCAGAAACGTCTGCAGCCCGTGCAGAATCCCCAGCGGATTGGGCGCGCTGAGTACAACGTGGTTCGCGGAAATTTCAAGATGATAGGATTCGTCCTCACCCAACTGCTGCACAGCATCGCTGGCTCCTCCAGTTTTGATGACGAAGCTGGGTGGATTAAACTGTGCCTCGCGCCATAGAGGAATGCCTGTCTCCCGCGACAGTGTCACCAGGAATCGCTGCTTTGCCCGCTCCAATCGCGGCTCTGTGTAACCCTGCAATGCGACGCCGAAATTTCCGTCGATGAGAAATTGACCTTGCCCCTCCACTACATGCGACGGCAACGGCATGATCGGCAGTGTCGTCTGTGATTGCGCTGTAAGGGTCATCGGAAAAACCAATATGCAGGCGAGAATCGAGAGCAGAGAAGCTGGCAGGCTAACTTGTTTCAAGGTGCATCCTCCAGTGGCAGGGTTGGACGTGCGTTCGCATGAATGACCGCGCGCTCATTGAAATTCTACCGGCGCTCATCGATATGTTGACACTCAAAATGGCCGCATTGCCGATGAAACAGCGCTGACACGGTCGCGTTTCATCGCCGTTATTTCGCGACTACAACCGAAGAATACTTATACCGTAAGCGATCCGCCTCCACCACCCTGCTGCAAAAAAGGAGCTCGACGTTTCCGCCGAACTCCCTTCCTGCAAAACCAGGTTGATATCGCCTTACCAATGATCGTGGTCTCCACAGCCCTGGCCACCGCTCACATTGGTCAACACATGATCCGCAGCGGTGAGCGTACGGTCGTAGCAATGACCAAAGGAATCTTTGAAGCGGTAAGTCTGGGTAGTCTTGGTTCCAGTTGTGCCCGTGACGTTGAAGTTGGCGTCAAAGGTGATGGTGTCGGCGGCCTTCACTTCGTTGCTCATATTGCTTTCATACGCTCTGAATCGATTGACCTGCTGCGAATGATTGACCAGGTCCTGCTGATCGACGGAGCTCGCCTGCGTGTACGTGCCGTCAGGATTGGCTAAAAATGAATAGTTGATGGTGATCGGATAGGTGAAATGTTTTTCGACCGTCCCCGAATAGTATCCTCCCCGGGTATTTGTTTCTGAGTCGACCGTGGTCAGCTGCTGTGCGTTTTGATCGTCCGTTGTGGCGTTCACAACAAATTCCTGCTTATTCCTGAAGTCCACGCTCTGCTGCACCGTAGTGTCAACACGACCATGTGACGTGTTCACGTAGCCGCTGATTCTAAAGTTGCGCTTCGAGGTAACCAGGATGCTGCCTGTATAGCTTGGTCCGGCTCCGGTCGTAATGTTTTCTTTGACGACGGGATTCGGCGCTGCAGAGAGAGTGTTCGTCAGGATGCCGCCCGTGAGTTTCTGCTTGCCGTGGTCCGTATAGACCAGCAGGTTCGCTGTCGCAAGAAAGTAGCTATTCGCGTTGTAGACGCCAACGCCCACGGTGTGCGGATTGCCATCGTCCAGAACTCCAGCAAACGGAGTCAGGTCGACCCGGTAGGGTTTGAAGTCGAGGGTCTGCACTCCGGGGATCGGCTCCCACAAATACGGATCGATGCCGCCGGTATAAATCCACGGATAGACAGGCGCGACGCCGGCCGGTTTGCCGTCGATCGTCACTTCCGTTTCGCGGAAGGCAGTGTTGCCGCAGCTTTCAAGATTGCTGGTTTGATCGTTGGGCACACAGAACATCCAGAATTCGTCGTTCGACTGGCTCTGCGCAATGATGTCGAGATAGACTCGCTCGACGTTCATCGGCAGATTCAGCACCTGCGTGATCTGATCCGATGTTGTATTTAGTGTGCCCGCATCGCCGCCGGTTCCATTCACCGGAACGACGATGTCAGGCGTCACCGCCGGGCCATCTTGCCAGGAAGCTGGATAAAATTCCAAGGCTGCGTTGGCGTAAATAATGCCGTTGTAGGTAACTCCGCCAGACACGCCGACGAAGTTTCCAATGTTGGCTTCTCCCGTCTGATCCGCTTTAAAGATTGGCGTCAGATCAGTCACATCGCGCTCGACGTGCCACGAAGGGCTCAGCGTGGCGCGAGGTTCAGCAGTCGTTCCGTAAAAAATACTTGCGTGGCCCAAATAAAATGCCGCGGTGCGATCGTACTGGCGACCGGCGGTCACTGTGAAATCGGCAGTGAAGACGACCTTTGCCCACGGACCCGGACATGCAGCCGGAGGCGTGTAGCTGAAAGATTTTGTATTGAAGTCGGCGAATTCTAGATTTTGAAACAGTTGTACGACGCATGGCTTTGTATGGGGCCGCGGCACGGGCGGTTCAGCGGTCACCGGGTTCGACGATCCTACCTGCGGAGTGGGTGGAGTGATCACCACCTGGGCACCCACCACACTCACCGACGCCAACAAAAAAGCAGCGGTTATCCACGTCAACCGCCGCATGCCTGGGGAATTTGCTGTCATTTGCATAACGGGCTTCCTTTCGAGCTGCCAAGTTGCGCGCCCAATATACCACGGCAACTTCAATCGGGTCTCCGGTCGCAAAATGCAAATGCGAGCTCCGCAACGAATCGGCGAAGCTAAATATCTTCCCTCTCAGCGCGGTAATGATCCTGCGTGAAATCGTTGCGACGATTTCGATTTCATGAGGCGGAAATATGCGCAGCGCGCCAGGGAGCGCCCAGCGGAGGATCAGCGGGTAGCGGCATCCGCTTGACTGACGCGCGCAATTTTAATCGAGCCGCCTGGCGCGCGCCAGCACTTCTGCGCTACATCGATACCAAGAACTAGTCCATGCGCTTATTACTTCTTCTGTTCCTGAGAGGCCGCACGATCGTGCGATGGCAGCTCCTGCCATATCGCGGGATCTTCTTCACCCAGCACCCACGAGCAAAAACCTTCCAGCCCATCCTGCTTCACCAGGTCGTAGCGCGCGGCAAAGGTGCGAGCATCGGTATAGAAGACGTACTCGCGATCCTGCGCACGGTAGAAGTAAAACCACGCAGTTTTATCCTCGGGATCCCACTGCAACTTGGCGTTGTAGGCATGCGCTAATTGCATGGCTGCGGGAGCGGCGATGTCTTCAGCAGAATTGTTCGGCTCATTCTTGCCGCCCACCGGCATTCCGGCAAACCAGTGATAGCCGTACACAGGAATACCGAGCGAAAGCTTGTCCTTCGGCACCACGGCCAGCGCATACTTCAGGTTTTCAAGAACCCACGGATAGCCAGCAACGGGACCCGGCGGCGTGTACGCGGTGTGTTGATCGTAAGTCATCAGGCAGATCAGGTCGGCAGACTGCGCCAGCGCTTTCAGATCGTACGCACCGCGCCAATCGCGATACATCCAGGCGCTATAGGCAGTTTCTCCCGGAAAGCCGGGGGCATTGGGTACGGTAGCGATCGAGAGCTGAAATCCCGCCGCATGCAACGCAGCCGCAGTTTCCGCCACAGTCTTCGACAGCGCATCTCCGTCTCTCCAGTCGATGTCTTCAAAGTCGAACTGGATGCCGGTATAGCCATTCTGTTTGCAGATGCGCACCAGCGCTTCATCCATCGCATGCCGTGCCGCTTCATCATTGAAGAACTGGTGATACTCCGCGGTGCCCATCGCGCTGCCACTAATGATCGGCATTACTTCCACCTGATGATCGCGCGCCACCTGCATCACCTGCGGATTCGGACCGCCCCACACCATCCCATGAACATCGGTCGAATACCACGCCGGCACAAGGATGTCGATTTTGTCGGCATGGTCGAGGAAGGATTGCACCGAGATCTGGCTACTGGTCATGTAAAACAGCGCCTTCGGTTGCGCCTGCAATAGCGGCGCGCTGATGGCAAGCCAAAGCAGAATACAAACGGTACGCATGTACGTGCCTCCTGAATTTGTGTCGCGAAGTGTGCTCGGCGCAATGAAAGGAACTTCTATAACAAGGTTGTGTAAGTACCGTTCCCGATCATCTCATAGTTTTCGAAGAAGGATGGTTCCCATGGCGGCGCATTTCAATCGACCCTTCAGGATGACCTTTTGCCCGATGCCGGTCATGGTGAGAATCAGAACATCCCGCGATCCAGGTAGGTGGCGCAATAATGTAGGCTCTTCCACTCCGCCGATCTGCACAGTCACGTGCTCGATTGGATCCGCGCACTCGCCCCAGCCTGCCTGCGGAACAAAACGCAAACGATATTGCGTGGCGGCGAGAATCTTGTCCGTCACATCGATGTGGAAGCTATAGTCGCTCCAGCTTCCCACTTCGTCATAGGCCCAGGCTGTCGCGGGAGCGTCCCAATTTTTTGGCGGCGGAGTTTGTGTGTCAAAGACGGCGAGACGGCGAATCATGGGGCGCGCGGCACTTTCGACAGCGACCAGTCTCACCGCGTCGGCGCTGGTCGGCGCGACCGGCTGAATTCTTTTGTGGCCAATCGCGGTCCCGGTACCCAGAGTCACCCACTTCCCTTCCTGTCGCGCTTCAATCCTGTATTGGCGCACGCGCTCGCCAAAGGAACAATCTTCCTGCATCAGGAATGTATCCATGCGAGCTCCAGCTGGCAGCGGCAGCGTGACAGTTTCTCCCGAACCTGAAGTCTCCGCCACACTTTTGCCGAAGCGGCGCTCGATCTCTTTTCCAAATTGCTGCGCGCGTGTGACGTCTTCGGCCGGCATCAACCCGGTTGTATCCGGTGGAAGATTCAGCAGCAGCTGAGCGCCTCGTCCAATGGAACGGTAATAAATTTCCATCATTGCATCCAGCGTGAGCAGGTTTCGCTGGCTGGTTTCGGACTCCAGAACCAATTCGGTCTCAGGATGGAGACGTCCACTTCATTCGGCATCCAGACGGAGCCATTCGGATCGCTATTCAGCGCGGTTGCAACGCCAGTCTTCGCATCGGCAGCAGAGATCGAATTCCACGCGGGATACGGCACAAAGCCGTCTTCATTGCCGGCCCAGCGAATGGTCGCGTGCGGCCCCTGAAAAATCATGGCGTGCGGCGCATACCGCTCGAGAATGTCGCCGACGGGAATGACAATCGAACCATCGAACCATATCTCCACCATCGAGCCGTACCGGGATAGCACCTCAGTAAGCTGGCGGCGATAGAGCGCATTGTAGATTTTCTGTTGCGCAGGCGTTTTGCAGAGACCGCCGATTCCCGCGTCATGCTTGGCGTCGCGCGGAGAAACATAGACACCCAGCTTCAATCCAAATTTTCGGCACGACGCGGAGACGTCCGCCAACACATCGCCATGACCGCCGCGCCACGGCGTGTTGCGAATTCCATAGTCAGTCGTCTCCGTCTGCCACATGCAGAATCCGCCGGAATGCTTGGCGACGAAAACAATATATTTTGCGCCCAGATCAACTGCCGTGGAGGCCCATTGATCCGTGTTCAGCTGCTTTGGATTGATTTCCAACAGCGGAGTCGACAGGTTATCCTGCTCGACGCCCTGCCATGTATTCGGAGCGAAATGGACGAACATTCCCATTTCGAGGTTCTGCCATGCCGTCTGGTCCGCAGTCGGAAGTGCCAGGTGAGAACGGGCGGCTGCACTCGCTTTTTCGTCGGCTTGGATTGCAGTTAATTCCGCCAGCGAAATGCCCGCAGGAATCGAAGCGCTCGCGGCCATTCCAGTCAGAGAAGCGATGAATCTGCGTCGGTCCATTCCTTATCTTCTCTCGGAATTTCGCTGTGCCGCCTCTCCAAACAGCTCAAAAGACGGGCGATAGCGCGATTTACTCGAGACCCCTTAAGGCGCCTCAAAAAAACCGCCGCGCAAGGAGTAATCAAAAACTGAGTATATTCGTCAAAAAAGAAGTTTACATCGCGACAAGTGAGCTATATGATCATCGCGACGAAAGAATCAATCAAATTTTGAGCACTATGCTCAAGTTTCAACCTTGCACGAACTTTAGGCCGGAGGATGCTTCCCAATGAAATTGTCTCGATTTATTCAGTCCATCACACTGCTTTTGACCCTCATGTTTGTGAGCGCAGCAGTGGCCCAGACGGTCACCGGAACCATCACAGGAGAGGTCACAGATCCAAGCGGAGCTGTGGTATCGGGCGCCCAGGTGGTAGCCCACAATGTAAGCACCGGCGTCGATTCTCCTACCACGACCAACAAGGATGGCTTCTACCGGATCCAGTCCCTGCCGATCGGACACTATGAAGTGACCGTGCAGGCGCCGGGCTTCAACAAAGAAACCATTCCGGAATTTAGCCTGGAAGTTTTGCAGACGGCGAATTTCAACGTCAAGCTGACGGTCGGAACGGCGTCAACCACGATGCACGTCTCTGCAGCGTCGCCGATTCTGAACACGACGAACGCGACTCTCGGAGCCACTCTCACGGCCAACACGATCCGAAACTTTCCGCTGAATGGCCTCGACTTCTCCGCCCTGACGCTATACGCGCCGGGCGCCATCGATACCGCCGGTACCTCGGGAACCACAGGCTTCGAGCCGCGCATGCTTAGCAACATCGATACGCCCAACATGAACGGCAACCGCGCCCAGGCGAATAACTACACGCTGGACGGCATCGACATGAACGAAACGTTCAACAACCTGATCTCCTACAACCCTGCGCCGGAGTCATTGCAGGAAGTGCATGTGATGACCGCGAATGCGCCCGCCGACTACGGCAACGTGAACGGCGGCGATGTCATCAGCGTGTTGAAGAGCGGCACCAACCAGTTCCACGGAGTGGCATATGGGCTAGTGCAGGACTATAGAGTGAACGCCAACACCTGGACCAACAATCAACAAGTCCCGGCGATTCCGATCAACCCATATTCCCAGGCACAGTTCGGCGGGGCATTGGGTGGTCCCATCAAGCGCGACAGGCTCTTCTTCTTTGTCGATTATCTCGGCGCGCGCTATCACAAGGGTGGAACGGGATCGGAGAGCGTGTTGACCCAGGCGATGCGCAATGGGGATTTTTCAACCCTGCTGGCCCAGACGAAACCAATTCAGTTGTACGATTCGGAAAACGGATTTGCGCCCTTTACCGGTGACAAGGGGATTCCAATTGTGAATCCTGTCGCGAATTTCCTGTTCGCCAATCCAACTTTGTACCCGTTACCGAACGCAACGCCGAGCGACGGAATCGCGGCCAATGACTATCAAGGCCCTCAGCGCAGCTACCAGGCCAACAATCAGGGAGACATCAAGATCGAGTATGATCCTCGTTCCTCTGATAAAATCACCGGATTCTATTCCATGGCCGACGGACTACGACGGAATCGACCCCGGTGCTGGCTATTACTTTCCCTGGGGTGGACCTGCTATCCGACCAAGCTTGGCGGGGCAACCTGGGTGCATATCTTCTCGCCGTCTCTCATTAACTCCGGTCGCATCGGCTTCACACGCACGGTGTGGGCGCAGAACTTCCCGATCGACACGACCGGCCAGTTCGGTGACAACGGAAACGCCAAAGTTGGCATCACCTTTCCGAACCAATCTTTCGCTGGCTATACCTACCAGTCGATCGGTGGTGGCCTCTTCGCTGGCGGTAATCCGGTCTACGGCGGCGGCCTGATCGACAACACCTACAGCTACATTGACGACGTGACCTGGCAGCACGGGCTGCATTCAATCCGCATGGGCGTCGAGGCTTTGCGCTATCAAAACAACTATCCCACCGCCAACAACAATGGCTATCTTGGGTCGCTGACATATAGCGGCGCATTTACCAGTAATCCTTCTATGGCAAATGCGGGAGGGTATGGAGGCGCAGACTTCCTGCTGGATCGCGTGTCTCAGGCAGGTGCGACTCTGGCCAGTGTGAACGTCGGCCAACGGCAATGGCGCATCGCGGGATATGCGCAGGATGATTATCAAATTCGCCCCAACCTGACCCTCAACGTTGGACTTCGGTTCGAATATGACGAGCCCTGGATCGAGGAAAACAACAAGACCGGCAACATCGATCTGAGCACCGGCCAGGTGATTTACGCTGGCCAGGTTCCCACCGGCGCACCGGTTGGATCCGGCGTCTGCAACAATCGCGGATGCTACCAATCAAACTTCCGGCAGTGGATGCCGCGGCTTGGATTTGCCTGGCAGCCATCCGATCGCGTGGTAGTTCGCGGCGGATATGGAGCAACCAGTTTCTTTGAGGGCAACTCTTCCAACCAGCGCCTCACTTCCATCACACCGTTCATCCAGGCGGTCAACGTCACAGCCATTACGCCAACACCCGGCAATCCGGGCGATCCACGCACCGCAGAGCAAGGCTTCACCGGCGGTACGGTGCAGTATGGTGGCACCTTCAACGTGTACCCGCAGAAGATTCAGCCGGCCTACATTCAGGAATGGAGCTTGACGGGTGAATATGCCCTGACCCGTTCGACTTCGCTGCAAGTCGGTTACATTGGCGAGCAAGGTCAGCACATTGAAGACTACGGCAACGTCAACCAGTACAAGGTGAACGGCGATCCAACCTCCGCTCCCTTCTACAACAACCAATATCTGGGTGTGAACGCAGTTGATCCCAGCGTCGCGATCGGTCCCAATTCGTTGCTGATCACGGAATCGCGCGCCATGATGAACTACAACGCATTGCAGGCAACATTGCGCCAGCGCCTGACGGATGGTCTGGAATACACCGTCAACTACACTTACAGCAAGGCGATGACGAATAGCCTTGGCAATTACTCTCTGCAGGTCAACGGATATAGCGGAGCTTTCCAGAACTATTACGACAGCGCCGCCGATTACGGTCCGGCCGGCTATGACGCAACCCACAACCTGTCTTTCACCAGCGTGTACGCGCTGCCGGCAGGCCGTGGGCAGAAGTACTTTACCAATGCGAATCGAGCAGTGGATGAAATCATCGGCGGTTGGAAGGTATCGGCTGTCGGCGTGGTGTGGTCCGGATTCCCGGAAACGATCACCGCTCCCGGCAACAACTCGAACAGCTACGGCGTTTCACGTGCCAACCAGTACATGAAGTTGAAAATCGTCAATCGCAAGATCTTCCCGACGGCTACCAATCCGAATGGCAATTGGTTCGGTACCGATCCGTCGGCATTACCTTGCACCCAGCCTGGATCGCGAATCAATGCCCTCGGCGCGGCATGCGCCTTCGGCGTACCTGCTCCCAACACCTTCGGCTCCTCTCGCAATGGTGCCGTGCGCGGTCCCGGCTATGCAAACGTGGATCTTTCCGCATTCAAGGATTTCCAAACCTACAAACAGCAAACCATCGGATTCCGTTTCGATGCGTTCAACGCGTTTAACATCGTCAGCTATGGCAATCCCGACACCGGCGTTACCGATTCAGGTTTCGGCGAGATCGCTCTCCAGGGGAGCATTCGGTCGGTAGAGCGGCATCTGCAGTTTTCCTTGCGGTATACGTTTTAACCTGCAGGCTGTCGCGACAACCCGCAACAGTGCACGTGCCCGAATCTTTTTTGCGTCCGGATTCCCTATGACTCATATGGAATCCGGAGGGCCTTGGAAAATGGGATTCAGTCATCATGGTTCTCGAAATATGTGTGGATTCAGTAGAATCGGCGATCGCTTCTCAGGCGGGCGGAGCGCAGCGAGTTGAATTGTGCAGCGATCTGAACGAGGGAGGAATCACGCCCAGCGACGGCCTGATCCAGGCGGTTCGCAAACATGTGGGAATCGATGTGTTCGTCATGGTTCGGCCCCGCGGTGGCGATTCTTTCTACACCTCCCATGAATTCGATGTGATGAAGGCGGATGTCGTCCGCATCAAACAGTTGAAAGCGGACGGCATCGTGGTCGGCATGCTCGATCAACATGGTCACGTTGACGTGCGACGCACGCGTGAGCTTGTCGAACTGGCTGACCCGATGCAAGTTACATTTCACCGTGCCTTCGATATGTCGGCGGATCTGGATCAATCTCTTGAAAGAGTGATCGAGACCGGTGCGCATCGCATTCTGACTTCGGGCGGCGTGCAAACCGTGAGCCAGGGCGCCGAACGCATCTCGCAACTAATCGATGCTGCGCACGGGCGGATTAGTATTATGGTCGGCGGCGGTATACGCCAGGAGAATATTCGCAAAATTGCCTTGCGAACCAAAGCGACAGAATTCCACTGCTCCCTCAGAATCAGGACCCAGAGTCCCGTCACGTTCCGGAACGATTCACTGAAATTGGGCTCCGTTGCCAATGACGAATTTGCGCGCTACGTCGTTCTCGAAGAGAATGTACGTGGGTTGCGCGATACGTTAGACAAGATTTCGAGTGGAGTGGTCCAGGGTGTTTACGAATAATACGCACTTCGCCGCATCCGGCGAAATCGAGGATAGTCCTGCCGTCGTATCTTCCAAGATCGACAAGCGCGCCAAGGAGATTCTTCGGCTGTTACTGCACCACGGCAAGACTTCTGTAGACGAGCTGACAATAATTCTTAAAATGTCTCCGGCGAGTGTGCGCCGGGACCTGGTACGACTGGAAGAACGCGGACTGGTTCACCGCACCCACGGGGGCGCGATGCTCGCCGGACAGGCTGTTTATGAGCCTTTCCGTTTTGACGCATCCTTTGGTGTTCGCGAAGAGCGCTTCGCGAAAGAAAAACAGCGCATCGCTCAGGCTGCGGCCGATCTAGTGCAGGAAAATGAAACGGTCGGGGTGACGGCCGGCACAACAACCACCAAGGTGGCCCAGTTTCTGCGCCATCGCAACAATCTCCACATCATTACCAACGCCGTGAATATTGCAATGGAACTAAGCAGCAGTGCCGGTTTGGACACCACCTTGACCGGTGGGCGCATGCGCTGGCAGGGGGCGTTTTCGTTAATTGGACCGGCTGCGATTGAAGCCCTCAATATTGTCATGATGGACCGCGTGTTTGTGGGTGTCTGCGGAGTTGATCCGGAACGCGGGGCCACCACAATTGAAGTCGATGAGGCCGCCGTGTTTCGCGCCATGACACGCCAGACCAAACAGGTGGTCGTGGTTGCCGATTCCAGTAAGGTGGGGATGATCAGCCCAGCTATCATTTGTCCGGCGGCTGCCATCGATGTCCTGATTACGGATGATGGAATCCCCGAGGACGCAGTCGCTGCATTCGAAAAAGCCGGCGTCCGAGTTCTGAGCGTCTAAACCACTACTACTGCATTCTCACGCTGATATTCTGATCTCCAGCTATCGGAGGATCCATTCGCATGAAACTTTTCTGCGTGTCTTCGCCCAGTTCTCTCCCCTCTCGTCTAATTTCAAATCGAAACAGTTTCTTTCGCCTACATCGGCGAGCTCTCGCCAGCGTATTAATTTTGGCCGCGATTGCGGTTGCCGGCGCTGTTCTGTTCGCGCAGGAAAAAGCAAAGCTCCCCGGCGAGGATTGGGTTTCTCTTTTCAACGGAACTGATCTAAGCGGCTGGACGAAGATTGGCCATGAAAGCTGGACCGTCGAGAACGGAGTGATTCACGGTAAAGGTCTGACCCCGGCATACGGATATCTTGAAACCAACAAAGACTACAAAGATTTCCAACTCTCCCTGCGATTCAAATGCGTGGGCGACGGCAACAGCGGCGTATTTTTTCACACCGGTTTCAAGCCGGGTTCGGTCGATACCACGCAAGGCATGCAATTTGAAATTGATTGCACCATGATGCACCACACCGGCGGCGTGTATGGAGAAGACGGACGCGGCTGGGTGGTGTGGCCCTCTCCGGAAAACGAGAGCGTGGTGCGCATGGGCGAATGGAACGACTACCTGGTGGAAGTGGTCGGCAACCATTACAAATCGCGGCTCAACGGAGTACCCATGGTGGATTTCACCGATCCCCATCCAAGTTCATTCGATGGCAAGATCGCGCTGCAGTTGCATGCCGGCGGCAAGGGCAATATGGAATTCAAAGATTTGTGGATACGCGATCTTTCGAAACGCTAGCAGGCGCTCGCTTCCACAAAATGCTAACGCGCCGTCCATCCTCCATCAATCAATAGCGTCTCACCGGTAATCAATGAAGCGGCCGGACTCGCCAGAAACACCACAGCACCCGCCACTTCGATAGGCTCGCCAATGCGATGCAGCGCAGCAATGTTTTGGATCACTTCAGCGCGAAACGCTGGATCGGCCAGCGCCGGCTCCGTTCCAGGCGTATGAATAAAGGTCGGCGCCACGGCGTTTACGCGAACGTTATATTTGCCCCACTCCACCGCGAGACACTTCGTCAAATGGCTGATACCGGCCTTAGTCATGCAGTAGACTGACTCGGTCGGCAAAGCTGCAAATCCGGCCTGCGACCCCATATTAATGATGCATCCGCGCTTCTGCCGAATCATGATGCGCCCCGCAGCCTGGCTAGCGAAAAATGTTCCCTTTAGGTTGATGGCGAGGGTCCGATCAAAATCCGCCTCAGTCACATTTTCCGCAAGATTGTCTGGAGCAATTCCGGCGTTATTCACCAGGATGTCAAGCTTGCCAAAGTGTCGATTAGCGGCTTCGACCGCATCATGAATCTGCTGCAGCTCCGTCATGTCCATTTGCAGCGGCACGACTCGGCGACCGAGGGCCACGATTTCCTGCGCAAGACCGCCGTCATGGTCCAGTTCCCTTAACCCCAGCGCGATATCGGCGCCCGCTTCCGCCAGTGCCAACGCAATCGCCCGACCTAATCCACGCGCTGCGCCAGTCACCAGCGCAACCTGACCTTCGACATCAAACCTCGGCAATGCCTTCATGTATCCAGTGTACGAGGGACCATATTCAGCCGAGCTGAAAACCCGCTGTCAATAACAAAGAGAGGCCCATCGAAGAATCGATGAGCCCTCTCCTTGCATGGTTTTTCGGTCGACGCAACGGCCGGGGTACACTCGCCGAGGCTGATCTACTGGCCCGGCTGTACAGAAAGTTCGGCCGACCTATATTCGTTATTGCCAGCGTTTTTATCCAATCTGGGTGTCGTCATCGGTCCAATCTGAACCGACCGCAGTAGGTGAGATTGTCCCGCAACGTCAAACTTGAGCACGACTTTGCTGGCGTCGTAGTCAGGCGAGCCAGGTCCAAGAATCCAGGTAAACACACGGCTGGAATCCTCATTGGTCAGCGTCACGTAGCTGCCAATTGCGTTTTCCTTCACGGTATAGTGACCAGCGGGGCAGATTTTGCCGGCAACCGTAAAGCTGAAGGGCACCTTGAGAGTTGTTTCCGCCATTGCGGAGTTCGTCGCCAAGACTGCTGCCGCCATCAATGCTGCTGACGCCAGAACGGTGTGAAGTTTGGATCGCATATGTGGTACCTCCTGCCTATGTTCACCACAGTAGCGATTCGCAAAAATAAAGTTGTCAAGTTCCCATCCAGAATCCGTCAATTTCTTCAGACAGTTTCCCGGGCTGTTTCGTGGTCGACATCGCGACCCGCGCCATTTCCAGCTCGGACAGAATCTCTCGCTCGACGACGCTTCGTTCCGCATCATTCAGATTTTCTGCGATCGCGAGACTATGTTGTAGCAACTGCGCGGCTTCTGAGTATGCCTGCCGCTGATGGGCATGCCGCGCGGCGGTTCGCAACGCAGTCGTCGCGCGCTTCCAGTTGCCGGCCGCTTCATAATGCATGGCCATCTCGCGCGCCACGTTATCCTCGCGACCCGCAAATAGTTCACCCAGCCGCTCTGCAATCCGGGTATGTCCCTTCGAGCGACGCGACGCCGTCTGCTTCTGGTACAAAACTTCGCGATAGAGTCCGTGGGCAAACGCATAGAAGTCAGAACGGGTGCCATCCGGAAGTTCATCGTGCCCAGCACGGTGAACAAAACATAAGCGGCGCGCCAGTTTGTCACACGCCTCTTCCGTCTCTGTCGAATCTTGTTGCAGCGCGGCTGCAACGGCCCACGCAGGAAACACAACACGCATCAGGCTGGCCGCTTCCAGAATGCGCTGCTCGGCTGCACTCAGTCGTTCAATCTCCGGATCAATCAGCTGCACCAGCTCCTGCGGAACGCCTGCTTCAATTTCTGGAAACGGCGCGCGCTGCTCCCATTGGCCCGAATCTCCACGCGCCATGCAGCGCTCCGTGATCAGGTGCCGCAAGAGTGCCAGCGCAAATAATGGATTACCCTCCGAGTGTTGATAGATGAAGGTATCTAGTCCATGCGGCAGCGCCTCCTGGCCGAGTTCCCTGCTCAATAATTGTCGGACCGCTATCTTAGCCAGCGGCGCTAACGCCAGCTCTGTGCACTGCCGATGCATCACCAGGTCCTGTTTCAGCGCCTTCAGGGGATGTTCCGTGGACGCACAATGAGAACTATACGTAGCCAGCAGCATCAACTTTGCCGACGTCCGACGCCGCGCCAGGGCCGACACCACCTCCAACGTGGAATCATTCGCCCACTGCAGATCTTCGAAGACAAGAACGAGCGCTTTTTCCTTTGCCAATTCTTCCAGCGCTCGACAAAGATCTCCCGGCGCCTTCGGTTGCGGCGATCGCGCATCGTCGGCTTTCAATTCGGTTTGCCGCCCGAGCGCTGCCAGCCACGCTGGCGCTGTACTCGCAAGTATCCGGGTCGCCATTTCCCCGATTTCTGAAGCACAGAGCTGTCGCAAAATTTCCATCACAGCGTAATAGTCTTCCTTCTTGCTGAGGCCTTCTACGCATTGACCGCTGGCAACGCTGGCCGACAACATTGTCACCATCAGGTGACAGGCGGCTTCCACCAACGCCGTTTTTCCAATTCCCGTGGCGCCGCTAACGAAGACCGTCTGCCGTTGTCCGCACGCCAGTGCCTGCGCAAGCGTCTTCAGGCGAATCAGTTCCTGCTCGCGCCCCACAATTCCGTCGAGAACCGGAGATTGCGCTTCAACTTTGGCAGTAGCGGCGGATTCAGGCGCGCCCGCCTCAGTGACCGGGGCCACAAAACAGTAGCCACGCTTGGGCAACGTTTGGATGAAACGCGGACATCCTGGATCGTCTCCGAGTATCTTTCGCAGGTCCAGCATGTACGTCCGCAACACCTGCGGCTGTACATAGGTTTCCGGCCACAGCGCATCCAGCAGCTCATCGTGGGAGATCAGACGGCCTGGATTTTCTACCAGATATCTCAATACCGCGAACGGCTTCGGCGGAAGATTGATCTGCACCCTGTTTTGCCAGAGGCATTCGTTCGATGTATCCAGCCGAAAAGATTCAAACTGCTTCATCCAGATCTTTGCCCTCGGAGGAAATGAGTTCAGAGTTAACGCAGCAAGTGGACTTCCAATCCCAAAACTACATCCACTCATCTTATCTGTAACAATTCCATGTGGATGCCTCCCGGATACTTCTCCCACCCGACGAGCAACTGTCCATTTTCAGACACAACTGTCCGAATGCGAACAGTCAGGGTGCGAGCGGTCCGAAACCGACGCATATCGGTGGATACGTCTGAGTGACGGCAGTCGTTCCATCAAGGGATCGCAAATTTACACGGGAATCGACGGCGACAAAGAGAAAACATGGAAGATTAGGTCGGGATCGACCTTCGAGGAAAAAAGTGGAGAAGCTGCTGGAATTCGAAATTTAGTGGGAGCACGGTCCAAAAGAGACGAGCGCTATCTAGTTGAACTTCAGTTGCGATCGCTGTGTGACGGTCTTCTCCCCATGCTGTAGTTTTGCGATCACATCTTCTCGAAGGGCAATGCCCAAACCAGGCGCGTCCCCAAGCGATAATCCACCATCGATTGCAACCGGAATCCCCGAAAACATTTTCCAGAAGAGTTCGTTCCCTGTATCCGGTTCCACGTCTGGAAAATACTCGACCACCGGGCATACAGTGGGGCGAACGACTGAATGTGACGTGCAGATTGTGTCCCTCGTTCGAGTGCGGTATGACAGGCAGCCCCGCAGCCTCAGCCATTGCACAGATCTTGATGGCCTCGGTGATGCCTCCAACGCGATTCACATCTGGCTGCAGGATATCGACCACGCGTCGACGAATCAGTTCATAGAAATCCCACTTCCCGTACGAGTGTTCGCCGCAACTCCAGCGCTGCCAGGGACAACGCTGTTTCAGCTCAAGATAGCCTTCGATGTCGTGCGGCATCAGCGGCTCTTCCATCCAAGACAGGTTGTAATCGCGGAGACGTTTCGCCATCTCCATTGCGTAGCCGACATCCCAACCCATATAGGCATCCGCCGCAAGTTCAACCTGGTCGCCGACAGTCTCCCGCACAGCACGAATCAGCGCGACATTGCGATCCATGCCGCGCGGGCCATCCTTTGGCCCAAATCCGAATCGCTGTTTCATTCGCCAGAAACCCGCTTGAACCCACGTGCGAGCTTCCTCTTTCAACTCATCCAGATCTTCCAGCGCATACAGGCGGCTCACATAGCAAGGCATGCGAGTCTGCGTCCGCCCTCCCAGCAGATCGTAAACCGGTTTTCCTTCTGCTTTCCCGTGGAGATCCCATAGCGCGATATCGAGCGCAGAGATACCGCACATGGCTGAACCCGATCGTCCGAATCGAACTGTCGTCCGGTACATTCTTTGCCACAGATATTCATGCCGCGTGGCATCCTCGCCCAGCAACAGCGGCGCGTAATACTCGTCGATCAGCGATTTTGCCCCGCCGTGAAATGCCCCAGCTGTCCCAATTCCAACGACGCCATCGTCGCTTTCGACTTCGACCAGGGTGCACATGGACGGTCCAAACCACCCATCTGCACGCGTCTCAAAATCGTCGAAAAGAGATGCATTTGAAACCAGGTTTTTCTTAAGCGTGTCAGGAGCTCGCGAAAATCCAATGTTGCGAGTCGTAATCTTCGTAATGATCATCACAAAAACTCCACGGAAGTTTTCGCCGGGCGCTATCCGACGAATCACGTATCCCAGCTCGGATCATTCAATGATTCCTGTGATCCGCTGACAATACCGTCACTGGCTGCTCGGGTGCAATGTCACTACTTGGTTGATGTAGGGGATAAGCTGTACCGGCCCTTCCATGCCGCATATATCGATCGCCGCAAGTATCTTTCGCGACGTCCCAACAGCGCGTCGATTTGCCTCGGTGTCGGTCACAATAATCTTGAGCCGGTTCTCGCCGGGCTGAAGGAATTTCGATATATCCAATTGATATGGCTGCCACACAAGCGTACCCGCGTGCTTGTCATTCACGTAAACATCCGCCACGGAACTCACTCGACCCAGGTTGAGCATGATTTGCTTGCCGCGGAATCCTTCCGGAACAGTAAATGTCTTCGTATAAATCGCGCTCCCCGAAAAATTCTCCAGCCCAGTGTGGGTCCAAGATTGCAGCGCGAACGGTGTATCTCCGGTCACAAATTGAACTGGAGTATCCAGCAAATCCGCCTTGTGTGCGACGATGACGAGCACGTTCCTCTCCGCGCCGAGAAACGGACGAAGGTCGACAGGTTTCTCTCCCTCATGGTTCACCGCATGTCCATTGACCACGATTTGATATGCATCCTTGAGTCGTGGCGGCACAACAGCGACGCAGCCAGGCGGGATCGGGATCCGATACCAGCGCATGGTTTGCGTTTCCGGTTTTTTTTGCGCATCGCGCGGAGATAAACTCGCGAACACGTTGGTGAGAGTATTCCCGTTCTCATCAGCAACACGGAATGAGAATCCATAAAAACCGCTGGCGACGCCCCGTGCTTTGCCAACTTTAACTAACACTTCGTTCCAACCAGCATGTAAGTCGACCGGAACGCGATCTGCCCAGTTGTCGTTGACCTCATACCAGAACGGCGTGCGAAGCTGCTCAAATACCTGCTTGTGGTTCAACCAGATGCGCGCCCAGTTATCCGCCGCAACAATAAATTGCGCATGCTGATCGGTTGGAGAATATAGATACGTGTGAGCATAACTCACGATCCATGGGTCGGCGTCTGTAAGTAACTCCGGGTTGAACTGAACGATATACCCTGAATCTGAGAAGCGGCCGCCCTCCACCTTCATCCAGATATCCCAATTCTGCAAGGCAAGGTGCGGTTGGTTGCCGTAGTAATCCTTCCATCCAACCGTTTCCCCGTTCAGGCCGATGTATTGCTTGCCGGGATCAAATTCCGTCTCCGGCGGATAAACCTTGGCAAAGCCGTTGTTATCCGGATTCGGAAATGGACCAATCATCTGCCAGTTGCGAATCGTGGTCTGCTCCTGGCTCAGCCATAGAGAAGGCCAATCCGTATCATCAAACGACTGCTTATCCCAGCCGGATCGCATACCGACCGAATCAGAAGCGTCTTGCACCTTGGCATATGGCACCGAAATGCGCTCAGGCTGCGGTCGAAACTTCCAATCACCGGTCAGAACAATGGGTTTCAGCGGTGTCCCAGCGATCGCACCATCATAGTCGGTGTCGCCGGCTCGCATCTTGATGTACGTTGTTGACTCACTCGCGGGTCCAGAAACGTGAACGGCCATACCCTTACCTTGCTGCGTCACGTTGTCTAACTGTTGCGCGTTCGTTCCAAGTAGGACCGCATTCTGCCCGGCGCCTGACAGTGGACGGAAGACGATGTAATACGCATCCCACGGAGCAAGATTCAAACGCACGTCCGTTCCCGAACCATCATTCACGTAGAAAAGAGGCTCTCGCATTCCTGTTAGGGCACTCCACTTCTCCGGAATTCCTTTCACCGCGAAATGCACCTGATTGATGCGGGGTCGGTCAGTGTCGTTCACCACCCAGTAGTAATCCTTGCCGAATTTCTGGCGATGTTCAAAGTACAGATGCTCCGACGGCCCGGTCATCACCTGAACATCTTTTGGCGTCGTTGCCTCGAGCACCGAAATTAGCTTATCGACGGAGTCGGCAATATAGTATGCCCCGCCGCTGTGATATTCCGCCTGAGCTTCGCCCGACGAACTTCCTTCCGCGACGCCTTTACCGAACAAAGCTGCAATTCCACTCTCGATGACCGAGTCATTCCCTCCTGCCTCGGGTGAAGAATTGGGCAGCACCCGAATCGCGAGAATCGTTCCACCGGCTTGATGGAATGCCTCAAGCTTCAGCAGCGTCTTTCGACTTAGAGTGGTAATTGGTGGCAGGATGATCGTCCGGAATCGCTGGTGTCCAATGACTAGTTCATTTCCGTCGATCTTTGCATTGTCGAGATATTGATCATCGGCAATGTTATAGTCCCACTGGTGATCGGCAAGATCGAGAATAATTCGCGTGTAGTAGTCGTTAATCAGGATCGTGCTGTTCTTCCAGGCTGCAGGCTGTCCAATACTCTGGTAGCTTGTCGAGCCAGAGAACACCGGCGACGTATGCGCCCACATTGTAGTAATCGGGTAGTACAGCAGGACATTCGTCACATGGTGGCTGTCCGCATTCATGTAACTGATCCGCCGCGTATAGTCTGCGTAGTAATGGAAGTAGGGCCAATAGGGTTGGTGCAGCCAGTCTGGCGGATAGTTCGCTCGTGTAGTGTCGTAGTCGAAGGCGTGTGGCACAAACAGATCAACACCCCATGCGCCGATCGCATTCGTACCCTCGCGGATACCTTGTAGATCGAGATATGAGTCGGTCCCTTGAACGCCCTGGCTTTCACACATGAATCGGCGACCTTCGTAGTCCGCCACAGATTGCGCCACCTTGAAATTTAATGGTTGGCGTCCGAAGTCGCCCAGGGAATCCACCCCGACAGGATTCAGCCCTCTCTCCACAGCGAAAAGGCTGCCTTCGAGTGCCGCCGCCCACTGCAGGCTCTCCTCCCATGCATGGCCGGTTCGATGAACTCCTAGCTTTGCTGCAGAATCAGTGATCCCGTTCCAGAACGATGCGGTATACAGATCTGTAACGGTTGAAAGGTAGTCTGTCCGAACCTTCGTCGTCTGGTCGCCTCCGTCATAAATCAGCAGCGGCAACGCAGTTCGCAGGTCATAACCATTGCGTTGTTGAAACGCATCGAATAACTTAGGCGTCCATGCGATTCGATATCCGTAATCTCCCTCATGATCTGAAAAAGAATAATGAATAGTGCTGCCGAAGTACGGCTTGAAGTGGCGATAGTATTGTTCGTAAGTCAACTGAAAATACAATTTCATTGCATCTGGATTCATCAGGTCTACAAACCCGCCGTCAAATCCCATCGCGGGTTCCAAATGAAACTGAAGTACGACCCACGTTCCATCGGGCACCGACCATTGCACATGGCCATTTACAATCTTCGAGTTCAGAAGAGTAAGACTGCTGCCGTCCACGTGCCCTTTGCTGATCCACCGCACCGCAACGACCGACTGAGTATCGGGCTCAACCGCAATGTCGAGAGGCTGCGGTCCCTGAACAGTGTGCTTGGAGTAGGCGAGAGTCTTCATGCGGAAGTCCGGACGCTGCGCCAGAATCTCGCTTTGATGATTGCCGGACATCCAAACGTTTCTTACTTCCCCACTGGGCCAGTCGTATTCATCTACAAAATTGAACTCGAACCCTGATCGTTTCGCTTGCTCGAGACCCGCTCCGATCGCGTTCCACCACTCATCCGAGAGATACGGCGTTTCCAATCCGTCTCGCGCATGCAGAAAAGACCCATACACATGCTGACTCGCCATATCGCGAATCTCCGCCTGAATCTTCGGACCCTCCATCTTCCCGTTCCAGAACCAGAATGGCATAGGTGAAAAATCGCGCGGTGGGTCGACAAATTGCTGATGCAGGCTTGTAGAAGATGTTGAAGACGTCTGGGCTTGAGAGGAAGTAGTGATGGCCAATACGGAAATAATCGTCAGGATGAGCGCTTGAACAACTCTTCTCACTTTGCGTCCTTGGTTGAATGAGTTAATACACTCGCAACTGTAACTTAGTTCGGATGGCCATCTTATGACGACCGGAAATCGACTGGCTCAAGGAAGTTTCGGCTACTACCGGTCTAACACCTGAAACAAATGACACATCGCCGTTCTTACCGTGCATAGTTCAAAGAAGCTTTCTTCTCGGACCTTCACAGGTGGTCTATCCGAGCTGTGAAGTTCAGCAGACGCGGCCGCGCTTACCTGCAGAACTGTGCCCCGGCGGATTCTCTCCGATCCACCGCTCGTCAACCAACTCGGAAGCAAGTTGATATCTCGAATCCGAAGAAAGACGCAGCTGATTGGAACGATTGTCCATCCCGCCATGAACCGTATTCATGGAAAAGATCACAACATCGCCCATTTGATATTCGGACGTCAACCATCGCCCACCCAGACTCCGCCGGATCTTGTTCGGATCCTCTGAAAGCCATCCATTCAAGCCGGTCGCAGTGCGCGCGGGATCGTCCGGCTTATTCGTGCAATAGGAGTCAACGTCGCGCCGCCCGTAGGTCTGCTGTAGTTGAACGTTCTTATGACTGCCTTCCAGAATCATCAAGCCGCCCAGTTGAAAATCGATATCGCCTAACGGTACCCACGCCGTGAATAACTTCCGAGTGCCACGGCCCATGTAGACAATGTCACAATGACTCGGAGTCCCCAGACCGGGAGAGATACAGCGCAGCCATGTGAAGTCGAAGTGGCGAACCTCACCCCCTAAAAATGAGCGGAAAAACTCCATCAGGTTTCCTTGCGGAGAATACAGAAGATGCTGCAATGGAGGATTGTTCTTTTGCGCTAATTCCGGCTGAAAGAATAGCTTGGTGCCCGCTTTCGGCACCCCATCCATTACTGCGGCAGAGGGGTCAAGCTGACCATCGGCCGCAAGCTGCTCCAGAATGTGCCGCCTTGCAGCGAGCACTTCATCACGGTTCAAATAAGACCTGAGGAATAAATAGCCATCCTCGGCCATTCGATCTCGCAGTGTTTCCGGGTCTGCTGAGGTCTTGTATGTCGAATTCAGTGTGCCGAGGCGATTGTCACCTTCATCGAGTTTATGACCACAGGAGTATAGGTCGGGAACTTCAAGAATTGTCGCCATGATTTTAGCCACCGTGTTTCGTTACGCTATGTCCATCCACTCGAAGATTACGCCTACGGCTGCCCGACCGGCTACCGACTTCCTGACTGAAATCGAGAGCCGCGTCAGACGAACCGTCAGCGATCATTCCCCTCCGCCTAGTACAGCAACTTCAGTGCGAATTCCAGGATGCGTGGGTCACCCGCACTTGTCACCGCGCCGTAATTGCCAGAACCCAGCCCCGTGGAAACGCCAATAAAGTTCGGGTGGTTAGCCACGTTGAACGCCTCTGCTCTGAACTGTAGAGCCAGACGGCTTACCAACGGGAACGTCTTGTACAACGAAACATTCACCGACGTGTACCCCGGCCCACGGATCGTGCCGTTGCCGGCAGTTCCGAAGAATCCGTAGGCAGGAGCTGTGAATGCACTCGTATCGAACCATTCGTTGAGACTACCGACCTTGTGATACGGCGCGACTTGATTTGGCCGCGTCGCAAGTCCTGCCGTACCCGTTGACATTCCAGGGCTCATCGCGAAGCCGCTCTGATGTACCGCCAGTCCTGCGAAACTCCAGTCGCCAAAAGCAAGACGCGACGGCCTGCTTGCATTCTTGAAGTATGGAATGCTGTATACCCAGGTGCCGGTGATGTCGTTCGTAAAGTCGTAATCCGGTGGACCATACTCCGCGTGAAAGTTACGCATATTTTGTGCAGGAGAAGTCTGCGACGTAGTCGTGCGGCTTCCATGGCCGCCCACCGTAGTCAACACTTTGCTGTAGGTGTAGGCAACACTGAACTGCGAAGCACCAGCTCGATAGGTGGCGCCGGTTTGCAACGAATTGTAGTTTGAGCTACCGTGCCAGTACTCGTCATCCATCGCGCTGTATCCCTTAAATGGGCGCGTGTAGTCGCGCGATGCGGTTCCAGCATTGATGCAAGGATCGAATTGGTAGGACGCCGAAGGAGTTTGGTTGGGGGCCAGGCATCCGGTCGTACTCGGCGCAGTTACAGGAAGCGGAAAATTGCCATCATAGCCACCTTGGAAATCTTCCAGATTTCGGCCCAGGCTGCCTACATAGGCAACCGAGGCAATTAGATTTCTCTTGAGTTGCTGTTCCACCGTCAGGCTGTAGGACTGAATACTTGCCGGCTTGAATGTGAGTGGCACGTCTGAAAGTGTCTGAGTAGTCGGCGCTGCCGTCGTTCCGGCAGTTCCATCGCTCAGCAAGCTATTCAACACGTTCGCGCTGTTGTTATACGGCGGGTTCTGTCCGAAGGCTGCATAGATCACTTCAAGCGGAATTCTCGAATAGCCGATTCCATAGCCGCCTCGCACAGAGGTTCTTCCGTCTCCAAATACGTCATAGGCGAATCCAACCCTCGGCCCGAAATTCGTCTTGGACGGAATAAAGAATCCGCTCGGCGTTCCATTCTTCCCCGCAAAAAGCAAGCCGTTCAATAGATTCGCGGGCGTTCCGGCACTGGTGATGGGCTGGTTGTCGGCATTCAACTGCAGGCTTCCGTCGACGTTAACGACCGGCGCCTGTGCAGGATCGTAGGCGGCGGGCGAGAAACTCGTGACCTGATCGCCGCTCACAGTGTCGCTCGAGAAGTAAACCCATCGCAAACCAAGGTTCAAAGTAAGACGCGGTTTGATCTTCCAGTCATCCTGCGCATACGCCTCTCCCTGGCGGTAGTGGTAACTGCCCAGTTTCTGCGAACTAGCTTGAGAGTAAGTTGCGTCGAGTCCCAGCATATAGTCTGCCGCTGGATCTCCTGTGTGGACGCCCGAAAAACTAAAGCTACCTTGCGGATTGGTAAACACGTTCTGCCGCTTGATGCCGAACATGTACAAGGCTCCAAACTGCAGCACATGATTTCCGTGAACCCAACTCATGTCGTCCGCAATTGTTCCTTCACCGTCGGAAGCGGTAATCGGCTCGGACTGGACTCCATTCCCCGACCATCCTGCGCTGATGCTGACATTAGGCAGGCGATTCAGAGTATCAGCGCCGGGAAAAGCCTGCGTGATCGAAAGTCCCGTAGGCAACTGGAACGCCGTATTCGGCTGGATCCTCGGCTTATCGTAGGTTTCTGAAACCCCTACGGTGTTAAGCAGGTTTGGGGTAATGGTTGAAGCAAGCCGAACCAATCCATTAAAGCTGGTTGTGTAGTAGCTATCGCGAATCGTGTCGTATGGAAGTCCGCCCCAGGCATCGTATGGAAACCCATTCTTCACCGGCTCATACATAATTCGAGCTGTCAGTTCGTTCGTGTTATGGATGTACTGGTCAACCCTGTATTGATAATCCAACTGGCTGGTTGTCTCCGGACCTTCATTGATGTAATTCAAAAATCCGCCGTTCACATTGTTCGGTAATGGAACGTACGCATTCAATAGTCCAACCGCGACCGGATCAAAGCACGCTGGATTCAGCGTTGCTGGCCCGGTGATACAGTCTGTTTTTCCTTCCGCGGCTAACAATGCCTGGCTGTGAGCATCGAGCGTTAGTGCTCCAGAGGCGGGCAACGTTGGACTAGCTCTGAAATCACCATTGCGCATCGCTTGCGGAAATACAGAGCCTCGCGACGTTTGCGCCTGGCTAATGACATACCACTGATTGGACGCGAAGAAGAACGTCTTCTTCTTGCGATCTGTGTTGTACAGCTTTGGAATCATCAATGGACCGCCCAGCGTATAACCAAAAATATTCTGGTGAAGCCCCTGGCTTGTGGTCGAGTAATAGTTATTCGCGTCGAAGGCGTTATTCCGAAGATAGTCCCACGCGCTGCCATGGAATGTGTCTGTGCCGCTCTTGGTTTCAACCACCACTTGCCCGGAGCCGGCAAAGCCATACTTTGCGCTGTAATTGTCTTTCAAAACTCGAAACTCTGCGATGCCATCCACGATAGGCAGAATGTTGATGTTCGATAGGTTCCCGGAGTTCATGTTGTACACACCGTCAATCGTGTAGGTGGTGTACTCGACGGAATTTCCATTCACAATCAGGGTTGTGCCGCCCTCCAGGCCGCCGCCGTTTAACGAGTCTGCACCGG
Source organism: uncultured Acidobacteriota bacterium (assembly GCA_963774515.1). GTDB lineage: Bacteria > Acidobacteriota > Terriglobia > Terriglobales > Acidobacteriaceae > JAKAAZ01. The sequence goes on along the minus strand of CAVZFK010000015.1, from coordinate 118,959 downwards.
ATGTGCTGCTGACGCCGGGAATCGCGATCGCCAGCGTTTGAAAGTTTCTGCCATTCAGCATCAGATTGCTGATCTGTTTACTCGTAATCGTGCCGCCACTTTCTGCCGTCTGTGTATTCACTTGTTGCGCCGTAGCGGAGACCGTAACTTTCGCCGATTCACTACCCACTTTCAAAACGACGTTGTCTGCGCTCCGTTGGCCCGGTGCGAGATGAATTCCACTGGTGACGTTCTCCTCAAAGCCAGGCTTCGAAACTCGTATCGTGTAGTCGCCCACGCCCAGTCCTTCTGCCGAGTAGAACCCTCCCCCATCCGTCGTGAGCGCGCTGGAAACGCCAGTGCCTTCGTTGGTGATGGTGACCGTGGCTCCAACTACCTTAGCTCCGGTCGGGTCTGTCGCTGTACCGGAAATTGCGCCCGTGCTGGTCTGCGCGTGAATCCAACCCGTCGCAACAAAAAGCAACACGACGGCGATCAACTGCAGCGGCGTTAGTGAAAAAATCCTGTGCATGGATGAGTCCCTCCGGGGGTTTGAAGTTCCCATTTGAAACAGTTTCAGTTCGCCACGAACCCTAAACTATCAAAACAACGACTGTCAAGGCCTCCTCAGCGTGATGCTCATCGCCGCATATTGTCAGTGGGATTTGGGTCGACACACACGAATAGCGTGGTCGCAGCCTAACGTTGAGATGCGCCGCGCGGACGATGCGTGGTCACAAAAGCAACCACAATTGCTGTAATCAATGTTGAGATCGCCAGTAGATACAGCCCTGCTCGATTGGAATGAAATTGAGAGTCCGCCCAGACTTTCGCATTGGGCGCGAAGAATCCTCCCAGCGCACCCACCGCATTGATAAACGCAATTCCACCTGCAGCCGCGCTCCCGGTCAGATGACGCGTAGGGAATGTCCAGAACAGCGGTTGCACTGCGATAAACCCAGCGGCAGCTATGCATAAGGCCACCAGCGCGATCGTTGGACCACTTGCTGGAAATATCGCGCTCGCGAATCCTGACACCAGCAGCGTCACGACCGCGAACGAGCGATGGCTCTGATATCGATCCGCCGCGCGAGGAATCCAGTAAGTCGCCGCCAGCGCACATACCCAGGGTATGGCCGACACGAAGCCGACCTTCACTCCGATCGATGTCCCTAACAGCGCAGCAATCTCTGTAGGAAGATAGAACACCACTCCGTACACGCTCATCTGAATCAGAAAATAGATCAGAGCGTAATGCAGCACGCGCCAGTCCATCAGCACCGCAGGAAATGCCGAAGCCCCGTAGTCGCGCCTTTCCTGCTCTTCTGCCTGCAGCACGCTCAGTAGCGTTCGCTTCTCCGCTTCCGGAAGCCACGACGCACCCTCTGGCCTGTCGTCGAGATATCCGTACGCCCATGCACCCACTGCCACAGCGATCAGGCCTTCTGAAAGAAACATCCATTGCCATCCCTGCAGGCCGGTGCGCGCTGGTAACTCGAGCAGCAATCCAGAAAGCGGCCCGCCAACAATGAAAGCTAGCGGTGCGCCAAAATAAAAGAGCCCGAGAATCCCTCCTCGCATTCGATTAGGAAACCAGTAACTCAGATAGAGAATCACGCCCGGAAAGAAACCCGCCTCGGCAGCTCCCAGCAGCAGCCGCAGCACATAGAACGATTGAGGCCCCGAGACGAAAAGCGTGGCCAGAGACACCAGGCCCCAGCTCACCATGATGCGACACATCCACACCTTCGCGCCTACGCGGTGCAGAATCAGGTTGCTGGGAATCTCAAACAAAGCGTAGGTCAGGAAGAATAGCCCTGCACCCATCGCGTACGTGGCATCAGAAATGCCGGCGGATGCGTGCAGAGCCTGTTTCGCAAAACCAATGTTGGCGCGGTCAAGGAACGCCACCACGTACATCAGCAGCAGAAACGGAACCAGCCTTCGTCGCGCGCGGCCAGTCGCGCGATCAAGCAAGCTCTCTGGTTCCGTCACGTTATGGCTGCATCGTTTCGGTGGAGATCTCGACGGGCCCTAACAAGCCCGACGCCAGCAACGGCGAGTCCGCACGGTACGGTTTGAAATCTGTAAAGGTGTATTTCTTCGTAACGTTCGGTTGCTGATCGCCGATCAATCGGTTCACCCAGGCATTCGTCACCTTGATCGTCACCTCGTTCGCCCCCGGCTTCAACGCATCGCTTATATCCACCCGATACGGTGTGTGCCATACGACGCCGAAATCTTTCCCATTCACCGTGACATCTGCCAGATTTTTCACCGAACCTAAATCAATCCAAACGTGAGAATTCTTTTTGAACCACGACGCTGGAGCTTGAATCGTTTTGGTATAGGTGCCGCTTCCAGAGAAGTACTTCACGCCAGTGTCCGCGCTGTCGCTCCAGGAGATCAACTTGGGCAGAGTGATCGACGTCGGCGCACCAAGATCAGGCGGAAAACTTACCGCCCATGGACCGTGAAGCGTAGCGACGACTGTGGAGATAGGAGTCGGCTCGGTGCGCGACATCTGCGTCGTTGGCTTGCGGAATACAACAAACACCGTCCCCCACGGTTCCATGTGCAACGGCACCGTAGTGCGGCCGTTCGCAATTGTGTAAGTCGCCGGTTTTGATTTGCCTGTTTCTGCATACCACAGCGTCGGAGCTTTCCCCGTTACCCGGAAGCTTGCATCGACCACTTCATCTTTATTGTTCCGGTTGTCGACGAAATAAATATCGCCATCCGCCAGCTTACGATGGGCGAACAAGATCGAGGTATCCTTATCCGGCTTGCTGTAATCGAAATCGGGTGCCACGCCAAGCGCGTTGAAAACGTCGGCCAGATTTTCTCCAGCGTATACCGTGCCTTTCCCAACATGGTGAACGCCGGTCCCGTCGCCAAACAATTCAACGTCCAGCTTGTGAAACTCCGCCTGATTATCCGCAAGACTAGGATCATCGAATGGTTTCGGGCCCGCAACCACGGCGCCGTCCTCCACCAGTTTGTGAATCGCGCGCAGCACTGGCAGCGACATGTGCTGACTATAAGGATCGAGTCCAAGAACTCTGTAACTCATCCCACTTTTTGTCGTGATGCGCCCATCAGTCACGCTCAGTTCGTGAATCAAACCGTCGGCGTTGATGTAGTCGAATCCGTAGCCCGCCGGCACATTCGGCGCTTTGTTTTTGAAGATTGCCGTCAGGTTTGAATCCTCACCGTAGAAATACACTAAGTCCGCGGCAAAATGGCCCTGCTGCAGCATGTAACTGCTGCGCGCAATGTAATCAACCCACGGGCGCGCTTCATCGGCCCACGTCTCATTGCGGTTGAACCATTGGCCGAACGGTCCCAGCGTCAGTCCTGGCTTGGTTCCCGGACCCACCAGGGGTTGATGCGCCGACTCATGAATCACGAATCGATTAATTCCGTTCAGCAGTTCCTGGTCGGCCGTCGGCTTCAGCGTTGCAGGCGACCACGCCCACGGGGCTGCGGCTGCCGTCATCGATTCTGCTGCAGCAATGTTCTGTCCATAGATATGCGCGACGGATGCAGATTCACGATCGTCCGCGTTGTAGTCGTATTGAATCTTGTTGACGCCCGGCACCTGCGTCCACATCGCCCCCATCGGTATGTCGTCCAGCTTCTTCACCTCCATGCCATCGGCGATGAAGGCGCGCCCGGATTCATGCGACTCGCCATAATGTCCCATGCCTCTCGCCTTCAGCGAAGCCTCAACTTGCCCATAATGTTCATCGGCGGTAAGGTCGGCAATCGTCTTGCGGAAATCCCAAAGGAACTGATCGCTCTGCGCCGAGCTGCCCACAATCTGCCCCGTCAGTACCGGCATCCATGGCGTCGGATCATAGCCGCGACGCTCTTTGAATTCGGTAATCATGTCGTCGGTCCAGTTTTGCGCGCCCGCCTCCCAGCTATCGGTGATCACATATTTAATGCCGCGCTTTCCCATCATGCTCGCGCCGACAGTATCCTTGTAACTGTCCAGATAGTTATTCATGTAGTTCTTCACATACGCGCGGTTCAGCTTATCCACTTCCAGGCCCGTCGCCTCCGCAGTTGCAGGATGATTCGTGATTCCCAGTAAGGAATATCCGAATCGCAGCACCACCCAGTTTCCCGGCGGAGGCGTCCAGTCGAGCGTTCCATCGGGCCGCATTTTGTCCGTCAGGTTAACCACGTCACTCTCCTGGATGACGTCTGCGGGAGTCACCTTCGGAGTCGCGTACTCATACAAATCAGGAACGGGAACGAACGCGGCCTTTTCTTCAAATCGGTTGACCCGCGCGCCTGGATGCAATTCCAGTTCGGCGATTTTGTAATCGGTCGGAGCGGGCCCAACCTTAATCCCCAGCGTTTTCAGGTCCATATTCTTCGCCCAGCTGGGCAACGGCGGCGGTGGCGTCCGCCGAAATATCACACGAAAATACTTTGCCGTCACCGGAGCAAATGAAATCGTCTGTTCTGGCGATTCGCTGTCAGGAATTTTCACGATGTCCCGAAAAGTTTGTCCATCATCGCTTGCCTGCAGTGTCTGTTCTGGATTGGAAATTCCGGAGAGCAGCGCAGCGATCCCGCCCACTCGTTGGGTCACAATGGTGATGGCGCGCATCGTCTCCGGCTTTGGAAATTCGTACTGAATCCACGCGTTCGCACCCGGAGCAGGAATCGGCAGGCTGGTTGCCTTTTGTACATCGCCGTCGACCAGCATCGCCGCATCCGGTGAGCCGCCGCTGGCCGTCATTTTGGGATGCAGCGACTCGAAAGGCACATCGGTCGCCGCTCTGCGATACGCGAGTACGACCGAATCCGCATAATAATGCGGGATAGGCTTCGCACCTTCCGGCGCGCTTAGCTCATCATGAATCTCCATGTCTTGAAATGCGCCGGTATTCGTCGGAGGATGTTGCAACGTTCCTGTAAATGGTTTTCCGCCGACGACATCCGTTTCGCTCCACACATATTTCTTCATCCCTTGCGACGCCGGAACCCACGGGCCACCAGTCTCACTCCAGCCAGGCGAGCCCGCGATCGCTTCCTCCATACCTAACTGATCGGCAATGTTGGTCGCATATCGGAATGCATCTTTCCACTCCGGCGTCATATACACGAGCCGGTGCGGAACCACCTGTGGCGTCTCGAGTGCAGCATCAAAGGTCTGGAAGCCGGCAAGCCCTGCGCTATGCATCCAGTCCAGATCCAGCTTGATTCCCTGTTGCGAGATGTTGCCGTTCATCCAGTGCCACCATACCCGTGGCCTCGCGCTGTTTGGCGGATTTTCAAATCCCTGCAACAGCGGATCCGACTTGGCTGAGGTTTGTGCATGCGCTTCGATTCCGATGCAAGAGCAGAAAAGGGCTAGGGTGGTGGCGGCGATCGCAGTGCGTTTGATCATTTCTGGATTCCTTTCAACTTGTCAGGCATAAATCTCGATCGAAGAAATGCCGGAAGTCCTTAGACGCGATCTTGAGGCGGCTCCGCAATCTCACCCTTCGATATCACATTCCAAGTCAATAGGGCAACTGTACCATTAGGGAACATACAAGCACGGCTCACAGAATTCTTCCGCTAATTAGATTCCGAGCCGTTCGCCGACAAAATCGAGACACCTTGACAGCGGAATTCTCGCTTGCGTACGCTGGCTTCGATAGAGAAATTGTTTACCATTTGGAAACCTGTTATTCCTTGGAGTGACTTCCAGAACTCGGATTCGCTTCGTCAGCAAGACCACACATCAAGTCGCGTTCGCGCAATTTGCTTCAGCATTCGCAGTGCGCTTCCATTCTATGCGCGCGTCGGGAGGTTTCATGCTACGCCGGGACGTTCTCAAGCTCGCAGCCTCTGCCGGAGTAGCCTGGACCGCCGCACCCTTGGCGTCGGCGCTATCGTCGTCGATACCCATCATCGACGCACACGTGCATCTGTTCGATACCAGCCGTCCCGGCGGTGTACCTTGGCCAGAAAAAAGTGACACCGTCATCTATCAACCGGCTCTTCCCGCGCGCTATGCAAAGATCGCCAAGCCGCTGGGAGTGGTCGGCGCAATCGCGATTGAAGCCAGTCCCCTCGCAAGCGACAACGACTGGGTGCTCGGAGTCATCGAGAAAAATCCCATCATGGTCGGCATGGTCGGCGATCTTATTCCTGGCTCGCCAACCTACCTGGCCGAGCTTGACCGGCTGCATCGCAATCCTCTATTTCTTGGCATTCGATACGGCAATCTTTGGAATCGCGACTTAGGAACCGACATGGATGAGCCGCGGCTTTATTCCTGGCCTCAAACGCCTTGCGGAATTGAGCCTGGAATTAGACACGGCCAATCCAAATCCCGATCTGATTCTCGCCATCATCAAGGTGTCAGATCGTATTCCAGATTTGCGAATCGTGATCGACCATCTCCCCTCCTCGCCGATTCCAACCGCAGCAGCGGCCCGCAAAGAATACGAGTCGCATCTGCGCCATCTCAGCAAAAATCCAAATATCTTTATCAAGCTTTCAGAAATTCCAGTGCGAGTCGACGGCGAGGTCCCCAAGAACGCTGCATTCTACAAACCGAGACTCGATGCCATCTGGGACATTTTCGGAGAAGACCACATCCTCTACGGCAGCGATTGGCCCAACAGCGATCACCTGGCAACCTACGCGGAGACATTCAAAATTGTTCGCGACTATGTTGCCCCGAAAGGTCATGCCGTCTGCGAAAAATTCTTCTGGAAAAATTCCATCGCGGCATACAAGTGGCATCGCCGCATCGCCGGATCAGCCGAGTCTGTAGCAACCGGCAAAACGCCTGACCGATCAACCGTGCGCCGGCCAAATTAACAAAATCCATTCTGCGGAGCGATACATGAATCGACGAACTTTTCACAAATTAGCCGGTCTCGGCGCCCTGGGCGCGCTCGCGGGAACCACGGAACTCGAAGCACAAAGCCCAGCCCACCCCCTCCCCCCTCCCGGCTTTCGTCAACCAGATCCAATCGACTTTGAAGATCACACTGGATTTGTGTCCATCTTCGACGGAAAAACGCTGCAGCACTGGGATGGAAATCCTGACGTGTGGCGCGTCGAAGACGGATCCATCGTCGGCGTTTCCACGCACGACAAACCAGCCGGCAACACCTTCATCGTCTATCGCGGAACCGATGCCAAAGACTTCGACCTGAAGCTGCAAATCAAGGATGAATACGGCGGAGGCAGCGGCGTGCAATATCGCAGCACCACAGGAATGCCGCCGCCCGGTGGCACAGGATTTCGCGGCCGTCCCGGCGAGCCGCTCGCTCCTCCGCCGCAAGCACGATGGACGCTTCGCGGTCCGCAGGCGGATTTCTGGTACCCGGTCAATGCCGCCGCCAGCAGCTACACCGGCCAGCTGTATTCCCAGAACACCGGGCGCGGCATCCTCGCCTGGCGCGGACAAGTGGTCAACACCCTGCCAGGAAAGATGCCCCGGCTCGTCGGCAATATCGGAGATCGAAACGCTCTAGGAAAGTTCGTAAAAACTGGCGAGTGGAATCAATACAACATCATGGTGCGCGGCGGCACCTTCGTCCACATCCTGAACGGTCAACTGATGGCGGTTCTTATCGACGACGATCCCGACTCTTCCAACAATGTCAGAGGCCTGTTCGGCCTGCAGATTGAAGGATTCCCCTGCAAAGTATCGTTTCGCGACCTGTGGCTGAAAAAAATATCCTGATTCCGCTTCTGCAATTAGAACGGATCAGCACTGAATCAAATCCACATAGCTCAGACTGCTTTGTGAAGGACCCTCGGTCCTCGGACACGAAAAACCCTTATCTATATAGATAGGTGTTTTTCGCCTCTGTTCTCCTTGCGATTTGGACATGCCTGCCGTCGTATGATTCAATCACTCGAATACGAGATGGATTTCGCCACCGCTCGCGAGATTGACAATCTTTTTATTAGCCACTATGGGTTGGAGTGTCGGTACCCTCCTTCCCTCTTGGATATCCATAGATTTGTTCACCGCTGGCAACTGATATTGACTCGAAACTACGCAAGAGGTCTACCGTTTCAAGGCTATGAAATCGACGGGTTGGCTTCTGACAATTGGACTCTTCGCTGCTGCCGCGAATTCGTGCCTGATCGCGCAAAGCGCTCCGCGCGCGTCCGACAGCATCTGGCAACCCGGAAACGTTCAATCCCTGGAGCAGGAGCGTCCCGTCCAGACGCCGCAACCCGGAAATCCGGATGTAGACAAGACGTACACACTCGCCGAGTTGATCGACCTGGCGGAGCAGCACAATCCTGACACGCGTGTCGCCTGGCAGCAGGCCAAGTCCCGGGCAGATGCCCTGGGTATCGCACGCGGCGCGCTCTATCCCACCTTGTCCGCAGTTGCGATTGCAGCTTCCATCCGGCAGGCTCCTCTCATCGGCGAATACTTCCACCGCCAGACGCTTGGAATCTTTGAGCCTGTTCTTCAGGTTGAATACCTGGTATTCGACATAGGAGGTCGCAGTGGGGCGATCGACGCGGCCAAAGCAGACCTGCTGGCATCTGACTTCGCCTTCAACGACACCCATCGCCGCATCATCTATCAAGTCGCCTCTGCCTATTACCAGCTACTGAATGCCGAAGGCCAGCGTGAAGCTGCGGAAGTGAGCCTGGAAAATGCGAAGGCTGTCGAAGAAGATGCCAGTGCGCGTCTCGCAAACGGGCTCGCCACCAAACCAGATGAGTTGGAGGCCACTGCGGCGCGGGCCCAGGCTGACTACAATTTGCAGGCGGCTGTCGGAACGGTCGCCATTGCGCGTGGCGATCTGGCCACGGCGGCCGGTTTCACGGCGACTACTCTTTTCAAAGTTCAGGAGATTGACCAACTTCAGCTTCCCAGTGCGATTGCTGATTCCGTTGATCAGGAAATCGAGCGTGCTTTCAGTCAGCGTCCTGACCTGCTTCGACAACTGGCACGTCTGCGCGCTGCCGATGCTTCAATCAAACAGGCTAAGTCGACTTACTTCCCTTCTCTCAGCTTCAACGGCGAAGGGGGCGAGGCACGGGCCTATGGCCAGCAGGATCTTCTCCCAGGAACTTATGCGGAGGGAGAAATATGGACGGCCCAGTTAAATCTGACATGGACTCTCTTTGACGGAGCGCGTCGCGAATACCGTATCGCTCAGGCCCAGGCCGACAAAAAAGCCGCTCAGGCTGCCATCGATTCGCTTCGCGATCAAATCGCCAACCAGGTCTGGGCTGCCTATTCGAATGTGCAAACAGCGCTCCGTCAGCAGAAAGCCGCGGATTCCTTGTTGACCGCCTCTCAGCAGTCGTATGAAGCTGCACACGAAGCCTACGGGTATGGCGTCCGCAATCTACTCGATGTAGTCTCGGCGCAGAAGACTCTGGCGCAGGCACGCTCTGAAGATATCTCCGCCCGAACCCAGTTATTACTGCAGGTCACCAATCTCGCTTTCCGAACCGGCGACCTGATTCAAACCCAGCACTGGAGCCCTGCCCCGTGATGAAGAACGCGTATGAAGGGAATGGAATAATCCTGTGAACCGCTCTCGACTGTGGCTGACTTTGCCGGCTGCGCTGCTCGCGACCACATGCGCGGGTTGCAGACGCTCGCCAACTTTCAACATACTCGGGTCATTCTTCCCGGCCTGGCTCATCTGCCTTTTTGCAGGCATCATCCTGTCGGCCATTTCAAACCGTATCTTTGTCCGCTTCTCACTCGACAAGGAGATTCTCTGGCCTATCGTGGTCTATCCATGTATCGCTCTGTTCTTTGCCTGCGCCCTATGGCTCATTTTCTTTAGCTGATTGGAGAGACGAATATGCCTGACCCGTCGCACACGCGTCTTCATTTCATCGGCCGCTCGATCAGCATCGCGGTAATTGTCTGCACTTTGATCACGGGTCTGATCGTGATTCACCAGATCAATACTTACCCGCGCACGGACGATGCTGAAGTCTTTGCGAACTATATCGGCATGGCTCCGCTGGTCAACGGTCCGGTGATGCATCTATATGTCTCCGATAATGAGCAAGTCAAAGCTGGCGCTCCTTTGTTCGATATTGACGATCGCCCTTATGCTTATGCACTCGCCCGCGCCCACTCCGATCAGCGCGCGCTGCAGGGCCAAATCGATGACGAACGCCGACTCATTGCCGGCAAGTCGAGTGGCGTGGATGTTGCCAGGGCAAACGTCCTAAGCGTTGAAGCCAGTCTTGCCCGCTCCAGCGCCGCAGTGGAAGAAGCCAAAGCTGCTGTCGGCAACGCAAAGGCTGCCCTGCAGCGCTCCAATGCGGAACTCAAATACGCGACGGACAATCTGCACCGCATTGAGCCACTCCTGGCGCGCCAATTCGTCACTGTAGATCAGGTGGATCAAGCCCGCACGTTGGAAGTCTCGCGCACGCAAGCCGCGAACCAGGCACACGCACAACTTGCTCTCGCCGAGGCCAGCCTGCTTGCTTCGGAAGCGCAGTATAAGCAGGCTCAGGCAATGCTTGACCAAAGCCATCAGCAAGTTCAGCAGGCAACACACAACGTCACCACCCTCAGACCCTTGCAAGGGCAGCTTCCCGGCAAGCAGGCGTCGATTGATACAGCCCAATATAACTTCGACAATTGCCACGTCGTCTCTCCGTTTGACGCACGCGTTACTAGTCTCACCATTTCGCAGGGAGCTTACGCGACCGCCGGCAAGCAGATCTTCACACTCATCGACACACGTGTTTGGTGGGTGGTCGCCAACTTTCGCGAGACTCAATTGCGCCACATTCATCCCGGAATGCATGCCGACGTCTATGTCATGTCTCGTCCCACGGTCCGATACAAGGGCGTCGTCGATAGCCTGGGATTTGGCGTCACTCCCGACAGTGACCTGATTGGACGCCTCACTGCCCCGGGTCTGCCTGACGTGCAGCGCACTTTGAACTGGGTACATCTGGCCTCCCGCTTTCCCGTGCGGGTCAGGATTTTAAATGGTCCGTCCGACAACTTCCGCCTCGGCGAATCGGCCACTGTCGTCATCCGCGGCTACGACCACAATGAATCAGGAAAGTAGATATGGCGCCCGAACCAACACATCTTCCGTATTCGGAGCGATTCAGTGATTGGTTCCCCAATTTCCTGAAAAAGGAACTTGCGCCCTACCCTGGCCGAGGCGCTCTTGTAGCGCGCATTGTCATCTCCGCAACCTTGACCATGATCTGGATTGAGACCTTCCAAATTCCCGGAGGCGTTCTCGGTGCGTTGACTGCTTTCCTGCTTTCACGCGAAAACCTGGTCTCTACCGCGCGATCAGCAATCTTCATGATCGTCGCGCTGCTGCTCGGCGGACTCTTCATCCCCGTCGGCGCCCGTATGTTCGCTTCCACACCTGAGACTCATTTCCTCTGGGTCGGCTGCAGCCTGTTCGCAGTTTTCTTTCTGCTGCGCTGCCTGGCCAACTATGCTGTCGCGATCGGCGTTGCCCTTGTGGTCGGTAACGTTGTCGGCATCTGGTACCTGCCCGGCCCCCCGGAGTTAAATGTCGAAAACACGTTGTGGGTGGTAGGCGCAACATTGGTCGGAGCGCTGGTGACGTTGGGCGTTGAAGTGGTATTCCACCTACTGTCCGGTCGCGATGACATTGTGGATGGTATCGATACTCGCCTGGCGCTGTTGCAGGATCTGATGGCGGACTATGCGGATGGCCGGCCTATTTCTACCGCAACCCAGGCTGGCCTGGCTCAGTTCGCCATGGTTGGAGCCAGCGCGCTCCGCCGTCACGTCGCCCGCTCGAACTTCACCCAGCTCTATCGTGCGCGCATGACAACGCTGGTTTCGCTCACCGCTCGCTCGATTGATTTCGCCACCGCTCTTGCGGGCGCTTATCCCTCAATAGCGCCGAATTTGCGGGAACGTGCTGCGCACATCAGCCAAAGCGTTGCCGACATTCGCAACTGTCTTCAAGCCCACGGCCAACCTTGTCAGACATCACTCGAAGCTCTGCCAAGTCCTGGCACTCCGCTCATGTCTGAGATTGAATCCATGGTGTCTCTGATGCCCTCGATCTTTAGCAGTGAGCATGCTCCTGACCCCGACCTCGAGCCGCTCGACGATCCGCCGGCAGCCAACCGCATCTTCGTTCCCGACGCCTTCACAAATCCTGAGCACCTGCGCTACATCCTCGCCGGCACCATGGCCGCGATGCTTTGCTACATCCTGTATGTATCGCTGGACTGGCCGAATCTTTCCACATCGATCACCACCTGCGTGCTCACGGCTCTCACCACCGTCGGCTCCTCGCGACAGAAACAAATTCTTCGCGTCGCCGGATTTGTCCTGGGCGGCGTTGTTGCCGGTCTGGGAGCGCAGATCTTCGTGCTGCCATTCATCGATTCCATCGGCGGATTCACCGTGCTCTTTGCCACCATGACTGCCGTCGCCGCATGGATCGCGACTTCCAGTTCCCGGCTTGCTTATGCAGGCGTGCAGTTTGCTTTTGCGTTCTACCTGGTCCACCTGAGCGAATTCACCATCCAGACCGACCTTACTGTTGCGCGCGATCGCGTGCTTGGCGTTCTGCTCGGCATCACCATGATGTGGCTTGTCTTTGAGCGCCTCTTTCCCCGTTCCGCCGCCGATGAAATGGTGCGCATCTTTGTCGTCAACCTTCGCCTGCTGTCGGATCTTCTCAGCTCCACTCCGCGTGCTGGGAATTCTTCAGACATCTTGAAAATCCGCCGCCTGCGCGAAGAAATCTATCGTCGATTCGGTGAGGTGAATGCGCAGGCCGATGCTGTTCCCTTTGAAACTGGCGCTGCGCGTGCTGGCGACATGGCTGCGCGCGATCGAATCCGTAGATGGCAGGCATCTTTGCGCAGTTTCTATCTGCTGGAAGCCCCGTTGCTCCAGTTCCGTCTCTTCGCCGCCATCGATGCAAAGTCGCAGCCATTCAGGATTTTCGAAAATGATTTTCGCTTCGAGTGTTCGCGCATCTTTCGTCAGATGGCAGATAGCCTTGACAGTCAAGTGAAGACGCATTTCCACCGTGCCAGCGTTCCAGTGAGCTTCGTCCAGCAGATCGATTCGGCGTCAGCCCCAATTGCAGATACTTTCTCGGAGCGCGAGCGGTCTCTCATGCATCTCACCCGCACCATCGCGCGCCTCATCGACCGGGTTCAATCCGAGGTTGCCTCGGAAGGCCTGTACGATCTGCCGCCAGCCCCCGCAACTCTACCAGCGACCGCCGAGCCTGATACCGCCTGAGCTGCTGACAGCGTGATGTTCAGAGAACTGTGGCGATGAGGGCCCGCGGTCAGAAACAATTGGAATCGACATATTTAGAACGAGCGGGGTCCTCTACACTTTGGAAGGCTCAGCCAGAGTCCTTGTTGACTTCGAGCTGGGACCAGATTTGCCCTCGGTAGGTTCAGTACGAAGAAGATTGAGAAACAGGCGAACATCATAGCCAGCACTCTTGGCAGCGCGCGTCAACAGCAAAACCTGCGCGGCAATTTCATTCACAGCCTCAGAGGCCGGTCCCGGACCCTGTGCAATTGCAATCAGCGCCGGTAGCTGAAGCCAGCAAATGAGTGCCTCGAACTCCTCCTGATGGAGATACTCTTTTCCCGCGCTGCTGTTGATCCCGGCGAGCCAGCGAACATCCGGATCGTGCCAGAATTCCTCCGAACGGATCGCAGCTTCAGGCGAAGCTTCAGCGCTCATTCGCAGCAGCACCCGCACCATCGCCGCCGCTCGCCAAGTCTGCTCACCGTGCAGCCCGACCGTGGAAAACGTTTCAGCCAGTGCATGCCTGAGTCGCAATTCATCATAGAGCGCGAGTGAAGAAGCCGGCGAAGGGAAGACACGAAGTGCGATCCAGGCCAGTACGGGCGCCCAAACATCAGCGGCAACCGTGCGCGACATCGCTGCTCGGCAGCACAGAACGAGCCGCGGCCTGGAGCGATTCAGGAAAAGCCGCGATCATTGAAGGTAGATGAACGGAGGCTGCTGCAAACTCAGCGAAGCCTTCTCTTTTATCTGACGGTTCTGGTCTTGACGTTTTTGAGTGACCTGAATCCGTCGAAGAATCCGAGGCAGCTGCATCGTTTTTCTTGGATGACGCCTGCGCCAGTCCGGTCGCTGTTCGGGCGAAGGTCTGTACTTCCGTGATGAAAGCCGCCAGCCTTGGATCCGAATCAAATTCATTCCTGGCCGGCTCAAGCTGTTTGTCAGACTGCGCCTTTTTACCGTTGGAGAGCTTGCTTTTCCTCGTGCTCTTTTTCGGTTTGCTCGGAATGACAACCGATTCCTTAGCCACGTCCGAGAACGCCTGAACATTCGCATCGTTAATCACGTGGTGCAATGCTTCCACGATCGGTCGCAGCCGAAGTTGAGCCAGCGCCTCATCCACGCTGTGAACTCCCGACCCATGCAGTGCATCGCAAAGCCGATCCCATGGCTCGGTTGACGACGGCTGAAGCTCGCGCCAATTCAGCAAAACAACGTGTTGATATCCCCGCAGATCAAGGGTGAGGCCATGGTCGCGAAATTCTGACGCTCTCCGCAGATATTCAAGCCCGAGGATCGTATCGCGGTATGCGATGATGGTCGATCCATCATGAGGCAGTCGAAGCCCATCGGCTAGACTCCGTTGTTGCAAAGCGCCAGTCTGTTTCTCGAGAAAGCCAACCGACTTGTGTATGGTGCCATGCGTGGATCCGTAGCGGTTGTTGTAGAGAATGATTGCGCGTTGATCGCCGTACATATTTGAGTAAGCGAAGACATTCTCGTCCACCGTGCTATAGCCGGTCCAGAAGTCATACAGCACAAAATTTGTGCTTTCCGCGAACAAGTGACGGTTTTTCAAAAGCGGAGCGATGATCTCCTGATGCCGCGCGACCATACCCTCGTTCGGAGATTCCTGTAGCCGTGCCTGTTTGAAGTCCATGCCGTAGCGTTCGGTATAGCCTTCAATCTGACCGTGGCCAAACATCGGCAGACCGGGCAGCGTTGCCAGCAGGACAGAAACCCCGAAGTACTTATCCCCGGACCCAAATTGATCGATCGCCGTCCGCTCATCCGGATTGCTCATGAAATTCACATAGCGCTTCAGAATGTCCGGATCGAACTCCACTGTCTTTTTCAGATACGAGCGATACTTGGCATTTTCTTCATCGCGCAGCATGTTCATAAATGCGCTGTTGTATACGCGATGCATGCCCAGCGTGCGAACGAAGTAACCCTCCAGCAGCCAGAACGCCTCCGCAAGCAGCAGCGTGCCAGGCACCTCCGCGGCCACGCGATCGACCACCTCGCGCCAGAACTCGCGTGGCATCAAGGCGTCGAATGCTTCTTCCGACATCGCGTATTCCGCCCGCGACGGTATCGAACCGCCCGCACCTGGGAGAGGAAACCACAGGCGTTGCACATGACGCTTCGCCAGCACCATCGCTGCATCGAACCGAATAATCGGAAAGCGTCGCGCTACGTTCAGAATCACTTGAATGACATGTTCGCGAACCTCGGCCTTCGAGTAATCGAGTTGCGCCGTGTCGTTCCACGCGAACATCGTCCCATCGTTGCCGTGATAGATAAAGCGGGTGTCGCCCTCACGATATCGCCGGAGACGAAAGACGACGGCTGCATCGGAATGGTCGTAGTAATGGTCTTCAATCTTGATTTCGACGCGACTGTCCGCGGATAAATCCGGTCCCTCAAATGTGTAGGCCGGAAACGGGCTCTCCCAGCGTGACAGGAACCAGTCGGGATGCTCGATCACCCAATTCGAATCGATCCCCATATGATTGGGAACCATGTCGCTCGCCAGTCGCAGGCCGGCCATGGCGGCTCGATAGCGCAAGTTCTCGAAGGCTGCCTCTCCCCCAAGGTCTTCCGCGATCGAATAGTCTTTCAAGGAATAGGCCGAGGCCACTGCATCGTTGTTCCCGCGCAGCCGCTTGATCGTCTTCGAAGCTCGGCTCCTCTCCCATAGCCCAATCAACCACAGACCGGTGATACCTCGAGAGGCCAGCAACTGAAGCTCCTCGTCTGGAATTTGATCCAGCCGATAAATGTGGCGCAGATATTTCTGTGACAACTGCTCCAGCCACACGTAGGTGCTCTTGGCGATCAGAACAACTGTCGGCATCCACGCCTGGTCCGCACTGAAAGCTTCGTACTCGTTCAGCGGCGCCTGGTAGCCGGCGGCATAGCGGCGACGCCGCACGCCATCCGAGCCAATGACGAACTCGGAATCGAAGCCGACAAATTCGTCACCGACAAAACCTTCACCTCCGCGTCCGGGAGGCGCATGACGATGCCTGTCCGGGCCCGGTGGATGGAAACGCATCCAGATGGCGAGTTCTTCTTCATGAAGAACGTCGATTGCCAGCAATACTCTGCGCAGATCGTCTCCAAGATATTGCGACCAGTTTTCCCGTATGAACTCCAACTGACCGGTAAGCGAATCGGGCGAGGCAAGCATCGGGGCGCGCAACGCATCCAGCAGGCTTCCTACCCCCGGTGCGATCGGGGGGCGAGTCAGGAAAAAATTCGGAAGATGCGTCGTGACATCTCCATAGGCTGTTTGTAGTTTCAGGTCGCGATCCCCAAACAGGATGCGAAACGGCTCGAAGGCAGGATTTTTGTTGGCGAGCCACAACAGCAGCATCTCTTCGAATGCAATCTGCCGATTGGGCACTCCTGCAGTACTACCGTCCAGCCACTGGGTTGCGGTGAGTTCACCGCGATACACGGACATACCCGGAAACTGCTCGACGAAGGCAAGCAGAAGCCGTTCGATTTCAGCCGTCGTCAAGTGTCCGCTAAACCAGCGGACCGCCTCCGACATCACCGCCGGATCGATTTCACGCCGATAACGCGCGATGAGTGCATGGCTCAACTCGTCGATCAATCCCATCGCGAACAGCGCGCCCGCATTCACCGGTGGGTGAGGATCTGCCTGTGATCCCTGCAACTCATTCAGCCGCTGCGCAAGCGTTCGGCTGGCAGCGACGTTCGCAAAAACTACATTCCCATCAAAACTAAACAGCAGGTCTTCGAGATCCAATTTCTTTCGGATCGCCTTAGAGATGTGAAATTCCATTCGAAATATTCTTTCTGGCGGTCTTCGCCCGCGAGCTAAAGTGCTTCCGCCATAGGTACGAAAAACTGCCGCTGGGAGGAGTCGTCATCCTCCCCCAATTTGCTCCGACATAAAGATAGATGCAATCCAGCCCGAGAGATTGGCCCAGACATTTCCTCACTGGGCCCCCACGGTGAGTTTCGCGCTACCCTGCGCGTCGATACACCGGGTCGAGTTCGAGCTTGCCTCATAACAACATTCTCTACCCGCTGCCTAAGTTGCTCGGTGGAAGCACGGAATCTGAAAGGTCGTGTCATGGTCTCCAAATTGCCTCCTCGAGTTCGACCTCCCGTTCGATCCGCCATGGATGGTTGAGGATATTTATTGCACCGTCGCGTTAACTGCGCTCTCCCATTTTTGACCGGCTGTGTTGCTGGCGATGACAGCGAACCGATGACTGCCAGCTGCCAGGCTGATCGAGGTGTTCAGTGAGCTCGACGCGGTCGAATACTTCTTCACCCCATCCACCCACAATTGCGTGCTCGCGATGGTACCGGTAACTTTCGCGGTCGCCTGCACCATTACAGGCGAGCTGACGGTTGAACCGCTTGCGGGCACGCAGAGATGAACCCCAGCCGACGTTGGCGCGCTGCAGGATCCACTTGTCCCGAAGGTAAAGGTAGCGCTGGACACCCCACTTTGCACATACCCGGTGGCGCTTGCAATCGCTTTTATCGTGGTGTTCGTGTCAATGCTAATTGCACCGTTATAGAGTGTCGACGACGAAGTTGGCGTGGCTCCGTTCAACGTGTAGTGGATTTCCGCCGACGCTGTCGTGCTGGAAAGAGTCACGCTCTGGCTCGAGGAGAAGGTGCCTCCGTCCGGTGAGATCAGCGGCGCCGCCGCAGTCGGCTCTCCGTTCAAAAGCCCGTAGACAGCCACTTGTTTGTTGCCGGACACGTACACTTTGCCATTGGTCACCACCGGAATTGTAAAGCGATTGGCAATACCGCCGGCATCGCGCTTGGCATTGGTGTCGCTCTCATAGATGGTGTTCGTCAGGTCGTTCGCGTCCCACGCATATAGCACGTTAGGCCCATTTGTCTTCACCTGGTCTGACCGCACCGCCCAGGCAATGCCGTCCTGCGTGCCGTTCGACGAAATGGTAAAGGATGCGCCGGGAAATCCGGAAGTCACGCTTGCCTGGGTGAACGGTTCGCTCCCCAATACTCCGTCATTTAATTTAAACGCCTTGGCCACATCTTTCGCAGCCCAGATATAGACATTCCCGTTCCAGTAGGCCGGGGTACTCCATAAACCTCCAATCTGGCCGGAAATGTCCTGCAGGGCATTCGTGTTGGATGTCCCTCCTGGAGCGTAGCCGCCCAGATTGTCGCGGTTGAGCACGACGATCCGCCCCTCCTTGCCGGCCTGCACCAGAACATGAGGATCGTCCCCCTGCTGGTCAGGCACCATCAGAATGCCGCCCGACCCTAAATCCAAATCGGAAGTGTTCAGCTTCGCGTAGTTGAACGAGGTAAATTCATCGGTCGTGGTCAGACCGCCGTTCGCAAGGTTGAAATCGATGACGCTTTCGCCCATTCCCAGGCTGCCGCTGTAAGGAAATTTCGGATAGGTGGTGTGCGTGCCGTTGCCGGTTACGACAAACATCCGGCCGCCGGTCGCATCATCGTCGATCGGCATGCCTGCACCAGAAGCCCATATCCCGCTACCAACACCGTTCGGCGAAAGACAGACGGCCGCAGTTTGCGCCAGCGTTGTGCCGTTATAAGCGAGCAGCCATCCGTGCCATGGTCCCAGATCGCCATGCGCGGCGAAGCCGACATACACATAGCCGTTGTAGTAATTCAGCGCCGACCGCTGGTTCTCCCACAATGGACTGAACGAGAGCTTTCCGCCGGAGCTGCCGTTGCCCGTACCCGTCACGGTTGCCTTCACCGCAACCGGGCTGTTCGCCCTCTCCGCGCCCGTCAGAATGTTAATCGCGTGCAGCCGGATAAAATATGTGCCTTTCTCTTCCGTGGCACCCACCACATACATCGTGTCGGTTGCGGGATTAATAACAGGAGTCCCGGTAATTCCGATCACCGGGCCAATGTCGTTTTCACCGGTCGACTTCGGTGCCTGCGGCGTTGCCCCTGCGGTTGCTCCGTGCGCGGCATTCAGCAGAGAGATCTGCCAGATGGGCTTGGAGTTCGCGCCGCCGTTCGAGTCGGCGTCGAAGGCATAAATCGAATCGTTTTCCGTCGCCACAAACAGGACATTGTGTACGTTGCCATCACTCATCTTCAAGTCTGGTACATACAACGGCTGCGCGTATACGTTGCCGTCCACCGTCAGTCCGAACAGCTTGCCGAACGAGTTCACGTTCACGTTGGCCGGCGTCAATGCAGTCTCCTGCGTGTTCTCCCCTGCATGCGTCAGGTCATAACGCCAGGTCGGCACTGTTACCGGAGTTGGTGTCTGGGCGAACATGCTTCCCACGAGCGCGAAGAGAAATGCCAACGCGAGCGATGCGAGCGCGATTTGCCGGGTCAACAACGAATGGACACTGGGATTCTCCATACGACACACCTCAAACTTGAGATTCTGTACAAGCTATCCGTGAGCTGCGCCAAAATTGCGCGAGAACAACAGTGAACAAAAATTACTTCACCTGGATCGTCATGTTCAGCGGCAGATTCGCAGATGAGTCGCCGACCATTAGCTTCACCGGCTCAGTTTCAACGCGAAACGCCTTAGTCTTCACGTCCCAATACGCCAGTCGCGAAGCCGGCAGCGGAATTTCCACCGTCTTCGTTTGCCCAGCGTCGACCGTCACCCGCTGGAAGCCTTCCAACTCCTCGCGCGGACGTTCAACCGCTGAGTGCAGGTGCCTAACGTAGAGCTGCACCACTTCATCTCCGCTGCGGCTACCTGTATTCGTCACGTCCACGCTCACCGTGACCGTTCCATCCTTGGCTAACCGCGGCGAGCTTGCCTTGATGTTGGATAACTTAAACGTCGTATAGCTCAGGCCGAATCCAAACGGATACAGAGGCTCGCCCTTGAAGTACATGTAGGTGTAGCCGTCGCGGATGTTGTAGTCCATCCTTGGCGGAAGTTGGTCGATCGACTTCGGCCAGGTCTCCACAAGATGGCCTCCAGGGTTATAGTCCCCAAACAGTACCTTGGCCAGCGCCGTTCCTTCATCCTGCGATGACTGCGCCATGTGCAGAATCGCGGGCACATTGGCTTCCGTCCAATTAATATCGTACGGAAAGCTGGAGATGAGCATCACCACTGTCTTCGGATTCTTGATGAAAACCTGCTTGATGATTTGTTCCTGGTAAAGGTCGATCGTTTCGCGGTCTCGACCCTCGCGTCCATCACTGGGCACGGTACAGGGTAGCGTGATGCCACCGCCTTCGGTCGGCGAGTTGTACCAGTCGTGCGCCTGGTCGCCACACGTCGGATTATTTCCGACAACGACCACCGCGACGTCCGATTCGCTCGCCGCTTTCATCGCATCCGTTTCCCCGCCCGGCGTGTCGTAGGCGGCATAGTTCACCTTCACGTTCGGCCCCACCTCATCCTGAATGCCTTTCAACGGCGTCACCGCATAGGGAGGTGTCCCGCCATACCAGTCCCAATGCACGACATTTGCCAGCGGTCCGATCACCGCGATCGACTTGATGGTCTTCTTATCGAGTGGAAGAAAATTCTTCTCGTTCTTCAGCAGCACCACAGATTCAAGCGCCATCTTGCGCGAAACATCGCGATCTCTGTCTGTGTTCCACGGCTCTGGAGAATCTTTGATGCTGGTGTACGGCACCATGTTCGGCGGATCGAGCAGCCCCAGCTTGATCGTAATGCGGAATTTCCGACGCAATGCGCTATCAATATCAGTTTCTGTGATTGACCCATCCTTCAACGCCGCGTGCAGCTCATCCTTATAAGAATCGAGGTACTGATTGATTCCCGCCTTCAGGCAAGCCACCACGGCAGCTTCCTGGTTTGGAAAAAGATGACGCGGATTCACTAGCAACTTCACCGCGCCGCCATCGCTCGAAACCACATCCACACCCCACTTGTCGATCACAATGCTGCGCAGAATGGGATTGACCTCCATCGTGGTGCCATTCCATGCGTTGTAGGAAGCCATCACCGCCTTCGCCCCGCCATCGAGAAACGCCATCCGGAACGGCACCGAATAATATTCCCAGAACAATCGCTCATCGAAATTCGACGAGGAGCTATTGCGGAGATTCTCATTCTCATTCGCCAGAAAATGTTTCAGCAGTGCTGCGGCCTGCCAATACTTCGGATTGTCACCCTGCAGACCATGAACGAAAGCCGTCGCCATGGTTCCATTGAAGAAAGGATCTTCTCCATACACTTCCTCGCTGCGGCCCCAGCGTGGATCGCGGTCGAGATCCGACTGAGGTCCCCACAACATCAGAACTTGCCGATCGTACTTCGGCGTCTGCGTAATGAAGCGCGCCTCGTAGCCCTCGACGTCCGCCGCCGCCTGCACCAGCTTCGGATCCCATGACTCGCCCATCCCCGGAGGCTGAGGAAATTGCGTGGTGGTGATTGGCTGCCGCCCGAATCTGGCCTCACGTTGCACCACTCCATGGATACCCTCGGAACTGCCGATATTCGGCACTCCCAGCCGAGGTACCCCGGTCTCCGTGCCCAGGCAGTCGATCTTCTCGTCCGTCGTCATCAACGACAGCAGATTGTCGATGCGTTTTTCTGTCGACAGATTAGGATCGTCAAACGGATGGTGCTGAAGATGCCATTGGTCGACTTGCGGCGGCGGTGGCTGTTGTTTCTGCTGAGCAAAGGACGGGACAGCAAGCAGCACAGGCCAGATCATGAAGGCAACGCGTTTCTTCATCTTGGGTCAGCTTTCTCGTCGAGCCGGAAGTTGTGGCGCCAGCATTCCACGACAAATTGATTGCAAAAAAACCGCCGCTTGGCTGGCAACTGAGATTTGAACATAACGGAATGAAAAATGCGCAGGCAAAGCGCCTTCGCGAGAATCGCTCACTACCGCCCGCCCATCGAACGCCACATCCGAATCATTCGAGAACGGTCTGAATCTGTGAATGGGCGCTCACGTCACGGTTGTCAACGCCACATTTCTTTCTACTTGTGATTCTGTTCGGCAAAAGCGAGATCCTTCGATGTGTCTTTGGAAAGGTCTGCTCGCAGGAATTCCTCCGATTCCGGAAGAGACAGATGGAAATCATTCAATCTGTCCAAACGAACGCGAAGATTCTTGCCGCTGCATTCAAGTACATGACCTCCCTTCAGACGGTCTTCAGAAAGAAAGTGGAAGTGGTACCCCGCGACATTCAGCGCGCTTGAAAACTGCGGTGCCCAGATTCCAACTAAGGTTCCATCCACATCCGTAAACTCGAATTCCGGTTGCGTCGCCGCAGCTTTGGCCAGAGGAACTCCACCTGAAGTTGACCGCATGGCGCGAACGTGAATATGTGAGAAGCGTCCGTCGATGCGAATTGCATAAAACAGATTGTCCGAATCTCGATATAGGTCGCAGGTTTTCTTAATTTCTTCGAAACTCGAGGCATTTTCGATGGTGTGATCCTGATCCGCAGTAAAGCGGGTGACCATCGCGAAAGGAGTGCCCACATCCTCGGTTATCTTCAAAACTTTTCCATCGCTGCGCACTTGATAAATCACGCCGTCCAGCACGATCATCTCGCCGTCGATATTTTCAAAAGTTCCAAGCCCAAAGTCGCCATAGTTGAGCAAGAGATTGCTAGACACCGCGCGATCGTAAATTCCCTGAACAAGAGCGCCGGATGTTGAAACCTGAAACAGGGTATGCTGCGGCACATCAAAGCAACGCGCCAGCGCGCTCGACGCCACGTGAGAGATGGGCTCGCCCGTGGTGTCAGATATTTTTTTCAGTACGGCTAGCAGTGACTTTGAAATCGGAACAAACATACCGGTTCTTCGCATGCTTTACACCTTAGATGAATCCCTTGAACGGCCTTTTGTGCCAGTGAGGAGTTAGTGTAGCGCTTTCTCTTTGAGCTTATATAGCGGCGAGCGATACATAGATAAGTGGTTTGCCTCTCCCTGCCACATGCCCGCCAGCACCACCGTAGCCTGCGCATCTATCGAACCGGAATTTCTCGAGGCGTACTCCGGCGAAAAGGAGGCTCAAAACAGGATACTTAGCCGGATTCGCAACGAATGGACAAGATCGACTATGATTGAGGAAACCTAAAGCAGTGTCTACTCATCCTACGCACTGAAAAAGCCATTTTCTCCCTCCTCTGACG
This sequence comes from uncultured Acidobacteriota bacterium, assembly GCA_963774515.1. Taxonomy (GTDB): domain Bacteria; phylum Acidobacteriota; class Terriglobia; order Terriglobales; family Acidobacteriaceae; genus JAKAAZ01. The sequence continues at coordinate 95,600 of CAVZFK010000015.1, read as the reverse complement.
CCCCCCAGCGACGGATTGATTTGAATTTCCTACTACTTCCGCGCGTACTCGTGCGGGAGAGAGAAACGCCGGTGAATTGTCATGAAACTCTTCTGTTACGTTCTCTTGATGTTCCTTCCAGGCGCGGTTCCCGCGTTCGCAGGTGGATTCAGCGGCCAGTCCACTGGCTCGCCGGCGCCAACCATCACTATCACTGCCAGTCCCATGTCGATCGTTAAGGGAAGTTCCTCGGTTTTGACGGTGACTGCCACCAACGCCACGGGAATCAGCATCACCGGAAGCAATGGCAGCAAACGTACGATGGCGGCCTCTGGTGGATCCATCTCAGTCAGTCCGACCTCCGCGACCACCTACACCGCAACGGCAACCGGAGCAGGAGGTACAGCCTCGGCCTCTGTGACCATCACCATGACAACGGGTTCAACTGGTAATTCATCTCCGCCAACTGTGACCATCAGCGCCAATCCCACATCGATCACCAAGGGAAGCTCCTCCGTCTTGACCATGACTGCCACCAATGCCACAGGAATCACCATCACCGGAAGCAATGGCAGCAATCGTACGGTGGCTGCCTCTGGTGGATCCATCACAGTCAGTCCGACCTCCGCGACCACGTACACCGCAACCGCAACCGGATCTGGCGGTACAGCCTCGGCCAGCGTGACGATCACCATGACAGTGAGCACGTCCGCTCCCACCGTCACCATCGCCGCCAACCCCCAATCCATCACCAAAGGCAGTTCTTCCGTTGTCACCGTGACAGCAACCAACGCCACGCAGGTCACACTCGTCGGAAGCAATAACAGCCAGCGTACTTTGGGGCCAAACGGAGCAACGGTATCAGTCAGCCCAACCTCCACGACGACGTACACCGCAACGGCAACTGGAGGCGGAGGAACAGCTACGTCAGCGGTGATAATCACGGTCGGCCCACCACCGCCCCCTCCGCCGCAAACTTTTCAGCTCACGATGACCAGCGCGGGCACCGGCACCGGAACGGTGACCAGTTCTCCTGCAGGAATTAACTGCCCAGGAACCTGCTCTGCCAGCTTTACCCAGGGAACCATCGTATTAACGGAAGCTCCCGACGCGGGTAATACCTTTGCAGGATGGTCCGGCGCGTGCACCGGTATGGCTGCCTGTAACGTGAATCTGGCGGCAAATTCTGCGGTGACGGCGACGTTTGACGAGGGAACAGCAGGCATCACGTCGATTCAACACATCATCTTTTTCGCTCAGGAGAATCGCTCGCTCGATAACTACTTCGGCGCGATGCGGGAATACTGGCAACAGAACGGAATTCCCGACCAGTCCTTTGACGGCTTGCCTCAGTTCAATCCGACCAGTGGCGCCGCTCCGCTCTACGGTCCGCCTCCGGCCATTCCAGGATGCGATCCATCCAGCCCTTACCCCGGCAAATGCGTGTGGGATACAAGTAACACCGTGGCCTCATTCCACATGATTTCGGTGTGCAACGAAAATACCAGTCCTTCCTGGCAGGAGGCTCATAACGACTGGGACTATACGGATCCAGTGGGCACCAAGCCGGCAAAGAATAATGGGTTTGTCCATACGGCAGCCGGCGACGCTCGAGACAACGCGGGCCATCCGTTCTACGACACAAACGGCATCCGCGCCATGGGTTATTGGGACGGCACAGACCTGAACTACGACTACTTTATGGCCAGTAATTTCGCCACGTCGGACCGTTTCTTTCATCCGGCAATGTCTCGCACTGAAATTAATCGTGAGTATCTTGCCGCAGCAACGTCCGGGGGATATGCCTTGCCCAACGGCTCGAACGCGAATGATACAAAGCAGCTGGGGGCAACGCTGATTTGGAAGGAACTTCAGAATGCGGGCATAACTTGGAAGATCTACATTAATCCGGAGGGCACCGGTTGTGCCGGCCCACCCTACCAGGCCTCCTGTCTAATTCAGCAGGGCTACCTTGAGGGATTCACATGGGCAACGACAATCGTAGCGAAGTATCCCCAGAACATCGCCCCGATCTCCGACTATTTTAGCGATCTGGAAAACGGTACTCTGCCCCAGGTCGCGGAGATTGAACCCGCATCCGACGCCGGACTCGACGAACACGGATCCGACTCTGACGCCAGCCCGGAAAATATTCAGGCCGGAGCAAGGTATACGTCCACACTCATCAACGCGCTCATGAATAGCTCGTCCTGGCAAAACTCGGCGTTTATATTTTTCTTCGACGAGAGCGGCGGTCTCTACGATCACGTCGCCCCGCAACCCACCGTCAGTCCCGATGGCATCAAGCCGGTCGATCTCCCGGCGGGCTACATCTGTACTGGGGCGACCGGTCCAATATGCGATTTCACCTACACCGGCTATCGCATACCCCTGACTGTCATTTCTCCGTATGCCAAGAAGAACTATGTCTCTCACACAGTCATGGATTCGACGGCCATCCTGAAATTTATTGAAGAACGATTCAATCTACCTGCCCTCAACAATCGGGATGCGGCGCAGCCGGATATGTCGGAGTTCTTCGATTTCAACAATCCGCCGTGGATGTCTCCGCCCACGCCTCCGGCACAAAATATGAGCAACCCATGCTACGTGACCAAGGTGCCGTAGGAGTGCATGATTCAAGTTGTTCGTACGAACATCGGTACCGGCAGATCCTGCCGTAGTGCTTGGACAGGCGAGCATGCAGAAGACCTGCAGAAAATGAATTGACCTCCACTTCACGCAGAGATACATCGTGGATCCTCTGCGTGAAGTGAAGGACATCATCTGCGTAGTCACACTATGCTAGCTATTTTCCTTCGCGAGTTCAGGGCGGATCGTGCGATAGCTCGTGCTGCCCTTCGACCACACCAGTAAAAGCATGTCGTTTCCTTGTGAATCTGCATGGACTGCCGCGACAAACTGACCCGCGGAAGTGATTGGCCGACGATCGACTTCCAGGATTACGTCGCCGGGTGCGAGACCAGCATCTTCAGCTGGGCTGCCCGGACGCACGCTCTCAACAACAACTCCATTCACCTGATCCGGGACTTGAATCTGTTGGCGAATATCCGGTGTCAGGTCAGTGACACCAACACCAATCTTTGCTCCTTGCGGCATGGCCCCATTGCTGTCGCTGGCCTCTTGCAGATGTGCCTGATATTCCCCCACCGTCAGGTCGAGAGTTCGCGGGTTGCCGTCGCGCACAATACCCAGCGTGATGTGCGTTCCCGGTGTCTCTTCGGTCACCGCCACCTGCAATCCGCTTCCGTCAATAACCTTTTGGCCATTCAGAAGCGTAATCACATCCCCTCGTTTCAGGCCCGCGCGGCTTGCCGGCGAATTTGGCGCTACCCCGATGCAACAATCACGCCCGATGCCTCGTGCAGGTTGAAAAAATGAGCGTTGTCCGGGGTGACATCGTTCATGCTCATCCCCAGATATCCATGGTGCACGCTGCCAGACTTCATGAGTTGTTCCGCGACGGAGTGTACGATTTGCGACGGAATTGCGAATCCCGCGCCCGCGAATGACCCGCTCTCGGAGACGATAAAAGTATCGATTCCCACCAGCTCTCCCCGTGCGTTCACCAATGGCCCACCCGAGTTCCCCGGATTAATCGCTGCATCCGTCTGAATAAAATCACCCGGCTTCCGCGGATCGTCCGAGTAGGGATTTGGCCGGTCCACTGCGCTTACGATGCCACGCGTCACCGAGAATCTGAAAAATCCAAACGGGCTTCCGAAAGCCAGCACCGTCTCCCCTGGCTCCAGTTTTGTAGAGTCACCCCAGGCAATGCTTGGAAGATTTGTAGCGTTGATTTTCAACACCGCGAGATCGGTGAGTTTGTCCACCCCAACCACCCTTGCTTTCATGATCCGCCGATCGTGCAGTGTCACTTGGACCTGCACTGCACCTTCTACCACGTGATTGTTGGTGACGATATAGCCATCCGGAGAAATGATGACGCCACTCCCGATTCCATGTTGCAGCGGTTGGGCACGTTGCGGTGCGGATGGCCCGAAGAATTGCTCCATCCCCGGCGGCACTTCCTGTTGACTGTCATCCGACACGGCGCGATCGGGTGAGACCTTAGATGTAACGGCAATGTTGACGACTGCCGGCGTCACGCGAGCCGCGACCGATTCCATCGCCTGGTCGAGCGAGGTGAGTGCGGTAACGCTGTGCTCATCAAGGGGAGCCGCAGGAACGCCGGCGGCCTGGGCACGGTATTGGCTGAACATGAATGCTCCCAGAAGGATCGCGATTGCGATCGCAGCCGTACCGGCTATCTGGCTTCTTTTAGTAACTAATTTATTAGTTTCATTAGGCATAAATGTATCTCTCCATAACGACGGACAAGGTTAAAGTTGGAAGACTACCCAGTCGGCGGCGGGGTGGCCGGCTGAGTGAATGGAAGGACGAACATTTTCAACAACTGTGAAGCGCAGGTCAGACTCAACCCAAACGCCGTTCCAGCCCGTCACCAACAACAGCGACGACACCATTTTGCGGCGAGGATCACGACGTTTTACTTTTAACTGCCGCTGCCTCAGCTTCGTCGATGCGGCTTGGACAGGCTGCCTCTCGACAACTACATCCTTAATAAATGTTGCGTGCGCCATTCCAGGATGAAATGCCGCATCTTGCAGGCTCGGGGAGGTCTCAGCATGTGATTCAGCCGATGCGTTCACCAACGCTGGCGAAGACGTAAAAGAAACAATTTGCCGGCAATGGGACAGACTTGCTGCGCCTGCGAGTAACCCAAGCACCAAGCGAACCCGCCACCAATTTTGCAGGACCACGGCCCGAGCGGAACATTGGAATCTCGAAGAATGCAACGCACACGGCTTGCCAGTTCTGATTGCCGCTCCCATGCACGCAATGCCAGCGACGTTCTTGCCTGCAGCATGGAATGCTCCGCCAGCTCGACAAGGCAACTTGCATAGGCCTTGGGAGCCTGTGTGAACCTGAGCACGCTCTCATCGCATGCAAGTTCGCGCTCCATGCAGAGTCGCTTTTCGATCCAATGCAGCACTGGGTTCAATGGAAATAAAACCAGGCTGACCTTCTGCAGCAGGTTAACCCAATCGTCTCGGCGGCGCAGATGCTCCATTTCGTGCAGAATGATCTGCTCCAGCTGCGGCTGCGAAAGCTTCTCGAGCACAGCAGCCGGGATAAGGATGCGCGGCGACAAAGAATCCAATCACGCTTGGGCTATCCACATCGGATGATGTGCAAAGTTCGACGTGTCGACGAGTACGGCTGAGGAGATTCTTCCACGCATCGCCAGCCTCAACAGGCGTTGCCTGGTTTGCAATTCTTCGCAAGCGAAGCACGCTCATCGCAAGCTGTAATCCGCGAACCATCGACATCAGAATCCACAGAACCGCAATCGCCATGCCCCAACGAACATCGAGGTGGATCGCGGATCCATTGCGACACCCGGTGAATGGACGGACTGCTTGTCATCGTACCCGCGACGTACAGTGCGATGACCAGCACAAATGCAGCCGACCAGATGATAGAGCGAATCGCAGCAGTCGTCTCCGGCAGCAGATGAAGGCACAGCGTAACGCCTATCGCCAACACCATGCCTTGCCAAATGGCGGAGATCAGGCAGCTCGCAACCACAGAAGGAAGCATCGCAATCATGTGCACAATGAATGGCATCGTTATCGCTTCTTTCGCGAATCTTCCGGCGCGTTGGCAATGGCTTCTTTAACAGCTTTCAATTCTTTCGGTGTGATTTCGCCATCGCCCAGCAGTGAGAGCAGCAACCGTTCTCGCGAGTCGCCAAAGAAACGATGGAGTACATTACGGATTTCCGATCGGCTTGCATCATGTTCGGCAACACGGGGACTGTACAGGAAAGCTCTGCCCTCCTGCCGATGAACCACGTAACCCTTTTTCTCCAACACGCGGATGGTTGTCAGCACCGAAGTATAAGCAAGTTGAACTTCCTCGTTTGTCGCAGTCACCAGATCGGCGACAGTCGACTCGCCGCGGGCCCAGAGAATTTTCATCAGCCTCAGCTCAGCTTCGGTTAACGTATTGGAGGTCTTCGGAGGCATCAGAGTTCAGGCATCTCCCACCAGAATCAAACTGAGTCAAATTTGCTGCTTCCTTTGAGACGGGCAACTAGTAAATTAGTTAGCGAGGATAAATGAATTTAGTCTGCGCTTCCGAAGACCGCGCCGGCGCGCCCCGAACCGCCGCACCCTAACTCCGTAGAGAGATTGCGACAGCGTCACAGCCAGTACGATTGGCGTATCGACTAGTCCGAACTTGATAAAATAGAGATCAGCCCCTCCCACCGCGTCCATCGGAGCAATGTATGTCCCGGATCGCACGGAGTTGCCACCGTCCGCTTTTCGTTTTTTGCTGAAATTCCGCAGCGGAAGCCCGATTTACATGAGGTTTGCTCCCTCATTCCACTGCAGCCAATGCACTTGCCCCAAAAAGTGCGTTGCATAATCCTTCAACTATCCTGCATAATCCTTCAACTATTCCGTATAATCCTTCAACTATCCTGCATAATCCTTCAACTACGCACGCCTCCACCACCAGCGCCGCGACATCCCCGCGAATCGGAACGCCTGGAGCAGTGTGAAGCCCAATGTTTGGCAAATAAATAGCTTATGCGCTGGCGTCTTTCCACTCTTCATACCAGGCCATCTGGATGGCTTCCAGCTTGGACTCGTTCGACTTTTGCGGATCGTCGGCGAAGCCTGGCAGCTCCGTCACGAACCGATGCAATTCAGTAAAGCGAACAGTCAACGGGTCGGTCTCAGGAAACTTCTCCTGCAATTGAATTCCGATTTCCTCTGCATCATTCCAGGTGATCTGTGGCACGGCGCGCTCCCGAGTGGCTTCACAATATTATGTCAGGGATTTGTAGGCGCCGGCTTTTCTTCGACGAGCGACAGCGGCTTACCTTCAGAAACATAATTGCGGTTCCACTTGGGAATCTCCACCACATAACTCCCGGGCCCAGTAATGACTGCCTGGCAGCCAAGGCGAGAATTCAGCTGCACATCCGCAGCCGTCTCCATGCGATCGAGCTCGTCGTCATCCGGTTCGCTGATCTTCGAATGCGCCCTCTTTAATCCAAAGATGACAGGTAGTGCAGGCGCAAGCGCCGCCGCAAGCGTGATCCAGAAAAATACCGAAGTTTTCCGCCACGTCGAGGAATGACATCGGCTTGCCATGATGATCGTAGGGCATGGTTCCGTATTCAAATTCCACCGTGCGGCCTTCGGGAAGAAATGTGACGCGAACCATTCCCGCTGCGGGTGGTTTGCTCAGATCGATCGGTTTCTCGGTATCAGGACTAGTCGTGTGTGCCATAGCGTGCTCTCACTTGTTTTGAACTTCAGATTCTTTCGGCGCAGATTCAAATTCAGCAGCGGCCATGGGGTGATGGGCAGCGGGACCTTTGCCCATGCGCTCGCCAGCCGCGTCCATGGTCTTGCCTTTCATCACGGAACCGACCGCGACATCCATTTGCAACTCGGCAAAATTCCTGGTCGCCTTGTCGAGCGCCTCGATCGCATTGCGAATCTCGTGGTAGTCGTTGCCGCACCGCGCTTCTTCCAGCGTGGTGCGCGCAGTGTGGATATGCGCCACTTCGTCCGCTTGCAGCAGCTTCCATGCAGGGCTTGAGGGCGCTTTTTCAACGGCAATCAATATCGTCTCGGCTTCGCTCTTGGCTTCAATTAATTGCCGCTCGCGGAAATCTTCCTCGGCGTGATCGAAGGAATCGAGAATCATGGTTTCGACCTGCTCATCCGTCAGGCCGTAGGTCGGCTTCACTTCAATCTCAGCCTGCTTGCCGCTGCGCTGTTCCAGCGCAGTCACCCGCAGAATTCCATTGGCATCGATCAGGAACTTCACTTCAATCCGCGGCATCCCCGCCGTCATGGGCGGAATTCCCTTCAGATCAAAACGCGCCAGCGATCGGCAATCTTTCGCAAGCTCGCGCTCGCCCTGCAGCACATGAATGGCGACGTTGGTCTGGCCATCGATGCCGGTAGTGAAGTGTTCCGTCGCCGATGCAGGAATCGTCGAATTGCGCTGAATAATACGCGCCACGACGCCGCCCAGCGCTTCAATCCCGAGCGACAACGGTGTCACGTCCAGCAACAGCATGTCGTCCGTCGCCGAAGAATCTCCGGCGAGTATGTTGGCCTGAACCGCCGCTCCCAGCGCGACCACCTCATCCGGATTCATCTCGGTATGAGGCTTTTTTCCGCGCGCGGCCAGCGCGAAAACATCATCCACTACTTTGCGTACCAGCGGAATCCGCGTCGATCCGCCAACCAGAACAACTTCGCCGATTTCTTCGATTTTTATGCCCGCGTCCTGAATCGCCTGCCGGCAGGGAGCAATCGTGCGCTCAACAATAGGCCGAATCAGTTGCTCATATTGTTCGCGTGTGATCTCACGAGCATAACGCTGGCCCGTGGGCAAAGTGACATCCAGCTTGGCAGAATCCTCTGTGCTGAGCGCAATCTTGGCATCGATCACGGACTTGCGAATCGCCTGAATTACCTCGCCATTGTGTCGCACATCGAGGCCCAGATCGCCAGAGATATCATCGAGCGCAATTGCGATCAGGAGATTGTCGATATCGTCGCCGCCAAGATGGGTATCGCCATTCGTCGACACAACTTCAAAAATGCCGTCATGCAATTTCAAAATCGAAATATCAAATGTGCCGCCGCCCAGGTCGTACACCGCGACGATGCCATCTTTCTGCCGATCCAGCCCATATGCGAGCGCGGCCGCAGTCGGTTCGTTCACAAGCCGCAAAACATCCAGGCCGGCAATTCGTCCCAGCATCTTTCGTTGCCTGACGCTGCGTGTCGTTGAAATACGCGGGCACGGTGATGACAGCCTTCTTCACCGTTATTCCAGGCCCGAAAAAGCGTTCGGCGTTTTGCTTAAGTTGACGAAGGATGTACGCGGACACTTCCGGCGGAGTCAGTTCGCGAGTGCCCAGCTTGATGCGAAGCACTTCTCCTTCGGCGAGGTCATCCGCCAGACGAAACGGAAAAAACTTCAGCTCGTCCTGAACATCCTCAACACCGCGACCCATTAGACGCTTGACGGAATACACTGCGCGATCCGGAGTCTCCAGAAGATTTTTTCTCGCGCCATTGCCGACGACGAATCGATCATCCGCCGACAACGCCACCACCGAAGGCACCAGATTTGAACCGTCTTCGCCGGGAATGACCACCGGCTGGTCGCCCTGCATAAAGGCGATCAACGAGTTCGTCGTACCTAGATCGATGCCTACTACTCTTTCATCTGCCATTCTTTGTAAATTCCATTTCCAGAGGCGCGATTAGTTGTTCAGCGCCTCTTCCACATCGCGCAGCAGGTTGCGAATATAACTACGCCGATTCAGCAGATCGACCATTTTCTGTTGTGCGTTTTGCTGCGTCTTGTCATCATTGGCTTCCGCCGCCGAATCCCATTCGCGCCACAAGCGCTGCAAGTCCTGCTCGGAAGCTTTCAGTCTGCGCATCAAAATTCTGTTGCGCGGCTTCGAGATTACCCCGCGTTTCCGGATCATCCGCGCCGCTGGCCTTCGCCATGCGCATTTCTTCCAACTGCATGTTCAGTTCAAAAACTTCTTCCAGCAAATCCGGCGGGACCACTTGCTGCTTGGCCATCCCGCTTTCCGCTGCTTTATCTGAAGCGTCGCGAGACTGTTCTTCCAGCCGAATTCCAGCTAGCCCCAGCATGTACTCCGTGCGTCTCAGCGGATCGCGAAGAGTACGCCAGGCATCGTTCAATACCGAACTTTTCTCCAGGCTCCAGCGCTGCTCGTCGGTACTGGCGCGGGCATACACGTCAGGATGAAATTTTCTGCTGAGTTGATAAAACCGCTTTTCGAGTGCCGCCGTGTCCAGCTGAAACCGTCGTGGCAGTCCGAAAAATGCGAAATAGTCTGTCGGGTGTGTACGGTTGTAACTTGCCGCACTTGGCGCAAAACTGCGTAGCCGCGTCGTTCTCGCTGCCGCACGACCAACAAACTAATTTCTTCGGAGGTTCCGCAACGACTGTCATGCGCTCTCTCTTGGCTGATTGAAGATCCGACTCTCGCCCGCCATTCCTGCGCCGCGACGTCGGCTGTCAACAGGCGACCCTGCGTTAGCCAGAGAAAGACGATCCGCAGCCGCACGATTTGGTGGAGTTAGGATTAATGAAGTTGAAGCCCTGGCGCATCAACGTTTCTTCGTAATCCAGGGTCATGCCGTTCAGGTAAATAAACGATTTTGGATCGACGAAAACGCGGACGCCATCGTAGTCATACACGCGATCGCGCTCACGCGGCTGGGTATCAAAGCGAATGTTATAGCTTAGCCCAGAACATCCGCCACCCTGCACACCCAATCGCAAGCCACCTTGATCGGGAGCGATACTTTCCTTCGCCATCGCCACCCGGATTCGCTTGATCGCACGATCTGTAACGTGAATTCCCTTTTGCGGCGAGTTGGGCGCGCTCGACGATCCTGTAGCGTGCTGGCCAGAAGAGCTTTCCGAAGCGCCAGATGCATTGCTGATCGTAACTGGTTCCAACGCGCTCATCTCCCTCGTCCTTGAACCGCGCCGCATTGGCGCAACACATTCACTCCAACGGTGCCGCGAAGTTTAGTTCGCTGCAACCGCAACTGGAGTCGACACTGCCTGACCGTCGGCCACATTCTTCTTTTTCCAGTCGCCGATAGCAGCGCGAATCGCATCTTCCGCCAACACGGAACAGTGAATCTTCACCGGCGGCAACGCCAGCTCTTTCACGATGTCCGTGTTCTTGATCTCCAGGGCTTCGTCCACCGTCTTGCCCTTCACCCACTCTGTTGCCAGGGAGGAAGAAGCAATTGCCGAACCGCAGCCGAAGGTTTTGAACTTGGCGTCTTCGATCACGCGCGTTTCCGGATTCACTTTAATCTGGAGCCGCATCACGTCGCCGCATTCCGGGGCGCCGACCAGGCCCGTGCCAACTTCGGTGCTGTTCTTATCCATCTGACCGACGTTGCGCGGATTGTTGTAGTGCTCAATTACCTTATCGCTGTATGCCATACTTCCTCCAAATACTGTGAACTCAAAAAGTTGTGCGTCGCTGTTAGTGCGCCTGCCATTGAACCTTGGTCAGATCGATACCCTCTTTCGCCATTTCATACAGCGGCGAAAGCTCACGCAATTTCTGCACTACGTCGATGACTTTATCGGCAACGTAGTCCACTTCAGCCTGGGTATTGAATCGTCCCAGCCCAAATCGAATCGAGCTGTGCGCAACGTCATCTCCCAGCCCAAGCGCCTTTAATACATACGATGGTTCCAGTGTCGCCGAGGTGCAAGCCGAGCCACTCGAAACCGCGATGTCGTTGATACCCATCAACAGCGATTCGCCCTCGACATGGATAAAGCTCATGTTCAGATTTCCCGGCAGATGGTGTTCCATCGATCCGTTCAAATGAATAAAGTCCAGGTTCGACTCCAGCTTTTCCTTCAGCCGGTCGCGCATCGCACTCAACTTCGCGGCTTCCTCGTCCATCTCCAACCGAGAAATCTCGCAAGCCGCGCCCAGCCCAACAATTCCCGGAACGTTCAACGTGCCCGAACGCATGCCGCGCTCGTGACCGCCGCCATCCATCTGCGCCGCAATCTGCACGCGCGGGTTGCGCCGACGAACATACAATGCGCCCACACCCTTGGGTCCGTAGATTTTGTGCCCGGACAGCGACAGAACATCGATGTTCATCGCATTCACGTCGACAGGAATTTTTCCAACCGCCTGTACCGCATCGGTATGGAACAGAATTCCCTTCTCATGACACAGCTTGCCAATTTCCGCGACCGGCTGAATCACGCCAATTTCATTGTTCGCAAACATGATGCTGACAAGGATCGTCTTGTCATCGATGGCACGCTTCAAATCGTCCATCTCAATCAAGCCATCGGCGTTGACCGGAAGATAGGTGACGCGGATAGCCCATCTTCTCCATCCGCTTGCAGGTGTCCAGCACCGCTTTGTGTTCGGTCACCTGGGTGATGATGTGATTGCCGCGTTCGCGGTACATCTCACCAATTCCCTTGATCGCCAGATTGTTGCTCTCGGTCGCGCCAGACGTAAAAATAATTTCCTTCGCCGTAGCGCCAATCAGCTTGGCAATTTGTTCGCGGGCCAGGTCAACTGCCTTCTCCGCTTCCCAGCCGAAGGAGTGGTTGCGGCTTGCCGCATTTCCAAATTTGTTCGTGAAGTAAGGAAGCATCGCCTCCAACACACGCGGATCGAGCGGCGTGGTGGCATGGTTATCCATGTAGATTGGCAACTTCACTCCGGCGGGCAATTTCGGTTCGCTTAGAACGGTACTCATTGAGGCTCCCTGTGGAACAAAAAACTCTGTGATGCTTCTCCCCTAGGCGCGCGACATGGTGCGGCCTAGCGTTACTAACGATCCCGCCTGGACACTGCGCGCATATCCCGAGGCTCCCAATTTAGATTCGTCACAAAGATCGGAGATGCGCATATCGTTCAACAAATCTCGGATCGTGTCATTCAACTTGCGCAGCGGCTCTTTCACGATGCAGGAACTCAGCAGATCGCAGTCGCCATGGCTGGTCGTGCACGACGCAATGAACAGCGGCCCCTCAATCGAGCGAATCACCTCGAAGGCAGTAATTTCGCTCGCCGGCCTCGCCAACGAATACCCGCCATGCAGTCCAGCATGCGAAATCACCAGGCCGGACCGCGCTAACGTCTGCAAAATTTTGGCCAGTAGCGGCGGCGGAATGTGGTACGCCTCCGCCATGTCCTTCGCGCTCTGCGTCGGATTGCCGGGATGCTCGGCAAGATGCTTCAGCGCCATCAGCGCGTAATCCGATTTTTTAGTGAGTCGCAGCATAGAATTTGGACTCGTGACCAGCGAACGGACATGCTAAAGACATCGTTTCGCAGGCATTTCGTCGACAAATCCATTATAGGACTCTTTCAGTCCGAGTTGCAAGCGATAGCTTTAACTGGGTTTCGCTAACGAAATCGGTGTCCGGTCCGTTTAGTCAGACCAGATGCCTAACAGCCTTCTCACTAACAATGCTTGCCCCAGATGGTAGGCATTGTGATCCAGGCAAGCTAAGGCCTGGCGCAAAATGTTGCGGCCGTCGCTGCCCGGGATGGGCGAAAACAGGTCAGTCGAGGGATCCAGTAGCAGTGCCTCGAACTCGCGCATGGCAGCGTGATATCCCGCCAAGTCTTCTTCCCAAGCGGCATCGTCCGCAACTGCATTTTCATCCGGCCAAAATCCCTCCGGTACCGGCGGCTCGACATACCCCGGAATTCTGCAGGCATCCAGAAAATCAATCACGCACAAACGGATATGAACGAGCAGCCCCCAGAGTGTGAACGGCTGACCTGCTGGCTTCGCGTTGCGCAGATTGGCGGGAATGTCGGCAAATATCTTCTCAAACGAAGCATGCACACGATCATCATGAAAAGAATCCACTAACTGCTGGCGGAGCACAACTTCGGTTTCAGCCTGGATAGAGCGCGAGGGTTCGGATCGAAGAGTCATGATGTCTGATATTCCATCAGAACAAGTGGAAACAGCCAACCGACGATTCCACAGAGATGCTGCTCCGATCTGTCCTTCATCCAGTAGCGCGCAGACCGTTCATGACGGCTCGACGGATGACTCCTCTGGTTCCATCCTGTTCAACTGCTTGTGAATTCGCACAAATCGGTAAATTTTCTTTTGACAAACAGCATCGACTTACGGGACACTGGCGCAATCGGGGTGACTCCCCGCATCTAAAATACACAGCCATGGAAGCCTGCAAGCACCCACGCGTGCGCGTACTAACCCGCGAAGAAGATGCCGAATTTGTGGAATGTCTGGAATGCGGCGAGGTCTTCGACTCGCATGAATTTACCGACATGGACATTGAAGAGAAGAGCCTGAAGAGCGCCGAGCAGCCGGACGAATAGTTCGGATCATGCTGTTTGGAAGGCGCAAGGCTCTCGCCTGACGCCACGCCCGCCTCACGATTCAACCCCAATCAATTTATAGGAAGCGCTTCCGCTAACCGCGCACGCCCGCCTCGGTTTCGACCGGCGAACCCAGTCGACGTCCGCTGCGCCACAGATAGTGAAATCCAGAAAACACTGTCAGCCACAAAGTCGCTTCCAGCGACGCGTGTCGCGTCCAAAGCACCCAGTACTGCGGACGCGTCTGCGCTAAGACAACGGAACACACCGCCAATATTTGCGCGACCGTATTCGCCTTCCCCAGCCAGCTGGGATGAAAATCGCGCGTCCCTGTCGTCGCATACAGCAGTGACGAAATTACAATGATGCCCAGATCGCGGCTGAATACCATGACCGTGATCTTCATAGAGACCAGGCCGACATGGGTCAGCACCAGAAACAGTGTGCTCAGCAGCAGCTTGTCGGCGATGGGATCCAGGTAGGAACCGAGTTCCGTTCGCTGACGGAACAGACGAGCCAGCGCGCCATCGAGTCCGTCGCTGACGCCGGCCACCACCATCAAAATAAATGCGCGATGATAATGACCATCCAGAATCGCGAGGACAAGGAAGGGCACGATGGAGAGCCGAAGCAACGTCAGCTGATTCGGCAAAGCACGTAATTGGCGCAGCGCAAGAATGGCTAGGGACCCTGATTCATCCTAACGCAACTGATGAAATCACAGGCCCAGGTTGCCCCCACCCCTCGCTGGCATTAGAATCGATGGAGCGCTTGTAGGCGCGTAGCTCAGTTGGTTAGAGCGCTACCTTGACACGGTAGAGGTCAGGAGTTCGAGTCTCCTCGTGCCTACCATATTTCGAAAGATCTGCAGTACCCCCTCCGCACAGTTTGGCGATTGGTAGCAAGACCCTCAAATTCTGCGCCGGTCCCGGCTTCATTCGCTACGGAACTCCTACGAATCCCGTAGCCATCAAGACTTTTTCATTGCACAAGATAGGAAACGCTCGATTGGTGAATTGTGTTGTAACTGTTGTCCAGATCCATCACTGTCACCGTGTGATAGCCCGGTGCAAGCGTGAAATATTGGTTCACGTTATCTCCGGGATACCGGCCGAGTTTGACCCCATTGTCCCAAACCTGGATCTGACTCACCGGCACGGATTCATTGGCGTGGGCGACAATGTTGACGGTGGACATGCTGATGGTTTGGTTCGGCGTGGGTGAGAGGATTTGGATCCCATTGACGAGTGACTGGACGGTATAAGTCACAGCGGTTTGATGAATGACTTTGTAAGAAGAATCCAGGTCGAGAACCGTCGTTCGATGGCTCCCCGGTGCCAGGTTATAAATCGCATCTACCTGAGAGCCGTACACTCCCAACTTCACGCCGTTATCCCAGACTTGTGTTTGGCTCACCGCCTCGTTTTCCGACGCAGAGGCGATCAGGTGGACAGATCCAACAATGGTGGCGCCATCTCCCGGAGCTGAAATGACCACACCGTCTGATTGGCCCTGGGACGAACTTCCGTTAGTAAAGAAATCCGACATAGGCACAGCATTTTGCGCCGCACCAGGACAGGTCGACAACCCCATGGCCACGCAGATTGTCTTCAGCACATTCTCGCCGTGATAGGTAATGGTCGACTGATAACCCGGTTTCACTCGCGGCCCAATTACGAGAGTGGCAACACGTCCGCCGCACCCGCTTGCAACGGTAGAGGAACAACGGTTGTCTGTGCTGAGAGTACCCTCATCCCAAATAATGAATAGAAGTCCATCGCCGCCCGGCTCGAATTCTGGTCTGGCAAGAATGGCAGGAAGATTCGCCTGAAGCCATTGATCGGCTGCCGCAAGAGTTCCGTTGTGAGCATCATGGTTCAGATC
The DNA here is from genome assembly GCA_963774515.1 of uncultured Acidobacteriota bacterium. Classification (GTDB taxonomy): domain Bacteria; phylum Acidobacteriota; class Terriglobia; order Terriglobales; family Acidobacteriaceae; genus JAKAAZ01. The sequence goes on along the minus strand of CAVZFK010000015.1, from coordinate 79,738 downwards.
TGGAGTGATGTAGGCATAATTCGCTACATTGCCGAGATCGAAATCCGTTGCCATCTGCGTATAAGGAACGCTATTCGTGTCCTGGCCTGTTCCCGGACAGACGTCCGTGAAGTCAATCAGTGGATTGTGTCGACGAGCGTACATATTATCTGGCCCGCCATAGAGCGCCTGATACCCGGCGTTGGGCATATCTTCTTGGTACGATCGCCAGGTGTAACCACCATGCTTTAACAGCTCGCGGACAATATTGTCGTTGCTGTGATCGCACGACACGGTATCGTTATTGGTCTCAACCGCAGCCCCAGCAACGTACCACATTAATGCTGGAAGAGAACTATGCTGGTCAGAATAAAACTGCGTCGCCAATCCATATTTTTTGATGAGCTGGTTATAGTACGGCATTTGAGAATTGCCGACGACATCTTCAAAGCTGTGATTTTCTTCGGTGAGTACCCAGACGTGTTTCGATGTCGGTACATCTTGCGCATTCGCTACTCCGGCGAGTAACAAGCATAAAACTACACAGATTTTCAAAGACATGGGGGATGCCCTTTCCTACCTTTGGGGTTGAAATAGAAAAGTAATTGCCAAAGATATACATCGGGGCATTCGGGCTTTTGATGAATCCAACTGCGCGATCGATGAAGTGTTGGTGAATTCGTGATTCGCGATTTGCGATGGATTGTAGTTTCAAGCGGAGAGCATGAATCAGCTCAGAGACAGCGGAAGATCATTCTGTTGAAGAGGTCGAACACGCGAGTGATGAAAGCAGCGAGGACGCGTTCGGAAGCGAGTACGAAAATTCCTCGTACTTTCACAACCGTCATCAAGCATGCGTTGGAAGACACTGCCGCGAAAACGCGTGCGCTATTTTTGCGCGGCGATGACGATGGTTCCCATGTCGTACCATCCGTCTGGCTGACGCCCTTGCATGCCAAAGCGAATTGCGGGCTGTTGCGTTCTGGGATCGAGCATTGCGATACGAAACGTGTACGTTCCTGGAGCGAGGTTGTCGGGAATGTAAAGAGAATCATCCACCACCGCATCGCCTGGAAGCCATTTGCGTATATCCGCGGGAACGCGAATCACGGCACTGCCATCGGCAGATCGTCACTTCCACGGCCAGCCAATAATTTCGGTAGATCGGTGCCACGCCGGCGTTGAGCCACCACATATGCATGGGCATCATCTCGCCCGGCTGCACCGTTTTTGGATATTCCAGTCGGCGCAGGATAAAGCGATAGCCCATCTTCTTTTCGAACTCTTCAAACTGCGGCTCCCAGTCTGGCGGGATGGGAGAGGATTTTATGTTCACCGAACTGACGTGCCAGCGCAGAGCCTGGTCCAGGATGTAGGACACGTCAAATCCATCCTTCTTCCAACTGGATGGAGTGCCGCAGCTTTCCAGCGAAACGGGGCTGCGTTGCCACACATTTTCGATTCCAGCACGCACCACTTGTTGCGGATAGACATCCAGCATTTCCGGCGAGAAATATTTGTCATTCGATGAGAGGCGCATGTCGCCCAGGCAATCTAATCGCCAGCCCGCACCCTGCTGCGTTCCGTAGGCCAGCGCTTCGGGCTGGTCGAAGTTCATCAGCAACGTCGTGTGCGGAAACGCCTTGAGCCAGATGTCGATCAATTGTTTTTGAACGGAGAACTCCGGCATGTACGGACTCCAGCCTTCGCCCCAATATCCAACCGACGATATGTCGACGCTGTCGAGGTAAGGATTTCCGTCGTATCTTTCTCCCGCGGCCGCAACCAAATCTCCCCAATATTTCAGATACAGCGGATCGCTGAAGTCCGGCTGCCAAACCTCGCCGTCTTTATCTGTCGGCTTGTTCGCGCGCCGCGCGCCGGAGTTGCGATACCAGGCCGGCAACGGTTCGATCGAACCTTCTTGTCCTGCATACGGCATCAGGCGAATCGCCAGCCGCTGCCCGTGCTCTTTCGCTTCCTGCAGCGCGAGATCAATAATGTCCCAGCGATATTTTCCTTGCTCCGGCTCGATGGTGTTCCAGTACCAGCGAACATAGGCGATCGAGGTGTCAGGAAAATCCGGCTTGGTCGACGCCGGTTGCAGCCGCGTCACCGGGCCGCGTTCCGACCAGGTAAATTTCGGATTGATCGCATCCCCATTGAATCGCTGGAATGTTGTAATCCCCATGCCGGGATTCACAAGAACATCCTGAATCTCGACCGGGCGAATCACCACGGTATCGTCTTGCGCGAATGCCTGCACGGCAAATGTCGCGAGTAGAAAGATCCAGAAGCAGCGGCGGATCATTGGAATGTTCCTGAATGATCGCAAGTTCAATCGATTTTTACGCATCGGAATGTTTCGCATAGATGTCAATTTCAATATCCTACAGAAATCTGGCGATACGATAGGAATCATTGCACGAAAAAACCAATCGAAAGCGAGTCGCGAATGTCTGATCCCGATCCTAAATGTCCTATGTCCGGCGATACCAGCCTGGGTATGGACGAGCCCATCACGCGCCGTGATTTTCTCGGCTCCACATTGATGGTGTCTGGAGCGACGCTGCTCAGCGGCATCAAGCCTGCGGATTTGCTGGCCTCAACGACCAAAGACGAGTTTACCGGCTATGGCGGCGTCGGCGAATACAGCAACTCCAATGGCAACACGCTGCCCGTGATGCAGGCGGGCCACACGATCCGCGACGGAATTTACAACACGCTGCCCAACAACATTACGGATACGGGAGAGACCTTCGATTGCGTGGTGATTGGCGGCGGAATCAGCGGATTGGCTGCGGCACTGTTCTTCCAGCGCAACACGCGTGCGGGGATGAATTGCCTGGTGCTGGAAAACCATCCCATCTTTGGCGGCGAGGCGAAGCAGAATGAATTTATGGTCGACGGGAAACGGTTGATCTCGCACCAGGGTTCGGCGATTTACCAGTTGATGTATCCCAACAGCTTTTTCACGCGCTTCTACGATTCGATCGGTTTGAAAACTCCTAAGCTCCAATATCAAACATGGGGCGGACCTGGAAAGGCGATGCCGCTCGCGAACAATCCTTACGACACAGTGGGGATGGCGAACGGGCAATACGGATTCTGGTTCGGCGCGAAGTTTGGACAGAAGTCGGGAATGTGGGTGATCGATCCGCTGGGGAGCGGACTCAAAGGAGCTCCCATTTCCGACACTGCACGAACAGAGCTGCTTCGATTTCTGAAAGGAACGCCGCTGCCGGGAGACAGTTTTGTTCCGCCGAAGGTGGAGGGCGACGCGACATCGCGCTACCTGGATTCCATCACGCTGGAACAACATCTGATGAAGCGATTTGGGCTGAGTCAGGAGACTATTCGAACGTTCCTCTCTCCGGTGGAAGGCGGCGGGTCAGGGCTGGGGCCGGATGCGTTATCGGGCTACTGCGATTACGCATTCGAAATGCTGCACCCTTTGCATGACACCGATGGAGACATGACGCAGATGTTTCCCGGAGGCAATACCACCATCGCGCGGTTGATGTTGAAGAGCCTGAATCCAGCGGCGATTGATGGTGCCGACTCGGTGGAAGACGTCAGCAAGAATACTGTGAACTTTGCGTCGCTCGATACTCCGCAGACTCGCTCCAGAGTTCGGCTCTCGTCGACAGTAGTCGCGGTGGAGCATGACGGCGATCCGGCGAAGGCGAATTTTCTGAACATCACATATGTGAAGGGGGGAAAGCTGTATCGCGTGAAGGCGCGCTCCGCGGTGTTGGCCGGCGGGAGCTGGACCACGAAGCACATTGTGCGCGATCTTCCTGAGGCGCAGCGCAATGCGTACAGCCAGTTCTATCGCTCGCCCTGCATGATGGCGAATGTTGCGGTGAGAAATTGGCAGTTCCTTTACAAAATGGGAATCAGCGGATGCCAGTGGTTTGAAGGGGTCGGCAACTACACGCAGGTTTGCAGAACGTCGCTGACAGGGCTGCAAGATCCGACGATTGGACCGGATTCGCCGATCGTTCTATCGCTGAAGGTTTTGTATTCTTACCCGGGAATGAGCACAGAGCAGCAGGGCAACCGCGGCCGATGGGAATTGTTTGGGACTTCTTTCCGGGAGTATGAGCGATCGATTCGCGAGCAGTTCAATACGATGTTCGGGAAGTATGGCTTTGATGCGCAGAAGGATATTGCGGGGATTATTCTCAATCGCTGGGGACATGCGTATTTGAGTCCGCAACCGGGATTCTTTTTTGGCAAGGATGGACAGCCTGCGCCAAGGGAGATTCTGCGGCGCGCGCCGTTTGGAAGGATTGCATTTGCCAATACGGATCTGGCGGGAGCGATGGATCACCGGTTTTCAATCCTGGAGGCGCAGCGAGCGGTGAATCAGCTACTGGATCAGGTGCTGGTGGTGTAATCAGGATTGTGCGGGAAAGTTGAAGGATTATGCAGGCTATTTGAAGGTATTGTGCAGGCTAGTTGAAGGATTGTGCAGGCTATTTGAAGGATTATGCAGCGGCCGCGATACCTATAAATGTATATTCCACAACGGTTTAGCCTATTTTTTTCGCTCTGGCGGGGCCATTTTCCGTCCCATTCAAGCCAAAAAACGGCTTGAATGGGGCACCCGGCACTCTTGCCTAGTCCCCTGTCCCAGAAGCGGGACCCTTCGACAAGCTCAGGGCAGGCTATGGGGCGCTGCAAATTCTGGGTGGGGCGGCGGGTTCTGGGTGTCTACATCAATTGTACCGAGTTGAGGCTGGATTCACGCCACAGATTCACGCCACCAGGCCGATCCTCGAGGCGCAGAGAGTCGTGCATCAGTCACTCGATCATGGCTGGTGGTGGCGTAGAAGGCTTGCCCAAGTCTTCGCTTGAATATGCGTGAATTGCGCCTATACTCCTCCCTATCCCCCAGGGAGACATATGAAGATTCGAAAGAGATGGTTCAGCCTACTTGGGAGCACCGCGCTGGTGCTTTCTGCCGTTGTACCGATTGCGACCTACGCCTGCACCCGAGCGGTTTACCTGGGGCCTGATGGTACGGTGATCACCGTACGCAGCATGGATTGGCAAACTGATCTGGGTTCGAACCTATGGGTGTTGCCGCGCGGAATGCAGCGCGATGGAGCGGCGGGACCGACTTCCATTCATTGGACATCGAAGTATGGCAGTGTCGTGGCCAGTGCCTTTGAAGCGGCAACTGCCGACGGCATGAATGAAAAAGGCCTGGTTGCGAACATGCTGTACCTGGCGGAGTCGGAATATCCTGAAGCACCGCCCACCAGCACGAGTCAGCCCATGTCGATTTCTGTGTGGGCGCAATACGTGCTCGACAATTACGCCACGGTAGATGATGTTGTCGCGGGCGCGCAAGCCGGCACATTCTACGTGCTTCCGGTTCCAACACCGGACGGCCATGAAGGCACGGTGCATTTGGCTGTCTCGGATCCGAGCGGCGATTCCGCCATCTTCGAATACATCAACGGGAAGATGATCATTCATCATGGCAAGGAATACCAGGTGATGACCAACTCCCCCACCTACGATCAACAGTTGGCGCTCAATGCGTATTGGAAGCAAATCGGCGGGACCACCATGCTGCCTGGAACGAATCGGGCTGCCGACCGCTTTGTTCGGGCTTCGTTCTACATCAACGCGATTCCGAAAACAGCGGACGATCGCGAGGCCGTCGCCAGCGCGTTCTCTGTGATTCGCAACGTCTCGGTACCGCTGGGAATCTCTACGCCGGGACAACCGAATATTTCGTCCACGATCTGGCGGACAGTTTCAGACCACAAGAATCGCCGCTACTATTTTGAGTCGACGCGCAGCCCGAATATCTTCTGGGTGGATCTTGCAGATTTGAATTTTGCCGAAGGGCAACCAGTGAAAAAACTGACACTGACTGGCGGCGAAATTTATACCGGTGACGCAGCGGCAAAGTTCGAGAATGCCAAGCCGTTCGCATTTTTGCCGGCGTCGGGAAAATAAGAAACCTGGTGCGCGAGCTTCCGGCGGGTTTCTTCGATCCGCGGTGATGGTCGTCCGCCAGGCGAAAAAAGAAGCGGCATGGTGGGGAATGGCCACCATGCCGCTTTTGTATATTTTGCGGATGGAATTAGAGAAGCTCTGATTAAGTCAATAGAAAGTTCCCTCAGGGGCTAAAGCCCTGCGGATTTTCGGCCATTTACGGCCCGACTGAAGTCGGGCCCTGATACAAAGCTCCGGCAATCTGGTGTTTTTCCGCAGCCTGTTAAGCCAAGGCTGAGCCTGCGCCTTCGGTGGACAATCCAAGTTCCGCAAAAGCTTTTTCGGCGACATCGGCCTTGATGACGCCTTCGCGGGCAAGTTTTGAAAGTGTCGATGCGACGATCGACTCGGCATCCACTTCGAAGTGACGGCGCAGATGCTCGCGATTGTCGGAGCGGCCAAAGCCGTCGGTGCCGAGCGACACCAGTCGCGATCCAAGCCACGGGGCCAGATTGTCCGGCATCGACTTCATGTAATCGCTGGCCGCGATGATGGGGCCGACCGCTTTGCCGAGAGCCGCGACGACATAAGGTGTCCGCTGTTTTTCGCCGGGATGCAGGCGGTTCCAGCGCTCGACCTGCAGCGCATCGCGACGCAGTTCGTTGTAGCTGGTCACACTCCACACGTCGGCGGCGATCTTGTATTTCTCCGCCAGAATTTGCTGAGCGCGAACTGCCTCGTTCAAAATGGCGCCGGAGCCGAAGAGTTGGGCCTGCGCCTTACCGCCCTCGGCAGCTTTGTATTTATAGATGCCGCGCAGAATTCCTTCCTGAATTCCCTCCCCTTGCGGCATCGCGGGCATGACGTAGTTCTCGTTATACATGGTGAGGTAGTAGAAGCAATCTTCGCCCGCCTCGTACATGCGACGAATTCCATCCTGAATGATGACGGCCATTTCGTAGGCATACGCGGGGTCGTAGGTGAGGCAGGTGGGGATGGTGCCGGCCAGCACGTGCGAGTGACCGTCCTGATGCTGCAGCCCTTCGCCGAGCATGGTGGTGCGCCCCGCGGTGCCGCCCATCATGAAGCCCTTGCCGCGAGAGTCGGCGAAGGCCCACGCCATATCTCCAATACGTTGGAAGCCAAACATCGAGTAATACATGTAGAACGGGATCATCGGAATGCGGTAGTTGGTGTAGGCCGTTCCCGCTGCCGTGAAGGAGGCCATGGACCCGGCTTCGGTGATGCCTTCTTCCAGAATTTGTCCGTCGACATTTTCCCGATACGACAGCAGCATATCGGAATCATGCGGGCGTGTATTTCTGGCCTTCGTGCGCGTAGATGCCAACCTGCTTGATCGCCGACTCCATGCCGAAGGTACGGGCTTCGTCGGGCACGATGGGGACGATCAGCTTGCCGATCTTTTCATCCTTCATCAGTCCGCGCAGAATTCCGACAAAGCCGCCGGTGGTGGAAACGGCGCGTCCTTTGGAACCAGCAATCCACTCGTGAAAGAAATCCAGCTTCGGCGCTTCGAAATTTGGCTTGGGTACCTCGCGCTTCGGGATTGGGCCACCGAGCGCGGCGCGGCGTTCCTGCAGGTATTGGATCGCCGGATCGCTGGCATCGGGACGATAGAAATCCGCATGCTTGGCTGCGTCTGCCGGCAATGGAATATCGAAATGCTTCACGAACTCCGCCAGGCTTTCGTCTGTCAGCTTCTTTTCTGAGTGGGTTGCGTTGCGAGCCTGCGCCGAACCCAGCCCGTAACCCTTGACGGTTTTCGCCAGGATGACGGTGGGACTTCCCTTGTGCTCGACGGCGCGCTTGTAGGCGTTATAAATTTTCGCCGGGTCGTGGCCGCCGCGATGCAGTTTGAAAAGCTGTTTATCGGTCTTGTCCTCGACCAGTTTCAGCAGCTCGGGATACTTGCCCCAGAAATTCTCGCGCAGATATTTGCCGTTCTTGGCTTTGAAGGCCTGGTAGTCGCCGTCGACGCACTCTTCCATGCGTTTCACCAGCAGACCCTGGTGGTCGCGCGCGAACAACTCATCCCAGTCTGAACCCCAGATCACCTTGATGACGTTCCAACCGGCTCCGCGGAAGGTGGCTTCCAGCTCATCGATGATGCGCTTGTTGCCGCGCACCGGACCGTCGAGTCGCTGCAGATTGCAGTTGACGACAAAAATCAGGTTGTCGAGTTTTTCCCGCGAGCCCAGGGAAATGGCGCCCAGGGTGTCGACCTCGTCCGTCTCACCGTCGCCGACAAAGGCCCAGACCTTGCGATCGGTCTTCTCGATCAGGTTGCGGTTCTCCAGGTACTTCATAAAGCGCGCCTGATAGATGGCGTTCAGCGGGCCGATGCCCATGGAAACGGTGGGAAACTGCCAGAAATCCGGCATCAGCCAGGGATGTGGATAGCTGGAGAGGCCGGGGGTGTCGCGCAATTCGTGGCGGAAATTATTGAGGCGGTCGTCGTCAAAGCGGCCTTCCAGGTAGGCACGGGCATAGACGCCGGGAGAGGCATGGCCCTGGAAATAAATCAGGTCCCCGGGCTGGTCGCCGTAGCGAGCGCGGAAGAAGTGGTTGAAACCTACTTCCAGCAGGGTCGCCAAAGAGGAGTAGGTGGAGATGTGGCCGCCGATGCCGGCATCTTCCTTATTCTGGTGGTGGACCATGGCCATGGCATTCCAGCGGAGGAGGGCCTCGATGCGGCGCTCCATCTGGCGGTCGCCGGGATACGGAACTTCATCATGCTTGGGGATGGTGTTCACGTAGGGCGTGACCACTTCACCTACGGCAGGCACCCCGGCTTCGCGGGCGCGGGCGCGGAGAGCGGCCAGCAGAGCGGCACCCTGCTCCCAATCCTGCGCAACTACCTCGTCAAATGCTTCGATCCATTCTGCGACCTCAGCGGTCAAATCGTTTTGAACGGCCTGGTCTACCTTGGTCGCCATGTCGTTCCCCTTTGCGTCAGTTTCGTCGGATATCATCGCTGATCTTAGGATAAATGGGGGCGTGGCCCGGACGCCAGTGGCGGGGGGTTGGGGTACGCTTGTCAAACTGAAGTCCGGCGAACAAAAGGACCTGTCGCCGCGTCTTAACAGAGCTTCTCTGTGATTTAGGAATTGTCATTTCCTCTCACACGACTTCCGTGTATTCTCCGGACGAGATGAGAAGCAAATCGAAGCGGCCGGTTGGCGTCGCAATCCATGGCCATCGCACGAGATGTATCTCCGACACAAGTTGATAGCCGAGCTCCCTTCCAAGTGATTGGAAGATTTACATCTGGGCCGGCAGAGATCGATGTTGGAGAATATACCTCTGAACGCCAGCCTCTTGATAGTGGAACGACTCCGAATCCGCGCTCTACTAATAAAGCCGCACATGTCCCTCCGAATTGAGCACATCAGAAGTCCGCGCTCATATTCATCTCAGGCGTTCCCCTCGAAGCCAAAGGAAAAATTGCCAAACTCGCGCTTTCAAATCATTCGCCGACCAGTTGCAGAGCCCCCAGTCACGGGCTACATTGGGTGCAATACTTCAAGTTCAATAGACCTTTCGTTTTGCCACTTGCACATGTCGCACGTGCAAACGTAAGGGCGCAACTGTTCGCAGTAGAAAAGGAAGCTATGTCATTCTTGTCGAATCGAAAATTGAAATTGCGGTTGCCTGTGGTTGCAGTCTGCATCAGCGCGGCATGTTTGCTCACCGCATCTCCTGCGATCGCCCAGACGCCGGTCGCCCAGGCCTGGACGGTGCTGCATGAGGGAGCGACCGATAAGAGCGCCGAGCAGCGCCAGGCCACGATGCGTGTGCTGCGATTGATCCCCGGAAATGCCGCAGCGGTAAGTTTGGCGGAGCAGGGCTTAAAAGATAAAGACCGGGAAACGCGGGGAGCGGCTGCACTCTCGCTGGGCGCGATGGATTCCAAAAGCGCGATCCCATCTTTGCTGGCGACCGCCAAAGGCGATACGGAAGGGTCGGTGGTGATGGCGGCCGCCAAGTCCTTGATCCAGCTTGGGGACGAAAAGGGTTATACCGTTTACTACGCCATCCTGACGGGCCAGCGAAAGTCTGGCGCGGGGTTGATCGGCAGCCAGGAGAAACAGTTGGACGACCTGATGCGGCATCCGGAACAGATGGAAGATATGGCGTTCGAGCAAGGGATGGGATTTGTGCCGTTCGGAGGTATTGGTCTGCAGGCGTACCAGACGATTCATTCCAGTGAAGAAAAAGGACCGCTGGTGAAGGCGACGGCCATCCGGGTACTGGCGAAGGATCCCGATCCAGTGACGGCGAAGGCGCTTGTCGCGGCGACGCATGATAAGGATTGGATCATTCGTGCGGCTGCGTACGACGCGCTGGCGCGACGCGGCGACGCTTCGCTGCTGCCGGATTTGACGGCCGGACTGAAGGACCCGAAATATCAGGTCAAACTGACGGCGGCGGCGGCGGTTGTTCATTTATCGACAATGCCGAAAAAGTAGCCGCGGAACCTTGGGCGTTCGAAGGTGCAGCTTGGGCCGCGTGGCTACTTCTGCCGGTAGAACACTAGCGTGGAACTTGGCGCTTCGGCTAACTGAATCGATAAGATGCATCAGGTCGCTGCCCTTCATTTCTTTGGCGGCAGTCCTGGCATAGGTCGGGCGAATCTCCACTTCATACGTGGCATTGGGCTCGAGATGTCGCAGGTTCAGATTCATCGCTGTGAATGGACTTCCGGGGCGGCGTAGCACGATGACCAGACCGTCTCTGTGTGCGGGACGATTCCATTGCCAGGCCGTCCAGGTGTCATCATTCAGGCTGTAGGACAGCAAGGGATAAAAATCGCCATAGAGGTAGGGTTGAACCTCGCGATACTCCGCGATGGCCTGCTTGATCCACGCAACCCAGACTGGATTATTGACTCCGGCAGCGCCCGGGGTCACTCCATAACCGGCATCGTAGGCAAGACGCATTAGATACAAATTCTTCGGAGTACTGAAGGGGCCGGGCGTTGTCCAGGGGCCTTTATTCGCCGGCAAATCCGCGGTGTAAGTTTCAAACCCCATGTTCTGCGGAACCCAGTAGGCGAGCGCCTGCGTCTGCGCTTGCTCCGCCAAGGTGTCATGAAATCCGTGATCGGTTCGCCAGACAGAGAAACTGCGCGACATCATCTCGATGTCGAGACGGCGACCGCCGCTGGCGCAATTGTCGATGCGCAGGCCGGGATGCTGCGCCAGCAGATCGTCCCACATTTTGTAGAGACCTTCAATGTCGCCAATCTCCGTCATGCCGATGCGGTCCGGAGTATCCGCCGCCTTCCAATACGGCTCCGGCATGATGTTGAAATCCTGGCGGTACCAGGTCATGTGAAACTGACGAATGAATCCGGAGACCATATCGGTAATTCCCTTGCGTGCGGCGGGGTCGCCGAGATTCGCCAGCAATGCGTCGTCGTTGGAGGGTGGATTTTTATGCAGAAACCAGTCGGGATGGTCGGTCGCGATTTTTCTGCCTTGCATGGTTGTTTCCGGCTCAATCCAGAGTGAGAAGCCGAATCCATCTTTGCGTAACGCCTCCCCAAGCGGCCGGATGCCGTTGGGATAATAGAGCGGGCTGGGGAACCAGTCGCCGCGATTCTTCCACCAGGGATTCGTCTCATCTCCTTCCAGCCCGACCGAAGCGCCGTACCAGCCGGCATCGACCGCGTACACCTCGACTGGAATTTTGTGCTGATGGATCCAATCGATGTAGGCGAGCTTATCCGCGATGGGCTCCGAACCCCAACTGCCAAAAAGGATGGGTCCGGGCATGGGCTGGCCGTGATCCTGCGGTGAATAGTGAGCGAACAAGAGGCGTCGCCACAGGTTTTGCGCATCCTGCCAATTCCCTCCGCTCCATCGCATCAGCACAATGCGGGGCGTGCGAATCTCTTCTCCGGGATGGAGCAGGAGATGAGTGCGAACCATGCCGCTTTTCAGGGCGATGGATTTTCCATCGTTCGCGTAATGGAAATCTGCCTTCCAGTTGCCGGTCCAGCCGATGGATCCGATCAGGCCGTGATCTCCGATCTGCAGATTGAAAAAAGGCAGCGTGTTGGTGTTCGACGAATCGCCACCGAGCGATTCCATGTGGGCGCCCCCGCCGGGACCGAATGCTTCTTCGAGCGGTTCGAAGTCGTTGGCAGCAGCATTGCTGCCGCGAGCATGGCGGAGCACAACTGCGTCGTAGGAAGTCGGCACCGACCCATCCAGGGGCAGGATGTTTTCCAGAATGGGCGTGTCAGCGGAGCCGTCGTTGCGAAATCGAATCACCCAGTCCACTGCATCGGGAAAATCCTGGTAGAGGCGAACATCTGCCATGACGGTAAGGTGGGTCGCGGGATCTGTGTAGGTGGTGCGATGAATCTCGCCTCTTGGGTCGGCGACGATTGAGTGGGAGATTTGCCATCCCGGAAGCAATTGCGCCGACGGCTTGCCTCCATAGAGAAATGAAAACGGAACATGGTCTGGCTGCCAAAGTTCGGAGGCTGTGGAGTTCGGAGTGGCCGCACTTGCTTGTGCGAGCATGGTCGAGAAGCTTCCGGCAAAGAGCACGGCAATTCCTGCCAACTGCAGCCATCGAGCCGGGTTTAACCTGGGAGCGACGATGGCAACGGCAGGTGGATGGAATCGATTGGTTCGCGCTACATGCGAGATGGATCTGAGTGTTGCGCAGACAAATTGCTTCAAGTGAACTTCTCCAGTTCGCGACGTGTTCCGAGGTGCGAGGGGCTTGCTCGATATCTTAAAGGGTGTCAGGGAAATCGTGCGATGGGAACATATATGGTACTTTTCCAACCGGGAATGCAGCAGGCAGAGCAGCGACTGGCATCGCCACATCTGCCCGCCAAGTCATGCAAGCGTTGTTCGGCCCGCCTATTCGCCGACCAAGCTGAGTCACATATCGGAGGCAGCGAGAAAGCTGCCCAGCCGACGTTCATGTGACTCCGATTTCGCAGGAGTCTCCATGCTCGACCCTTCCGTACGAACCTGACTTAGGTGTAACGAAACGGGCGCGACTCCGGCAGTGATCGCGGTCACACCATCGACGATTTCTATTTGATTTTCGCGCCGCAATGTCCCATCGACTTTGGTACGCTCAATGCCATGACCGGCCAGCAAATTCAGCCTGCGTACGCTTCAGGAAACGTGGCCGGCTGATGCACGAGTTTCTCCAGCTTCTCCGCGAAAATCGAAATTATCGCTACACCTGGATGGGGCAAATTGTTAGCGAAATTGGCGACAATTTCAATAACATTGCAGTTTTTGCGCTGGCCATGGCGCTTACCCATTCCGGCCTGGTGGTCACGGGAGTTTTGTTGGCGCGAGCCATTCCGGCGATTGCCATGGGCCCGGTCGCAGGTGTGGTGCTGGATCGGCTGGACCGTAAAAAGATTATGATCGCGAGCGATCTGGTTCGCGCGCTGGTAGCGCTTGGATTTATTTTCGCTGTGACAGCGCACCGCGTCTGGGTGCTGTACCTGTTCAGCACCTTGCTGATGGTGGCGTCTCCTTTTTTTACAGCGGGACGGTCTTCCATTCTGCCGACCATCGCCAACGCGAAGGAAATTCACACCGCCAATTCCCTGACCCAGACGACGCAATGGATGACGCTGACGGTCGGGACCTTTCTTGGCGCCACCGTGATTGCGATTGGCTACAAGTGGGCGTTTATTTTTAATGCGCTGTCATTTGTTTTTTCTGCCTGGTCGATTTCGCACCTGAAGGCGCCGGATGCGCACGGGTTTCGAGCGAAGCGAAATATTCTGGCGGAAGAAGAAGTAGTTCGTCCGTGGCACGAATATCGCGAAGGCCTGCGCTACATGCGGTCGATCCCGCTGGTGCTTGCCATTGCGCTGCTTTCGGTGGGTTGGGCCATGGGAGGCGGCGCGGCGCAAATTCTGTTTACGCTTTTCGGCGAAGTTGTTTTCGATCGCGGAGCTTCGGGGATTGGCATCATCTGGGGCTGCGCCGGGCTCGGGCTGCTGCTGGGCGGAGTTTTCGCGAACTGGCTTGGCAGACGACTTTCTTTTGACGCGTACAAGCTGACCGTCTTCATCGACTACATCGTCCACGGGGCGGCGTATGTGGCGTTCAGTCGCGCACAAGGGTTCAAGATGGCGCTGCTGTTCATTTTTATTTCGCGCGGCGGCATGGCGGTGAACTCGGTGTTGAATTATTCCTACTTGCTGCGCACTGTTGCGAATAACTATCGCGGTCGCGTCTTCGCCACGATTGAGACGCTGACATGGACAATGATGATGATTTCGATGATGGGCGCGGGCATCGCCTCCACACACTACACGCCACGCCAGATTGGTACTGTTGCCGGGCTGCTGAGTTCGACGACTGCGATTTTCTGGGGGTGGGCGAACTGGTCCGGCCGCCTTCCCAAGCCACACATTGCGAAAACCGCAGAGCCGCGAGCCAAGGTGTATCGCGATCGCGCTGTTTAGGTTGGGGCGAGCAGCAGTGTTCTTGAATAATCTTGCAGAGTGTGAAGTACTTGCCTGAGGAAACAAGGTCACTATGGATCGCAGAGATTTCTTAAAGGCGAGCGCCGTCGCGTCGGCGAGCAGTTTGATTCCCAACACATCCGCGAACGCGCAACGACTGCGGCCGCAGCGCATCACTCTTCGCAACCAGGCGCCCGATTCTGTTAAGACGCGGCTGGCGACGCGCGAATTGCTGAGCGGGCTGCGCATGTTGAAGAGCGCTCCGCAAATTGATATTGGCGGTGACACTTCCGCCGGCGGGTGCGGTGCAATTGACGCTGCGGATAGAGCCGTCGCGATTCAGGCAATCAGAAGAGTACGAAATTGCTTCCTCCGGCAAGAGCGCCGCGATAAGCGCGGGCAATGAGCAGGCGCTGCTGTATGCCGTGTTCGATTTTCTGGAGCGCCAGGGACTGGTGTTTGGCATGGATGGCACGACGGTGCCGATCGATCTGCCGGCGCCGCTGCAACTCCCGATGGAGGGTCAGCCATGGAGCGGTGTCGCCGCGATTTGCGGTGCGCGGTCTGCTGCCCTGGCCGGATTTTTTGAACTGCATCAGCGTCTACAACGAAGAAGATTTCCGCGCCTACTTTGCGGCGATGCTGCGGATGCGATTCAACATGTTTGGCATGCATGTGTACACGCAAAACGATCCTAACCCGATGGCGGAGTCGTATCTGTCATTTGAGTTTGCCGGCAGCGGCCATCGCGCCGCGCTCGAAGACACGACGATGCGCAGCTGGGGATATCTGCCGCAGCGAACTTCGACTTATTCCATGGGGGCGGCGGAATTCTTCGATACAGATACGTTTGGTGCGGACGCGACTCGTCTCGCAGCGGACAACTGGGACATTGCGGCACGCACGACTGCGATGATGCGATCGGCATTCAACTTTGCAGGGGAGCTTGGCATCCGCACAGGGATTGGATTTGAGCCATATCAAAACCCGGCGGAAATTGTTCGCGCGCTGCCGCCAGAGGCTCTGAAGCACCCGAATGGATTTATCGAATCCACCACCGCCCGGGATTTGCTGGAGCGGCGGCTCGCCGATCTGCTTGAGCGTTATCCCATGGTGGACTACGTGTGGCTGTGGCAGGATGAAAATGCGAACTGGGAGAGCCGGGACAAAAAGATTCCGCTGGCTGTCACGCCATTTCTGCAGGCGCACAATTTTCTAAAGCGGAACGCGCCGAACAAGCAGCTCGTCGTCGCCGGATGGGGAGGGGTGACGCGACATTTTCAATCGCTGCATGAGCGGCTGCCGGAAGACATTGTGTTTTCTGCGTTGAGCGATTCGCTGGGCTGGGATCCTGTGAATGAAGCCTTCGGGAAACTGGGCAGCCGGCAGCGCTGGCCGATTCCCTGGCTGGAGGATGACCCTTCCATGTGGTTTCCGCAGTTTCGCGCCAGCCGTTTTCAGATGGATATGAATCGGGCGCAGAATTTTGGGTGTCAGGGAGTGCTCGGCATTCACTGGAGACATCGCATTGTCGATCCAACGGCAACCTATCTCTCGCGTGCCAGTTGGGACAGCGAGCTGACGGCGACGAAGCATTATCAGAATTTTTGCGCGGCGCATGGCGTCGGGCGGTCGTGCAGCGGAGATGGCCGAGCTGTTTGAGGAATGCGATCGCGGCCATGATATTTCGTCGACGTTTCTCGGCACGCGTAACAAGCAGGGCTTTGCGAACACGCTGGCGCTGACCGGCGATTATGATGAAGCGTTCAATTACGCGACGGTCGAACCGGAGGCATCGGTCCTGCCGCATCAGCGTGAGATGGCAGAAAAATTTCAGGCGCTCGTGTCGCAGGCAGCCTCGTCGACGGAACAGGATCGCATTGGATACTTCGCCAGCTTTGTCGGATTCATGGTTCCCTATTGCGATGCGTTTGAAAAAGCGCACCAACTGAATGCGGTGCTGCAACGAGCGGTGACGCTGCGTGCGGGTGGCAACAACGATGCTGCGCGCGCGGAAGTATTGCAGCATGGAGTTCCGCTGTGGCTGGCGATGGCGCCGCTGGTGCGGCAAACCATGGTGGAGTACCAGGCGGCCATCGCAACCCGCAACGATCAGGGGCAACTGGCTTCCATGCAGAATAAGTTTGTGCGCCTGTCACTGGAACGGCTGCGGCTTTCCATCAAGGAATTCCTGAATGATTTGCCGGACGAAATGAAGACCGCTTATATCGCCGCCACGACGCCAGCGGGCGCGAATCGGGCACGCCTCTTTATTCCGACGCGGCCTTCGATGCTGAAGCCGGGTGAAGCGTTGCGGATTTTCATTGTCGCGCCGGGCCAGCAAAATGATTCTTCCAATCCAATTGCTCACGCGACGCCAGGGTACGCAGGAGTGGCAGACATCTCCAGTGACGCATGTGGGGCGTTCGGTGTATTCCGCGCAACTGGGCCCTTTTGCTGCCGGCGATGACATCGTCGAATATTATGCGGCTGCTGCCGGCGAACAAGGAAACCTCAGCGCGCCAGTGGAAGCGCCGCAGCGGACGTATACGCTGATCGTGCTGGCTTGAAGTTCGAATGGGCGTTTCCAGCGGGTGAGCCTGCGGGTAAGCCTGCTGCGGTTGATTGGCGTATTCTGTGTGCGTATTCTGGCCTTTGGCGGATTGCATTGGGAGCGTGGAATGAGCGATTTCATTCTGAAAATTAACGGGACGGATCGACATGTCACTGCTTCCGCTGACGAGAGCCTGCTCTCTGTTTTGCGGGATCGTCTGGACCTGACCGGGCCGAAGTATGGGTGCGGCGAAGGCCAATGTGCGGCCTGCACGGTGTTGCTGGATGGCAAGCCGGTTCACTCTTGCATCACTCCGGTGTCGGCGGCAGCGAACTCCAGCATCACCACGGTTGAAGGTCTGGAAAAGGACGGCAAGCTCAACCTGGTACAAGAAGCCTTTGTGGAGGAAGGCGCTTTTCAGTGCGGCTACTGCACCTCCGGCATGGTGCTGCGCGCCACCGCACTGCTGCGCGAAACGCCGCATCCGACGGAAGATCAAATCGTCACCTATATGAATGGAAATATCTGCCGGTGTGGTGTCTATCCGCGCATCATTGCGGCAGTGCAGCGAGCTTCGGGATGGCCAAGAGTAGGTGGCAAATGAACGCCCTCGATCCGCTGCCGGCTGAGCTTGCGCAACATACGGTCGACGACAAGCCATACTGGTTTCGTCTTGATCGCCGCGATTTTCTTAAACTGTTCGGCGGAGGATTGCTTGTCTGCCTGACCGACATCTCTGTGCTGGCGCAGGAATCCGGTCGGACGTTCGGCAGCCATGAACTACCCACTGACATTGCGGCGTGGCTCGCGATTGCGCCCGACAGCAAGGTTACAGTTTTCACTGGCAAGGTGGAAGTGGGACAGAATATTCGCACCTCCCTGGCGCAGCAGGTCGCGGAGGAGCTGCGAGTTCCCTTCGACTCCATCACGATGCTGATGGGAGATACAGACCTTGTCCCGTGGGACGCGGGAACGTTTGGCAGCCGCACCACGCCGACGATGGGTCCGCAGCTTCGCAAGATGGCAGCCGCCGCGCGCCAGCTGCTGGTTGAAATGGCCGCGAAGCGATGGAATGTGGATGGGTCAAGCTTGACTGCGGCGGATGGGAAAGTGTCGAGTCCGAATGCGGGGCAATCGCTCAGCTATGGTGATCTGACTCGCGGCGAAAAATTGATGCGGACGGTATCAGGCGAGGTTTCTCTGACGCCGGCCAGCGATTGGAAGATTGCGGGCACCGCCGTTCCCAAGGTGAATGGCCGCGACTTTGTGACGGGCAAACACAAATATCCGTCGGACATTGTGCGCCCGGGAATGATGTTTGGAAAAGTGCTGCGGCCGGAGGGATTCAACGCCACGCTGGTGTCGCTGGACGCTAGCAAAGCGGAAAAGATACCCGGCGTGACTGTGGTGCATGATGGCGATTTTATCGCCGTTGCGGCCGCAGATCCGCCGACAGCAGAACGGGCTCTCTCGGCATTGCAAGCGAAATGGAACGTGCCAGCCCAGCCGTCCAATCAAGGATTGTTCGCATCGTTCAAAAAGTCTTCCAAGGGCGTAGAGGATGACGACAACCCGAAGCGATCCACCGGCTTTGTTTCGCAGGCGGTTGCGGCGGCGCCGATCCACCTGCATCAGGCATACACGGTGCAGTACATTGCGCATGCGCCGCTGGAACCACGTGCAGCCGTTGCGGAATGGGTGAACGGCAAGCTGACTGTGTGGACCGGAACGCAGCGGCCCTTTGGCGTTCGCGATGATCTGATGGCTGCGTTTCATCTTCCGGCGGAAAAAGTTCGCGTGATTCAACCTGACATGGGCAGCGGTTACGGCGGCAAGCATACGGGCGAAGCCGCGATTGAAGCAGCGCGTCTGGCCAAGGCAACTGGCAAGCCCGTCAAAATTGTCTGGACACGCGAAGAGGAATTTACCTGGGCGTATTTTCGTCCTGCCGGATTGATTGAGATCAGCAGCGGCGCCGACCACGACGGTACGCTTGTCGCATGGGAACAGCACAACTACAACTCCGGACCCGCCGCCATCGGTACTCCGTACAACGTGACCCACCAGGTGAGTCAATTTCATCCAGCAGATTCGCCGTTGCGACAGGGATCTTACCGCGCGCTTGCAGCGACCGCGAATAACTTTGCGCGCGAATCTCACATGGATGAAATGGCGCATGCGGTCGGCATGGACCCGCTGGAATTTCGCATGAAGAATTTGACCGATCCTCGCCTGCGGGCCGTGCTGCAGGCTGCGGCGGACGAGTTCAACTGGAGCGTATCGAAGCCGACTGGCCAGCGCGGTTTTGGCATTGCCTGCGGCAACGACAAAGGCGGCTATGTCGCGACCTGCGTTGAAGTGGAGCTGATTCCTCCCGACAACAAGATCAAAATTCGCCGCGTGGTGCAAGCCTGGGAGTCAGGAGCCATCATCAACCCCGACGGACTGCGCAACCAGATTTCTGGGGCGATCGTTCAGGGGATTGGCGGCGCGCTGTTCGAGCAGATTCAATTTACCAACGGACGCATCCTCAACCCGCACTTCGCGCAATATCGCGTGCCACGTTTTAGTGATGCGCCGCAGATTGAGGTGGTACTCCTCGATCGCAAGGATTTGCCCTCGGCTGGCGCGGGAGAAAGCGGCATCATCGGCCTGGCGCCGGCTGTCGGTAACGCTATCTTCGCGGCTACAGGCACGCGGCTTCGAAATATGCCGATGGCTCCCAGCGGAACTGTTCCGGCGAAATTGGCAGCCGAGACGCGACCCGATCCAGGGTTAGCCTACAATTCTGGTACGACGGGATAGCAAGAACGAGTAGAATCCAACGTTGAATCCGAAGAATTTTTGTGAGGCACCGTGATTGGGGAACCCGCTGAAGTAGTTAAGAAGGAAACCACCATCCTTCTCCTATGCTCCGACTCGAACCTGCGCCTGGTATTGCAGGAGGTACTCGAGGACAAAGGCTATGTAGTTTTGCCGGCCAGCGATCTGTCGCGCGCCGTGGACTGGTTGAGCCGATGCAAGCCCGACCTGCTGCTGGTTCGGCCGTACCTGAGCGGCATCTCCGGATATGAGGCTGCACTCTATTTGCGAACGAAATGTCACGGTATTCGTATTTTGATGGTGAGCGGGTTTCTGCAGGATGATCGTCTGCAATACCAGTGGGACATCCAGGGAATTGAGGTTTTTCCCAAGCCGTTCACCGGCGAAGAATTTCTGCAGACGGTGGCGAATGTATTAGCCACGCGGAATGCCGTTACCACCGACGCGCCCGCCTAGAATTGCTTGATTCCGAGTGCTGAAACGCAACTGAGATATAATCTAGTCAGATAGTCAGATTGTGTTTTTGGAAATGAGAAAACCATGTCCTCTCCCTTGCGAAAGAACGCCAAGCGAATTGCAAAGCCCCAGCCAGTTACGACGCTGGAGCGCTGGAAGCTGGAAGATGCAAAAGCCAGGTTCAGCGAAGTTGTGCGGCTCGCTGCAACTCGCGGCCCACAGCTGGTGACAATTCGCGGGAAAGAAGCCGCTGTCATTCTTGCGCCGGAAGAGTATGAGCAGCTTCTCCCCAAGCCCAGGGGGCACCGATCCTTAGTTCAATTTCTGCAGGGTCTCGACCTGCATAAGATACCGGTCGAGAGAGAAGAAGACACGGGGCGGGAAATTTCTCTGTGAATGGCTGGCTGTTGGACACAAATATAATCTCGGAAATCAGCCGAGATAATCCAAACAGTCGCGTGCAGAAATGGATCGAAGGCCTTCAGGAACGCACGTTGTTTCTGAGCATTTTGACCCTTGCAGAGTACCAAAAAGGCATTCAGCATCTGCCCATTGGCGCGAAACTTCGTCCTCGCCTGCAACAGGCAGTCATCGCACTGGAAGCACGGTTCTCGGGGCGAATTCTTTCGGTGTCAGATTCAATTGCTCTGCGTTGGGGAAGCATCAGCGGAGAAGTCAAGCGTCTGACTGGTCATTCACCATCTGTGATTGATACTTTGCTGGCATCTACGGCGATCGAACACCGCCTCTACCTTGCAACCAGGAATGTGGTCGATGTGGCGAACACCGGCGCGGCAGTCTTCAATCCATGGAAGGATGATCCGTCGGATTTTCCTTTAGTGTAGAGAGGCTTCATTCGCAGTCAGAAGGTCCTGGCAGACCCTCAAAATTTCTAATCCACATCACAAAGGGCAGGTCTGAGAACAGCCCCTGCCCTTGTGCAACCGTGCAAGATACGCCCGTCGGCTAATTCATATAGCAACGCTCCAGTTGAGAAACGACATCGCCAGCATTGGTATCCCACCAGTACAACAGCGCCTCGGTAACGACGCAGTCCAGAGGAAGACCGGTCAGGTCGGCGAATGACTGAACGCAGGTCATGGCCTCATCCGAAATAAGCGGGTTGGTGGTGGTGAGTGTGAGGGGTTTCAAGTTTCTCAAACGAGTCTGTTCGGGCTGATTGTTCAACGGCTGTGCGGGTGAACCAAGGTTTTTTGTTGCCATAGTTTCCTCTCGTGATGCGTGCTGATTGCATGAGACAAAGCGTTTCACATCGTTCGTTGGCGGGTCGTTGAGGTGCGTAGTGCGCAACAATCATGCCTCACTTCAGGACCGGGAATTGAACGATACAGGAACCGTACCACGCGACCCTGTGGATGCATTCATGGAACCTGAGGGTCAAAAGTCACGTGTATTCACCTGCCTATTTGCAAGGTAGTCATCGAAGCGCTCTTGAGCGGTTACTAGTCATGCTTGGTTACTAGTAACCGGTGGAGGCGAAGGTCCTCGCCAGGAATCATGTCGAGGATTTTGCGCCGCGTGGGAGCGCACGTATGGAATCACACATATGGCGAACGAATTGATCGAGGAACTCGTCAGGAATGATGCGGATGAGATATGTGCGAGAGGAGGAATGAGGTTGGGTGATGATTCGAATGGTCGGGGCGGAGGGATTCGAACCCCCGACCCTCTGCTCCCAAAGCAGATGCGCTACCAGACTGCGCTACGCCCCGACATCTGTTGATTGTATCGCACGCGGAGGGCTCATCTGAGGGGTCGGAGCGGTGTAACGTTAGCTTCCCGCGTGGGATTCCAACAGCCGGACCACGATCCAGGTGAGCACAATGAGCGGCAACGCAAACACGGCAAAGAGTGCTGCCGCGAGGGTCGCGAGAAAGGCCCAATCTTTCCAGGTATGAACTTTGGGCTGCTCCATGTGTCGCGTGAGCAGTTTAAAATTGCGCCGGTTCGCTTTCCACGCAACGTCGAAAGCATCGCCCAGCAACGGAACGGAACCGACAAGCACCTCGATGCCAACGTTGACCGACATTCGCATCAACGTGACGTACGGAACGCCGCGAAACCAGGCCGCCACGATCAGAATGCAGGAGGCGAGGCCGCCGAGCACATCGCCAATGCCCGGGACGAGGCCGACGATGGCGTCGAGGCCGAAGCGAATGGAGGTGCCCGGGATGCGCAGCCAGTCATCGAGAACGTGCGACAGCATATCGAGATTTTCATCGTTGAAGACGTGACTGCTGCGACCGCCGCGCGGCGGCAAAATTTGCGGAGGATGTTGCGGATGAATGCGCGATGGCAAGGGCTGGCTCCGATCCACCCGCAAAGAAAACAGGTGCGGTGAATGCTACAATTCTATTTGTTCATGGCGGCTATAGTTCAGTGGCAGAACGCCGGTCTGTGGCACCGGATGTCGTGGGTTCGACCCCCACTAGCCGCCCCAAAGCAACGCCATCGAACTGCAAATCTTTCCCTGATCTTATTCCTGGTTGCGACTGCTGCTGGAATATGATGCGCTCCGTGGACGACGCGCAAATTCTCCATCCCAATTCTGACCAGTTCGCCGAGCGCGGACGGGACACGCCGTGGCTGACAGAATTTCGTCCGCGACGTGGGGTGCGAAATGGCGATTTGCAGACGCTGCTGGCGAATTTTTTGCCGCGTCGGGTCGAGCTGCCTGCGCCCGAAGACACCATCGTCGAAGTGGATCCGGCGACCCAGAGTCGCGTTCTGTGTCATTGCAACTGGCAACCGGAGCCGGTGCGCAGCGAGCGGATGACGCTGTTGTTGCTGCATGGACTTGAGGGTTCGTCGCAGTCGCAATATATGCTGGGCAACGCGGATAAGGCGTGGCGGGCGGGATGGAATGTGATCCGCATGAACATGCGCAATTGCGGCGGAACAGAAATGTTATCGCCGACGCTTTATCATTCTGGACTTTCGGGCGATGTTCGTGCGGTGGCGGAATTTTTTGCGGAGAAATTTAAGCTGAGCCAACTGGCGTGGACCGGCTACTCCATGGGCGGGAACATGGTGCTGAAGGCTGCGGGTGAGTATGGCGATTCTGCGCCCGGCTGGTTGCGCGCGGTTATCGGGGTTTCGCCGGTGCTTGATCTGCAACCTTCGGCAGACGCGCTGCACGATGCGCGCAACCGCGTGTACGAATGGAATTTTCTGCGAAATATGCTGGCGCGTTATCGCCGCAAAGCGGAGCTGCTGCCGGGACATTTTTCGCTCGCAAATTGCAAACGTGTCCACAGCATTCGTACGTATGACGAATACATTGTCGCGCCCAACTGCGGATTTCTGGGAGCGGACGATTACTACTATCGGGCTGCGTCGGCGCGTGTTCTTGATCGCATCGCGGTACCGACGTTGATCCTGCATGCGCTCGATGATCCGTTCATTCGAATCCTGCCGGAGACGCTTGAAAAGATTGCTGGCAATCCGCACATCTCGTTTATCGAAACGAACATGGTGGCCACTGCGGATTTCTGGCGCCGGCAACCGATCACAACGATGGATACTGGGCGGAGACGACGCTGCAGTGTTTTATTCGCGCCGCAGGTCGAGTCCGCAACGGGGGCAATGTAGGTGGATTCCGACTGGATTGTTGCCTGTGCCGCCGATGATCCTGAGGTCGTTATTCCCTGGCGCGGAAAAAATCCGGCGCTTCGTTTTGTCGATTTGAGGCAATCGCCCGAGGCCATTCAGGAAATTCCGGAAGCCGCGGAGTATCCGTGCGTGGCCGCGGCGCTGCGGCGGTGGAATCAGCAGGACACTGCGTTGCTGACCGCGAAATGCGATGTGTGGAGCTATCCGGCAAAGCTGTTCGATGCGGAAGACCTGCCCGGATTCGCGTACGCTCGCGGAAGCTACATTGATCTGCTTCCACTGGACGCTGCAACATTTGCGAGCTTTGAGGCATGCGAACGGCAATTGCGGGCCTGGACGGAAATCTCTCGTTCCATCAACCTGCCAGCTTGCCGGTCGGAGTGGACTTTGCGTCCCGCGCGAATATTTTCTGCAGGAGGAAAACTCGGCCCGGCGCAAACTTCCCCGCGGAATGGCTTTGCGACCACGCTGTACACCTGGGGATACGGCGACTCGCCCGAGGCGGCCGCGATTGCATGGGACTCGGGATTGCGGGCGTTGATCGAACCGGTCAGCACTTTCAGCCCATCATAAAAATCGCCAAAAACATACGATTCACGATTTTTTCTCTTGTCGAACTGTCTCCGGAATCAGTACATTCCGTGATGTATCACATTTCGCTTGGGGGAAACGTCATGAGCTTTGATCTGGAAGGAATCCTGGATTCCGCAAAAGAAAAAGTAGTCGAAGCAGCCACGGAAAAATTTGGTTCCTCTGCAACTCCTATCGCCGAGAACGTCGCCGAGAAGATGGAAGAGGTGGTTGCGGAAAAGATGGGCGTGCCGCTACACGGAAAAACTGAGCCCAGCGCCAGCTAAGAATCACGAGCGTAGCCGACTCGACATCCTCTTGGGGCAATTTGGAACGCTACAATAGAGCGAAGCCACGCGTGTGGCCGCAGACGCGCGTCTGGGCGAGTAGCTCAATCGGATAGAGCACCGGCCTTCTAAGCCGGGGGTTGTGGGTTCGATTCCCGCCTCGCCCACCATGTATACATTTCGCGCTCCCCCGGCGAAAACTTCAATCAACGACAATCAGGCTTCATCATCCCAGGCGAAATGCGATTGCATTCAGCAATGGGTGGCGGGGCTGCATTGATGAAAAACCGCAGGCCGGTTGTAACACCGACAGCCTGTAAAGTCCGACGCAACTTACAACTTGATCGGAACAAGCTAGCGCGTAAGACGTTCGCTATGTAAATCGGCAGATTCGACAAACCTCTCTTGTAACATGAAGGAAGGTGAGCAAAGTTTTCGAGAGGTAGCCCATGAAGAAAATAAATCTACTGATGGCACTGATGTTGACGTTGACCATGACTGCAATGGCCGCGAAGATTGCGGGAACGACGACATTGAAGGATCTGCAGCCCACGGGAACATCGAATAAAAAGACGCATAAACATCAGCAGTTCGATCTATTCTTTGACGCTCAAAGTATGCGGTACACGTGCCGCACCGCTGACAACAAGTCCACCAATGCGTCGGATTTTGTTGTGGGCACCGAGCTTCAATATCAAATCAGTGGCGATAAGGGAAAATTGAGGACCGCTGATGGCAAGCATGTCGACTGTAAGGTCGTTCGAGTCGAGGCCACCAGCTTAACCCAGCCTTGACCGGAGAAGGCCCGCGATCAGTTCAGAAACGTCTGCTGATGCTTCCATGACAAGGACCAAAGCCGCGATGTGAGATCACTCTTACATCGCGGCTGCTGTTTGCGTACATATCGATTGAATTCATCGATAGTCCACTTGATCTTCTGTCGAACTCGGCGACTTGTCGCGAACTGAAATAACAAAATTGGCGGACGCCGCCGACTGAAGGTTATAGTCGACCTAGTAAGTTGGATCCGCTCAACGGATCAATACAAAACGGACCGTAACTATTCACCGAAGTGACCTTCCAAAATCTGCCGGGTTAGCAAATTAGGAGAACCGATCTGAAAAGCCAACCCCATCGGAGTCGCCCCGGAGTTTTTGCTCTGCTATTTCTGGCGCTCGTGCTGTGCCTGGACGGCAACGTTTCCCGAGCCAACCCAACGCAGTCGAATCCGGCAAGCGAAGCAGTAGCTTCACAAAGCGTGGCACAACAGATTCCCGGCGCGACAATTCCTGAAACCGCTGGGACCTCTGCGACAACACACACTGCTCCGGCGGCACCACCAGCGCCCGCTGACCCGCTTGGCCGCAGCACACCTCACGGCGCCGTCCTGGGATTTCTGCGAGCTGCCGAGGCAAAGGACTATTCCAAAGCCTCGGATTATCTGGACGGAAAGCGTGCTCGCGCGCAAGGCGAAGAGCTAGCCGAGCAACTGAAGTATCTGCTCGATCGCGGACTCTCCAGCAGCATCGACGATCTCTCTCGTTCACCCGACGGGAACCTTGAAGACGAGCATCGCCTGTCTCGCGACAGTGTGGGTACCGTGAAGACGCCGAGCGGCGATCTGAAAGTGATCCTCGATCGGGTGGAGCGTCCCGGACAGCCGGCGATCTGGCTTTTCTCGCAGGAAACACTTCGCGAAGTTCCTGCTGCATACGAGAGCTTGCAGCCTACCGACTACGAGCATTTTTTCCCAGCATGGATGGCGCGGGTTCGTTTCCTCTCCGTGCCGCTGTGGCGATGGATTCTTGTCCTGCTTAGCTTCGTGCTGGTGTTTATCGCTGCGTCGCTGCTGACGTGGATCATCATCTGGCTGCTCACGAGAACTCTGCAAAGGAGGCTGTCGCCCCGGGTTGAAAAATCCATTCTCGCGTTGAAGGCTCCTATCTTCTGCCTGACGCTGGCGCTGATTATTCGCCTAGTCGCCGGATATTCCATTACCGCGCTCGGTCGACACTACTGGGGGCAAGCGGCGTTCCTTGTCGGTTGGGTCAGCGCAGCGTGGCTACTGGTGCGCGTCTCCGATATCTTTGTCACATTTTTGCGCGACCGTTGTTTCCAGCGATTGCAGGTGGAGCGGGCTACTTTTGTCAGCCTGTTGGGTCGACTCTTCAACATTCTCGTTGGCCTCATCCTCATCATCGTGTTGTTGACGCATGCGGGCGTGAACGTCTCTGCCCTGGTTGCGGGCCTGGGAATCGGCGGGATTGCACTTGCTCTTGCGGCGCAAAAATCTCTTGCCGATCTGTTCGGAGGACTCTCCATCATCATGCGTGGCGCGGTCCGCGTTGGCGACTCCTGCCAGATCGACGGTATTACCGGCACGGTGGAAGATATTGGAATCAGCGCGGTGAGTGTTCGCACGCTTGACCGCTCGGTGGTGTCGATTCCGAACTCGAAGGTCGCCGAAGTTGGCCTGCAGAATTTCCAGTTGCGCGATAAATTCTGGCTCCATCAAATATTCACGCTGCAGTTCGACACGCCTCATGACGTAGTCAAGACCGTAACAGAGAAGATCGCAGAAATATTGTCGGAACATCCGAACCTCGACAAGAGCTCGGCGAGAGCGCGGCTGATCAACCTGACTGCTTCCGGCCCGCAGATCGAGGTCTTTGCGTATTACCGCAAACCGGGCGCCGACTGGGCTGCCTTTCTCGCCCAGCAAGAAGTTCTGATCCTGAAGATGATGGAGGCGATCGAAGCGGCGGGAGCCAGCTTGGCGCCTCCCCTCGCCACGCTCCGGACGGAACCGTCCAGCAAACCTCCAGCCGCGCGCTGACCTTGATCTACCTTGAGTGTGCTGATATTTGAGCGCGCTCTCTAAACGCGCGACGGCAACCGCACGATGCCACCCCGACGACCGCAGATGGATCTAATTATCAAGGATAGGATTCGATGATTCGGCAGAATGTATTGTTCCCCGATATGGAGAACGAACCCGCTGAGCCCGAGCCTCGCGGTTTCCGCTATCGCGACGAGATCATCACGGAAGTGCAGCAGGAAGCTCTGGTCGAGTCACTTCGACAGTTGGATCTGAAGCCCGTTGATTTTCACGGACACCTGGGAAATCGTCGGGTGACTAGCTTCGGGTTGAAATATGACTACAGCCGGCGCATTGTCGAACCGGCGGGTGAGATGCCGACTTTTCTCGAGAACCTGCTCCACGCTCGTCGCGGATTTCGCAGGCACGGACCCGAGCGCGTTTCGACAGATCGGAGTGAGCGAATATCGAGCGGGAGCCGGCATTGGGTGGCACAAGGATAAGCAGGACTTTGGAATCATCGTTGGAGTGTCGCTGTTGACATCAGCCATCATGCGATTCCGCAAACCGAACGGGACTCGATGGACACGTGTTTCGCACACGCTGAAGCCGCGATCGATTTACATTCTGGATGGAGAGGCTCGGACGCAATGGGAGCACAGCATTCCGCCGCTTGATGATCTGCGATACTCGATAACCTTCCGTACTCTTGCGAAGCTATCGCGTAGCTGACGAGACATTCGAGTGGTTGCGAGTCACGCAACGAAATCCGAGATGACTCATGGCGCTGTCGATCATCTGTGGCTGGCGCGCGGCGGGCCGGTAGCGCAGACAATAGTTCGGCGCGCAAAGAAATGAGCCGCCCTTTAAAACCTTGCGCGGAATATGAAACTGGGGTTGCGCCGGATCGTAACTGGCCTCCGGCGAAACGACGCGAGGATTGGAGACGGGGCCGCAACAGGACTTAATCTTTCCCTCACCATGGCGCGGGACAAACCAGTCGGCAGTCCACTCCCACACGTTTCCAGCCATGTCGTATAAGTCATAGCCGTTCGGCGGAAAGGAGCCTACGGGCGCCGTTCCGTCGTAGCCATCGACCAGCAAATTCTGCCAGGGAAACTCGCCCTGCCAGGTGTTGGCCATCGCTTTGCCGTTCGGAAAATGCTCGTTGCCCCAGGTGAAATCGGCACTGTCAATTCCGCCTCGCGCAGCAAATTCCCATTCTGCTTCTGTTGGAAGTTCTTTGCCGGCCCATCGAGCGTAGGCTTGCGCGTCTTCATCTGCGACGTGCACAACCGGATGATTCTCGATACCTTCCGTCGAACTGTGAGGACCGAAGGGATGCGACCAGTTTGTACCGGGCACCCAGGACCACCACTGCGAATAATCGCGCGTGTCCACTCGACCACGCGTCTTGTGAAATACCATGGAGCCAGGTACCAGGCTTTCCGGAGGAGCTCCCGGATAATCCTTCGCGTCAGGAGTTCGCTCTGCTACCGTCTTGTAGCCTGTATCTGCGACGAAACGCGCGAACTGATTGTTGGTAACTGTATAGCGATCCATCCAGAAACCATCGACGGAAACCTCGCGTACCGGTCGCTCTTCCGGGTAAAAGCGTTCCGAGCCCATCTTAAAAGTGCCGCCAGGAATCCAGACCATATCTTTGTCTGGTGCTGCGACGCTGACGTGTGCTTCGTTGACGGGTTCTTGATTCATTTTTTCCATAGAAAGAAACCTATAACGGTGGTGGGCACCGCATGAGAAACATGTTCCCCTGCGATGATCAACTTGTCAAAAGTGGATTTCGTCAGACGAACAGCGGAAGGGCGCGCAAGCGCTCGAGAAGTATCCGCGGCGAGGAGGCGGGTTGTACTGAGTTACATCACAAGTGTGCTTCAGCAATCGACTTATCTGGTTCGAGCAAGTGTCCGAGATTTCGAGATACGTACAACTAAGCGGCGGGAGGTAACTGGACGAGGAATGTCGCGCCTGCTTCTGAGTTATCACTCAATTCGAGAGAGCCACCCAAGGTTTGAAGGATCGTCTGGCAGATGGCCAGGCCCATGCCGAGGCCTTCCCCTTTGGTTGTGAAAAATGGCTCGAAAAATCTTTCTTTCACGGTGTCTGAAATACCCGGACCCTGGTCGGTCACCAGCAACAACCCAGACCCGCTTTGCGGCTGAACCACCGTCTTCAACGTCAGCAGTCTTCGCTCGAGGGGGATTTTCTCCATCGCATCCATCGCATTATTCACCAGGTTCAATAAGACCTGCTGCAGTGGAACTTCATCTCCCTGAACAAATACGGCCTCTTCTGAAAGCAGCGTTTGCAGTTGAACGCCACGCAATTGCGCGCTGGCCCTTACCATTAGGATCACGTTCTCGACGATTTCATTCAGGTTGACTTTATGCGGCGTTATGGCATGCCGCTTGAGCAAGGCGCGTACATTATTCAGCACCGCACGAGCCCTCTGATCGTCTTCGATAATGTCGGACAAGGCGGCTCGAATTTCGACGAGGTCAGGTTCTGATCTTGCGGCGAGCCGCGAAGCCGCTTGAGCATTGCTCAAAACGGCGGCCAGTGGTTGCGCCAATTCATGCGCTAATGAGGCCACCAGTTGACCCATTTCTGTGGCTCGATGGAGTTGGGCCATCTCTTCCTGCATTTTCGCGCGTTCCAGTTCCGCCAGTTTTTGTTGAGTAATTTCAAAGTGGATAATCAGCGCGCCGCCGCTTGGCCTTGGCAATCGCATGACGGTCATGCGAAACCATCGTGGCGTCGATGGAGACAGACTTGAATACTCGGTCTCAAACGTTTGCCGCGTGCCGTTCAACACGGAGCGAATTCCGAGCAGCGACTGCGACGCCTCAGCACCGCCAATGTCCAATTGGCAGGCCTCAAGATAATTGACCCCTACGCCGACGATGAGCCGTGAGGCGGCATTATCTCTAGACGCGGAATTGATCCAATGTTGATTTACCTCCAGAACAATCCCGTCCTTGTCGATCACGAGGACATCACTTTGCATGTAGTCGAGAATGACTCCGCGCAGGACTTCGCTCTCGGCCAATGCTTCGGTTGTGTTCTGCCGAGCTAACGCGCCCCCGAGAATATCGGCAATCGTTCCAAACTGCGGCATAATGTCTTTTGACCAGGCCTTTGCTTCCGTTGTGTTCGCCAGCGACAACGTTCCGAGGACGCGATTTTCACTCTGAATTGGAATTGCGAGAAGCGATTTGATCCCCGCACTTCGACATGAATCGAACACTTCAGGGCTGGCCGCCTTTCTCCATCCGGAGAAGATCACGGGATCTCCCTGCGACATTCGCGCCGCCACTTCAGGACAACGATCCGGGAACTCGGCGATCGCAGTCTTCTCTGAATCCTCAGGCCACATGTGCGTACACGCAAGCCCGTCGCCTGCCTCGCGCAATTGCCAGATGCAGACAATGCTCGTCGGTGAGTAGCCGTGCAGGTAATGCAATGTGCGCAGGATTGCGAGGTTCACTTGCCCACTCTCGAGGTTGGCAAACTCAGTGGAAACTTTGGCGACGAGTTGTTCAACCTGAATGCGCTCCGCCAATTGTTCCTGCGCACGCCGCCGCCGCCTTCGCTCCGCCAGCAAGTAGAGAATCAAAAGCGCTTGCAATACCAGAAGCATCAACGTAAACAGGATGGTCGCTTTGTACCGCTGCCAGGCCGTGGGCTCACGGTTCACGATGATGGTTCCGGGCGGCAGATTTGCGGCCGGCAGATTCCAGCGCTTCATCTGCCGCCAATCGACGACATAGTGCGAAGGCAATGCGGCCGGCATATCTTCTTGAGTGAGTGCTTCGCCATTCAAAATGCGCTGAACCACTTGCCCAGTCTGATCGCCTACATCCGCCATCTGGAATATGTAGCCGCCCACGATTCCGAAATTGATCATGGTGCTGTAGGAGCTGTAAATCGGCGCGGATGATGCTTCGGCCATTTGTCGCACGACATCTCGATTGTTGTAAGCGCGTTCGCCGCCGCCCATTTGGAAGCCGGGCGAATAGACAATAGTGTTCCGCGGCAAATGTGAGAGTTGCGATAACACATCGTTCAAGGGGAGGCCGGCGAGATATCGAACCGGCGGATGCGCATGCCAAGCCGTGAACATCGCTCTCAGATTCCGTTCCCAATCGCGATCGAATCTCGACATTCCAGTGACGATGAGGATCTCCCTCGCTTGTGGTTGAAGGCGCATGGCCAGTTCGATCGTTGGTCGAGGCTCTATTTTCGATGGGATGTCGAGGAAACGAGCCTGGTTTGGCGGATCGTCGACAAAAGCGCTATGCGCTACGGCGACAATGACTGGAGTGTGAACGAATAGATCATTCTGGTGGCGTAACAGGAACCGATACGCTTGCGGTCCTCCGGCGACGATTACGCTGATCGGTTCGGACGCATATTTCGCGCGGAGAAAATCGCTGAACAATTTGTCATAGGACGAATCCGCCTCATCTCCATATCGAGGGTAGTCAAGATATTCGGTCTGATATCGAAGATCGAGATTTGTGGTCACCGCAAGAGTTTCGCGGAGACGCTCGTCGACCTGCATGTTGGCAGGTAGAGATCGATCGTTGGAATAGAGCACCAGCACGGTCTGGGATTTTGCCGGCGCTGCCCATTGCCGCCAAATCAGGCGCTACCACAGCGATCAGCAGGCACCCCAGAAGCAGCTTGCGCATGGCCACAATATACAGGGGCAAGGTGAAGGATCTGGCAAGAAGAATCGGCCTAAGATATATCGGGGTTACGATTTCCGATAATGACTTTCCTCCAACTGTTGGGTGCTTTGTTGCGGTGAAAGCTGGCGAAAGGGGGTGCCTTTGACGTGTACGCAGGTTTAAGACTAAAGTCCCATTGATTCGGGGGAGACGCGATTTTATTCTCGACGCGTACCCTACGGCGGCCAAAGTGACGGGTGACCCTGCAGCGAAGATTCGAGTGGGGCTAGTGGATGATGACTTGTCCGTGCGCAGAGCCGTGGGCCGATTGCTACGGACGCACGGGTATGATTGCATGATTTATGACTCGGCCGAAGCGGCCTTGAGTGACCCGGACTTCCCGCAGATGAACTGCGTCATCCTCGATGTTCAGCTGGGCGGCATAAATGGTTTCGAGCTCGGCGAGCGGCTTCACTCTCTCGGCCTCTCCATGCCGCAAATCTTCATTACTGCGCACGTCAAGTCGGATTTTCCGCAACGCTCGCAAGACACCGCGCTGCTGGTGAAACCCTTCGATGAAAGCCAGTTGATCGACCTGATCAAGGACGCAACCGGTTCCTCTAGTTTCGACCTCGAACCATTGTCATAATTTAACGATTGTCATAATTTTCGGTTATATTCACAGCCAGTGGTTATCCGGATGTCGGCAACAAGCAAGGATGAACAGCAATGAGTTCTACTGTTCACATCGTTGACGATGACACTCCCCTCTGTCGTGCCCTGACACGCCTGCTACGGACGTACAACTACGACGTCCGAAGCTACTCTTGTGCTGCGCAATTTTTGGAATGCGCGCTACCCCCTGGCCCGGGATGCCTCCTGCTCGATTTGAAATTGCCTGCGATGACGGGCCTGGACGTGCAAGCGATTCTCGCTCGCAGGGCCGAGAACTTGCCCATCATCTTTATGAGCGGTCAGGCGGATGTGAGGAGTTCGGTTCGCGCCATGAAGGCTGGAGCAATTGACTTCCTGTTAAAACCGTTTGACGACGATCAGCTATGCGCGGCGGTTCAAGCAGCGTTGTCGCTTTCGTCGGAGGATATATCCAGACGCAACAGAGTCGCCAAAGATCACCTGGCCTTCATCAGTCTGACACCCAGGGAACAACAGGTTTGCCTCCGCATTGTCCGCGGCCTGCTGAATAAGCAGGTGGGCTATGAATTAGGCACGGCGGAAAAGACGGTCAAGATCCAGCGCGCCCGAGTGATGCAAAAGCTGGGAGCGCAGTCGCTGCCAGACCTGGTCAGGCTGGTGGAAAGATTGCGTGCCGCCGGCGCAATTCTGAATGACTCCATAGACTCAGACGAAAAGGAATGGGCTAGCTGACATCCAGATCTATCGATGCGCAGCCCGTGCATTATGTGGATTCTCAGGTTGCAGATGCCCTTGCTACTTTGCGCTGCCATGCGACATAGGTGCGCATGTGAGGACACCATCGCCCGGGGCACGAACTTTTCTCCGCGTTACATTCATCCAATCGACAACTTCCGTCGTATTCCAACGAATATCTCTGGGGTCCCATAGGGGGAGCAATAGGACTTTGGTCCGATTGCACCAGTTGACTCGCGCAAAATAACCTCGTTATCACCCATGGGGCGCGAATCTCGCCAGCTTCACGCCTTTGTACAGTCGACCAACTCAATCTTTCTTATGTCCGCAGAAACCTAAATGCGAATCGCAGCAAAACGTGAACGTAAATAACGACTATTCCGGCAACGTCGACGCACCCAGGTGGTGATCCTGTTCTGGCCGCGTGACCAACTGTCGAGTTACTAGTTCTATGGATTAGGCACAGGCAAGATGGATGGTCAAAGTCAGGTTCGGCTGAGGCTTACCATAGGTATTTTCGTTTCCGCATCCGCGGATCACCAACCGAAGGGAATGTTATGGACATCTTTTCCAAATCTACACTATCTTCGATGAATACACGCGAGAAGCAGTTGATCAACGATGCTGTCGATGCGGCGGAAAATCTGGCTACCTCTCTCGAGTCGCTCAAGTCGATTTTGAATCATCGAGCCTGCTACAGTGCAGAAGACTTCGGTAGAACTCGCACTTTTACTGCGAGCGAGATTTCAGCGCGCCGATCATGACGTGTTCTAGTGGGGCTCCGCTTCTAACGACATGGCTCTGTGATTTCCGGCGCGTTCCGCGGACCTGCTCATGCATTTTCACACTAATGGCCCGCTTGGGATTGGCGTTGGAATTACTTTCATCAACTTACTGCTAGTTTGATAGCTACCCCTCTTCACTTCACTGCTGGAATGCGAATATCTGCTTCCAATCATCCTTCATGCTGACGACTGTCCATCCTTTTGCATTGGCTTCGTCAAGCGCCTTATCGAGTTTGCCGAAGCTGGATTTGCGATCGTACGCATATTCCCTAACTGCGTCGGTGTGGTGGACAAGGAGCATAAGGCGCGGTCCACTTCCCGCTGCCGTCCACTCCAGCATCTGCAGGTCTCCGTCGGAGTTGCCAAACGCCGCGATCGGGCGACGACCGATGTACTGGTTGATGCCTTCTGGTTTGCCCGGTCCGTCATCGATGAAGTTGATCTCCGGAAGGCGCAGCAGATCGGGCTTGCCGTTGACGATTTGAAATTTTGTTTTGACTGAGCTGCCAATGACTTGCTCGGGTGGAATTCCATACGCCTTTTGTACCCAAGGCCGCATAAACTCAATCCCTCCTCCAGAAACGATATAAGTTTTGAAGCCATTTGCCCGCAGATACGCGAGTAGTTCCACCATTGGCTGATAGATGCACTGGTTATAAGGTTTGTGAAATTTAGGAGCGGTCGAGTTATCGAGCCAGTTACTCACGATTTTCTGAAACTGCTCTACCGTCATCCCAGTGTGGGTAGCCATGGTGAGCTGCATTGCGCCTCGCTCACCAGTTGCGGCGACTGCCTTCATATCACCGTCGAGCACGCCTTTGAAAGGTTGCGTCGTCTTCCATTCTGGATGCTGAGGAGCGAGTTGTTTTACGCGAGCGAAGGCGAAGGCAAGCTGCACATACATCGGCTGCTCGACCCACAGAGTTCCGTCATTATCGAAGGTCGCGATACGGTCCGCGACCGGGACAAAATCTGAAGTACCGGGCTTCGTCACCTTCTCGACAAAGGCGATGATCGATCGCTTTGGAGCTGTGTTATTCCAAGATGGAAGTGGGTCTGTCTGGGCGTGGGCAATCCCAATGCAGACAAAGAGGAAAATTCCGCAGAGCGCTGGACAAAGCTGTCTGATACGAGTGAGTCTCATGGTCTCCTCCGAACAACAATCTTAGCCCGGGTGGAACTATATTAATGCCGTCGAGAATAAAACGAGATCAGTTTATGCTCTCACCGTAGACATCGGTAGTTTGCCGACTTCGGCGCTAGCGCTGTAGACTCGGTCCAATCATTCCCCTCCAATGAAGCTCATGCGGTTGGTCTGGCCGGTTGAGATCTCTAGCCGAATGGACTGCTGCCACAAGAAAGTGAAAGCGATACGAGGCGGATATGACTCACTTGCTGCATGCCGTGGGCAGCGTGGAGACTAAAGGCAACAACGGCGACTCTGCCGCTGTGCTGGTGGTAGGTGCCGGACCGACCGGACTGCTTCTCGCTTCGGAACTGCAACGTCGCAATATTCCGTGTCACCTGATCGACGCTCGATCTGCACCGCTGCACTGGGATCGCGCAACGGTCGTACATCCGCGGTCATTGCAGATCTTTGAGTCGATGGGACTGGCAAAAAAGATTCTCGACGCGGGCTGTAAGCAACGCGCAATCAAGATCCACTCGAATGGCGAGCTGCTCGGCACGATGGATCTTTCGAGTTCCGGAAGTTTATACGAATTCAACGTCGGTCTCTCCGAAGAAGTGACCGAGTCAATCCTTACAGAGTACCTGGAGCAGTTAGGTGGCAAAGTGAACCGGTCGTCTAAATTGATCGGGTTGACACAGCAGAACGATGGCGTTCTGGCAAAGATTGAGCGCGATGGGGATTGCTATGAGCTAAGTACTCGATGGGTAGTGGGGTGCGATGGCCTTCATAGCCCGACTCGTGAACTAATTGGCATCGGATATGAGGGACATGACATTCTGAAACCGTGGGCCGTGTTCGATGCAACGCTGAAAAACTGGACCGACACCTATGAAGCAACCTTCGTTTACTTTGGTGATATTCCAACCATTTTTACAGCGCTGCCTGGACATCGATGGCGCGTTTACCTGCGGCCAAGCTCGGATGATTCCGATCTAATCGAAGATGCATCCGCAGCGTTGCGCGTCTATGCGCCGTCAGCATCGTTTATCGACGTGGAGAATCCGACACGATTCCACTGCCACACCAAGCTATCCACCAGCTACCGATCGGGTGCGGTCTTTCTTGCAGGCGACGCGGCGCATCTGTGCTCCCCGGCCCAGGGGCACGGAATGAACTGCGGCCTACAGGATGCTTTCAATCTGGCGTGGAAGCTGGCGCACGTGTACAGGGGCGATGCGGCTGCTGCGCTGCTGGATACCTACGAAGCCGAACGCCGTCCCGCGGCCCAGCTGGTCGCTCAATCCGGAGATGAGTTCGAACGCTCGTTGATGATGACCGACGCTGTCGAGTGCGCTGCTCGCGATCAGGCGATTGCAGCGATGATCGCGGACCCAAAGGCTCGGCAACACGAGATCGTAGCTGAGACTGAACTCAACATTGACTATTGCAACTCGCCTATCGTGTTCGGTGATCGCAATGACGATTTCTCTGCGGGATTTCGTATGCCTGACACGATCTTCGTTCAACCATCCGGAAAGCCCCTGTGTCGACTTGTTGAGCTTGTCCA
The DNA here is from genome assembly GCA_963774515.1 of uncultured Acidobacteriota bacterium. GTDB lineage: Bacteria > Acidobacteriota > Terriglobia > Terriglobales > Acidobacteriaceae > JAKAAZ01. The sequence goes on along the minus strand of CAVZFK010000015.1, from coordinate 42,611 downwards.
GCGGCCTGCACATACTTTGCTGCTTCTTGCCGGCGAAGGTGCGCAAGGCTCGGAATTAGCGGAGCTCGACGCAGCTTTGCAAACATTTGCTGGGAATTCGCCTCTATTTGATACGTCATTTACTTTCGCTACACAGTCGAATTTATCTGCGAATATCGGCCGACTAGATCGTGTTGAAGCTGATCTGCTCGGCGTCAAAGCGATTACGCTACTGGCAGTGCGTCCCGACGGTTATGTTGGACTGCGTTCTGACAGGAATCATGTTCGAGCGTTGAAGCGCTACCAAACACGGATTCTGGAGGGTAACGGCGAAGCGGGATTTGTCGCCGGCAATTCCACACTCTCCGGTATTTCTGAGTCCTGACACGTTCCGCTCAATGCACTTGAATTCGACGATCGATCGCCAGTGACATACTCTTCTTGAAGTGCTTCCAGTGATTGATTATTGATGATAGTCAGGGTATGAATATGGTTGGCGCCTCGCCCACCATAGCGATGTGCTTAAGTCTTCCATCGAGGTTATTCCTATCCCCGTACCCAATTTCTTTTCGCGCCGCAGTCTATTGAAGCTGTTCGGAGCCGCAGCGCCGGCAGCATTCCTGCCGCCTTCCCTTCCCGCTCAACATGACGCCGCCTCGCCCGCAGGCCAGATGCGCCGTTTTCCCCAAGGATTTTTGTGGGGCTCGGCGACGGCTGCATATCAAGTGGAAGGCGCGGCAAATTTGGATGGTCGCGGCCCTTCCATCTGGGATACGTTTTCGCACACGCCGGGAAACACCGCGAATGGCGACACGGGCGACGTGGCCGACGATGAATACCATCTCTATCGCGAAGATATCCAGCGCATGAAGGATATGGGGCTGAAGTGCTATCGCTTCTCCGTTTCCTGGTCGCGTGTCATTCCGCAGGGCACGGGCGCGGTCAATCAAAAAGGATTGGACTACTACAATCGCGTGGTCGATGCTTTGATGGCCGCGGGTATTGCGCCTTACTGTACCTTGTTCCACTGGGATTTGCCGCAGGCGCTGCAGGATAAGGGCGGATGGCAATCGCGAGACACCGCGAGAGCGTTTGCGGATTATGCAGGCTTTGTCGCAGGCAAGCTGTCTGATCGAGTGAAACACTTTATGACGTTGAACGAGATTGGCAGTTTTATCAGTGGCTACAACAGCTCCGACACTGCGCCCGGTCTGCACGTCGATGAAGCGGCATTCGCCCAACTTACGCATTATGCGGTGCTCGCGCATGGGTGGGGAGTGCAGGCGATTCGCGCCCAGGCGCGATCCGGAACAAAAGTCGGTATCGCCGACAATCCGACCGTAACCACTCCGGTCATTGAGTCCCCGGAACATATCAAGGCCGCGTCGATTGCCATTCGCGAAGAAAATGCAGCCATCCTGACAGTCATCATGGAAGGGAAATATACCAATGCGTATTTGCATCGGCTGGGCTCTTCAGCGCCGAAGTTTACACCTGAAGAAATGCGCGCGATTGGCAGTCCGCTGGATTTCGTTGGGCTGAATGTGTACACACCTTCGTACGTGCGTGCGTCTGACAGTGCCCAGGGATATGAGATGGTTCCCTTCCCCAAATCATTTCCGCACATGTATAGCCCGTGGCTCAATGTCGGGCCGGAGTCGCTTTACTGGGCGCCGAAACTGGTGTCGCAGGTGTGGAAGATGAAGGAAATTTACATCACCGAAAACGGAGCCTCCGCGATCGACACGCTCACTCCAGAAGGAAAAGTATTCGATGTGGGCCGGGTCATGTATCTGCGCAACTACCTAATGCATCTGCAGCGGGCTGTTGCAGAAGGGGTTCCGGTGCGCGGATATTTTCTTTGGAGTTTTCTCGACAATTACGAGTGGTCTGATGGATATCAGCGACGCTTCGGGATCAATTATGTCGATTTCAAAACGGAGAAACGAATTCCTAAACTCAGCGCTGAATTTTATCGCGAAGTGATCGCGCGCAATGCTGTCGTGTAGGTCTTTCAACTCAAATCGCGCCGCTGCTGCAACGCAGCTACGGTACTTCCACACATAGCGAGGCATCGTTGTTTCTAACGTTGCCAACTCGCGCTCCCTACCTTCCATGATTTCATCGCATCGGCGTCGTAGGGGCGAAGCAGATCGATTGGCGGACGCGCTTCATCGTCAGCGGCTAGCCAGCGCGTGTAATCCTTCGGCTCCACGATGACCGGCATGCGAGTGTGCACCTTGGCTGCCACTTCGTTGGGATCTGTGGTGATGATGGCGAAGCTGTCGAGCGGCTTTCCGTCCGGCGCCATCCATCGCTCCCACAGCCCGGCAAATGCAAACGGCTCCTCGTTCTTCATGCCGAATGCATAGGGCTGCTTGTTTTTGGCATCGAGCTTTTGCCACTCGTAGAAAGCGTCGGCTGGAACGAGACAGCGGCGTTTTTGCAGGGCTCGACGCCACATGGGCTTTTCCATCAGCGATTCTGCTTGCGCGTTGATCGCGGACACGCCGAGATGTTTTGGATCTTTGTGCCAGCTGGGAACCAGACCCCATCGCATCATCACCAGCTTGCGATCGCCAGTGGATTTGCTCAATCGGATCACAGGCTGGAAAGTTGTGGGCGCAACGTTGTAGTCCGGCGGCAGATCAAACACGGTTTCACCGGTGCGGAAATATTCCGCAATCCGCTGCTTATCTGATCGTCGAACATAGCGCCCACACATGCAATCAATCTATCGCATTCAAGCAACGCGATTCACCACCGACCAGCAGCGCTCTAGGTGTCGTCGTAGTCCTCGGTGAGCGATTGCAGAAACGCCACCAATGCCGCACATCATCCTGGCTGATCGACATGTTCGCGAACTCCGGCGGAGCATTCCGCATTTCTCCCTGATGCGCCAGCGCCGACATGGCGATGTAGTGGTTCACAACATCGGTAAATGTCGCGGCGCTGCCATTGTGAAAGTAGGGCGCGGAGTCTTCGAGGTCTCGCAGTACCGGCGTTTTAAATTGCGCGATGGTCGAGGCAAGCCCCTGATCGACCGAGCAATCCTTTCCAGTCGCGCAGACAAAACCTTTCAGATTGGCCTGCGGATTTGGCATGTCTGGATTGAGATATACATTCCACAATCCAAGATCGGTGAATTCCGGATGACCTGCTTCCGCTGGATGACGCATGGCTTCAGACGCGTCCGGGTGATTGGGCGAAGGGGGCAGGTACGCATTGAAGTTTGCGAGCCGCTGCGCGTTGGTTGGGACAAAGAGATTCATGAATGCGCCGGCGCCGTTCACCGCGTCATACTCTTCCTGCGAAACTCCGTTGTTGTGAAAAACAAAATCAGAGAAGTCGGGCGCCTGGTGACAGGCAGCACAATTCCCCGCGTGCGCGTTGGTCGCACCGACAGCCGCGGAGGACAGAAATATTTTCAGCCCCTGCAATTCGAGTGCGCCAAACTGGAACGGCTGCGTGTGATATTTAAAAGAGCCATCCGCAGGCGTAATGTAGATGGGATTCTTCAGCGCCAGCACCTGCTTGTACAACTCCTGGTTGTACGCGGCTTTCGACTGACCGGCAAGCGGTGCTGCGGGCAGATGATTCACGCGCAGAAAATTGTCGTAGGGCGAGCCGATGTAGCGCTTGTATGCATCGCGCTGGAACAGCAGATCCTGCATATAGGTCGTGATGCATAGTGCGACTTCATTCACTACTTGCGCATCGGTCGCGGTCGTGACATCGATGCGTTCGGACGGAGGCAACAGCAGGTCGCTCGGAATCCTTGGATCCGTTCCCTTGAAAAGCACCGCGTAGCTTAACCCGTTCAGCCGGTCGGCAGCGAGTTGACTGCTGCCGTCATCCTGGCGAATTACCTGCGCGATATGCGCAACGGCCTGGTTATATTGCGACGGATACCAGCCGAATTCCGGCCCGGTCAGCGTGCCGATCACCAGGTCTTCTCCAGTGGCAAACTCGCCATCGAAATGCAGAAACATCGAACCGGAGCGACTGGTGAAGGATCCAACGATCTGCATCGCGTTGCGTGGTGTGTGGTCGAAACCGTTGGGCTGCGGGCGCGGAATTGGACTGTGCGTGGTGAAGTCGGCATAGGTGCGATTGCCCGCGCCGCTCACTCCCTGAAACTCCGTCACAAAATGGCAGGATCGGCAGTTCATCGCCTGGCCAGCGAATGGGCCCGGCAACGGTCCATTGGGAGTCTGCACTTCCGCAACGACAGGATCGCCGGTTGCGAGAGGAGTGTTGACGCCGGTAGAGTTGGCAGCAAAAAACTGGCCGAAGCGAGTATCGAGAAACAACGCCTCACCAATGGAATCGGCCGGGGGTGTCGCATCGCTTTCCGTAGGGGCTGCAGGAGCCTGACCTGAGCCGCAACCTGCAATGGTGAAGGCGAATACGAATCCACTCCCGAGAAACACGAGGATTGCGAGCAGCATGTTTCGCAGAGAGGTCATTTCTGTCCCTCCGCGAAGGTCGATGGACCCAGGCTGCGGATGTACGCGATAATCTGCCAGCGTTCCTGCTCCGGCAGACCGCTCCAGCGCGGCATGCCGCGATAGACATCTCCATTTTTCAGCAGCCATGCAAGGTCGCCATCGGTCGCATTTTGTACTTCTTCACTTCGCAGACTGGGGCGCGAATATTTTCCCGCTGCATCCTCGCCATGACATTGCGCGCAATTGTTATGGAAAAGAATTGCACCCGCGGCCACGGCATCCGGCTTGCGGGCATAGGGATTAACGCGGTTGCGATCGGCCTGCGGCACACTCTTCAACCAATCATTCGTCGCCTTCGCAAAACACAAAGCAGAAGTCGTCAACAAGATTGCCAGAATCCAATTTCCAGCCTTCATTTCTTCCTCCGAAACCAGTCGCGAAATTGCTGGACTTCATACGAAGCACCAAAGCGCCACAAAACGCCGACGGAATTATCATTCAAGCCAAACTCAGGTGAGAACTTGAATGTCCAACCTTGCGGCGTATTCAGAGCAATCGTCGGTCCGGCGTATTGTTCGGTCTGCTTGAGGCCGAAGGTGTAACGTGTTCCCAGTCCGCCGAATAATTCCGCTCCCGCAGAGATATTTTGGCGGCAAATCACACACGACTTCGGGCTTCCCTCCAAGGCCAGCGGGCGCGACGCCGCCAGAGCGTAGCCAAATTCCCAGGGCTCGTTCTCATTCACTGCTTTTTCGGAGATGATGTTCTCCGAGAAATTCCACCCTTTGGCATAGCTGGAGAGAATCAGCTTGCCTTCAATTGAGCGCTCCACCTCTTTGCGGAGAATCGCGTTCGGTACCTGCAGGGTGGCCGTGCTGGTGTTCCCGGTGATTTCAAGAAAGCTCTTGTCCGCCGCATTCGTATCTTCGTATTCGACGTAGAGGACGGGGTTGATCCAGTATTCACGGGGTAGCGGGCGGAAACGATTTTCAAATCGGAATCCAGTAAAGATTGTGGAGTCGTTTTGAGTTGTCTGCCCTTGCAGATAGGCTTCTGCTGTCCACCAGGCCGTCACGCCATATTCAAACTCCACTGTGGGTGCGAAAAATCTATTCGCGTTTTTGGGCGCGGCCGCAATATTCTGATTTTCGATTTCGAGGTTGCCCGGCTCTTCCAGGGCGGAGGAGTAGGTGACAAAGTACGGCGGCTCCTGTTGCGCGCTGGCTCTTTGCACCCAGCCAAACATCGAGCATGCAAACATCACCGACAGCAGCGCGGCCCGGAAGGAGATGCGCCTTCGCTGGCCGACCAAGACTTCAGGCATCACGTGAATTCCTCCAAAAAGTACAGCAGCACTCCGACCGCAGTCGCCGTGGCAATGTCGATCCAGCCCGCGGTTCGCTTAACTTCGCTGGCTAGAAACAGATGCCGCATCGATTTCGCGCAATGTACCTGCCGTTTGAAACAGGCACACAAATGCGGTTGTTGAGGGGAATGGTTGAAACCAGTGGGCGGGAGCCCTATAGTGAAGGAAGCCCGCAGTCATTCTGGCTGTGGTCATCCAGATCCACGTGTACTCCGCCAAGAGTTAGCCGCGTGGATCTGGTTCTCTCATTTCAAGTCATCCTGCCAATGCCTCTCTCCGGGCGGCGCATTGTCCGCACAGCCCTCCGACTTCTAAACGCATTACCTGAATGGAAAAATCATTCTTGTCGGCGATCTCGCGTTTCAGCTTCTCAAACGTGGGCGTGGTAAATTCTTCGATCTTTCCGCAGCCGAAGCAGGCCAGGTGCAGGTGGTCTTTCTGCGTCTTGACTTCGTAATAATGTTTTTCGCCGTTGAGGTGCATCAGGTCGAGCTCATCAATCATGCCGCGGCGCTTGAGCAGCTCGAGAGTTCTGTAGACGGTGGCGCGATCGATGTTGGGATCGCGTTTTCGCGCCAGCTGCAACAGGCTTTCCGCATCCAGATGGCTTTTCGCCTCTTGAATGGTCTCGATCAAGGCGCGGCGTTGCGCGGTCAATCGAATTCCCTGTTGCGCGGCTTCGTGTAATAGATCGTGTCTCTTGAGCATGGCGGGCTAGTTGCGACTCGGTCGCATGTATATAATATACGATAGGTTCGGTCGTAATTCAAGAGCGGTGTCGCTTATTGTCACACTTTTGATCGCGATATCGAGTGCTGTGCGGGCGAATTCCTGCGGAGGAGCCGTGACGAACATCACTGCGCACTACGTTGTTGATGTGAGCGTGATGTGCGCCACAGTAGAATGAAAACAAAACTGGGTAGCCCGTATCCGTATATTGCGAAATCTCCTCCTCGTTCTGTCCACAGCGTGCCTGGCTTTGCTTGGCTCCAACTTGCGAGCGCAGGTAGCGGCGATTTCGTCGGCGGCAGCAATCCCAGTATCTTCCCCATCGGACCCTCAATCCAACGGCACCCAGGCAGAGCAGTCCGGCAAATTGCCAAGCCCGGCGCCACCCCCCGCAGCCCAATCCGGTTCGGGTATCGCTGGAACTGTCGCTGCTCCCGACGGAAACGTGATTGCGGACGCTTTGGTCACTCTAGTGTCGCAACCTTCGAAATCGCAGCAAACCGCTCTCACCGACGGCCAGGGAGCATTTCACTTTACGAAGTTGTCTGCGGGAGAGTTTGAAATCACGGTCACGGCGATCGGGTTCGCGCCGTGGGTCTCGCACACCATTACGCTGTCGGCAAACCAGCAGTACCAGGTGCCGGAGATTTCGCTCGAGATTGCATCTGCCAGCACAACCGTACGGGCTGTCTTTACTGGGTACGATCTGGCGGAACAGCAAGTGCATCTGCAGGAGAAGCAGCGGGTGCTCGGCGTGTTTCCGAATTTTTATACCAGCTACGTGTGGAAGGCGGAGCCGCTGACATCCGGCCAGAAATTTCGGCTTGCCTGGCGCGCGGCCATCGATCCTGTGACATTCCTCTCTACAGGCGCGGTCGCTGGAATTCAGCAGTGGGATGACGATTTCGCAGGATTACGGGCAAGGGGCTGCGGGATACGCGAAACGCTACGGCGCGAATTATGCGGATGGGTTCATCGGGGTCATGCTGGGCGGCGCGGTGTTCCCATCGCTTCTGCATCAGGACCCACGATATTTTTATAAGGGCACAGGCAGCGTTCGCTCTCGGGCACTTTATGCCCTCTCCACCGTGGTAATTTGCCGGGGAGACAATGGGCGTTGGCAGCCGAATTATTCCAATGTTCTGGGGACATTTGCAGCGGGGGGAATTTCGAACGCCTATTATCCGGCGAATGACCGCGGTTTTGGGCTGACGATGGAGAATTCACTCATCGGTCTTGCGGCGGGGGGAGGGGCGGCTTTGTTGCAGGAATTTTTGATTCGAAAAATTTCGCGAGGAGTTCCGCCGGCGTCCTCGACCACGCAGCCGTAGGTGTGATCCGGCAGCCTCCGGCACCGATTCTCTATCACGGCTCTTGCGGAGAAGCTCACGTCTCGCGCGGAAATTACAGCATCTCCAATTGATCACCGCGCTGAATGTTCGCTCGCTCGATTGATCCCGTCGGCAACTCGATCACGGAATGAATCCGCCAGCTCACGCTGCTGATTCTCCACGGACGAAGCTTCGGCCATACCGCGCAGACGCGCAGCTTGCGGTCGAGCGCGACCACGTCGATCGGAAACAGCATTCCGAAGGTATGCACACCCGACGATGGCCGGATCCAGAGGCCCGTGTCTGGCTCGAGCCCCCTTCGTCCCAGCAATCCGATCAGCCGAGTGAAGCCTGTGTCGGCGACTGCGATCCTGGTTCCGATCACAGTCGCGCGCGTCACGTTTCGGATTGTCACTTGCGCCATCTCGATAATTCGCCGCTTTCTGTCGCTACAGCGTTTTGGATTTCTACCCACTTTCAATTACGCGGACTTCTTCTTCCTGCGAACGACCAGGATGCCGAGAACCACCACAAAAGCGATGGCTGCAACAACACGCACGATCAAGGACATATCCATCGAATTTTCCTCCTTTCTGCAGGTGATCCTGCGAACTCCTCAGTACTGCCCCATCCCCGGTGATGCGGGAAGGTGAAACGTCTCAATGTGCCAATCCGGCCAGACCTCGGCCGATGCTCAACACTGCCGGGGCAAGCAGCACGATAAACATGCTGGGAAAAATAAACAGCACCAGCGGGAAGATCATTTTGACGGTCGTCTTGGCCGCCAGCTCTTCCGCGCGCTGGCGACGCTCCTGTCGCATTCCATCGGCAAATACGCTCAAGGCGCGAGCGATCGGGGTCCCGAATTTTTCCGTCTGCGACAACATGCTGGTAAAGGAGGCGATTTCTCGCAGATTTGTCCGGTCGGCCATGCTTTGCCAGGCATCCATACGCGGTTTGCCGGCACGCTGCTCGCGGTTGATCTGCAAAAACTCTTCATTGATTTCCGGATGGCTGATGCTTAGCTCCACGCCGACTCGCAGCATGGCCTGGTCAAGTCCAAGGCCGGCATCGACGCAGATCACCAGCAGATCGACTGCATCGGGCACGCTGCGGCGAATGCGCTCGCGCCTCGCCTTCACCGCGTGGTCCAGCCAAAAATCAGGCGCAAGATAGGCCAGTGTGGCCAGGCCTGCGACCCAGATAAAGGTGTTCGAACGAATGAAACTGGCGAGCGCAATTGCGGCCACCGGCCCCAGCATCTGGGCGGCAAAATATTTTTCCGCGGGACCGGGCCCGCGCAGGCCTGCATTGAGAAAGCGCTGCCGCAGCCGCTCTCCTTCCGCCAACCCGATTTTGGCGCGCAGCCCGCGAACCACACGCAGTGTTGATTGCTTCAAGCGCTCGCTCCGCCGCGGACGAATGTCGGCCATCTGCGCGCTGGCTGTCACCTGCAACACGCGACGCGTCGAAGTCGAAGCCGTCGGAATCACCAGGGAGGCGAGAAACAGAACTCCGCAAAACAAGGTGCCCGCCACCGCGAGATAAAAAATGTGAGTCATGCCCTCTACACCTGAATATCGACAATTCTGCGAATGAAAAAACTTCCAACTAAAATCAGTCCGGCCCCGACATACAAGAGCTTCTGGCCGACGGGATCGTGGAGAAGAATGCGTGCATATTCCGGATTGATCAGGGTCATCAATACCAGCATCAATACCGGCAACAGGCTGAGGATGGTGCCGGTCAGCCGGCCTTGCGCGGTGCGGACGCGAACCTCGCCACCAATGCGAATGCGCTCCCGAATTACGTGCGCGGTGCGATCCAGAATTTCGGTTAGGTTGCCGCCTGTTTCCTTCTGCACCAGCATCGCCGTCACCAGAAAACGCAAGTCCTTCGACGGAACACGGTCGGCCATCTGCAACAACGCATCGCGCAGAGGAAGACCAAAATTCTGCTGACGGAAGACGACGTTGAACTCCGTGGCCACGCCGGCGCCGGATTGTTCCGACAAGACTTCGATCGCGGAGCTAAGCGAATGGCCGGCGCGCAATGCTCGCGCCATTAGATCAATCGCATCCGGAAGGCCCTGGTTAAACGCCGCCAGACGCCGCGAACGCCGATGCTTCAGGTAGAGCGTCGGAGCCATCACGCCGAGTGCCGCGACGATGCCGTCCAACAGAACAGCGGGAAAGAAAACGTAGGCGACTGGGAAGGCAAGTATGCCTGCAGCGGCGCTGTAGATGAGCAGCATGCCGATGTTCCAGCTGCTGCCCGCCTGCAGAAGCAAGGTGTTCACCCTGGTCGAAAACTGAAAACGTTCCAGCAGCTTGTCGATCCACTGGAACTTTCCCGGAGCATCCAGCTTCAGGATTCTTTCCGCGTCAAGCTGGCGCGTCTTGTCCGCCTGGCGCGCTATGTGGATGTCGCCAACACGCTGCTGCACGGCTTTCTCGGAACGCGTTCGGCGCGTGACCCACAGAGCCAGCGCGAAGCTGGTGAGCAGGGTCCCGAGAAATACGATCATCAGCAGCAACATACAAAAACTCCAAAAAGCAATTTTCCTTGCGTGCGAACAAACCGTTTCATCTCATCCCGGCATGCCGCGTCGTGCGTATCCGGCTCTCTCGCCAACGGTGAATCGTTCCAGGACTCGTCGCCTAGGCCTCCATCGAGTGATCCATCATGTTCAGCGGCAGCGCGATCCCGGACGCCTTCAGCTTTTCGGCGAACTTGGGAATGATGCCGGTGCCATAAAATCTTCCCTTCACTTTTCCCTGGCTGGTGATGCCCTGTTTTTCGAACAGGAAAATATCCTGCATGCTGATCACATCTCCGCTGGTGCCGGTGATCTCAGACACATGGGTGACGCGGCGGGTGCCATCGCTCATGCGGGAGATCTGCACGATCAAATGCACGGCGGCGGCAATCTGTTGGCGAATCGCCTTCTCCGGCAGCGCGATGTTGCCCATCATGGCCATGGTTTCAATGCGGGAAATCGCTTCGCGGGGGTTGTTGGCGTGGATGGTGGTGAGCGAGCCATCGTGGCCGGTGTTCATGGCCTGCAGCATGTCGAGCGCTTCCTCACCGCGCACCTCACCCAGGACAATGCGATCGGGCCGCATACGCAGCGCGTTGATCACCAGCTCCCGCTGGCGCACAGCTCCTCGTCCTTCGACGTTGGGCGGACGGCATTCCAGACGGACCACGTGTTTCTGCTTCAACTGCAGTTCGGCGGAATCCTCAATGGTGACGATGCGTTCCCGCTCAGAAATGAAGCTCGAGAGCACATTCAGCAGCGTCGTTTTTCCGGCGCCGGTTCCACCGGAGACGACGATGTTCATGCGCGCCCGCACCGCGCCTTTCAGCGTCTCCATCATCTGCGGTGTCAGGCTGCGATTGCGCATCAGGTCCTCGGCTTCGAGCGGCGTGCTGCCGAAGCGGCGGATGGACAGAATGGGACCATCGACGGCCAGCGGCGGAATGATGATGTTGACGCGTGAGCCGTCTTTCAAGCGGGCGTCCACCATGGGCGACGACTCATCGATGCGGCGGCCCACGGCAGAAACGATTTTGTCGATGATGTGCATCAGGTGGGTATCGTCTTTAAAGACGACGTTGGTTTCCTCAAGAATGCCGCGCCGTTCCACGTAGACCGTGTTGCAGGTGTTGACGAGGATGTCGCTGACGGTGGGGTCCTGCAGCAGCGGCTCCAGCGGTCCCAGTCCGAAGACTTCATCCATCAACTCCTTCGCCAGGCGATCGCGTTCGACCGCGCTGAGCGGAATTCCCTGCTCCCCGATGAACTGATGAATCAGGTGCATCAGCTGGCGCTGCGCCGCCTTGTTTTCCTGGATGAACGGCAGCTTCTCCAGGTCCATGCGCTTGATCAGTTCCTGATGGACCGCGGATTTGATCTCCTGCTGCGTCTTCAGAGACACGGAAGGCGGCATGGGAGTGGGTAGCGAACTTCGGTCCGGCGTCGTCATCGGCAATAAAGCTTCAACCATTTGGGTACCTCTCCACTTGCTTGCGATGTTTCACGGCAACGGACATTTTTATTTCCAAAACGCGAAGCGACGCTTCTTTGGCGTGTCTGTTTCTGGATTGGATTGGGCATGAACGATGCGGTTCGCCCATTTGCTGATCTTGGTGGTGAACTCCGAGCGTCGCTGCGGGGAAAGCGGCTCGCCCGCATTGATGGCGTGAATCAGCTCGGCATAGGCATTCGGAATCGTGACCGAGACGGGAAAGCGGACGGCGGCTTCGACCTGCTCGGCACTGACGGCATCGTTCGAAGAGGAGCGATTGATGGCGATGCGCAAGTTTCGGCGCGGTCTTTGCGTCGAGGCCGAAATTTTCCACGTGCCGGGACAGGTCGCGCAAGGCGGCGACATCGGGCGTCGCCACCAGGTAGACTTCATCGGCAGAATCGATGATGGCGGAGTTTACATTTTGCGTTTCCAGCGAGGAATCGAGAATCACGTAGTCATATTCACTGCGCAGGAACGACAGCACGTGCTCCATGTCATGCGGACTGCTGCTGTATCGGACCGCGCAGGTATCGGGAGAAGGAAGAACATCCAATCCGCTGGGATGGCGGGTCAGAAAACCGGCGAGCAGTTCAACATCCAGGCGATCGACATTGCGCAGCAGCTCGTCGAAGTAGTAGGGATTCTCCGTCAGGCCCAGGTAGAGACACACATGGCCGAGTTGATGATGGTGGTCGATCAACAAAACTTTTTTGCGGTGCTGCCGCACCAGAAACGTGGCCAGGTAGATGGCCAGCGTGGTACCGCCCACGCCTCCTTTAACGCCAAACAGAGCGATGACGTGGCCGGAATTCTTGGCGCTCTCCGGCGCCAGCGCAGTAAAGCGCGACTGCAGCCGCCCCACCATATCCGTAAACTGCGACAGAATGAACGGGCAGGGTAGAAACTCACTGCATCCGGCGCGCATCGCCTGCAGGATCAGCTCCTCATGACTGCGCTTTGAAACGGCGATGATAGCGATCTTTCCGGGGAACATCTGGTGCAGAATCTCGGCTGACTGCGCCGCCTCGTCCGGCTTGCGGTCAAAGTCGATCAATGCGATCTGGGCCGCGGAATCCTTCACGCGCTGGGAGAATTGCGGCCGCTTGTGATGGCCCATGTAGTCGTGAAACTCGCCGGCAAATTCCGTGTCCGCCGCATAGGCGCAGCCATCCATCACGTTGGCCACCGTCTCCGGATCGACACAAACGGTGAAGACGGTGAACCTTGCCGAACTCGAATTGTGCGCTTTGGTCGTCATGGGTTCACGGTTTGGCCGCCGGCTTGGGCGCGGGATTTACGGATTTGTCGAACTGGTCGACGCCTAAATTCGGGAGGACGTCTTTGGGTAATTTGATCGGGGTGTCCTCGTGCAGCGGATCAATGATGGAGGCGGTGACAATCACAACCAATTCATCGACAGAATGGTTGTTGTTCTTCGACTTGAACAGCTCGCCCAGGATGGGGACACTGGCAATGCCGGGAGTTTTGTTCAGCAGCACGGTCGTTCGATGGTCGAGCAAGCCGGAAATGCTGAAGCTTTGCCCGTTGCGTAATTCCACTTCGGTTTCAGCACGCCGCGTCGAAATTGCCGGAATGGTGTAGCCGGAAATTGTGACCGTGTTGGTGTAGTCGAGCGCACTCACCTCCGGCGCAACCTTCAGCAGAATCGTTCCATCCGGGTTCACGGTTGGGGTGAACTTCAATTTGACGCCGTAGGGACGAAACATAATCGTCACCGAAGCAAAATTGCCGGCGCCGCCCTGAATCACGGGATAGGGAAACTCTCCGCCGGAGAGGAAATCGCCTTCGTGGCCGCTGACGGTGGTGATGCTGGGCTCAGCCAGAATTTGCAGGACATTATGGGCCTCCAGATCCGCCACGGTGGCACCGATATTCAGCTTGGAGTTATAGAGAAAGAAATTCAGGGGATTGCTCACGGACAACGCTGTCTGGATTGCGCTGCCGGCTCCCGAGGTGGTGCTGCTGGTCTGGGTGGTGCTGAGGCTGCTGAACTGGCCGGTGCTCGTGCTGGACGTATTGGCGCCGCCGCTGAAAAAGTTGAATCCGAATTGATCCAGTTTGGCGCGATCGACTTCCGCGATGCGCACCTGCAGCCGCACCTGTGGAGGATGTACATAGGTCACTGCCAACGAGCTCACCACATCCTTGGAATAGAAGGAGGCGAGTTGCAGGGCCTGCTTATAGGAGTCGTCGCCAATGACTGTGCCTGAGAGGTACACGCGACCCTCTTGAGAGTCGACATGAATCTCCTGCCCCGGCAGTGCGTCTGCGAGCGATCGACGCAACTTGGTGACATCGAGATCCGCTGAGACTTCATACAGCACGGATTGTCCGGCGGTATTCCACAATGCGACGCTGCTGGTCCCGGGTGCAACCGCTGTGATCACCAGTTCTTTAGGGCTGGGGATAAAAGATTGCAGCACCTTGGGACTGCCGACATACACACGATGCAACCTGTCGGTGGTTTTCAAAAACATCGAATGGCCGATCAGGAGGTGGAGCGGAATTTCGGTCTCGTGATTTTGAAAATCCATGCCGAGGGGCGGGACCACCGCCGTTGGCGCGACCGCTTTGGCGAGGGTCGCCTGAGCCGGCGCGGGCTGATGCAAGGCAGCGAGGGCGATCGGCGCAGGCGCAGAAATCTTCTTCTGCTGCGCGAAGGCAAACGGGCTCACCATGACAAGCGCTATCAGGAGCGCCATCGCCCGAACAAATCCTCGAATTGAGTTACTTCGCTTCAAATCTCTCCCGTGCAACGGAGCGGCCTAGAAACTCACTCCCGACTGCTTATCTCCAATCACTGTTTCGACAACCTCAGGCGCGGCACGCCGGATCGAACCGGTACGCACGACACGTTTTGCGCTGACCGGCGCAGGACCTGTGCCAGGAATCAATTGCGCCAGTCCGACTGGGGGGTCATTGACCTGGCCGTGATCCTCACTGTTGCGCAACACAAAATGAATCGTGCCTTGGGTACTGGCCAGCACCACTCGTTCGGCATCATTCGGCGTCACCAGAACGGTGACAACATTCACGCTCGACGGCTTGCCATCCAGACTCGGCTGCACCTGGCTGCCGGCGGCCAGCACTTCGACGTTTTGCAAGACGGTTGCCGTGGCGGGCTCGGGAGCGGTCTCCGAGCGATACGTCACCAGCACGTCCACGTGCGATCCGGGAAAAAGAAATCCAGCGACGCCAACCACTTCATCCGATCGCAGCGCCAACGCTCGCATTCCATCTGGAATTTTTGTCGTCAGCCCTGTGCCCGGAATCGCCAGGTCACGATCCAGAATCGGCGCGCCTTCGGCCAACGGATAAAGCAATGATCGCCCAATCAAGTCCTGCGGCTTCAAAAATGCTCCCACCAGTGGCACAGACATCGGCCACTGGACCAGCTTGAGCTTGCCCGTCTCCAACACTTCTCCCGCGTTCAGCGGAGCTGCGGCGGCCACATATTCCTGCGTGACCACAACAGCGTTGTGCAGTTTCAGTTTTCTGCTGAGCAGGTAGGTACAGGCGCCGGAAACCAACAGAGCAACCAGAAATGCCGAACTCAATCTGCGCTTGATCATGGCGTCATCTCGGCACCAACTGCATCAGCAGCACAATCCAGCAACCGGCCGCGATGGGCACTCCATATGGGATTCGCAGCGCGTGCGGGTTATCCAGATTCAAGTCGGGATGAGGCAATGCGCCTGAAGCTGCGTGGTGCCGGATCAGCGATGCGACATTTGCCAGGGTTGCTTTCAGACGTCCGCGCGAGATTGCCAGAACCAAAGCGAACACGCCTCCAGTGAAGGCAATCGCCATAAACAATTCCGCCAGATGGCCAAAACCCGCGATCACGGAAATCGCAGCCATTAACTTGACGTCGCCGGCCCCCATGGCTCCCACCAGAAAGAAAATGAAAAACACGGCACCGCCCGCCAGGCCTGCAACCGCAGCCATTCCCATCTGTCTCCAGCCGCCGGTTTGCAGGTGCAGCAACAGTCCGAAGGCAATCGACGTACCTGTCAGCAGGTTGGGAATCCGCCGGCTTCGCGCGTCGGAGATTGCGCCCGCGGATGCGCACAGCGACGCGAGCAGCAGATAGATGCACTCAAGGGATAGCTTCATCGCAGCCCACTGGAAAATTGAATCGGCAACTGATGCAGTTTCAACATGGATTAGCAATCACGTTCGAGGCCCGCAACGTCGGCGCGCTGTCACGGAAGGCGCGGCGGTTCATGCTCGCCGAGCCACGAGGGCCTGGATGGTCATTTCGCTTCAGCTTCAAGAAGGCGAATGATTTCTTCAGGCCACGCTGTCCTGCTTGCGGGAGGTGAACTACGCCGCTGCGCTCGTCAGTGTGCTGCCCACGCTGTTGAAGGCGTTGCCGATGTCATTGGCCAGGGTCTTCATCCCAACCAACGCGCCCAGGGCGATCAGCGCTGCGACCAGCGCGTATTCGATCAGATCCTGACCAGAGTCTTCTTGTACCAGGCGGATCAAAAGTGCTTTCAAGTTTGCCATCGTTGTTTCTCCTTAAGCGTTCTGTGTGTTGTCTCATCACGCCACGCACCACGTGCCGCCGGATCGCGCTGGAGTGCAGTCTGGATGCCGAGTGGCTTTGTGTCGTTGCAATGAATCCTACGCAGGAACGATGGGGGAATAACGGAAATCGAGGGCCTTTGACAGTACTGAGGTAATGGAGGGAAAGAGCTATGCAGAGAGAATTTCAAAACGGGAAAGAGATGCGCTTGTCTGCTGAGACCCCGACGCTGTTCTTGCAGCGCTCATTGCAAGATGGCCGCCGCTGGAGAACTGCTTGCGGTTGCGCCGCCGGTCAGTCCCATTTTGATGGTCCCGCTTCCAGATAGCGTGAGCTGGTCCGTCACGATGTTTCCCAACAGGTAGGATGTGGAAGTTCCGGCGCCGTTCAAAGTTACCTGGTCCTGATAGGTGGCGTTGTGAAAATAGAGCACCCCGGTGAAGTTCAGCGTCGCGCCGGCGCCAACCACAGTGCCCTGGTACACGTCGCTGGACGCCAAATTGAAGAGCAGTCCTCGATTTCCGGCAGCGGACAACACGTCGGTGCTGGGAGCGCCAACGTATGTGCCCTGCGCGGTGCACTGGGACGCAAGGACATTTCCCGCGAGCGATGACGGCATCAAGCTGGAGCCGGTCGTACCCGTGCAGTTGAGATAGTACGACGGCACTGTGTTGATGTAGCTGCTGGGCTGCCCGGATCCGCCGTCGAACACAGGACCTCCGCTGATGAAGTAGAACATCACGCCCTGGGTGGATGGCTGCAATCCGACCCAGGCATTTCGAATGGTGGCGCTGGAACCCACGTGCAGGTTCCCATTCAGGTAATAGATGCCAGGCATGAAAATCGCCACGTCACTGGAGTAGCCTGCAAGCGAAGTTAAGTCGATGCCACTGGGATAATAGCCAGGGTTGAACTCCAGGCAGTTTCCGTAGACATTGCCATATTGGGCGCTGTAGGTCAGGTAATGCTGCGTCGGATTTGTATTGGGGCAACTGTCAGTTCCGGTGGCAACCCAGGTGCCTTGCGTGGTGGGCCGCGCGGGAGCCCCAGGAACCGGTTGGCTTGCCGCCACGGGAGCCGCAGGAAGAGACGGCGAGGGAACGCTGCTGTAGGGATCTGCAAAGGTGGCTACTGGACTCTTCCAGAGTTTGCCGGCGGGGAGACCGTTGAGAACGTCGTTCAAGATATAGTTGGCACCGCAATATTGATTGGAGGTCGGGCCTCCATGAATGGACAGGTATCCGCCCGTCCCATTGGGACCGGCCTGGGTTGTATCAACGGGATAGCCACTGCCGCCGTCGCAGTAGACTGCATTGCTGGTGGAATTTGCGTTGGGAGCTCCATTCGCCGATGAATTCACCTGAATACTATTGTTCGGACCCCCGACAATCACGATATGTGAGCCGCCACTCAAGTGGAGCGCTTCGGGAGCGGTCGGGTTCAGCACTAGAATCGGCGCCGCCTGCGGTACGGTGCCGGTCAGCCCGCAGGTACAGGAACCGGCGACCTGCTGATAGCTCGTGCCATGAATCGTGTACAGAAAATGAGTCTTTACATTTTCACTGACCACAACCTTTAAGAAGGGATAGGCGGTCAGCGAACTGGATGGAGTGGTGACGCTGGGAACGGAACCGGGGAACAGCCAATTCACGGAATTCGAAACGGAGTTTGCGGAAAGCCCTGCGCCGTTGTAGCCGTTCGCGTTGGCATAAAAACAAATTGTGCCGGCGCCCGAGGTGCAGTCTCCAGGGGTTCCTGGAGTAAAACCCATGTTCGGCATGGGCGTACCGACCGCCACCATCAACATGTCCATCGCGCCCGCCTGGCATGCGGCGTCGGCTGCCGTTTGCGCTGCCTGCCGATGGAACCACAGATTTGTCAGATCCACCGCGAATCCCACCATCACTAACAGAAAAATCGCCAGCATCAGCAGCAGCGACACCATGATCTGGCCGGACTCGGCGCAGTCGCTCAAGGCCGGCGATGCCGCGAATATTCTGGCTGAGGCGATCCGGTTTTTCGGGTTACTCCGCATGAACCTTTGCCTCTAATAAATGATGCGACCCTGCGCGCTGAGCTGTACCGAGTTGGCGATGCCGGGCAGCTTGATATACGGCACGTAGGTGTAGTTGATGGTCACATTCACGCGCGACGGAGGGTTCGACGCCAGGTCGGGGTACGTCACCTGCACCGTCATCTTCGACAGGTCGTGAAATGAAAACCCTGCGGCCGTCGTCACTACGGACTTCACATTGGCCGCCGAACTATCGGCGCACCCGCTGCTTGGCCCGCTGCAGTTGCCGCTGTCTGTGCCGTGCACAATGGCATAGCGCACGCCCTGGCGCGCCGCGTCCCCCAGAACGCTGTAGGTGTAGGTCAGCATGCACATCTCAAACATCCAGAACACCATGGGAATCACGATCAGCAGAGACAGTGCGGTCTCGACTAACAGCGAACCTTCTTCAGCACGGACGCGGCCAGTTCCGAGTCGCCGATACAAGCGACGCAAAAAAGCGCGCAGAAAATTTCTAGCTGCCTGCGTCACATCTTTTTGCGGACACCTCACGCTCGCTGGTTCGGGCTTTGGCGGAGATGGATGGGATGGTTTCATCTAATCCATCGCCCGCATTGAAACCTGTCGATGAAACTTGAGCGACGGCAGCAGCGAATACGAAAAAAAGCTGAGCGGAATTGGGGGCTGCACCGTGTAGGTGACATCGACACGATTTAGAAAAAACGTGGGCGCCTCCGGATCTGTTGCCGGGGTAAAGACAGTTCCCGCAGGGCCATAGCTGGCGCAGTTGGTCACATTGCTGGTGGTGCCCAGGCTTTTCGAGCACACTTCGACACTGGTTGTGGTGGAGCTGGCAGCGAGGCTGGAGAGGTCGCCGACGGCCAACGATGCAACCGATGTATTTGTCGTGATTGGGCCCGCGATCGGCAACGTGCTTTGCGCTGGAGAAGAATGGCCCTGAATGGAATACTCCGCCGCATTGCGCGAAGCGGAAGTAAGGTTCGCCGCAACGATAAAGAAATATCCAAAGTCGACGGCATAGGCCACCAGCAGAATCAGGATCGGCAGAAATATCGCGGTCTCGACCAGGCTTTGTCCGCCGTCGTGCCGCACTGCCCACCTGTAGCCGCGCCATCGCATTCCAGAATCCTTCCGCGTTGCGTTGAACCCCGCATTCCCGCGTTGCCACGCGCCGCATCGATTGCCAGTCGGCGATTCCTCAAGCGTTCCCGAGCGCTCGCCGTTGGTACCTAAGTAATGCAAAGCCGCATCAACACAGGGCGGAATCGAATGGTTCTTTGGGTAATATCTTGCTACAGGGGTAGCTCCCACAGACAGGAATTCTCGACTCCAATGGTTACGTGCGTAATTGCTCCCGAAGTAGAAACGACACTTCGGCAACGCCCGCCGTTGATCCGCAAGTTGTTTGGTTTTCCCGTTCTGCTCGCAGTTCTGTTCGCACTGGTTGTGTTTCTCGCCGTCCCAAAAAAGGTCGCCGATCCGGACATCGGCTGGCACCTGCGCAATGCGCAGATCCAACTCCAGACGCACGGATTTCTGCATCAGGATCTCTATTCCTTCACCACGAACGGCAAGCCGTGGATGGACCATGAATGGCTGGCGGAGATTCCTTTTTATCTCGGGTGGCGCGCGTTCGGTCAGCGTGGGATTTTTCTTGTCACTCTGGTGGCCATTGAAACTATCCTGCTCGGCATTCTTGGCCTGGCTTATGTGGAATCCGGCAGCATCAAGGCGGCCTTTGTCGTTGGCTTTGCCGCCCTGTTTCTGGCCAGCGTTTCCTTCGGCCCGCGAACGCTACTATTCGGTTGGATGTTTCTTGTTCTGGAGCTGGGCCTGCTCGCCGGATTTCGCCGTGGGCGGGATTATCTGTGGGCGATGCCATTTGTCTTTTTGCTGTGGATCAATACCCACGGCTCCTGGATCATTGGCCTGGTGGTTCTCGCAGTTGTTGCGCTCTCCGGTTGCGTCGAGGGCAGGTGGGGTTCGATTGAGGCGAAGCGATGGACCCGCCCGCAGGCACGAAAGCTCGCATGGATTTCGCTGCTGTCGACTCTCGCCCTCTTCGTCAACCCCTATGGATGGCGGCTGGTGCTCTATCCCTTTGACCTGGCATTCCATCAGAAACTAAATATCGCCAGTGTCGATGAGTGGCGCAGTCTCGACTTCCATTCCCCGCGAGGAAAGATTGTGCTCGCGATCCTGGCGGGTGCGATTCTGCTGCAGCTGATTCGACGGCGGCGGTGGCAACTGCATGAAGTTCTGTTCCTGCTGATTGGAACGTACGCGGCGCTGACCTATTCGCGTTTCTTGTTTCTCGCCGCAATTTTGATTGTGCCGCTGATGGCGAAGGATCTGGCGCCGGCCATGCCCTACTATGCGGATCGCGACAAGCCCTGGCTGAACGCTGCCATCATGCTCGGAGCGGTTGTCGCCGTGGCGCTGCTCTTTCCCTCCGAATCGACAACTCAGCGAGTCGCGAGCTCCGACATCTATCCCGATACCGCGGCGCAGAAGTATCTGCAAAGCTTTCATCCGCGCGGCAACGTCTTCAACGATTATCTGTGGGGCGGCTACCTGGTCTGGAATGTTCGCCAGATTCCCGTCTTCATTGATTCACGCATGGATGTGTTTGAGCGCAACGGAGTGCTGGCGGATTATCTGCACGCGATTCGGATTGAGAACAGCCTGCAGATCCTCGACAAATATTCCATCCAATATGTTTTGTTTGAAAACCATCGCCCGCTGACCTACCTGCTGCGGCACACGGCCGGCTGGAAGGTGGATTATGAGGACAACACCGCCATCTTGTTCGAGCGGATTTCGCCTCGCGCCAAGGCGGCCAAATGAAATTCGCAATACAAGCTGAGCCGACCGCGCCGCATCGCAGGCATCACGCCGTGGCGTGGATCGTGTATACCCTGGCCACCATTCAGTTCGTCTGGGCGTATCACAGTCGTGTGCCGCCGTATCTTCACTCTGGATCGATATGAAAACGGCCTGGAGGTTACGCCCTGCCAGACGCGGGTGCTGATGATGTGGCTGCTGCGGTGGGCGCATCACAATGATTTCCTCATTCGCATGGCCGAGCTTCTCTCCAGATACACGCCGATATATCGCTCCCACATCACTTCGGAAACATTTGTCCTCGCCATCACCGATACGGCGGGGATTGTTGTCGCTGGATGGGTGGCAACCCGCATCTACGATGCCGCGTCCGAGCGACGCCTGCTGACGGCTTACATCTATCCGCTGGTGCTGGTCTTGTGTGCGGCGACGTATGTGCTGGTGTCGCTGCATGCGCGCAGCTTCTACTATGACCTGCCCAGCCTGGGATTCTTTGCCGTGGGACTTTATCTGATCTATTTCCGCAGGAACCCATTGTGGTTCGCGGCTCTGTTTATTGTCGCCACGCTGAACCGCGAAACGACGCTGGTGCTGCTGCTGTTTTTTGTGCTCGCCGCGATGACGGAGTCCGGCGAAGTTGACTGGCGCCGCTGCTATGCGCCGCGCACGCTCGCTGTCGTCATACCGCTGGCGATCTACTGGATGGCGTGGCACGTGTACGTCAATCGACTCTACTCGAGCAACCATACGGCGTGGATTCCGGCCTACAAGATCAACCTGGTTCTGCTGGCATGGCCGCCAGCATGGCCGCAGTTATTCGCTGCCGGCGGCTACACCATTCTTCCGATTGTTCTGTATCGCAAGCGGGTGAAGGACGCGACCCTGCGGCTCTGGCTATGGACACTGCCAGCCTGGTTCGGCCTGATGTTTCTCTACGGCATTATTGTGGAGAGCCGGCTCTATGGGGAACTGATTCCCTATCTCGCCTGCATGGGCGCGCTGATCGCCGAGCAATCGATCGTGGCGCGCATTGGGATCGACGCGCAGCCTAGCGAGCCGGCGCGAATGCTTCGCAAAACAATCACGCCCAAAACAATCGTGCCGCCTTCTCCTCGAGAATTGGCGGCACGGGTAACTTCCAGAAAACTTGCAGATGGCTGAAGACGTCTAGCTGTGTTCCGCCATGATCTGATCCAGCACATCACGACCGGGACGAACACGTTCCGGCGCCAGTGTGGCCAGCGGCTCATCCACCATGTTCAGCATGGAAGTGAAGTCCGGCTTCTGCGTGTCGACAAAAAACACGCCTGTCAGCACCTCATCCTTGGCGTGCGCTTCCATCAACAGGTTCATGGCGCGAACTTTATCGGTGGGATCGTAGTCCTCATGCAGCTTGCGCAGATGCAGATGCGAGCCGTCGTGCAGTTGCACATCGACCGTGGTGTCGGGATCGTAATCTACCGCGATGTCGTCGAAGTGAGAGACAAATCCTACCTCGGCGACAGGCTCCTCATGACCCTGCATAAATTTGTAGCTCTTGGTGGAACCTTCGTGATCGTTGAAGGTGACGCAGGGCGAAATCACATCCAGCATCACCGTTCCCCGGTGCGCAATAGCGGCCTTCAACATGGCAGACAGCTGCTTCTTGTCGCCGGAAAAAGAACGTCCGACAAAGGTCGCGCCCATCTGGATCGCCAGCGCGCAGGTATCGATGGCAGGCAGATCATTGATGATGCCGGACTTCAGCTTCGAGCCAATGTCGGCGGTCGCGGAGAATTGTCCCTTGGTCAGGCCATACACGCCGTTATCTTCAATGATGTAAATCATGGGAATGTTGCGGCGCAGCAGGTGGACAAACTGTCCCATGCCGATCGAGGCCGTATCGCCGTCGCCGCTGATGCCGATCGAGCGCATGGTTTTATTGGCCAGCAGCGCTCCGGTTGCGACTGAGGGCATGCGTCCGTGGACGGAGTTGAAGCTGAACGAACGCGACATAAAATATGCGGGAGACTTTGACGAGCAGCCGATGCCGCTCATCTTCATCACGCGCTCGGGTTGGATTCCCATCTCGTAAAACGCTTCGGTGATGCGCTCGGAAATTGCGTTGTGTCCGCAACCGGCGCAGAGTGTGGTCTTGCCTCCGCGATAATCCAGAATCTGGAGTCCGATGCGGTTCGTCTTGGGCTGGGGGGTGACAGGTGTGGTCGACATGATTACTTGGCTGCTCCTTCTTGTTCTGCGATCGCGGTGGTGATCGAGCGTGCGTCGATGGGAAGTCCGTTGAAGTGACGAACGCTGTGCAACTTCACAACCTGCGTCGGATCCAGATCGACTTTCAGCAGATTCAACATTTGTCCGTCGCGGTTCTGCTCTACAACGTAGACGCGCTCATGCTGGGCGACAAAATCGTGAATCTCCTGCGTAAACGGATAGGCGCGAAGGCGAAGATAATCCGTTCCCAGTTTCGATTCGCGCTGTAGTTGATCGCGGCTTTCGATGACCGCCCAGTGGCTGCTGCCGAAGGCGATGATGCCGACCTTCTCGCGACCTTTGCCTTCAAGAATCGGCTTGGGGACCAGAGTTTTGGCTGTCTCAAACTTGCGCGCCAGCCGCAGCATGTTGTTCTCGTAATCGTCGGGCCGCTCGGTGTACTGCGCCTTCTCGTTATGGCCGGAGCCGCGCGTGAAGTAGGCGGCAGCCGGATGATCGGTGCCCGGCAGCGTGCGATACGGGATTGCATCGCCATCCACATCTTTGTAGCGCGCGAATCCGCCCAGTTCTTTCAGCTGCGTCGCGTCCAGAACTTTGCCGCGATTGATCGGCTTTTCCGGATACTCAAACGGTTCCGACATCCAGTTGTTCATGCCCAGATCAAGGTCGGAGAGAACGAAGATGGGTGTCTGCATTTGTTCCGCGATATTGAAGGCTTCCGTCGCGAACTCGAAACACTCCTTCACGCTTCCCGGAAGCAGCATGACGTGTTTGGTATCGCCATGCGACAGTCCCGCGATAAAGGTCAGATCGCCCTGGCAGGTACGCGTCGGCAATCCGGTCGAGGGTCCAGTACGCTGCACATCGAAAATCACGCCAGGAATCTCGGCGTAATATCCCAGCCCGGCAAACTCCGCCATCAGCGAAATTCCCGGACCGGACGTGGCGGTCATCGAGCGAGCGCCGGCCCATCCTGCGCCCAGCACCATGCCGACCGCGGCGAGTTCATCTTCCGCCTGAACGATGGCGAAATTCGCCTTGCCATCTGGCTCGATGCGATATTCCTTCATGTAATCGATCAGGTCTTCCACCACAGAGGATGACGGCGTGATGGGATACCAGGTCACTACCGTGACTCCGGCAAACATGGCGCCCATGGCCGTGGCTTCATTGCCTTCGATGATGATCTTTCCCTGGGTCGCGCTCATTGGCGCTACGACAAACGGATCCTGCTTGGTCAGCGAGCTGGCAGCATAATCAAATCCGGCGCGAACCGCTTTCAGGTTCAGCTCCGCCGCTTTCACTTTTTTCGCAAACTGTTTGCGAACCGTCTTCTCAACCCAGTCCATGTCGATCGAGAGCAGCTGCGCTGCCACGCCGACGTAGACCATGTTCTTGACCAGCTTGCGAATCTTCGCATCCGCGCCGGTGGAGGCTGCCAGTTGATCGAAAGGGACCGCGTAGTAGGTCAGATCGTCGCGCACCTTATCCAGGTTCAGCGTCTGGTCGTAGATGACGGCCGCGCCCGCGCGTAAGGATTGCACATCCTGCTGCGCCGTCTCGGCGTTCATCGCGATCAGGACATCGATATCCGTCTTGCGCGCCACCCAGCCATCTTTGCTGACACGAATTGTGTACCAGGTGGGAAGTCCGGCGATGTTGGAAGGAAATAAATTCTTACCGGAGACAGGCACGCCCATGCGAAAAATACTGCGCAGCAGGACGTTATTGGCAGATTGCGAACCTGATCCGTTTACCGTGGCAATCTGAATTGAAAAGTCATTGACGATCTGCTGGGTGCCACTGGCAGGTTGCAGCCCCGGCTGTTCCTGCACCACAAGATGAGGAGTGGTCATTGGTTGAATGCATTCCTTCCATGTTTGGGGATACGTATCATCGGTAAATCCACGGAGGTTCTGACCACGGGCTTGTATTACAAGCCTCTTGGGCGGGTGATCCTGCGGCTCGACAGCCTGGACCATCTCCACGGAAACTCTTCACCGTTTTGCCTCATATTTATTGTATTCCAGCGCCAGCCAGATCACATTTGCGGCGCTGTTTTCGCGACTGGTCGTATCTCCGGGATACACACCGATCCCTTACTGGTTTTCGCCGTCCTTGCCAACAGATTCGCAGGTCTACGTCACCGTCGTGCGGAGGGTGTAACTGCTCAGCGTCTTGATATAGTTGCCGCGTTCAAAAGGAGAGGGATCAGGCACAGAGCGGCGACTCAGGCTGCCGCGCATCTGGTCGATCGATTGATATTCGTGCTCTTCCATCCAGCGCATCAGTTCCGCGCGAATGTTGGAGAGTTGATCGATGCCGTGGGCCAGAAGTTCAGACACCATCATCGCAACCTGCGCTCCGGCCATGATGGCTTTCAGCACGTCTTGCGCACTGTGAACGCCGCCGGTGACTGCCAGTTCAGTCTCCACGTTGCCGTAGAGAATCGCGACCCAGTGCAGACGCAGCAGGAGTTCTTCCGGCCGGCTCAATGCAATCCGCGGAACCACGTCCAGCTGTTCCAGATCGAAATCCGGCTGATAGAAACGGTTGAACAACACCAGCGCGTCCGCCCCAACTCCATCCAGTTGCTTGGCAAGGTTCGGAAGGCTGGTATAGTTTGGCGATAGTTTGACCGCGATGGGAAGGGTGGTGCTCTGTCGAACCCCCCGCACTAATTCCACAAGCTCGTGCTCCACCTGCGAACTTGTCAATGCTGGATCGGTGACCAGCGAGTAGGTATTCAGCTCCAGGCCATCCGCACCCGCCTGCTCAATCTCCTTAGCAAAACGAACCCAACCGCCGGCCGTTGCGCCATTCAGGCTGGCAATCACGGGAATCCCCGCGCGCAACCTGGCGTGATGCAGCAAGCTCAGATACGCATCCTGCCCCTGGCGATAATCCTCATACACAGGAAAGTAGCTGAGCGATTCGGCAAACGATTCGGTGCCACGCGAAATGTCTCCGTCGAGCGAGTTCCCTTCCAGCGCCAGCTGCTCCTCGAAGATGGAGGGCAGAATCACCGCCGCCGCTCCGGCCTCTTCCAGGCGCAGAATATTGTCCACCGATTCCGTCAGTGGCGACGACGAAACCACCAGCGGATTTTTCAACTTCAGTCCCAGATAATCGGTTGTCAGGTCCATCAGATTCCGTCCTTACCCTTCCCCAGTGCGACCACATCTTCCTCTTTTTGAGGCGGGGCAATGTTCGGCGTTTCCGAGCGTCCGGCCATGGCCGCGCGGCCCGAATAGACGCGCCATTCGCGCTCCACATCGTCCTGCGCTTCCATCAGCAGCTTCTTCGCCACCTCCGGATGACTGCGCGCCAGCATGGTGTATCGCGCCTCGTGATAGCTGTATTCCTTCAGCGGAATCGAAGGCGCTCTTGAATCCAGTTGGAACGGATTCTTGCCTTCTTCGCGCAACGTCGGGTTATAGCGCATCAGCGGCCAGTAGCCGGAGAGCACAGCATTCTTCTGCTGCTCCATGCCGTAGGAAAGGTCGTAGCCGTGCGCAATGCAGTGGCTATAGGCGATGATGAGCGCTGGACCGTCGTAGGCCTCGGCCTCCTGAAAGGCCTTGACGGTCTGTGCGTCGCTGCCACCCATCGCGACCCGCGCGACGTACACCGAGCCGTACGCTACGGCCTCCATCGCCAGGTCTTTTTTACTGTTTGTTTTGCCGCCGGCGGCAAACTTTGCCACCGCGCCGCGCGGCGTGGCCTTCGACATCTGGCCGCCTGTATTGGAATAGGTCTCGGTATCGAGAACCAGCACCTTCACGTTCTGTCCGGAGCCGAGCACGTGGTCCAGGCCGCCAAATCCAATGTCGTACGCCCAGCCGTCGCCGCCAACCATCCAGACGCTCTTGCGGACCAGCGAATCCGCAATCGCCAGCAGGTTGCGAGCATCGGAAGGATCGATGAAGTTTATGCTACTGAACTCGCTATCTAAAGATTCCTTCTTCGCGAGACCGTTGGCGCCCTTCACGTCCGCTGCCGCCAGCCGTTCCCGCACCAGCCGCACGCGCTCCCGCTGCGCTTCGATCTCCGTCTCGGTGGATTGCCGTGCCGTCAAGACGGCCGTGACCAGCACTCGCCCACGATCGGCGCCAGGCGAACCAGCAATTCTTCCGCGTAGGCCTTCTGCTGATCCAGCGCCAGCCGCATGCCCAGGCCAAACTCGGCATTGTCCTCAAATAGCGAGTTCGACCATGTTGGACCGCGACCGCTCTTGTTGACGGTGTAGGGCGTGGTGGGCAGATTGCCGCCATAGATCGAAGAGCATCCAGTCGCGTTGGCGATGTAGAGCCGATCGCCGAACAGCTGCGTCAGCAGCTTGATGTAGGGCGTTTCGCCGCAACCTGCGCAGGCGCCGGAGAACTCAAACAGCGGATCGAGCAGTTGAATGTCCTTCACCTGCGTATGCGACAGGCGGCTGCGATCCACCGAAGGCAGCGACTCGAAGAAGTTCCAGTTCTCCACTTCCGCTTCGCGCAGCGGAGCCTGCATCTCCATGTTGATGGCCTTATGCTTGGCCTCGCTCTTGCTCTTCACCGGGCAAATCTCCACGCAGATGCGCAGCCGGTGCAATCTTCCGGCGCCACCTGCAGCGTGTATAGTTCCTGCTCCATGCCCCGCCATTTCGGCTTGGCGCTCTTGAAGGTCGCCGGCGCCTGCTTCAGCAAGTCGTCGTCGTACACCTTGGCGCGGATCACCGCATGCGGGCAAACCAGCACGCACTTGCCGCACTGGATGCAAAGCTCCTCGTCCCACACCGGAATCATCTGCGCGATATTTCGCTTCTCCCACTTGGCGGTGCCGGTGGGGAATGTCCCGCCCGGCGGCAGCGCGCTTACTGGCAGCAAATCGCCGTGGCCGGCCGCCATCGCACCCAGAACGTCGTGAACAAAGGCCGGCGCCGCCGCGGGAATCATCGGAAGAATGTCGAACGTCGCGGTCACCTTTTCCGGCAGCTTGACCGCATGCAGATGCGCGATCGCCGCATCGACCGCGGCATAGTTCTGCTGCACCACCGCATCGCCGCGCTTGCCGTAGGTCTTCTTGATCGCCTTCTTGATCTGCTCAATCGCCTCGTCGCGGGGCAGCACGCCGCTGATCGCGAAGAAGCAGGTCTGCATGATGGTGTTGATGCGGTTGCCCATCCCGGCTTCGCGCGCCACGGTATATCCATCGATCACATAAAACTTCAGCTTCTTCTTTAAGATTGTCTCCTGCGTCGTTCTTGGCAGATGCTTCCAGATCTCCTCCGGCCCATAGGGAGAATTCAGCAAAAAGACGGCGCCGGGCGCCGCCGCTTCCAGAACGTCCATCCGCTCCAGGAACGTGAACTGGTGGCACGCCACAAAATTCGCCTTGCTGATCAGGTACGTCGAGCGGATCGGGTCCGGCCCGAAACGCAGATGCGACGTCGTCACCGAGCCGGACTTCTTCGAGTCATAGACAAAATATCCCTGCGCGTAATTCGGCGTCTCCTGGCCGATGATCTTGATCGAATTCTTGTTCGCGCCCACCGTTCCGTCCGAACCCAGCCCATAGAACAGCGCGCGCACCGTGCGCGGATCTTCGGTCGAAAATTCCGGATCGTACGCCAGGCTGGTGTGGGTCACGTCGTCTTGAATGCCGATGGTGAAGTGGTTCTTCAGCTGCGGCTTCTTCAACTCGTCGAACACACCCTTGGCCATGGCCGGCGTAAATTCCTTCGACGACAGCCCATAGCGCCCGCCGATGATGCGCGGCTGCTGCGCGAAGCCTGACTTGCCGCTGGCAAACGCTTCGCTGAAGCTGGTCACCACATCCTGGTACAGCGGCTCGCCCAGCGCGCCCGGCTCCTTGGTGCGATCCAGCACGGCGATCGACTGCACCGTCTTCGGCAGCGCCGCCAGGAACGCGTCCGCGGCAAACGGCCGATAGAGCCGCACCTTCAGCAGGCCCAGTTTCTCGCCCTGCTTGTTCAGGGCGTCGATCGTCTCTTCCACCGCGCCGGCGCCCGAGCCCATCAGGATGATCACGCGAGTCGCATCCGGCGCGCCGACATAATCGAACAGGTGATAGCTGCGGCCCGTCTGCGCGGCAAAGCGGTCCATCACATTCTGCACGATGGTCGGACAGGCCAGATAGTACGGATTGCAGGCCTCGCGCGCCTGGAAAAATACGTCGGGATTCTGCGCCGTGCCGCGCAGAATCGGCCGGTCGGAGCTCAGCGCGCGCTCGCGATGTCCGGCAATGAAGTTCTCTTCCAGCATCGCCAGAATCGTCTCGTCGGAAATTGCCATCGCCTTGTTGATCTCGTGCGAGGTGCGGAATCCGTCAAAGAAATGGAGGAACGGAACGCGCGCCTCCAGCGTGGCCATATGCGCAATCAGCGCCATGTCGCCGGCCTCCTGCACGGAGTTCGAGGCCAGCATGGCGTATCCGGTCGAACGGCAGGCCATCACATCCGACTGGTCGCCAAAAATCGAAAGCGCGTGCGTCGCGATGGCGCGCGCCGTCACGTGGATCACATTCGAGGTCAGCTCGCCCGCGATCTTGTACATGTTCGGGATCATCAGCAGCAGGCCCTGCGAGGCGGTAAACGTGGTGCTGAACGCACCCGCCTGCAGCGCGCCGTGCATCGCGCCGGCGGCTCCGCCCTCGCTCTGCATTTCGGCGACGAACGGGATCGTGCCCCAGATGTTTCTGCGCCCTTCTTCTTTCCACTGGTCGGCCCACTCGGCCATGGTGGAGGAGGGAGTAATCGGGTAAATGGCGATCACTTGCGCCAGCCGGTACGCCACCGAAGCGGCGGCTTCATTTCCGTCAAGAATCACTGTTTTCTGTTCTCTCATTGCCTTCCCTTCGTCCATCCTCATCTTGCAACAACGAAAGGGGGTCCAGATGTGAGCCTCATCACAAGGCATCTTTATAATCAAGGCGTAGACTCTACGTAATGGTTCGCATCGCAGGGTGAATCTGCTACGGTAAAGAGTCAGAGGATATGACAAACAGCCCCTATTTGCCTGTGTTCGTGCTGCTGCTGGCAGGCGTCGGTTTCGCCGTTGCACCGCTGGCGCTGGCATGGCTGTGGGCGTGGAAATTTTCCCCGCAGAAACCCGGGCCCAGCAAGAACTCCATCTACGAGTGCGGCCTGGAATCCGAGCGATGCCTGGATCCAGTTCAAGCCCGGCTACTACCTGTACGCGATCATTTTTCTTGTCTTTGATGTCGAAGCCGTCTTCCTTCTGCCCTTTGCCGTGGCCTTTACCGGCCTACTTTCGCAGCGGGAATTGCCATGCTGGTCTTCCTGCTTCTGCTGGTGGAAGGTCTGGTCTGGGCGTATCAGAAAAAAGTGCTGGTCTGGAGCTAAACTCCGCACCGAACACGAACGCTGCACCCGGGATGTTCAGGTTCGAACCAACCGCAACACACAAGGTTTTCTGGAATGGATGAACAGCTGAAAACCGAGTTGAGCAAGCAAGGGATCGTTGCGACCACCCTGCAGGAGCTCTACAACTGGGGCCGCAAAAACTCCCTCTGGCCGCTGAACTTCGGCCTGGCCTGCTGCGCCATCGAAATGATCGCCACCACCATGGCCCGCTACGATCTGGCCCGCTTCGGCGCGGAGGTGTTTCGTCCCTCCCCGCGGCAGGCCGACCTGATGATTGTCGCCGGCACCGTCACCAAGAAAATGGCTCCCCAGGTGGTTCGCCTCTATAACCAGATGGCGGAGCCGAAATATGTCATCTCCATGGGCGCCTGCGCCATCTCCGGCGGCCCCTTCAAGCAGGGCTACAACGTGCTGAAAGGCATTGATCGCTACATCCCCGTCGACGTCTATATTCCCGGCTGCCCGCCGCGCCCGGAAGCCCTGATCGACGCCTTCATGATGCTGCAGAAGTTGATCGACAAGCAAGCGCTCACCGGAGCCGACAGGCCGCGCCATTTGCAGGCCGAAGCGCCCAGCGAATTTGTCGTGCCGCAGTTTGGCGAGCACGATCTGGAACCGCCGCAAAACCCAGAGGTCTGGCAACCAGCGCTCGATCAATATTTCATTAGCAGGGACGGATGAAGCTGGAAACAATTAAATCCGAGATTGAAGCGAAGGTTCCCGGCTGCGTGCTGGAGATCATTCCCAACCCCAGCCCGTCGGCCTCAGCATTCCCTGCTGATCGACCCCGCACATGCCGTCGCCGTCGCCACATTTCTTCGCGACGCCGAGCATCTCCGTTTCGACTACTGCTCCAACGTCACCGGCATCGACTGGCCCGGAAAAGAAATCTCCGAAAAAGTAAAAGTGAAACAGCTCGTCGACGGCGTCGAGAAAGAGGTCGAAGAAGTCCGGAAATCCCACACCATCGGCTATCTTGAAGTCGTCTATCACCTGTTCTCGATGGAGAAGAAGCACGGCCCCGTCATCCTGCGCATGCGCACCGAAGACCGCGCCGAGCAGGTCCATCTGCCCTCGCTCACCCCCGTCTGGCGCAGCGCCGAATTTCAGGAGCGCGAAATCTTCGACCTCTTCGGCGTCATCTTCGACGGCCATCCCGACCTGCGCCGCATATTAATGTGGGACGGCTTCAACGACCATCCCATGCGCAGGGATTACGTCGAGCCCGACGATTACGAGTACGAGCCGACCGCGCACGACGAAGTCCTGGCACGCGCCCGCGAACATCGCACCGTGATGGGGCCGCTATGAGCACAGCCACTCGAGCCCGTGCGCATCCATCCGACTCATCTGCCGATGCCGGCGAAAGCCAGTTGCTCGAGCTCTCGATGGGCCCGCAGCATCCCTCCACCCACGGCGTTTTTCGCATGGACGTGGTGCTGGATGGCGAACGCGTCATGAAGCTGAAGCCGGTCTTCGGCTACCTGCATCGCAACCACGAAAAAATTGCCGAGAACGAAAGCTACCTCGGCTCCATGCCCTACACCGACCGCCTGGACTATATCTGCTCCATCACCAATAACTGGGCCTACGCGCTGGCGGTTGAAAAGCTCGCCGGCATCCAGGTTCCGGAACGCGCCGAATACCTCCGCGTCATCACCGGGGAGATGACCCGCTTTCAGAATCACGCCGCCCTCATCGGATTTCTGACCCAGGACATGGGCGCCAGCGGAACGCCGCTGATGTATGCCTTCCGCGAGCGCGAAACCATTCTCGACCTCTTCGAGTCGCTCACCGGCGCGCGCATGATGTGCAACTACATGCGCTTCGGCGGCTGCCGCGTCGACCTTCCCGCCGGCTGGCTCGACCAGGCAAGGAAATTTGTCGCTACCCTGCCGCGTTTTCTCGACGAATTTGAACGCCTGCTGGCCAGCAATGAAATTCTGATGGCTCGCACCCAGGGCGTCGGCGTCATGTCGAAGGAACTGGCCATCAATGCCGGCGTCACCGGCCCCATCCTGCGCGCCTCCGGCGTGAATTACGACCTCCGCAAGGTCGACAAGTACGGCATCTACGATCGCTTCGCTTTCAAGGTCCCGCTGGGCGAACACGGCGACATCTACGACCGCTACATGATCCGCCTGCTGGAAATGCGCGAGTCGGTCAAGATTCTGAACCAGGCGCTGAACGACATTCCCGACGGCCCGATCATCGATCCAAAGACAAAGATTCGCGGCTTCAGGCCGAAACCCGGCGAAGCCTACGGCCGCATCGAATCGCCCAAAGGCGAGCTTGGCTTTTACCTTATCAGCGACGGCACGGCCAACCCCTATCGCTATCGCGTGCGTTCCCGCCGCATGATCAACCTGACCGTGCTGGAAGCTTGTGCCTCGGGCATAATGTAGCCGACGTCGTGGTGATTTTAGGCAGCGTCGATATCGTGATGGGCGAAGTGGATCGATAGTTCGCGTACGACATGATCCGCGAGTTGAAAGATTTTGCCTGGTTGCTATGTTTGGAATTTTGAAGTCGAGGTTGACTCAGTGTTTGGTGAAGGCATTCTGAAGGGACTGGCGGAGACAGCCCGGAATTTTCTCGGCAGCTACGTCAGCAAAAAACGGCTGACCACCGTTCAGTATCCAGAGGAGCGGTTGCCGCAGATCGAGGCCGAGCGCAATTTTCCCTTCCTCGTCTACGACGGCGAGGACTGGCAGCAGGGCCTGCGCTGCGTCGCCTGCCTGATCTGCGAAAAAGAATGCCCGCCGAAGTGCATCTTCATTGAGAAAAGCACAGACAAGAAGCCGGATGCCGTCGGCAAGCCGCAGTTCTATCCCGAGGTTTTCAACATCGATATTTCCGTCTGCATGAGCTGCCAGATCTGCGTTGAGGTCTGCCCCTTCGACGCCATCAAGATGGATGTCGACTACGACCTGAGCACCACCGACCGCTTCGGCGCGCTGCTGTGGGACAAGCAGCAACTCGCCAAATCCAACGAGTACTACAACAAGATTCATCCCACGGAAGCCGCCGCCGTCGACGCGGCGCTGGCCGCAGAGCGCGCCAAAGCCGCAGCAAAAGCCAAGGCAGCCGCCGAAGCCAAGCCCGCCGCCGCTCCAGCGGCCGCAGCTCACTCCAACGGCGCCAGCCCAAGTGCTGCTGATAAACCTCTTCCTGCGGCGAGCGAGAAATGATCCTGACCCCTGTCCAGCAAGCCGACCAGATTTTTGTCCTCCTGCAGCATCGTCTCGTCAGCTATCTGCCGGCCGCATTCCAGACCGCCGCCGATGTCATCCTTTCCGTCATCGCCATTGTCCTGGTGTTTCCTCTCCTGTTCGCCATCACCACGGTGCTGGAGCGCAAAGGCCTGGGAAGAATGCAGAACCGCTACGGCCCCAATCGCGTCGGCCCCGCCGGCTTCTTTCAGCCCATTGCCGACGGCATCAAATCGCTCACCAAAGAAGATCTCGTCCCCCGCACCGCGGACCAGATGGTGCATTTTCTGGCGCCCGTGCTCCTGGTCATCGCGGCATTTCTCGCCTATGCGGTGCTGCCCATCGGCCGCAACATGGTGCTGGCCAATCTGAACGCCGGCGTGCTCTTCTTCTTCGCCGTCGGCTCGCTGGTTGAACTCGCCGTCTTCATGGCCGGATGGTCCAGCCGCAACAAGTATTCCCTGCTCGGCGCCATGCGCGCCATTGCGCAGATGATCAGCTATGAAGTGCCGCTGGTCCTCGCCTCCATCGTCGTCATCATGGCGGCCGGATCGCTTTCCACCGTCTCCATCGTCGACATGCAGGCCGGCTACACCGGCATCTGGCCGCACTGGTTCGTGTTCACGCCCTGGGGAATCGCCGGATTCATCCTCTTCATGATCGCCGCCACCGCCGAATCCAACCGCTCGCCCTTCGATCTGCCCGAAGGCGAATCGGAAATCATCGCCGGCTATTACATTGAATATTCCGGCTTCAAATTCGCCCTCTTCTTTCTCGGCGAATACCTCGGCATGTTCGCCACCAGCGGCATGGCCATCACGCTGTTCCTCGGCGGATGGTCCGCGCCGTTCTCGTTCCTCACCTGGATTCCGTCGTACCTCTGGTTCTTCGCGAAACTCCTGGTGCTGATTGTGATCTTCATCTGGATTCGCGGAACGCTGCCGCGCCTGCGCATGGACCAGCTGATGAATTTTGCCTGGCAATTCATGCTGCCCATGACGCTGATCAATATGTTCGTCGCCGGCGTCTGGCACTTCATGCCTGCCGGCGTGATACGCTGGCTGGTTTGCGACTGCTGCTGATCGTTCCGGCGCATCCTGCTCAGTCGCGGCCTGAAGCAGGGAAAGAAGTTTGCCGCAAGAACGTATCGCTTTGCGGATTAATTTTGTGACGAGTGTCACTGCCGATCGTTGCAGACTATGACAGTCTGATCGTCGGTCACTGAAAATGTTGGAACCACATTGGAGAACTCGTCGAACCTGACATGACAGTGACCTTCCTCATCCTTGCCGCCATCACCATCGCCGGAACCGCGGCGGCGATGGCGCTCCGCAACTTAGTGCATTGCGTGCTGGCCCTCACCCTGGGCTTTGCCGGACTGGCCGCGCTCTATCTGCAACTGGGCGCGCAGTTCGTCGGCCTCACGCAGATCCTCGTGTACGTCGGCGCAGTCGCCATCCTGGCCGTCTTCGTCATTATGATGACGCAGCACCCCACGCAAACTTCGGAGTCGATCTTTTCCTCCTTCTGGTTTACTGGAGGTCTGATCGCCGCGCTGGTGTTTGCCGTTCTGGCCTGGGCGATTCATTCCAGCAGCTCCCTTCAGGCATCTTGCCGCCGCACGCGCAGGCCGCCGTCCAGCCCATCGGCGACGCCCTGATGCACCAATATGTCCTGCCGCTGGAAATCATGGGCCTGCTGCTGACCGCGGCGCTGATCGGCGCCGTCGTCCTCGCCATGCACGAAAAGCGGAGGTCGGCATGAGCCCGCTCACCAGCTACCTGCTCTCTCCGCCCTCATCTTTTCCATCGGCCTGGCCGGCGCGCTCACCCGCCGCAACGCCATCCTTGTCCTGATCGGCATTGAGCTGATGCTGAACGCCGCCAACCTGAACTTCATCGCCTTCTGGCGCTATGGACCGCATCCCGAGGCGCTGACCGGCGTCATGTTCGCCATTTTCTCCATCGGCATCGCCGCCGCCGAAGCTGCCGTCGGCCTGGGCATCATCCTCGCCGTCTACCGCCATTCGAAAACCACGGAATTAGACCAGATGAATTCGATGAAAGGTTGAGACAGGAACGAACGAATTTTGTTGTGCACTGAAGTTTTTTTAACCGTTACACTTTGACTGCGAAAACCAAGCGCAGATTTTCAACTGCTGTTCAACCTTCTTGAGACCATCCGAGACCCGATGACCTGGATTGTTCAAAACCTCTGGCTGATTCCCGCACTGCCGACTGTGGCGGCCGGGATCAGCGCATTCGCAAGCCGGCGCAATCGCATTCTGGCCGCTTCGCTCGCCATCGGCTCCATGTCCGTCTCCTTCCTGCTCTCCGTCATTGCGTTCGCTGCATGTTCTATCGCTCAGCAGTCAGGGATTGGAGACACGCCAGGTTGTCGATTTCCGCTGGTTTCAGTTCGGCAATGAATGGTTGAAGCTCGGCTGGATGCTCGATCCGCTGACCGCCGTCATGCTGGTCATGGTCACCTTCGTCGGCCTGCTGATCTTCATCTACAGCGTCGGCTACATGGAGCACGACGAAAATTTCACCCGCTTCTTCTGCTTCCTGGCGCTGTTTGCCGGCGCCATGCTGGGCGTCGTCATCTCCAACAGCCTGCTGCTGCTCTTCATGTGCTGGGAGCTCGTCGGCCTCACCTCCTACCTGCTGATCGGCTTCTGGTACCACAAGCCGGAAGCAGCCGCGGCGGCGAAAAAAGCCTTCATCGCCACCCGCATTGGCGACCTTGGATTCTTCATCGGCATGGTCTGGCTCTACGCGCAGACCGGCACGCTGCTGTTCTACGACGGCGGCGCCGGATGCCTGGAACATTCCGCGCTCGCCACCCTGGTGACGCACATCACAGTGTCTGGCATGGCCGCCTCCACCGCCATTGCGCTGCTGATCTTCTGCGGCGCCGCCGGAAAATCCGGCCAGGTCCCGCTGCACGTCTGGCTGCCCGACGCGATGGAAGGCCCCACCCCGGTCAGCGCGCTGATCCACGCCGCCACCATGGTCGCCGCCGGTGTCTTTCTCATCGCGCGTGTCTATCCGCTGATGAGCGCCCATGCCGGCACTGGTCTGGCGCTCACTCCGACCACCGCGCTGATCGTCGTCACCTGGGTCGGCGCCATCACTGCCGTCTTCGGCGCGCTGATCGCCGTCGCGCAGTAGGACATCAAGCGCATCCTCGCCTACTCCACCGTCTCGCAGCTCGGCTACATGATGATGGGCCTCGGCGTCGGCGGCGTGGCCGTCGGCATGTTCCACCTCATCACCCACGCCTTCTTCAAGTCGCTGCTGTTCCTCGGCGCGGGCTCGGTGATCCACGGCTGCGACGGCGAGCAGGACATTCGCAAGATGGGCGGCCTGCGCAAGCTCATGCCGATCACCTTCCTGACCTATGCGGTCGGCATGCTGGCGCTCTGCGGATTTCCGTTCTTCTCCGGCTTCTGGAGCAAGGACGAAATCCTGCACGCCGCCAATACGTGGAGCATCTCCAGGGTTCCCTTCTATCTGGGCGCATTCGGCGCACTGCTGACGGCGTTCTACATGACGCGGCAGGTCTATTACGTCTTCGCCGGCAAATTGCGCCTGGATGCATCGAGCACCTCCGCACACCATGGAAGCCACGCCGCGACGACGCCGCACGAGAGCCCCGCGGTCATGACGATCCCGCTGATGATTCTCGCCGCCTTCGCCCTGCTGCTTGGTCTGGTCGGTACGCCGGCATGGCCGTGGTTTCATTCGTTTCTCAGCGGCACTCCTGTGGCCGTGCGCCTCGCCGGGTTCTCTGAGCCCGGCTTGCTCCCCGTCATGCTCTCCTCGTCGATCGTGGTCTTTCTCGGCCTCGGCCTGGGCTGGTATTTCTATGGACGCAAGCCCATCGTCAGCGCCGAAGCCCCGGATGCCGTCGGACGCCTGCAACCCCACATCTTCACCGTCCTCGGCCACGCCTTCTATGTCGACGCGCTCTATGGCGCGACCTGATCCGCCTGAATACCTCATGGTCCCGCATTTGCGACTGGCTCGATCGCTGGGTCTGGAACGGCGCGGTGCAAACCGTGTCGCACCTCGTGCTCGCCTTCGCCTGGATCGATAATCTTCGACACCTACGTCGTGAACGCCGGCTTTGATGAGGGCTGCGAGACCGTCTCGCGGGGCGGCCAGCTCCTCTCGCTGCTGCAGGGCGGCCGCGTGCAAAGTTATCTCCGCATGATCGGCATCGCGCTCATCGCGCTGGCAGCTTCCTGCTGTGGGGAGCGACGCGATGAACGCTTTTCCGTGGCTCACCGTCCTGACCGTTTGCCCGTCGTAGGCGCGCTGTTCGTGCTTTCCTTTGGCCGCACCAGCCAGATCGCTGCGCACCCTCGCTCTCATCTTCAGCTTCCTCGCGCTGGCCCTCACGCTGCTGTTGTGGGCCCACTTCGACTCCGCCTCCGGCGCGCTTCAGTTTCAGCGACAAGTCCCGTGGATCACCGCTCTCGGTGTCGAGTATCACGTCGGCATCGACGGCCTCGGCCTGCTGATGCTGCTGCTCACCTCGATCGTCGTGCCCATCGGCATTCTGGCCTCGTGGCAGATTCAGGAACGCGCGGGCCTCTACTTCGCGCTGGTCCTGCTGCTGCAGGCCTGCCTGTTCGGCACCTTCACCGCGCTGAATTTCTTCCACTGGTTCATCTTCTGGGAGCTCAGCCTGATCCCCGCGTTCTTCCTCATCAAGCTCTGGGGCGGATCGCGCAGCACCACGGCCGCCACGCAGTTCCTGGTCTACACCATGGTCGGCAGCGTCGCCATGCTGCTGTCCTTCCTCGCCATCTTCCTCGCGACAGGAAAATTCGACTTCATCGACCTCGCCGCCCTCGCGCAGAAGGGCCAGCTCATGCCCGCCGTCGTCGCGAAACTCGGCTGGCACCGCTTCACACCGCACCACGTGGCGCTGATCCTCTTCGCCGGAGCGTTCCTCGGCTTCGCCGTCAAAGTCCCGCTCGTTCCCTTCCACACCTGGCTGCCCTCCGCCTACGCGGAAGCGCCCACCGGCACCACCATCCTGCTCACCGGCGCCATGTCGAAGATGGGCCTCTACGGCTTCCTCCGCATCCTGCTGCCCATCTTCGGCCCGCAGATGCAGATGGTCCTGACGCCGCTGCTCTGGCTCGCCGTCGCCACCATCGTTCTTTCCGCCTACGCCGCGCTAGCGCAAAAAGATCTGAAGCGCATCTTCGCCTACTCCTCCATCAACCACCTCGGCTATTGCCTGCTGGCGATCTTCGCCGTCGCGAAGTTCACCGGCGGCGACGCCGCGCTCACCACCGAAAAATACGCGGCCATGAACGGCGTCTTCCTGCAGATGTTCAATCACGGCCTCACCGCCGCCACCCTCTTCTGGTTCGTCGCCATGCTGGAGAAGCGCAGCGGCGGCCTGCGCGGCCTGAACGACTTCGGCGGCCTGCGCAAAGTCACTCCCGTCTTCACCGGCCTCATGGGCATCGCCCTCTTCTCGTCCCTCGGCCTGCCCGGCCTCAACGGCTTCATCGGCGAGTTCCTGATCTTCAAAGGCTCCTTCCCGCTCGTCTCCTGGGCGACCTCGATCTCCGTCCTCGGCCTGCTGGTGACCGCCCTCTTCATCCTCGGCATCCTGCAGCGCGTCTTCTCCGGCCCGCTCAACGAGAAGTGGGCCACTTGCCCGACCTGACGACCGGCGAGCGTCTCTCGCTCGCACCCGCAATCGCACTGATGTTCGCGCTGGGCCTCTATCCCCAACTGGTGCTCGGCGTCGTCAACAGTACGGTCATACAGATGGTGCAGCACCTAAAGTTTTAGTCGCAGAAGTTTTGTCGCACATGAACGTGGAACTTTAACTATGCTTGCTTGGACGATCTACATTTCGTTTCTCGGAGCGCTTCTGCTCCTGCTGCTGCCGAAAGGCAGCGCCGCGGCCGCGCGCATCCTCGCGCTGCTGACGGCGCTGGCCACGTTCGCCATCGCGCTCACGGCCTTCCTCC
The DNA here is from genome assembly GCA_963774515.1 of uncultured Acidobacteriota bacterium. Taxonomy (GTDB): domain Bacteria; phylum Acidobacteriota; class Terriglobia; order Terriglobales; family Acidobacteriaceae; genus JAKAAZ01. The sequence goes on along the minus strand of CAVZFK010000015.1, from coordinate 2,476 downwards.
AGCACCGCACCGGCGAAATGTTCACCGTCACCGACCTCCCCTGGATTCCCTCCCTCGGCATCCGCTATCACCTCGCCGCCGACGGCATCAGCCTCACGCTGCTCCTGCTCACCGGCATCATCGCCGTCACCGGCATCCTCTTCTCCTGGAACATCGAACATCGCACCAAGGAATTCTTCGCCTTCTACCTGCTCCTCATCGGCGCCGTCTACGGCGTCTTCCTCAGCTACGATCTCTTCCTGCTCTTCGTCTTCTACGAAATCGTCATCATCCCCAAGTATTTCCTCATCGCCATCTGGGGCTCGACCCGCCGCGAATACGGCGCCATGAAGCTGGCGCTCTACTCCTTCATCGGCAGCGCCATGGTCCTCATCGGCCTCATCGCCGCCTATGTCGTCGCCGGCGCAAAGACCATGGCGCTCGGCGACCTCGCCGGCTTCCCCTTCTCCGCGCACTTCCAGATGTGGGCCTTCCCGCTGGTCTTCGTCGGCTTCGCGATCCTCGCCGGCCTCTGGCCCTTCCACACCTGGGCGCCCACCGGCCACGTCGCCGCGCCCACCGCCGCCTCCATGCTGCTCGCCGGCGTCGTCATGAAGCTCGGCGCCTACGGCTGCCTGCGCGTCGCCATGACGCTCTTCCCGCTCGGCCTCGCCCCCTGGGGCTTCCACGTCCTCGGCCTCGGCTCCTGGCGCGATGTCTTCGCCGTCCTCGCCGTCATCGGCATCGTCTACGGCGCGCTGGTCGCCCTGGTGCAGAAGGACTTCAAGTTCGTCATCGGCTACTCCAGCGTCAGCCACATGGGCTTCATCCTGCTCGGCCTCATGACGCTCAACCAGATCGGCCTCTCCGGCGCCGTCCTCCAGATGGTCTCTCACGGCATCCTCGCCGGCCTGCTCTTCGCCGTCGTCGGCCGCATGGTCTACGCCCGCACCCACACCCGCGAGCTCGCCGCTGCTCGGCCCGATGAACCTCAACAAGGCCATTCCCTTTGCCGCCGTCACCTTCGTCATCGCCGGCATGGCCAGCATGGGCCTGCCCGGATTCAGCGGCTTCGTCGCGGAACTGATGATCCTCATCGGCGTCTGGCACGCCTATCCGCTGCTCACCCTCTTCGTCGGCCTCGGCCTCGTCGTCGGCGTCGCCTACATCTGGCGCGCGATGCAGAAGGCCTTCTTCTCCGAAGCTGGACATGCGCCCGCTCCGCACCACGAACCGCTTCCGCCCATCACGTTTCCCGAACGTCTCGGCGCAATCATCCTGATTTTCGCCAGCGTCATCGTCGGACTCTATCCGCAGATGCTTCTGAACATCATCGTCCCAGCCCTGAATTCGCCGCTGTTCGAAGGCCTGCGCCAAGGGGGCTGGCAATGAACCCCGTCAACTACGCCCAACTTTTGCAGCTGGCGCTGCCGCAAGTCATCGTCGTCGCCACCGCGCTGATCGCCATGGCCATCGATCTTCTGCTTCTGCGCGAGCGCCCGACGCACGCGCGCTTCACGGTCGCCGCGCTTCTCGCATCCCTCGGCTGCGCCGTCGCCATCGTGCGCATTGTTCTCTCGCCCGCGCAGGCGAATATCCTCGACGGCACGCTCCTCGCCAATCCGCTCACGCATCTTGTCCAGATCGCGCTGCTCGTGCTCACCATCCTCACCCTGTTCCTCTCGACGAACCACGCTTCACCGAGCACGTCGGCGAATTCGTCCTGCTCATCCTCATCGCCACCGCCGGCATGATGTTCCTGGTCGGCTCGCAGGACCTGCTGGTCATCTTTATCTCGCTCGAACTGCTCAGCCTCTCCCTCTACATCCTCGCCGCCTTCGACAAGCACAGCCCGCACTCCTGGGAAGCCGCGCTCAAGTACTTCCTCTTCGGCGGCATGTCCGCGGCCTTCCTGCTCTTCGGCTTCAGCCTGCTCTACGGCCTCTCCAACTCCACCAGCCTTCCGCAGATCGCCGCCGCCATCCACGGCGCCGTTCGCCTCAATCCGCTCCTGGTCATCGCCATCGTCACTACCGCGATTGGCTTCGGCTTCAAGATCGCCGCCGCCCCCTTCCACTTCTGGGCGCCCGACGTCTACCAGGGCGCGCCCGCACCCAGCGCCGCGTTCATCGCCTCCGGCTCCAAGGTCGCCAGCTTCTTCATCTTCTTCCAGGTCTTGGCCCTCGGCTTCGCCGGTGCGGAAGGCACCGCCGCCTGATGCACTTCACGCGGGCTGGGTCCCGGTGCTCGCCGTCGTGGCCGCGCTCTCCATGCTGCTGGGCAACCTGGTCGCCATCGCCAGAGCAGCCTGCGCCGCCTGCTCGCCTACTCCGCCGTCGCCCACGCCGGCTACATGCTGCTCGCGATCGTTGCCCACACGCAGCAGAGCCTCGCCGCACTGCTCTACTACGTCATCACCTACGCGCTCGCCACCCTTGGCGCGTTCGCCGTCATCGCCGTCGTCGAACAGCAAAAGGGCGGCGATCGCCTCGCACAC
>CAVZFK010000014.1:0-98048 GCA_963774515.1 uncultured Acidobacteriota bacterium | reverse complement strand
TTGCCTGCTGTGAAAGAATGCAGTTACGAGCGCGGTATCCATTTCCTTTTAGAAGGTCGCCCATGCTGGATATTCGAATCAAGATCGTCTGCGTGCTATCTTTCCTCTGCTTGTCGATTCCCCCGTCTCATGCGCAAGGCACCGTCCCGACATTCACGCGTTCGATCGGCGGAAGCACCTATACCATGGCCGGTCGCGATCCCGCCAGCAGCGGAACCACTACGATTCCCACGGTACTGGTTCCGATCACTCTCACATTCGAGGGTCCGAAGACCGCGCAGATGAGTGCTACCGCGGATGTACCGCGCATTCTCAAGTCTCCCATCTTCACGCGATTTGCCTTTTCCCCCGGCAACAAAACGCAGTATGCAGACGGTTTACTGCACGCAACCTTTCCCTCGGATTCCGTAGGGCATACCGATCTGGGCAAGCCGGAAATCAAGCCGCTCACCATCGCCATCCCTCCCGGCTACGGTTACATTCTGCATTCGAAGAAAACAGGCGCGACCTTTGCGGTGGTTGATGTCTTATTCCTCGAGAAGCAGATCTTCCAGCAAATTCCGCGGCAGGATGGAAAACTCGTCATCGCCGTAACGCACAACACCACGTATTACACCGATAACGATGCGACCGTGTGTTGTACATGGGGAATGCATGGCGTCGACGCCGCTACCGGAAACTCCTTCGTTCTCAGTTCATATCTTCACGCAGCACCAGCGATCGTTGAAGATCAAGATATTCAACCACTCACCCAGCAGTTGGCGGAGTTTATCAACGATCCGCTACACGACCCGGAAACCTATTTCCGCACTCCGACTGCCGCTGGAAATTTCTTTGCTTCGTGGCTGCGTCCCGGCGAAGATCGCGGCTGCGGGGGAGCAGGCATCGGCTCGAATTATTTTCTGCTGGAACCCACCAATACGAATCCGACAAACAGCTTCCCGGTTTCGACGCCGTTTGCAGCCCACACCTCTGGCTTCACGTACCATCTTGCCAACGTAGCCACCTTGCACTGGTATATGGGAAGCGCCGCGGATGCTGCCCATACTTTCAGCTTCCCCGACTCGCGTGCGCTATCTGAACCTGCCCAGCCATGCCCCGATCGCAGACTTCGTGCGGCAAAGAGCACTGAACCCACCGTTGCCCCGACTCCGACGACAGGATCAACCAATGGCCATGCGTTGATCGGATATTGGACTGGCTCCAGGTTCGGCGGCGGCACGGCATTCGCCTTGCGAGATGTTTCGCCGCAGTGGGATGTGATTATTGTCGCCTTCGCCCCACCTGATCCAAACGCGCCTGAGGGCACACTCTCATTTAGTCCGCCCGTCGGCATCACGCCTGACCAATTGAAAGCTGACATCGCATATTTGAAGGGCCAGGGCAAAAAGGTGATGCTCTCGTTAGGAGGCGGCGGGAAGTATTACAAGCTCGATGACGCAAAGGACATTCCTAACTTTGTCTCCTCTCTAACCAGCATCATTTCCGAGTACGGTTTCGACGGCGTCGACATCGACTTCGAATCACCGTCGCTGGTACTGGCGCCAGGAGATACGGATTTTAAACATCCGACCACTCCTTCTATCGTGAATTTGATTGCTGGCCTGCGCCAGTTACACGACCACTTTGGACCTAGCTTCATGATCAGTCTTGTGCCGGAGGGAACCCAGATTCCCGGCGGCTATCCCAGTTATGGTGGCCAGTTCGGATCGTATCTTCCGCTCATCGCGGGACTGCGAGACATTCTTTCCTTCGTTGACGTGCAGGATTACAACACGCCCCCGCTGCAAGGCCTGGATGGAGAAATCTATCAGTCCCACTCCATCGACTATCACGCTGCTATGACTGAGTTGCTGCTGCGTGGCTTCAATGTAGGTGGCGATCCGCACCACTTTTTCCCGGGACTTCCCGCAAACAAAGTTGCGGTTGGATTCCTCACCGGGTATACAACGCCAGAGGTTGTAAGTCAGGCGATGAGCTACATCATCACCGGTAAAACTCCGGCGGATGCCACGTATAAACTGCATCAACGCGGCGGATATCCCGGGATGATTGGGGCAATGTTCTGGACGATCGACGCTGACCGGCGCGAGAACTACCGCTATTCGAACCTGATCGGCCCGCAACTGCATAGTTATCCAAAAACAAGATAGCCGTCCTGCGGCACCAGTTACCGGACTTGAGCGGTGCTCGCACTTCACGAGCGCCGCTTCACGTTTGGACTCTATTCACGCGATTGAATAGACTTCTCCATGAGAGAGAGGTCTATGAAACCGCATTCGCAAATCAGCATTTCCCCCGACGATGCAATTGCAATTACGTCACGTCAACCTGCACACCAAGAAACGTCCGAAGAGAGCAGAATGTTTGCGAACCTATTTCTTCTGGCGCTGTTTGCGATGCTCCTGGCACCCTTGACCATCAGCGGCGGCGAACCCGGCGAAACTTCCTGACGGAATGTTCAGCACCGCCGGAAATCAAATCGTCGACCAGAATCACAATCCGGTTCGCCTCTCCTGCGTGTACTGGCCCGGATTGAATCATCAGGATGGACCTCTCGCCGGCCTGAAAGGGCCGATCAAGGGCATTCCCGCAAATGTCGCGGCCATTGCGGCAGCCGGCTTTAATTGCATTCGCATCGACTTCAATAATATTTCGCTGCATGATCCCGCAACGCCGGCTTTTCTCTCTGTGCTGGATCAGGTGGTTGATGCAGCCGCGAAAAATCATCTTCGCGTCATCATCGCCGATCACGACAACGAGGGAAACTACGGAAGCAATGTGAATTACACTGATGACTGCGCCGCGCAGCAATCCAACGGACTCTGGTACGACCAGGGCGGCGCATCGAACGGAACCGACGGCTGCAAAGATCCAGGCCATACAACACAAGCGAACTATCAAGATCGACTGGGTCATGATCGCTTCACGCTATGCCCACAACAACACCGTCATCGGATATGACCTGTGGAACGAGCCGGTAGCTCGCAAAGGCGGCTCCACGTGGGGAGGCGGCTCAAATCGCGACATCCATCGCATGTATGAAACTGTGGGATCCGCCATGCTCTCCCATGATGCGGAGAAGCTGATTTTCGCTGAGTGTCCGCTGGGTATCTACACTCCGAGCACACTATTTGATGGCACCACGCATGGAACCGCACCCTGGGGAGATTGCACGGGTGCGAAAGCTCTTCCGGTAGTATTCACAGTTCGTGGCCGCACGCATCAAAAATAAGGTCGTCTATGACGTTCACCTATATCCAAATTCCATTGGTGATATCTGCCAAGCTATACGGCGGGTCCAGCAGCAGCCCGAGCGCTATCCAGGCGATGAACTACTCATTCGGATTTTTGGAATCGCAGAATATCGCGCCTGTATGGGATGGCGAAAGCGGAACTGGATTCAGAGAAAATCCTGACGACATCAATTGGGCCAAGATGCTCGACAAATACCTGAACGGACAACTCGGATCGCAAGGCGGACCGACCTTCAGTGGCAATCAACAAGGCATGGGATTCGCGTGGATGTCGTGGACAATCCCGTATTCAGGACCCGGCAGCGACAACCTCGGAATCATCGGTAAGGATGGATCGCCGATTGCCGAGCAGATGGAAATCGTCAAGCCGCTCTTGTTTTATCCCAAGCAAGAAAGTAAAGGGAGCCATCAAGATGGCTCCCCTCAACATTGACCAGAGATCAATGATTCGATGCTCGTCTCGCGTAAATCTACTGCGAGCGGTGGCCTAGGAGCAGCCGCTTGTGCTGCCGCACTCTACGCATTTGTAACAGCTACCGTTACGAACCATGATGGCTCCGCAGGTATGGCACGTGGGCGCATCTCCCATGTCGACAAATCCGCGCATCGCGTCGGCAGCATGGACCAAACCGCGGTCTTCCATATGCAAACTGGTTTGCGCTTGACCGTGGCTGGCATGCATCTCCGGCAGAATTCCACCTTGCGGTGCCGTCGTTGCTCCCATTCCACGGGCCGGCTGGTGCTGCTCGGGCACGTAAGCCTTTTCAATTTCCGCGGCAGCCGCCTGCGCAGCCAGACCGGCGAACAGCGGCAACTGTGTTCCAGATAGGAAGCGCAACTGCAGCCAGCGGAAGATGTAATCCATGATGGACTTGGCAAAGCCGATCTCCTCATTCCCAGTCCAGCCTGACGGTTCAAAGCGCAGGTGCGAAAACTTCTCGCAGAGCACTTTGAGCGGCACGCCATGTTGCAGCGACAGTGAAATCGCAGTGGCGAATGCATCCATCAATCCGCTGACGGTCGAGCCTTCCTTCGCCATCTTGATAAAGATTTCTCCTGGCTGCCCGTTCGGGTAGAGGCCGACAGTGATATAGCCTTCGTGTCCGGCAATGGAGAACTTGTGCGTCAACGACGGCCGTTCTTCCGGCAGGCGATGGCGAACCGTGCGCGGCGGCGCGTTCGGGTCCTGCTGGGTCAGCACCACGCCAGAAATATTCTGCATGGTGGCGCGCGCCAGCGTTTCCAGACTGGACGCAGGCAGTTGCACCCGCTCCGTCGAGTGGGCTGCGAGCTGCGCCACCAAAGTTTCGACAGCAGCATTGTCCATTGGCAGCGTAGCGATCGATTGCAGCAATTTCTCCGCCACCGCATCCAGCGCAGAGTTCCCTCCACTTGCCACTGAGTCGGTCACGTTCAACGGCTGAGTGCCCTTCGAGCCATCGCGATATACCGCAACCGCCTTCAGTCCTTGACGCCAGGACTCGATGTAGGCTTCCGCAATGTCTTCGACGCTGGCATTGTTGGGCAGATTCACTGTCTTCGAAATAGCGCCGGAAATAAACGGCTGAGTTGCGGCCATCATGCGCACGTGACCCATGTAATGAATGCTGCGCGTGCCCTTCGATGCCTTGAAGCTGCAATCGAAGACCGGCAGATGCTCCGGCTTCAGCCCCGGCGCGCCTTCAATGGTTCCGGTCGCATCGATATAGCTGACAATCGCATCGACATCTTCGTTGCTGTACCCCAGCTTGAACAGCGCGGCCGGAACAGTGTTGTTCACAATCTTGATCATGCCGCCGCCAACCAGCTTCTTGTACTTGACCAGCGCCAGATCTGGCTCAACTCCAGTGGTGTCGCAGTCCATCATGAAGCCGATGGTTCCAGTGGGCGCCAGAACGGTGACCTGCGAATTGCGATAGCCGAATTTCTCGCCATGAGCCAGAGCCTTGTCCCAGCTATCGCGGCTCGCATCGATCAGCTCATCCAACTGCGGAACGCTGAAGGGCTCCGAACTTTTTTGAGAGCGGCCAATCTTGTTCACTTCCGCGCGATGCATGCGGATCACATCCAGAAATGGCTCGCGGTTCACGTAGAAGCCCGGGCAAGCACCGCCCTGGCGTTCGATCGACTGAGTCAGCGGAGTGGCTGCCGGAAGAGACGCACACTGCTCCGCTACTTTGGACGATTGCAGATAGGCCTGGCCGCACATGATCGCGGTGAGGCAGGCAGCGAAGTCGCGGCCCGCATCGGAATCGTACGGCAGACCGAAGGCCATCAGCAGCGCGCCCAGATTGGCGTATCCAAGTCCCAGCGGGCGATAGTCGTGGGAGTTGCGGCTAATCGCTTCGGTCGGATAGCCGGAGTTATCCACCAGGATATCCATCGCCGTGATCAGGATATCGACGGCATGGCGATAGGCTGTCACATCAAATGTGCCTGCAGGAGTTACAAATTTCATCAAATTGAAACTGGCAAGGTTACATGCTGAATCATCCAGGAACATGTATTCCGAGCAAGGGTTCGACGCGTTGATCCGCGCAGTATTTTTCGACGTATGCCACTTGTTGATGGTGGTGTCGTATTGCATGCCCGGATCGCCGCAGTGCCAGGTATTCTCGGCAATCTTGTGCATCAGGTCGCGAGCCTTATATTTGTTGAACGGAGCGCCGTCCTTGACCGAACGTGTCGAGAAATCATCATCATTAATGACAGCGCGCATAAATTCATCGTTCACGCGCACGGAATTATTGGCGTTCTGAAAGAAGATCGACGTAAAGGCTTCCGAGTCCGGACCCGATCCGTCGTAGCCGGCGCGCATCAGCGTCCACGCCTTGGCTTCTTCCTTTGACTTGCATTCGATGAAGTCGACGATATCCGGATGATCGATATTCAGGATGACCATCTTGGCCGCTCGGCGAGTCTTGCCGCCCGACTTGATCACACCGGCAAAGGCATCAAATCCGCGCATAAAGCTCAACGGACCGCTGGCCACGCCACCGCCGGACAAGTTCTCCGTTGATCCGCGAATGGTGGACAGGTTGGTGCCCGTGCCCGAACCCCACTTGAACAACATGCCTTCGGTCTTGGCCAGCGTCAGGATGGAGTCGAGCGAATCTTTCACGGAATTGATGAAGCAGGCCGAGCACTGAGGATTGCGATAGCCGGTGGCGGAAAATTCGACCGCGCAAGTGTGCGGATTCCAGTGCCAGTTCTGCGCCTGGGAATCTGGTTCCAGCCGATCGCAGCCCACGTTGAACCATACGGGCGAATTGAACGCGACTTTCTGATGCAGCAGCATGTGCGCCAGCTCATCGTGGAAGATGACTGCGTCTTCGGCGGTGCGGAAATAGCCGCCGGCAATACCCCAGTCGCGAATTGTCTCAGCGACACGGGAAATCAGCGCTCGCACGCCGGATTCGCGCTGCGGAGTGTCGATCTGGCCATGCAGGTACTTGCTGGCAACAATGTTGGTCGCGGTCATCGACCAGTCTGCGGGAACCTCCACATCCTTCTGCTCGAAAATGCTGTTCCCTTTCGAGTCCACGATGGAGGCGGTGCGGAATTCCCATTGAATCTCGTCATAAGGCGAAACATCCGGACGGCTGAAAAAACGCTTACATTGCAGGCCAGTCCCGGTTCCAGCTGCACTGGATCCACTTCTGGAAGTCGGGGTGGTTTCAACAGCCTTGTTGGCTGCAATGGGCGTTTGCGTCTTGGTTGTTTCGGCCATGTTGGCATCTCCTGGTTCTGAATTCTGCGCTGGTTTCGGCCTCTCCGGAATAGGATGCCGAACCTGCATTTTTCTGTCTCAAGCCTTCTGCTGGCTCCGCTGTTCAAGTGTTACGGGATAATTCCTGACTTTTACGGCGTGCATTCCGGAAAGACAAATTTCTGCATACTGAACCGATCCGCAATCCTGAATCGATCCATTTTCGGGTTCGGTGGGTTCATGCGGCCATTGATTCCACCAAAAGCCCGTAGAGGGAAAGTACCGCTGTCCGTAGCGTCTGTCAAGCCAATACCGCTACTAATTGTGTTACCTTTGCAATTCGTTGCAACATCGACACTTGGAGGGTCGTTACTTTCGGGCTTGTGCGCCTGATTCTGGGTCAAGGTTCGAGTCGCTGAGGACGGGATTTGCCAGACGGTTCAGTGTAGGATTCCGAGCCAGACGGGGCAAGGCGCAGGATTGGTGCAGATTTGGGAATTGGCTGTGGAAGCGTGGATAAATGGGGACGGAACTGCGCTGTGACGAGCGGGTTTGCTTCAGCCGACAGGCTTTGATTTTTTGTTCAACTGAGGCGTCGCCTCGCCCGGTTCAGAATGCCGGATCGAAGTATAGAAATGATTAATTGGCGCGGCCGACGGGTTTTTTCTGCCTGGGCTTCACGCTCTTTTCCGGCGCGACTTCCAACCCGTGAGAGCTCTGCAGCTCCATCCAGTGATCCAGCAAAGAGCGCTTGAATCGCCAGCGATTGCCCAGTTTGAATGCCGGAATCAAGCCTTCCGAAGCGTATTTGTACAGGCTGTCGGAGCTTATCCCTAGATAATCCGCGGCCTGGCGAATATCCATCACCTCGCGCACAGAGGCGGTGGCCGAGGAAAGAGTCAGTGCGGCCCTGCGCTGGTTGGCGCGAGGTCCATTTCCCGACACTGCCGAAGAGCCGGAAGATGAGATTTTCTTGCGAATCGATCCTGCCATAGGCTCTCCAATATCCCTGAGTCGCCAGCAGCGAGGCCAGCGCGGGACTTTGGTTATAGGCCGTTTTCTTCCGGAATTCAACCCATTTCTTCGGGTGTTACCCGGGGGAATCGAGGTAGAAATCGCGCATCCCCGGGACCAGCAACGAGAAAGCACAACTGGATGGGGCGACGTCCTGATCGACCTCTGCGTATTGGGTTGTAGCGGCGTTGATTCCCCGGCTAGTAAAGCGCTCGATGCAGCGTGTAAGAGGTATTGAGCGCAAAATAAAGACGACCAACCCATCGCGGATTGATCGTCTTCTCGCAGCCGTAAAACGCTGTGTGTGGAACTACTTCTTGATGACCGCCTGCAGATCCGTCGCCAGCGCCAGCAAATCATCGCTGACAGTGCGATTTTTCGCGATCGCGTCGGCCAGCGGGATATCCGTAATCTGCGTGCCGCGCAGCACCACCAGGCGACCAAATTTGCCTTGATGTACCAGGTCAATCGCAGCCGAACCGTAGCGCGTGGCGAGCATTCGATCAAACGCCGTCGGAGTTCCACCGCGCTGCGTGTGACCCAGATTGACGGCGCGGGTCTCGAAGCCGGTCCGCTTCTCAATCTCATCCGCAACGAATTGGCCGATGCCGAGCAAGCGAGCATGGCCGAACTCGTCAACCGTATCGCCGTGAGTCGCCAGATCGCCGGTAGCCGGCATCTTGGCACCCTCGGCTACGGCAACGATGCTGAAGAACTTTCCGCGTGCCCTGCGCTCCTTGATAGTGGCGATCACAGCATCCAGATCGATCGGCTTTTCCGGAACCAGAATGGCATCCGCCCCGCCGGCGATTCCGCTGTAGAGAGCAATCCAACCCGCGTCGCGGCCCATGACCTCGCAAACGATGACGCGGCTGTGCGCTTCAGCGGTGGTATGCAGCCGGTCGATGGCTTCGGTGGCAATGCTCACTGCAGTATCGAAACCGAAGCAAACATCGGTACCATTCAGGTCATTGTCAATTGTCTTGGGCACGCCGACGCAGGGAACACCCTTCTCAATCAGCGCATTGGCGACGCCCTGAGTATCATCCCCGCCAATCGTGATCAGCGCGTCCAGCTTGTTGCGCTGAATCGTCGCGATGCATTGCTCAATACCACCCGGCTTTTTGCGGACGTTGGTGCGAGACGTGCGCAGGATGGTCCCACCCAGCTGCAGAATTCCGGAGACACTCTCAATCGTCAGAGGCGTCGTCTTGTCCTCCAGAACACCTCGCCACCCTTCCAGGAAGCCGATAAACTCGTCGCCGTAATGAAAAATGCCTTTGCGCACGGCTGCGCGAATCACAGCGTTCAGGCCGGGACAGTCCCCGCCACCCGTCAGAATTCCAACCCGCATGATGCTTTCTCCTTAAACACGATTTCAATGGGTAATTTGGTTTGTATCTCTAGATTGTACGTCGGAGATGGCGGTGAGGAATGTGAGGCAGCGCACGTGGAACAGCCGGCCTTGTCGTTACCGGCGTAACGAAACGTCTTCCACGTAGAAGCGGTCAATCTCCTCTGCGTACCGCTGCACCACGACAGGCCGTTTCAGCTTCATGCTGGGCGTCATCTCGCCGGAATCGATGGTCCATTCGTCTGCCACGACGTGGATGCGTTTCAAAGTTTCAAAACTGGCCAGCGAAGCGTTCACCCGATCGACCACCTGCTGATACAGCGTCAGCACCTCAACATGTGCAACCAACTGCTGGCGAGACTCGACGGAAATTCCCTTCTCCTTGGCCCAGGCCTCAAGCGCGGGAAAGTTTGGAGAAATGATGACGGACGCGAATTTCTTCTTATCCCCAACCACCGCGGCGTTGCCCACCAATGCGTCCGACTTCAACTGATTTTCAATCGGCTGGGGCGCAATCAACTTGCCGCCGGAAGTCTTCAGCAGATCTTTTTTACGATCCGTGATGTAAAGAAAACCATCGTCATCGATGCGGGCCACATCTCCGGTCAGAAACCATCCATCGGCATCGAAGCATTCGGCGGTCGCTTCCGGCTTGTTCCAATAACCTTGAAACACCGACGGGCCACGCAACAACAATTCACCGTCCGCGGCCAGCTTGGTTTGAACATTCGGCAGCGGCTTTCCCACGCTCCCCATACGGCACGGCAAATGGGTGTTGAGCGCGACCACGGGAGAGGTCTCGGTGAGCCCATAGCCCTCCTGAATGCGAATCCCGGCGTCCAGAAACCATCCGGCGGTTTCCAGGCCCAGCGGGGCGCCTCCAGAAACAAACGTGCCGACGCGCCCTCCAAATCCCTGCTGAATCTTCCGGAATACAAGACGATTCGCCAGCTTCCACGACGCCTTTCGCGGCTTCTTTCCAGCAAGCAGCACCGCGCGATTCTTGCCACCGCGCCGCAACGACCAATGCAGTATGGTCGAGGTCACGCGCGAGCCTTGAGCGCGGCGCATCACCTCCTGTCGAACCTTTTCGTACACCCGCGGCACACCGATGAATACGGTGGGTCGAACTTCTCCCATGGCATCCTTCAGCAAATCAAACGACGAGCAATAGGCCAAAGTCACGCCGTGACAGAGCAGGGCGTAGTCGGCATGGCGTGCGGTAATATGCGACAACGGAAGGTAGGAGATGCAGAGATCGCGACGATCCCATCGGAAAGCGGCGGTCGAAAAATTCAGGTTCGAGGCGATGTTTCCATGCGTCAGCATCACGCCTTTCGCCTCCCCGGTTGTACCGGAGGTATACATGATGGTCGCCAGGTCTTCCGGCTGCACATCGTAGGCGCGCCGATCAAAATTGCTGTCACGTTCGGGATTTGCGCTAGCCGCTTTCGCATCGGGCATGGAATCGCCGAACCAGACGGCTTGTGTCACGGCAGGAGCGTGATCCATGATCACAATTCGTTCAATCTGTGTCAGGTGTCGCAGCGCGGCAACTTTTTCGTACTGCTGCGCCGTCGAAACAACGACAATGCGCGCACCGGAATCCGCCAGAATTGTCGCCACCTGCTGCGCCGTCAGACTGGGGTAGAGCGGCACATCCACCGCACCCAGCGCCATAACGGCAAAATCCGTAACGGCCCACTCCCAGCGATTTTCCGCCAGCAACGCAACCCGGTCGCCTTTCAGGATGCCCCAGCCAGACAGCGCGCCGGCGAACGCAAAGACTCGCTGATACAGCTGGCGCCCGGTGATCGACTGCCATTTTCCGGCAGCATCCCGCCACTGCATCACCCGCTCGTCCCCAGCGCTGCAGGCACGAAAAAAAACATCATTCAGCGTTTTCAGGTCGAATGTCATCGCCGCCTTCTCATGCCATTAAAAACGTCGGGATTTGCATCCGCAACAGCGCGAGCAAACCTCGTTATATCAGACCTACGTGTGGAACTGGCAGCTTGAATCATCGGCAAGTGGTTCATTTCCAACGCCAGCATACAATCTCCGGCCTTCACTTGGCACAAGCACCGAAGGGTTTCAGGCGTGATTCTTCCTGGTTAATGTCCGAAAAATAGAATTGCATATTTATGCACAAGTTTGTATTGTTATACACTGAGAAAAGCCGCGCTTTGCGTGGATTCGACTTATGAAGAACGAACGTCACAATGCGATTCGTCAGCTGCTGAGCGAGGGCCCTGTCGTCAGCCAGGACCAGCTGCGCCGCAAGCTGGTGCGGCGCGGATTCGACGTGACTCAGGCCACGCTCTCACGCGATATTCACGATTTGCGTCTATATAAAGGACCGAATGGCTACGCTGTGCCGAACGGTGCCTCGGGAAACGACGATCTGCCTTCGCTCGACGATGTATTTTCAAATTTTGGACTGGCCGTTCGGCAGGCGACCAATCAACTGGTACTTCGCACGACGACGGGCAGCGCTCAACCCGTCGCCGCGGCTCTCGATCATGAGCGCATTCCGGAGGTGCTGGGCACCATCGCCGGAGATGACACGGTTCTGATTATTTGCCAGGACCAGAAACACGCAAGCAGTTTGCGCCACCGCCTGGAGAATTTACTCGAAGCATGACTTCCCCTCAACACCAAACCGCAGTATTCGGCGTCAGTGGCTATGCCGGCGCAGAGCTGGCACGCCTGCTGCTCCATCATCCGCGGCTGCGCGGACAGGCGCCCCTGTTTTTCGGACGCCCAGAAGAAGAGAAGGGCGCGCGCGTCGCGTTGACGGATCTGCATCCGCAGCTTGCCGACAACAACGGAGCGCGCAATGTAACCGTGGACCCGTTTCATTGGGACGCGCTGGCCAAGCAGAAAATCGATGTGGTGTTTCTGGCCACGCCGCATGAGCAGTCGCGCGCCTGGGTGCCGAAACTGTTGCAACACGGCGTACGCGTCATCGATTTGAGCGGCGCGTGGCGACTGGACGAGGAAACAAATCGGGCGATTTACAAGCTTGAGGATCACGATCCCGCTGCGGCCGAGTCTATCCAGCAAGGGGCTGTGTACGGATTACCGGAGCTGCATCGAAAAGAAATTGCGAAGGCGAAGCTGGTTGCCAATCCGGGCTGCTATGCGACCTCTGTCATCCTCGCGCTGGCTCCGCTGGTCCGCGAAAAACGAGATCGATCTGGATCGCGGAATTGTGTGCGATGCGAAATCGGGAGTTTCCGGCGCAGGCAAAACGCCGACGGCAAAAACGCATTTTATGCACGCCGCCGACAATCTATCGGCGTATTCGGTCTTCAACCACCGGCATACCGGAGAACTTCTGGAGCAGCTTGGATTGAAAGCGCAGGACATTATTTTTACGCCGCATCTGCTGCCAATTCCGCGGGGAATTTTTTCCACGGTATATGTGAATTTGAAAAAACATTCAACGCCGGAAGAGATCGATACATGTTTTCGGAACTTTTATGCCGACTCTCCCATGGTGCGATGGCACGGCACACGCTTGCCGGAGATTCAATTTTCAGTGCGAACCAGCTACTGCGATCTGGGATTTGCCTTGGCCAGCGACGGCAAACGACTCATCGTCGTCGCGTGTTTAGACAATCTGCTGAAAGGTGCGGCGAGCCAGGCGGTGCAGAACATGAATCTGCTGTTCGGTTGGCCGGAGCAGGAGGGGCTGGCATGAAATTTGTGATCAAACTCGGCGGAGCGTCGCTGGAAAATCCGTCCACATTGCGCGGCAGCACGCAGGCGATTGTCGATCTGGTGCGCGATGGACATCAGGTGGCCGTGGTTCACGGCGGCGGCGCGGCCCTGACTCGTACGCTGGCACAGCTTGGCAAGCAAAGCGAATTTATCGCGGGCCTGCGCATCACCGACGCGGAAACGCGCGATGCCGCTTTGATGGTGCTCGCCGGACGCGTCAACAAGCAATTGGTGGCAGCCATCGGAAAACACGGTCAGGCCGCCGTCGGGCTTTCGGGCGGCGATGGCCTGGTCTTTCGCGCTCGCAAGAAACGCACCGCGCCCGATCTTGGATTTGTAGGAGAAATTGCATCGTCCGATCCGCGTTGGCTGCTGGCGATTTGGCAAATGGGCGCCATCCCTGTCATCTCCAGCGTGGCGCTCGGCTTTGACGGCGAATATTACAACGTCAACGCGGACGAAATGGCCGCGGCCTGCGCGATGACCTGCCATGCCGACGTATTGGTATTTTTGACGGATGTTCCTGGCGTGCGCGGGGCCGACGGCGAAGTGATGCGCTGGCTCACGTTGAAACAAATTCCAGAGCTGACACGCACCGCCGTTGTCAGCGGAGGCATGCTTCCGAAATTGGGGGCATGTCGCGAGGCGTTGTTGGGTGGCGTGCAGCGGGTGCGCATTTTTCCCGCCGACTCAGCAGCATTGTTGCCCGATATTTGCTCGGCACGAACCCCACAAGGCACGGAGGTGATGGTGGCATGAAGTTGAACGACATTCGCACGGCGGAATCAAAATTATTAGTCAAAACATACGATCGCAACCCCATCAGTTTCGTGGGCGGTGAAGGCGTCCATCTCATCGATGAGAACGGCGTCCGCTACCTTGATCTGTTGAGCGGCATCGGTGTGTGCGGGCTTGGCTATGGTCATCCCGCAGTCCTTGCCGCCATCGACGAGCAGAGCCGAAAGCTCATCCATACGTCCAATCTCTTTTACCATCCCGGGCAGGCAGAGCTTGCCCTGCGACTGACGGAGATGACGGGGCTGGATCGCGTGTTTTTCTGCAACAGCGGCACCGAGGCGTGGGAGGCTGCGTTGAAATTGGCGCGCGCCTACGCAACCTTGCGCCGGTCAGAAGGCCATCGACTGGGAACGAAAATTCTGGCGCTGGAGCACAGTTTTCACGGTCGCACCATGGGCTCTGTTTCGACGACTCATAAGCTGAACTACCGCAAGCCGTTTGAACCGTTGGTGGCCGGCGTTGAGTTTGTGCGCTTTGACGATGTTGCCGATCTGGAAGCGAAATTCTCCGATGAAGTTTGTGCCGTTTGCTTGGAGCCCGTGCAAGGAGAAGGCGGCATCCGTCCTGTATCAAAACAATTCTTCGCGGCAGCACGTCGCTTGACGCAGCAAACAGGGGCGTTGTTATTGGCCGATGAAATCCAAAGCGGGCTTGGCCGCACCGGCGAATGGTGCGCGTATCAGCATTACGGCATCCTACCGGATGTGACCACTTTGGCGAAGCCGCTTGGCGGCGGAATCCCGATTGGCGCGATGCTATGCACGGAAGAAGCTGCACGTGCGCTCTCCCCTGGCATGCATGGCACCACATTTGGCGGCGGTCCACTCGCGTGCGCGGTGGCAATCGCAGTCATTGACACCATGCGTCGCGACAACCTTCTGGATCACATCCGCAACACGGGAAAATATTTCTCCGAACAGTTACAGTCACTGGCTGCGCGTCACTCCGCAGTTGTGGATGTGCGCGGCAAAGGATTGATGCTGGGAATGGAATTATCGAATCCCGACCTGGCAAAGTATGTGGTCGCGCAGATGATGGAGCGCCACATCGTCATCAACCGGACCAGCGAGACAGTATTGCGGTTCTTACCGCCTTTCATTGTCGAACGCAAACATATTGATCAGGCAGTACAAGCACTGGATGAGATTTTGTCCAGCGCAGCCGCTGCGAATTTTTTAGCCGCAGCGCAAGGAGCCCACGCATGACCCCAAAAACTTACGCAATGAAGTCGACTGCCCTCGCGCAGGACGATTCAATTTCCCTCTCCACTGCCAAGCGGCTGAACACGCTCGCCGGACGCGACCTTTGTTCGATCCGCGATTTGAGCGCGGCAGAGGTTCGACTTATTCTCGACACTGCCCACGCGGTCAAAGCACAGCCGGAACTCTATCGCCAGGCACTCGCAGCCAAGCAGCTGGTGATGTTCTTCGAGAAGGATTCGCTGCGTACCCGGATGACGTTCGAAACCGGCATCAACACACTTGGCGGCTCCGCGATCTTCATCGATCAGAAGGGTTCGCGGCTCGGCGAGCGGGAAACTCTCGCCGACGTGGCGCACAATCTGGAACGCTGGATTGATGTGATCGTGCTGCGCACCTTCAGCCACGACACCATCACGGAGATGGCGCGGTTTGCGCGCGTCCCTGTGATCAACGCGCTCAGCGATATCGAACATCCCTGTCAGGCTCTCGCTGACATATTCACGCTGGAAGAGCGCTTCGGGGATCTGCGTGGATTGCGGCTCGCTTATGTCGGCGACGGCAACAATGTTGCCAACTCACTGCTGCTGACCTCGGTGTTGACAGGCGTCAACATTACGCTGGCATCGCCCGCTGGCTATCAGCCGAAGCCGGAATTTCTTGCGGCGGCTGAAACCCTGGCTGCAAACATTGGAGACATTCCGGCGGGCACCGTCACCTGCGTGAATGATCCCCAGCGAGGCTGCCTCCGGCGCAGATGCCATCTACACCGACCAATGGGCCAGCATGGGCCAGGAAAGCGAAGCGGAACTGCGGCAGCAGATCTTCGCGTCCTACCAAGTGAACGCCCAGATGATGTCGCTGGCGGCCCCGAACGCAGTCTTCATGCATTGCCTGCCGGCACGCCGCGGGAACGAAGTCACCGATGAAGTGATGGATAGCCCGCAGTCCATCGTTTTCGATGAGGCTGAGAATCGTATGCATGTGCAGAAAGCAATTCTTCTGCTGTTGCTGGATGCCGCACCGCTCACCGATCTGACGAGCTCACACCTTGAAGGCGTGCGGCCTTTCACTCGCGTCCCGCGGAAACGGTCGACACAATCGTCGTACTAACAAGATTTGAAAAAGGAGTTTCACATGGCAAAGAAAGTTGTGTTGGCATATTCCGGCGGCCTCGATACGTCCATCATTATTCCCTGGCTGAATGAAAACTATGGGATGGATGTAATTGCGATGATCGCTGATGTTGGCCAGGGAGAAGATCTGGACGCGGTGAAGGCCAAGGCTTATGCTACCGGCGCGAAGAAGGCCGTTGTGCTGGATCTGCGCGAAGAATTTTTGACGGACTATGTATTCCCCACGGTGCGTGCTGGCGCGGTGTATGAAGACAAATATTTGCTCGGCACCTCGATGGCGCGTCCCGTCATCGCCAAGCATCAAGTCGAGGTTGCGCTGGCGGAGGGCGCGGACGCACTATCGCACGGCTCCACTGGAAAAGGGAACGACCAGGTACGATTTGAGCATGCCTACCAGGCCCTTGCGCCGGAGCTGAAAATCATCGCTCCGTGGCGGGAATGGGATTTGAAGTCGCGGGAAGATTGTCTGGATTACGCAGCGGCACACGGCATCCAAGTCGAACAGAGCCGCACAAAGATTCATTCTCGCGATCGTAATCTGTGGCACATCAGCCATGAAGGTGGCGAACTGGAAGATGCGGGCGGTGCGCCATTGGAGAGCACCTGGGTATGGACTCGCTCGCCGCAGGATGCGCCCGATCGGACCGAAACCGTGGAGATTGGATTCGAACAAGGCAATCCCGTTTCAGTGAATGGCATGCGTCTGGAGCCGGTGCAATTGCTTGAACTGCTGAATGAAATTGCGGCGCGCAATGCGGTCGGTCGCATTGACCTGGTTGAAAATCGTTTTGTCGGCATCAAGAGTCGCGGCATTTATGAGACGCCCGGCGGCACGCTGCTGATGGCCGCGCATCGTGAACTCGAAGCGATGACTCTGGAGCGCGAAGTGAAGCACTACAAACAGCAGATCGCGTTGAAGTATGCCGAGCTGGTTTATTTCGGGTTGTGGTTTACTCCGCTGCGCGAGGCCTTGGACGGCTTCGTCGCCACCACGCAAAAAAGCGTGACCGGCACCGTGAAGTTGGCGCTCTATAAAGGCAACGTCAGCATTGCGGGTCGCGCCAGTGAGTTCGCTCTCTACTCGCCGGAGCTGTCTTCCTTCACCATGGGCGATAGCTACGACCAGAAGGACGCCGCCGGTTTCATTCGCATTCTCGGCTTGCCGGCGCGCACCCTCACGCACCTGAAAAAGCATCTGGAGACTGTTCGGTGAAAATGTGGTCGGGCAGATTTCGTGAGCCATTGGACGCAACGTTCGATGGCTGGCAGCGCTCGTTTCGTTTTGACTGGCGGCTGATTCCCTATGAGGTGGTCGCCAGCAAAGCGCACGCACGCGCGTTGGCGGAACTGCGCGTATTGTCACAAGATGAGTTGCTGTCGATTTGTGATGGCCTGGACGGCATCCTGGCAGATTTTGTATCCGGTGGCTCTGCCCGCGAGAAACATCCGGACGCCGAAGATGTGCACCACTTTGTTGAGCTGGAATTGAAATTGCGCATCGGGAATACCGCGCTGAAGCTACACACAGGCCGCAGCCGAAATGAACAGATTGCGACCGACCTGCGACTATATGTGCGCGACTCGATTGCAACGCTGCAAAACGATCTTCACCAATGGATGCGAGCCTTTCTTACACAGGCGAAATCCGCAGGTGACGCAGCGATGCCCGCCTTCACCCACATGCAGCGCGCGGAGCCTGTACTGGTCGCACACTGGCTGCTGGCATACGTCTCCATGCTGCAGCGTGACCACACGCGCCTGGAAGACTGCGCAAAGCGCCTGAATCTCTGCCCACTCGGCTCCGGCGCTGTTGCAGGCGCGACCTTGCCGCTGAACCGCGCCTTGATTGCCCACGAACTCGGCTTCGATGCGCCGACCGCGAACAGCATGGACGCCACCAGCGATCGCGACTTCGTCCTGGAATACTTGCAGGCTCTGGCGCAGATTGCATTACATGTCAGCCGCTTCGCGGAAGAAATCACTCTGTACGCGACGACGGAGTTCGGCTTTGTCGATTTGCCGGAGGCATTTTCGACTGGCTCCAGCGCCATGCCGCAAAAGAAAAATCCTGATCTGACGGAGTTGGCGCGGGCCAAATCCGGCCGCATCATTGCGGCCTCCCACACCGTCGAATTGCAATTGAAGGGACTGCCCCTGGCCTACAACAAGGACATGCAGGAAACGCAGGAAGCGATCTTTGCTGCCACTGAAGAATCGCATGCGTTGCTGTCGCTGCTTGGCCGATTTACGGGTGCCCTGCAATTCCGTGCGGACCGGATGCTGGACGCCGCAACCCACGGTTTCTTGAATGCAATGGCCGCAGCCACCTACCTGGTTCACAAAGGCATACCATTTCGTACCGCCCATGAAATCATCGGCAACGCGGTGCGTCATTGCCTGGGCAAAGGATGCGAATTGAACGGACTCACGCTCGAGGAGCTGCGCGAGTTCAGCCCGGCGTTCGAGCAGGATTTTTTTGCGGCGATCACTTTGGAAGCGACGCTCGACTGTCACGATGTAGTCGGCGGCACTGCACGCTCTCGCGTCCGCGAGGCATTGGCACTCGCCCAATTTGCTGCGTCTCAATGGGAAAATTCTGAAGAGCCTCCTTATGTGTCCAATCATTCTGCGGACAATGTAAGCGGTGAAGCGGCCGTCGCGGCCCGAGGTGGAAAACATGCGGGCTCGTAAGGCGCGCTTGCCGGATGCAGACGCGATTCACGGCCTGATTCGCAGCCTCTCCTACGACGGCACGCTGTTGCCACGTAGCCCTGCGGAAATCTATGAGAACATTCGCGACTTCACCGTAGTCGAGACCGACGATGGTGAGTTCCTAGGCTGCGGCGCGCTGCATCTTTATGGTCCGCACCTGGCTGAGATTCGCTCCATCGCAGTTGGCGAAAAGTCCAAAGGCCACGGAGCCGGTGGATACCTGGTCGAAGCGCTGATTCAAGAAGCCGAAAGCCATAGCGTTCCGTGCGTCTGTCTATTCACGCGTATCCCCGGATTTTTCCAGCGCTTTGGATTTGTAGCGGTCGATCGCACTGCGTTGCCGGATAAAATCTACAAAGATTGTTCCAATTGTCCGCGGCTGAACGCGTGCGATGAGTTCGCCATGGCCCGCGGCACGCTACCCGACACCGCAGTCCTTGGTCCGGTGCGCGTCAAGGAACATCTGGTTCCGCTACAGGTATAGAGTGGGCGTCCGAGGAAATTTACCACGCATGATAGAAACCATTTCGCTCGGCAAGTTCCACCTCCACTCCAAACAGTTGCTGCAGCCTGTCCGCGGTCAACATGTCAGCCTTGGCTCCATCGCCGACAATGCGTCCCGCCCGCATCATCACCACTCGCTCGATCTCCGGCAAAATGTCGGAGAGGTGATGGGTGATCAGCAGAATTCCAGTGCCCTGCTGTGCCAACCGCCGCATCGTATGTCGCAGTTCCCATTGGGCGGCGAGATCCAGCCCATTGCTGGGCTCGTCCAGCAAAAGAATTTTTGGCCGATGCACGATAGCTCGCCCGATCAGAATTCGCTTTGTCTCCCCAACCGACATTTGTCCCACGGGCTTGTTGCGCAGATGCTCGACCTCCAGCAGGTGAAGAATCTCGTCGGCTCGCTGCCGCATGGCCTCCGTCACATGCAAGTGCGGCCACAAAGTAGAACTCGAAAAAAATCCCGACACCACTGCATCGCGACCCGTTGTATGCGGCGTGCGCTCCCCAGGCAGCTCGGTCGCAACGCCGCCAAGGTGTCGTCGCAACTCGGTCAGGTCCCAGCGTTCGCGACCAAAGATTCGCAAGAACGAGTCTTCGCGCACCAGCGGATAGCGCTGGCAGGTGAGTGTCTGAATCAACGTAGTCTTTCCGCAGCCGTTTGGGCCCAGAATTGCCAAATGTTCGTGTTGCCCAACCCGCAAAGAAATGTCGTGAAGCACAACAGCATCTCCGCGAACCACGGAAATATTTTTCATCTCAATAAATAACGGGGAATCCAATTCCGCTTCCATTAATAAAAGGATAACGGCAATGTCGCACGAAGCTTTCGCACCTCCCTCTTTCACGTTCGATCACACTCCCTCGGGTTTTCGCTTTGGCGCGGTGCGGGCAGGCATTAAGCCCAGCGGTAAGCCGGACTTCGCCTGTGTTTCCGCAGTGGAAGGCACATCGGCTGCGGCCGTGTTCACCAGCAATCGCATGGTAGCCGCGCCGGTTTTGGTCGGTCGTGATCACTTGCGCCGATCCGGTGGTCGCGCACGTTTTGTCGCGGTCAATGCGGGCAACGCCAACTGCGCCACTGGCGAACAAGGCATCGAAGCTTGTCTCACCGTTTGCAAGGCTGCCGCAAAGGAGTTTTCCTGCTCAATCGAAGAAGTAATCCCATCGTCTACAGGAATTATCGGTGTCCCTCTGCCCGCTGAAAAGCTGGTCGCCGCTCTTCCCGCGATAGCCGCACAGCTTGGTGACAGTTCCGCACACGTGCAGCAATTCGCGGAGGCGATCTTAACCACCGATACGCGAGCGAAAATCTCCAGCCTACAGATTGACATCGGCGGTAAGCCGGTCCGTTTGTTTGGCGTTGCCAAGGGAGCCGGAATGATTGCTCCGCAACTGACTCCCCACGCCACCATGCTGGTGTACATCTTTACCGATGCCAAAATAGAAGCGATCGATCTGCAGAACTTCTTGAACGAGGCCATCGAGCCCACATTCAATTGCATTTCGATCGACGGCGATACTTCCACCAACGACACGGTGCTGCTGTTGGCCAGCGGAACCAGCGGCGTCACCGTTTCGCATGCGGCGCAGCAGGAAGGCTCGAAGGCATTCTCGCGTGCCTTGCTGAAGATCTGCGGATCTCTGGCGCGGCAAGTTGTCGAAGATGGTGAAGGCGCTGGCCACGTGATTGAACTGGCGATCGAAGGCGCATCCTCTGCCGAAGACGCCAAGCGCATCGCGCGCAGCATTGCGAATTCCCCGCTGGTAAAAACCGCGTTCGCCGGCTGTGATCCCAATTGGGGCCGAATTCTGGCTGCCGCCGGCTACTCTGGCGCGCCCATCTATCCCGGTCGCACATCGATCTGGATCGGGCATCTGCCTGTGTGCCGCAATGGCCGCGCCGCGCAGGACTTCGACAAGAATAAGGTTCACGAAGCCATGCTGCAACGAACGGTACATGTTCGGATTGATCTGGACATGGGGCACGCTGCTTGTGAATTTCTGACCTGCGACCTGACCGCGGAATATATTCGGATCAATGCGGAGTACTCCACCTGATGCGGCTTGCGTCGAACGCTTCGGAGAAAAATCCTGAACACAAACGCCGAAGCTCTTCGCGAAAAATACCCAGGCGACCACCACGCATCTCAAATTCAAATGGCCACGGTAATGGTGCAAACAGGTTGAAGCCCACAAAAATAGAAGGGTTTCGTGCATCGAGGACCCTGTTATTCACAGGCTATTGCACATTGACGTGGAAATCGTAACGCACAGAATCTCCACTGAGAATCCGACGCCGGTCCGCATTCCAAAGAAAATTTCTGCCAATCGCTGCGCTACACTATCGATATCGAGGATGACCAAAAGCATGGCGACAAATGTGAGAGAACAGATCGCAGTTGCAACGCCGAACCCAGGCCACCCCAACCCTCTGATCAGCCATGAAAAGTTGCGGCACATTTACAGGATGATGCTGCAGTGCCGGCTGCTCGACGAACGCGTGGGAATCCTCGAAAAGCAGGCAGGCTTCGAAGGCGATCGTCCCTCGTCCTCGGGCCTTGAAGCCACGGCGGTAGGCGCTGCAATTGACTTGCGGATCGCAGATACTTTGGCATCATCCCATCGAGATTTCCTTTTGAGTTACCTCAAAGGCGAGCCGCTCGTCGCAATAATCAGCCAACTCTTCTGGCATGCACAGCCTCAGCATTGTGGCGGCTTGGCTCCTGATGACTGCGGATATGCGACGTTGAACGATGTTCTTCCCACCTCGACCGTCGCTGCACAGTTGAACATGTGTACCGACGTTGCAATCGCCAATCAACAAAAAAACAGTGACAATGTCGTTGTATTTTTTTCCGGTGAAGGATCAATCACGCTGAACCCCTGGCAAGATGCTCTGCATTTCGCCGGTCAACGTAGCTTGCCCATTGTCTTTGTCCGCAATAACAAGCACTACCCAGAGCCGGTGCTAACGATACTGGAGAGCACGAGCGATGACACCAACGCCGAAACAGTGGCCTATGGCTTCCCCCGGATTGCAGTCGACGGCAAAGATGCTGTTGCCGTGTATCGGGTCGCGTATGAGGCCATTGAGCGCGCTCGTTCCGGCGGAGGCCCAACGTTAATCGACGCTCAGACTTTACCCGAATATGGATTCGATGAGATGGATCGCGCGCAGAAATCGAGCGACGGATGAAATTGAAACATCGGAATCCCAGCGATCCAATTGCTGTCATGGAACGCTACCTGACAGGCAAGGGCCTTTTCTCTAAAGGATGGAAGAGTGAGATTATCGCTGCGTTTCAGCAGGAACTGAACCAGGCAATGTACGCTGCTGAAATTGACAGTTGCGGAGCAAGCGCTTGATTGCCTGCCGGCAATCTTGGCGAAGCTGTCAGAAGGTTGCACAGAGTGTAGCAATATTCATGGGATCGCTCTCGAATCCGCTTGATAAATATTCACCAGTCAGCGCTCCTTTTAACGCCAAGTTGATGTCTAACACAGTAGGATGGATCGCTTCGCGCAGTTGCGATGGATTGGCGACCCGCATCCTTTATCCTGCTAAGTAAGGATTGCTGCCCGATTGAAAGACAAGCACGTTACACGCCGCGATTTGATACGCCGAGTCGGGGCAAGCGCCGCTGCTGGGCTGGCGTTGGGACTGCCGGGAATGGCCCAGGCACCCGCACCCGCGCCGCCACAAGCCTCTCCCACAGAAGAGAAGACGCCAACACGCGAAAGTGAAGTTGCAAAGAAATATCCCCATCCTCCCGGGCAGTTCATCAACCGCCCGCTCACCCAAATCTCCACCGTAGTCGATGCGATGTTGGACGACATGGAAGGCCGCGGCGTGGCGTATTTCTACGATCAAGCACACCCGACGACCGGCCTGGTACGAGACCATGCGCCTGCGGTTGGCCGCTCTGAGAGCCGCGTCGCCAGCATCGCAGCTACAGGGTTCGGTCTGAGCGCGCTGTGCATTGCGGCGCATCGCAAATACATGCCACCCTCCATTTGCGAGCAGCGGGTTGAAATGACGCTGGCGTTCCTGCTGGAACAATGCCCCCATGTTCACGGATTTCTGTATCACTTTTTGGACATTGAAAGTGGCGAGCGACTTTTCGGCTCGGAGCTGTCCTCGATCGACACGTCTCTCTTGCTCTCCGGCATTCTGTTGTGTCGCCAGTATTTCAGCGGCAATCTGCGCATTCATGCGCTGGCGACCACCCTCTACAATCGCGTCGATTGGCAATGGATGCTGAATGGCAGCGACACATTGTCGATGGGCTGGCTGCCGGAGACCGGCTTCATCAAATACCGTTGGGATGTCTACGCGGAGATGTTGACGATGCTGCTTATGGCAATCGGCGCGTCACGAAATGCCATTCCGCCCACCGCCTGGAATGCAGTCACTCGGCCCATTATTGAGTTTGGCGGCATCGACTTCATCAGCGGTATCGCCCCTCTGTTCATCCATCAGTATGCGCACGCCTGGTGCGACTTTCGGCATATGCGCGATGAGCACGCCAACTACTTCATCAATTCCGTTGCTGCAACGCGAGCCCATCAACTCTTCTGCCTCACACTGGGACGGCAATTTCCCTGGATGGATCAGAACTTGTGGGGAATAACGGCGTCAGAGTCGCCGACAGGCTATCGCGTGTGGGGCGGCCCACCGGAGTTTGGCGGTATCGACGGAACCATTGTGCCTTGCGCAACCGCCGGATCCCTGGTGTTCTTGCCTGCCGAGTGCTCGCACGTGCTGTTATCCATTCGCGAAAAATACGGAGAGAAAGCGTGGACTCGTTATGGATTCATCGATGCGTTCCAACCACAATCCAACTGGTTCGCTGAAGATCAGCTTGGCATTGATCTAGGAATCAGCGTATTGATGGCGGAAAATCTTCGCACCGGGTTTTGTTGGAATTACTTTATGCGCAACAACGAAATCACCAATGCCATGCAGATGGTCGGATTCCAACCGGATCCGGGAAACTCCGAAGCGTTCTAGATGGCGCCCGACATCGGCAATTGAAATCCGCCGTTGTCGGTTATTGTTGCTCGCCGAGCAGCCACACCGCAGGCAAACTGTCCAGACTGTTGCCAAGATTCAGCCGCATCACGCGGTCCACAACTTCGGCATCGACGGTCGCACCGGTCAACACGTTTGCAAATTTCATCGGTTTCGCCAACTTCGCGTTAATTCCCGGAATTTCGACAAACGTTTGCTGAAACTTCTTTTTTAAGTCTGGCAACGTCGTCGGCTCGGGAAGTAAGGATGCAAACCATCTCGCAGCGATGGTCAGCAAAATCTTGCCGTGATATTCCCGGGCAAAGGCAATCACGTGGTCAGCGTTCGGCCCTTCCACTTTCATCGGATGATAGCTGCCACGGAGGAGCAAGTCCGGCTCCTTCTCGCGCAAACGCAGCCCCTGCGCAACATATAACAACTTTACGTCGCCGCTCCACCAGGATTGGAAGAGAGACGCGACTGCCTGAGAGCGCTGCTCGGGAGAGAGCTGCAGGTCAACAATATTCTTCGAAATTGCACTCAGTCGCTGACGCCGAGTCACATAATCCACCGGCCGCCGATTGTCCGGATCAACCAGGCTGAGATCCCATAATTCCCCGCCCTGGTAAGTATCAACAACTCCGGGACTCATCAGCTTCAACGCAATTTGAGACACCGACTCCCATGCCGCCAGAGTTGCGATTCGCTGCGCAAACGGAACCAACGACGCGAGGAATTCTGCCGAGGACTTGCCGCGCAACGTCTGCTGAACAAATTTTTCAACGGCGGCATCATACTCGTTCGACGGATTCACCCAACTGGTGTGAACCTTAGCTTCTCGCAGCGCCTTCTCCATGAAGGCTTGCATGCGATTGACTGTGTCGTCGTCAGGCGCTTTCTGCAAAGCGGGCCACATGCCCAGCAACGTCTGGTAATACAGGTATTCATCGCCGCGATCAGGAGCTGGATGTCCATTCACCAATGTCTTTGCGCCATCGTTTAGATGAGCCCAATGCAGCAGATTCGATCGCCACTCCTCGGGTAGCTCAGTCAGAACATGGATGCGCATGCGGGCGTCTTCGCCGCGTTTTGTGTCGTGAGTAGACGTAGTCAACATCGCATTCGGCCAGCGCTCCATGCGATGGATATTCGCGTCGTGAAATTCCTGCGGCGTCGTTGCTCTGCGGCCCGTTCCCGTGCCCACCTCATTCAGTGAAGCCAGCGGACTGTAACGGTAAAACACCGTGTCCTCCATGCCCTTGGCCTGCACCGGACTTGTGTACTGCTGAAACTTCATCGCGAAACGGAGACGGTCCGCAAAATCTTCTTCCGATTCTTCTGGCTGCCTCACCGGGCAAATATGACTTCGAATGAACTCGAAGATGGAGTAGTCGATGCTCGGATTGCGCCGCCTCGCCTGTCCAATGGCCTCATCGATCGCCATTTCGTCCGTAGTGCTGAATCCCT
This sequence comes from uncultured Acidobacteriota bacterium, assembly GCA_963774515.1. GTDB lineage: Bacteria > Acidobacteriota > Terriglobia > Terriglobales > Acidobacteriaceae > JAKAAZ01. Next base: position 72,158 of record CAVZFK010000014.1, on the reverse strand, counting down.
GCGCAGAGATATAGGTCCGATACACCGGGAAGCAAGCCACAACTTCGCGCAACGCCTCTTGTAATCCGTCTAGCGTGAAATCGCGGCTGCGTCGATTTTCTTCGGAAAGAAGATTGAGCTCGTGTGCCAACACGTTCAATTCGCTTGCCATCGAAGAAGCTGTGATCAATTTCTTGGCGTGGTAGACAGCGTCACGATCGGGCTTTCTGCGTTCACGAAAATGCAGATAAATCTGATCGATTTCCTTAAGGTTGGGTTCGTTGACCCACAGACCGTTCAACAGTGCGAGGAATTCATAGCCAGTTGCGCCATCAACGGGCCACTCCGGACTCAACCATTCCTGTCGAGCTAAAATTTTCTCGACGACCAGGTACATCGGTCGCGCAGAATGCGCCATAGCTGCGCGCAGCTGCAACAAATACTGCTGCGGATCGAGCAGTCCGTCGATGTGGTCAAGCCTCACTCCGTCAATCGCGCCCTTCTCTGCCAACTCAATCAACTTGGCGTGCGCCGCGTGGAACAACGGTTCATACTCCATGCGCAGCCCGATCAAGTCATTGATGTCAAAAAATCGTCGATAGTTGATTTCCTGCATTGCCGTGCGCCAGTAGGACAAGCGATAGGGCTGCTGCTCCAGCAACTCATGCAGCAGATCGAATGATTCCGGCTGGCCCGGGACGCCGTTGTACTCTTCGATGACGTCTTCCAAGTGGTGCATCAACCCTGGACTCTGTTCCATCACCCGCGTCAACCGGTGGGTAGCGACAGCAGTTTCGCGCTCACGGTCGGCGCGCGCCATCAAGCCGGCCTGCTGATAACCAGGGATATGATCCAGATGAAACAATATGCTTTCGAACTCCTGCCGCGTTGCATCGTCAATACCAGAAGATTCCGCCACCTCATGCCAGCGGTGACGCAGCAGTACTTTCATCTGGCGCGGATTCAGCGGCAGGTTGTAATCGCCGTACAGCAGGCAAAACTCCCCATCGTGGTAGCCAATCCTCAGATCGCCGGATTCGAGCACATCGCCATATTGACCGCCGAGAATCGCGAGCAGCACTTTCCCATGCAAATTTGAATTGACTGGATTCCAGTCCACATCAAAATATTCCGACACGGATGAGGATGGACCATTCGCCAACACACTGCGCCACCACTTATTCCATTGCGGATGAGCGCTCATATGATTGGGAACGAAGTCGATAATCAAACCCATTCCCTGGGAATGAAGCGCGGTCACCAGTGAATTGAAACCTTCTTCTCCACCGAGCTCTGGGCTGATATGGGAAAAGTCACACGTATCGTAGCCACTCAAACTCCCGGGCCGCGCTTCAAAAATCGGCGAAGCATAGATGTGGCTTATGCCTAAGCTCCGCAGATAAGGGATGATGGCTTCAGCATCGGCGAATCGGAATTTATTGGTGAGTTGCAGACGATAGGTCGCACTAACGTTTCTTCGATCCATCATTGTGTTCGTTCTTCCGCAATATCAACAAGGTCGTCGCTGGCCACGAGCGCGGCACCTGCGCGTCCAAAGGATAGTGTACCTGTCTCGGACTTCCACTCGATAGGACGAGGATCCTGGATGAAGCGATTTTCCTCGCTGCTTCGCACCATCGTCATCGAGCGAAATGAGGATTCAATCACGACTGTCGGGCCTTCTAGTGCCACGATGGCGCGAAAACTTCCCCGCGAAGATTTCCAACACACCTCGATCGTTTGCTCATTCAGCGCCCTGGCGGTCTCAAACTTCGCCCTCTCTAGAAGCTGTTTTCTTATATGTAACAGTGTCTGATACCAATGCAGACATTTTGCATGCTCCGCATTGCGAGAAATGTTCCAATCGAGCTTGCTTTGTAAAAACGTCTCGATTTTCTGAGGATCAGGAATGGTTGCATGATTGCCGGTGTCAGCGAATGCTGAGAAGTGCGAAAATTCCTTTCGCCTGCCTTCCGTCACAAGACGGCCGAGTTCCTCATTATGGTCCGTGAAAAACAAAAATGGTTCAGACGCTGCCCATTCCTGGCCCATAAATAGCAACGGCACTTCTGGCGAAAGCAACAAAAGCGCGCTGGCAGCGCACCACGCCTCATAAGAAATTTGTGTCGACAACCTTTCACCGAATGCGCGATTGCCGATCTGGTCGTGATTCTGAATGCAAAATACCCGCGACTCCAGGCTCAATCCTTCCGGGCTCGTCCCGCGCCCATGACCATGAAAGCTGGCAAATTCGCCGGTGAAAGTCCAGCCCTGGCGAATGGCTTTGGCAAGGCTTTCCGTGGTCCCGTCGAAGTCATGATAGTAGCCATCGCTGTCGCCTGCCAGCCGATGACGCATATGGTGATGGAAATCATCGGACCATAGCGCATCGAATCCGTGACCGCCTTGTGTGGCTGGAAGGATGACTTTGCGTTCGTTGCGTGCATCCTCCGCAATCAGGATCACGCTTCTTCCCAGCGAGGCCGCGGCTTGATGCACTCGCTCCGTCAACTCCGTTAAGAAGTGCGGCTTACTATCATCGCGGATAGTATCAGTGGCGTCCGCGCGCAACCCGTCCACGCGATAGTCGTAGATCCATGCCAATGCGCTTTCAATAAAGTAGGTGCGAACTTTGTCGCGGCCTTCACTATCAAAATTCAGTCCATCGCCCCATAACGTCTTGTGTTTTTGCGTGTAGAACTGTGGCGAAAACGCGGATTGATAGGCTCCGTCTGGGCCGAGATGGTTGTAGACCACATCAATATAAATGGCGATTCCTCTTGCATGAGCCTCATCCACCAATCGCTGAAAGTCATCCGGCGTGCCGTAGCTATGCGCGGGCGCATACGGCGACACACCGTCGTAGCCCCAGTTATGCACTCCTGCGAAATCCGCGATCGGCATTAACTCGACCGCATTGATCCCCAACTCCCGCAGATAATCGAGCTTGTCGATCAATGCCAGAAATGTTCCTGCTGGTGTGAATGTTCCGACATGCAGTTCGTAAATCACCAACTCCCGGAGGGAGGGAGCTTGAAAATCCTTCACCTTCCATTGAAATTCTTCCGGAGCAATGATCTGCGATGGACCATGCACTCCCAGCGGCTGATAACGTGAGGCCGGATCAGGAAACGGACCCGCTCCATCGATCTTGAACCAATAGCGCGTTCCAGGACCTGCGCCATCCACATGCGCACGATAGATTCCGTCGTCATCCGGTGCCATGACGATCGCGGCCCGCGAGGGATCGCCCTCAATTACGAGTTCTATCTTCGCTCCCGGGCGTGCCCATAGCTGAAATAGACACCCATCTCGCTGCAGAACTGGGCCGAACGTAGGCGTCCATAACGAATTGTTGGCACTGGAAACGCGTGATTCGGATGTAAAAGGAATGACGTCTACCTCCGTAGCTTTTCGTCTAAGTGGAGAGCGGCGCTTATAAGGCCAAGATGCGTAAATGCTTGCGGAAAGTTGCCAAGCGCGCTGCCGGTTGCGCTGATCTCTTCAGAATAAAGCCCAAGATGATTTGCATAACTCAACATTTTTTCGAAAATAAATCTCGACTCATCGAGGCGCTCCGCGCGCGCCAACGCATCCACCAACCAGAACGTGCACATGCTGAAGGTGCCCTCATGTCCCGTCAATCCATCCTTGGTAGCAAGCTTTCCATCCAGTTCATATCGATAGACCAGGTTGTCTGAGACCAGCTTTTCCATGGTGCGATCGATGGTGCTGAGCATCCGCGGATCTTTCGGCGCAATAAATTTGACGATGGGCATCATCAAGTTGCTGGCATCCAGCGACTTCGATTCGAAGGATTGCGTGAAACACTTCTGCTGCTCGTCCCAACCATCTTTCATAATGCAGGCGAAAATTCGATCGCGTTCCGTTTCAAGTTTGACGCGGTCGAGCGGCAGACTGCGCTGACTGGCGAGACGAATACCGCGATCCAGCGCAACCCAGCACTGTAATTTGGAATACACAAATTGTTGCCGTTCGCTGCGCACCTCCCACAGGCCGTCATCCGGCTGACTCCAGTTGTCAGCCACCCAAAGCAGCACTCCATGAATCCGCATCCACAAATCGTAGGAGATCGGTGAGACGTGTTTGTCGTACAGATAAATCGCGTCCATCATCTCTCCATAGATATCCAGTTGCAGTTGGTTGGAGGCGGCGTTGCCGACCCGAACCGGACGCGAATCGCGATACCCTTCCAGGTTGTCGAGTATGGACTCCGGCAGATCGCTGACGCCGTCGACGCTGTACATCGTGTTCAATGGGCCTTGTGCACCTGTCTCTTCATGGATTCGCTTCGCCAGCCAATCAATAAAAGCGGTCGCCTCATCAGGAAAGCCAAGGCGCACCAGCGAATGGACGGTGAACGCAGCATCGCGTACCCACGTGTATCTGTAGTCCCAATTGCGAACTCCGCCAATCTCTTCCGGCAAACTGCAGGTTGGCGCTGCAACGATCGCGCCCGTCGGATGATGCGTCAATAACTTCAACGTCAGTGCGGAGCGCAGTACCGTTTCTCTCCAACGGCCGTCATATTTGCACTGCGACAGCCACTCCCTCCAGAAAGCAAGCGTCTCGTTCATCAAACCATTTCCATCGACGGGGTCATGCAGTCCATCCGCATTTTCTTTCGTGATGTAGCGCAGCGCGAACTCGGCCGTTTCGCCCGGTTGCAGCGTAAAGTCCAGACTCGCCACACCATCTTTGATTCGCCAATCCCCCGGACCCAGCAGACGCCATCCGGTCTTCGGCCGTCTCGAACACCACTCCGCCTTCAGTCGCACTGGCTTTATGAGGTGTGCGCCCGTAATTGAAGGCAGGTGCGCACTCCAGTTGAAACCGAACCTCGCCACGTACCGCCCTGGCGATCCGTACAATCTCATGCACCACCCACTCGCTCTGCTCCGCCTTGTCCTGGCGCACAGGCATAAAGTCGATGACCTCGCCCACGCCTTCCGGACGCAGAAAGCGGGTCAGCAGAACGTTGGTCTCCGGCATGTACATCTGGCGATTTGTTCCGGCCTGTGCCGGCCCCAGCTTGAAATGGCCGCCCTTCGATTCATCCAGCAACGCAGCAAATACGCTGGGCGAGTCAAACTGGGGCATGCAGCACCAGTCAATCGTGCCGTCCATCGCTACCAGGGCCACCGTGTGCAGATCGCCAATCACACCACAGGATTCAATCGGTCTTTGCGCCATATCCAGTAATCTTATGAGAATGTCGCCAAATTGAAGAAGACAAACAAAATGCCAACTTCTTCATCTAAGCTGGAGGAGTCCAAGCAGCTTAATTATTCACAGTCCCGCTTATCGGTGCTACAGGCGCGACTGAAAGACATTCTCGACTCTATTTATGTAGATGCACGTCGGCCAGAAGTGACAGAAACGACAACCAACAAATCGTACGGCGACACATGGCGATCGCGACTCAGCGCGATGCGAAATATCCCCCCAGTGATGCGCATGGTGTGGGAATGTGGGCCGAAAACCGTGGTATGGTCGATGGCCTTGCGGGTCGCGCTGGCGCTCACCCCGGTTGCCATTCTGAAAGTATCTCGCTGGCTGGTCAATGAAGTTGTCCTCAGCCTGCGAACACCACATCGCTCTTCCTCCTCATTTCTGGTGGATCGTCGGCCTGGAGTTTGGGCTTGCCTCCTCTGGCAGCTATCCTCACCCGTGCTGTGGGATTTTGCGACACCCTGCTGGGCGATCTCTACATGCAGCACATCAGCGTTCGCGTGATTGAGCATGCCTCCCAGCTCGACATTACGGCTTTCGAAAATCCCGATTATTACGACCGCCTGGAAAGAGCGAAGGCTCAGGCCACCGACCGCATCGCCATGATCCAGATGATCGGAACTTTAACCCAGCTGATCTTGACGACGCTGACGTTATCGTTCTACATCGCAAGCTATTCTCCGTTGCTTCTTGGTGCTTTTGATCGTTGGCACCATTCCCGCGTTGTTAGGAGAAAGCCATTTCGCATTCCTCGGATATGCCAAGAATTTCATGCAGACTCCCCTGCGGCGCAAAATGGACTACCTGCGTGATGTAGGAGGCAGCAAAGAGGCCGCGAAGGAGCTGAAGCTGTTTGGACTGCGAGATTTCCTGGTCAGCAGTTTTCGCGGGATGGCAGACACGATCTTCCGGCAGAATGTGGACCTGTCTAAGCGGCGTCTGCTGGCGGGTGTAGCTCTATCCTTGTTGGCGACGGCCAGCTATTACACCGCCTATGCACTCACATTATGGGATACGATTGAGGGCCGCTTCAAGGTCGCCGATCTCTTCGTATTGATTAATGCGATCCTGCAAGTCAGCGCCAATCTGCAGCAAATCTTCGTGAATGCGTCCGGCGTTGCCGATCAGGCCTTGTTCCTGACGGACCTCCTCGGATTTTTCGCCATGGAACCGACCGTCAAGTCGAAGCCGAACGCGATCAAAATTCCTCGGCCAATTCGACAAGGGGTCGAGTTCAAGAATGTTTCGTTTGCCTATCCGGGCACCACACGGCTGGTGCTGAAGAATTTTAATTTTCACCTTCGCCCCGGAGAACGTGTCGCTTTGATCGGAGAAAACGGTCAGGGCAAAACCACCATCGTAAAACTCATCACACGTTTGTATGACCCCACGGAGGGGCAGATTCTTATCGACGGCGTGGACCTGAGAGATTACGACATGGAAGATCTTTGCCATGAAATTGGAGTGATTTTTCAGGATTTCATGCGCTATGAAATGACTGCTAGAGACAACATCGCCGTTGGACGAATTGAAGAACGCGATCGCCTCGACCAGATCCAAACACGCCGCGCAGATGAGCCTGGCGGACGAAGTTATCGCGCGCCTTCCGCGGCAAGTATGACCAGCAACTCGGTCGACGCTTTGAAGGTGGAGTGGATATATCCGGCGGAGAGTGGCAGAGGATGGCATTAGCACGCGCCTACCTGCGCGATGCGCAATTGCTGATTTTGGACGAACCTACCGCGGCGCTCGATGCCCGCAGCGAACAGGAAGTCTTTCAGCGTTTTGCTGAATTGACGAGAGGAAAAATGGCACTCCTGATCTCTCATCGCTTTTCTACTGTGAAAATGACAGATCGCATTGTTGTTCTTTCCCACGGAGTGTTGACGGAAGAAGGGACCCACGACGAACTGATTCGCCACGGGGGTCTCTATGCCGAAATGTTTGAGATGCAGGCGGCGAGCTACCGATGAATTCTCCCATCCTTCTTAACCAGGATTTGAGCGCCGAAGGCCGCGCATTTGCGAGCCGGCAGGCGATTCTGGTGCAGCACGCGAGTGGAAAACAATTTAAAGAACAGACCCTGCTAGCGGTTGGATCCGCGTTTGCGCTCGCACGCTACACCGACGAACAAGTTCGCGCCAAGCCATCAAGCAATGTAACGGAGAAAACTCCGGGTATTCAGCGCCTGGAAGGTGCAACACGCCTGTTGCGATCCTCCGCGATCGAGATTCAAAGTGCATTGCCTATCCTGGGAAAATTACCGTTTGCCCGAAGCGTCACCGGCGTCGAAGCGCCAAGAATTCTCGGGGTCGCGGAAGCGTTCCTGAATGCTGCCAAGTTCCAGTGGAGCCTGTCAGGACTTTCCAGTTTCTTAAAGGGATTTCAGGCGGAAGAACCGCTCAGCCTCAAAGAACTCTGGACCTTTCCGGTCGCGCTGAAACTTGCGCTGCTGGAAGAAATTCTCACGCAAGCTCCCGGAGCATTCAGCAATCTGCCGGCCAGCGACGCAGCTCTAAATGCATCCTTGCGGTGTCTGCATGAAGTCAGTCTGCCGGTCTGGGCGAATATTTTGGAGCCTCTGGTTCCCTTCGAAGAAGTTTTGCGACAGGATCCAGCGAATACATATTCGCACATGGATTTTGAAAGCCGCGACATGTACCGTCTCGCGGTTGCGAAGATAGCGGCGCGATCTCCATTGAATGAAGTTGAGGTGGCCAACATGGCACTGACACTGGCCCGCGAATCTTCGCAGCGGCCCAACGTCAACGACCGCATTACAAAACGCACTTCTCACATCGGCTATTACCTGATTGACGACGGCCTGAATGAATTGAGAAAGCGTTGCCATTTTCATCCTCGCGTTCTCGATCGCATCCGCACTATTCTGCGCACTTATCCTGACGATTTCTATATCGGCGGAATCCAAACCATCGCCCTGCTGGTCATGGCTGCGATCATTCTTCCGCTTGTGCCTCTCTACAATCCGCTGGGAAGTTTGGCCTTCGCATTTCTTCTTCTACTTCTGCCCGTCTCTCAAGGCGCGGTGGAACTGATGAATCACACCATCAGCGCAATTTTGAAGCCGCAGGCACTCCCAAAGCTGGATTTCTCCGAAGGTATCCCCGATGATTGCAAAACCTTGGTCGCGGTTCCAACACTGTTGTTGAACGAACACCAGGTGCGCGGGCTTGTGGATGAACTGGAAGTCAGAAGTTTGGCGAATCAAGATCCAAACGTTCATTATGCTTTGCTAACGGATCTGCCGGACTCTGTAGAAAAACCTCTGGAGAAAGATGCTCATCCGCTGGTGACGTTAGCAGGCCAGTTGATCGACGATCTGAATCGACGATATGCAGGGGCGTCCAGCGGAAGCTTTCTGATGCTGCATCGCCATCGCGTATTCAATCCAAAACAGAACGTTTGGATGGGCTGGGAGCGCAAGCGCGGAAAACTGTTGGATCTGAATCGCCTGGTCATGGGCGGCATGGATTGCTTCCCGTATAAAGCCGGCGATCCTGCGGTTCTGAATGGAATGCGATATGTTCTGACTCTCGACTCGGACACTAAATTGCCCCGCGACTCCGTACATCGCATGGTTGGGGCCATGGCGCATCCGCTGAATCGTGCCATTCTCGATCCGCAGAGAAGAATCGTAACCCAGGGCTACGGTCTGATGCAGCCTCGCGTTGGCATCGCCGTTCACTCGGTCGCGCGCTCACGATTGGCTGCGATTTATTCCGGCCAGACCGGTTTTGATATTTACACTCGCGCCATTTCCGACGTCTATCAGGATCTGTACGGCGAAGGCATCTTCACCGGAAAAGGTTTGTATGAGATTCAGATCCTGCATGAGGTTCTGGATCGTCGCTTCCCGCAAAATTCCCTGCTGAGCCACGACTTGATTGAAGGCGCCTATGCACGGGTAGGTCTGCTGACAGACGTTGAAGTGATGGACGATTATCCATCGCACTACAGCGCGCAAAATCGGCGGAAACATCGCTGGGTGCGCGGCGATTGGCAGATTTTGCGATGGCTGCTGGGACGCGTCCGCAATGATTCTGGACAGTTGGTCCAGAATCCTACGTCCAACATTTCCCGGTGGAAGATATTCGATAACTTAAGACGCAGCCTGGTTGAGCCCGCGACTTTCCTTCTCCTCGTCGCAGGCTGGTTGTGGCTCCCCGGAACGGCTCGTTACTGGACGCTGGTAACGCTGCTGATCGTTATCGTCCCCGTGGTCGTGCAATTTCTCTTCTCCCTGGTTCGAGCCAGCGTAGCGGAGCAGCGCGGTTATGTTCGCCAAGCCGTTCGAGATTCGCTGGTCTTGCTGTTTTCGACCGCCCTCAACTTCGCACTATTGGCGCATCAAACGCTTCTCATGATCGATGCCATTGTGCGCTCCCTGGTTCGAAGTTTCGTGACCGGCAAGCGATTGCTGGAATGGGAAACCGCCGCCGAAGCTGAAGCAGGCATGGGCAAACGCACGCCGGTCGAGATCACCATGGGCCTGGTTCCGCTGCTCTGTGCCGTGCTGCTGATTCTTGTTGTTTCGATTCGGCCATCGGCAATTCCGTGGGCTTTGCCGATTCTGATTCTGTGGTCGCTTGCCAAGCCGATCACCTGGTGGCTGAATCGATCCACGCAGCTGGAGCTGAAACTTTCCGACGGCGACACTCGATTCCTTCGCAAGATTGCCTGGCGAACCTGGCTCTATTTCGCGCAGTACGCCGCAGAAGGCCACCACGGTTTGGTGCCGGACAATGTTCAGGAAGAGGGAAATCGCGAGGCCTTGCGCATCTCGCCGACCAACGCCGGCATGCAATTGAACGCACGCCAGGCCGCCGTCATCCTTGGATACTTGACGTTCCCGGAATATGCGAAGCAGACGCTGACAAACTTGCAGACCCTCGATGCGCATACCGAAATGGAAAGGACATCTGCTGAACTGGTACACCACGACGGCGCTTGAACCAATCCGCCCCTACATTGCTTCGTCGGTCGACAGCGGAAATTTTCTTGCATCGCTCTGCAGCCTGCGCATGGGAACGCTGGAGGTGCTGGAGACCCCAATGTTGCCGGCGTTGCGGCAGGGCTTGCTGGACATCGTAATGGATACGAAAATCCCTCGGCCGCCGACACGAAAATAAAATCGGCGCTGCGTACGGATCGTAAAGCACCCCCCGATGCATGGCTGCGCGCGCTTCTGACATTGGAATTGTCTTCGCCCGTAGAAGATGGCGGCGAGGCAACGACCCACTTGCAATCGATTCGGAAATTTGTTGCAGACTATCTGCCATGGCTGCAGCCAAAATTTTCTCAATTCCTGCAGATCGCCGCATAACGTCAGAAACTCATCCGCTCGATTTCTACACGCTAGATACTTCCTTGCGGATTTGCCGCGAGATGAAATCGCGCCCATGGCTCAAAATGCGCACGACGCTTCCGGCCAACACTAATGTTCTCGCGGACGAATTGACGATTGCCCTGAGGGAGAGTGAAACGCGACTATCCGCGCTCATCGAAGATCTGAAATCCATTGCAACGATCAGCGATCGCATGTTTCAGGCCACCGATTATCAGGAATTGGTGGATCCCTATCGTCGCCTGCTGACCATCGGCTACGACACTGAACACGAACGGCGGCTGGAATCCTGCTATGACCTGCTCGCCTCCGAGGCACGAACCGCGATATTCCTCGCCATCGCAAAAGGCGATGCGCTGCAGGATAGCTGGTTCAGAGTCGGCCGCAAGACCACGATGATCGACGGCAATCCGGTGCTGCTGTCATGGTCCGGCACGATGTTCGAGTACATGATGCCGACCCTGTGGATGCAAACCTCTCCAGATACTCTGTTGGCACAATCGTTGCCTGGAGCCGTTCGTGCCCAGCGGGAATATGTTGCCCGCCGGCGTATGCCATGGGGAATCTCAGAAGCCAGCCATAGCCAACGCGATCCAGAGGGAAACTATCAATATCATGCGTTCGGCGTGCCAACCTTGGCGATCAATCCGCCACCGGAAGGTTCGCTCGTCATCGCGCCCTACGCCACTGTGCTGGCGCTCGAGGCCGATCCCGTACACGCGCTGGCCAACCTGCATCGGATGGAAAAACTCGGTTGGCTCGGGGAATTCGGCTTCTACGAATCGGCGGATTATTCCGACAGCACGCAGCATGAAAAAGGAGCGCGATACACACTCGTGCGCTCGTGGATGGCCCATCATCAAGGCATGTCGCTATTGGCGATTACAAATCTTCTGGAGGATAAAGCCTTTCAGCGATGGTTCCATGCCGATCCTCGGGTGAGAGCAACGGAGTTGCTGCTGCACGAGAAGCCGGTACAGATCGTGCCAACGCAAGAAAGGCCTCGCGCCGGCAACGTCAATTTCCACCCGACGTTGGTCGACAGTAGTCCTCGCGCGTAAGTCCCGCCAGGTATCGTCGACCAGAAAACGCTAGAGTGACTCAGCTGGATTCGTCGCTTTACCCGACTGCAGCGCGCGAACCAATACGATCTCCAACGCGCCTTTTTGTTTCTCATATTCTTCTGGAGCGATACGACCTTCCAGTCGCTCGGTCTCGAGCGCGAAGAGTTCTTCTTTCAACGCCTCCATCAACCTGGAACGATGCGACTCTGCACCGTTCGCACGAACCGCGCTAGCGCCAAGTGGAGGCTTGAAACCCTCCGTGGGCTTCGTCGGCGATGGAACATTTGCAAGTGGAACTGCAAGCCCACCCGCGGTCGCTGCCACTGGCTGATTTTGCTTCATCAGGAAAGCGGCACCCACGGCAAGCAAGACTGCCGCCAGCGACAGTATCCACCACTTATATTTGTGCAGCGGATCCGGCGTGTCGATCGGAACTCCGAGTCCGATTCCCGGCCGCGTATTGTTCGCCGCTGAGGATTGCGCTGTTGCCTCCGGACCCATCGCGCTCTGGTCACCACCGGCTGCAGCGGGCGCGCCATTTCCGTTGTCCTGACCTGTAGTATTCTCCTGCGGAAGCAATCCCGTACCGGACACAGTAAATGCCAGCTTCGATTGCGGCGTGACATTCCTTGCAAGATACGTTTGCACCTTCACGTCTTCATCGATCGGCTGAAACGCACCAACCGGCGTGCCTGCAAATTGCACGCTCTTCGGCAGAATAATCGCGAGATTGTCTACCGGCGCTGCCACGCGCGGATGGAACTCGAAACTGCCGGTATACGGAATTTGATAGCTGACCTGGAAACGTGTTTCCCCTGGGCGCAGCGGATACACAAACGCGTAGTCACCCGGCGTGCCTAGAGGAGTAGGCGGCGTTTGTACCGGCATGCTGCCCGGGCCCTGCGCAGCCGCGGCAACAATCTGCGCGTTCTTCGGCAAATAAATTTGATAGGCACGCGGTCCGAATTGGGTCTTCGGAGGTGACGAGGCATTCTTCACAAAGAAATTCTCAATCACGCTCAGGCCGTTCGGGCTGGCTTCGATTCGCGCCACGTCGGCTTCTGTTGCAACCCCTTCCACCTTTTCCGCGACATCGTACACATCCACATTCACAGTAGAAGTGCCGGCAGGCACCGGGCGAAAGTACGTTGCCTTGTCATGAATCACACGTAACAGATGCATCGGCGCGCCATCGGTAGCATCCAGCGTGAAATGTCCTTGCGCATCGGTAGTGGTCTTGGCGGCAACATCCATTCCAAGACGCATCAGCTCGACGCTGTCGCCGGCAGAGGGCTTTTTCGTGGTCTGATTCGTGACCGTGCCGGAGATGGGAGCCGCCATGACAGCGGCGCCGCCCGCAATCAAAACAAAAATCGCGCACGCGAGTGGCAAGCTGACAGCCTTGGCGCGAAAAAACGAAAACAAGAAGGATCGTTGAAGTTTCATTGAGTCTCTTTCTGATTTCAATTCACAGGAGTGATAGGTTCAGGCCGCATGTACGGAAGTTTCCAGAAAATCAATTTCGGCCAGAATTTGAGCCGCCTCATTTTCCATACCCGCGCGCTGCGCCAAATAATCTTCTTCCGGATATTTGCCGGCCCGATACTCGAAATTCAAATCGCGAAGATTTTCGTAGATCGTCTCTTTGCGCTCACGCAAAAATTCCAGGCGCGTCTTCTGCGTCTGCTCCTCTGTTTTGGACTGAGGATAGAAAACATACACGAAGATGCCGATCAACAGCGCTGCGCAAGCCAGAATTGTCATCATGCTCATAGCTCTTTCTCTTTCCCGTCCTGCGGAGGAATGACATCCGCAATCGGCTTCACAACCACATCCTTTTCGCGCGCTGCCGGCTTCAGCTTCCACCAGGCCAGGAATGCGGCGCACGCCACCGCGATCATCATAGTTCGGTCTCTTTCCGAACCTTATCCAAAATCGCGGTCGTGTGCGGATCAGTCGCGATCTCCGCAGGCATTGCAACCGTATGCAACTTCCATTTCCGAATCACCAGAGCGGTAACAAACATTGCCAGCAGAAATACCACGCCCGGCGCAATCCAGGCGACCAGGTTAAAGCCGCTTTCAGGAGGTGCTGCCAGAACCGTGGGTCCATACTTCTGTACAAAATCCTGCAGAATTAACTGATCGCTGTCGCCGCGAGCAATTGCCGTGCGCAACTCCGCCTCTTCCTGCGTGGAAACCGTGCAGCCCACGTGATTGCATTCCAGCAATATCTGGCCACAGCCGCAGGTGCAGATCAGATTATGATGGCCCAACTGCTGATACCGATCGGCCGTGTTGCTGGCGCCCGCCATAAACAGTAGCAACAGGCACGCCACCGAAAGTTGCGCCCAGATTTTGAACAGGGAGCGGTCGAATATGCGAGTGTACGATCGAAGCCCGCGCATGGATTAGTCCCCCACGCCGGCAGGAAGCGCGACTTCTTCTTCCACCTGTTTGCGCGGCTGGGCCGCCTGTTCTGCGCTCATGTTTGGAACCAGAGCCAGCAGCGTGCCGAACGCCATCACCACCACGCCAATCCAGATCCACGCCACCAGCGGGTTAATAATCACCTTAATGATGGGTTGATTCGTATCCTGATTTCTGCCTTCGTAGACGACGTATAAATCGCGCTCCAACGTGGAATGATTCGCCACCATGGTCTCTGTCTGTTGGCTGGCATGATAGAAGCGCCGTTCAGGCGCCATCTGCGTCAGGAATTTTCCATTCTTATATACGTTCAGCAATTCATATTCGCTGTCGTAATTCGCATTCGAGTCCTGGGTGTAACTCTGACAGACCAGTCGATATTGCCCAATCGTCACCGAGTCATGAAATCCCATTTCCTGCTCTTTCGACTGATTAAAAGCAGAGCCAGCGAGCCCGACAAATACAATCACCACGCCGATGTGGACCAGGTGACCGCCATAGCGACGCGTGTTGCGGCGCGTCAGCTGCACCAGCGAAAGCACCATGTTCTTGCCGGTGTGGCGTTGAATAACTCGAGCGCCCCGCCAGAATTCGCTGCTCACCGCGGTGATCACAAGAGCCGCCAGCGAAAAGGTCATCAGCGAATACAGCGTACCCATATCCTGCCAGGGACGCATGCCGGCTGCCATCAAAACTAACGCCGTCACGCACAGCCGCGATCGACGGCCATAGGAAGTTCCGCTTGACGCTCTTGAACGACGTGCTGCGCCATGCCAGGATGGGGCCAATCCCGGTGAGAAACAGCAGGAAGATTCCAATGGGCACAGCCACGCGGTTATAAAACGGCGGCCCTACCGTGACCTTCGAGCCTTCAACATACTCCGAAATAATCGGGAACAGCGTTCCCCACAACACGGTGAAGCAGGCTGCCAGCAGCACAAGATTGTTGAACAGAAAACTCGATTCGCGCGAGACCAGCGACTCCAGCTTGTGTTCCGACTGCAAGTGGTTCCGCTGCAAAATGTAAGTGAAAAGGCAAACGCTGAGCACGATCAGCAGGAAGACCCAGAACCAGGTTCCAATCGATGACTCGGCAAATGCGTGGACGGAGCTGACCAGTCCGCTTCGCGTCAGCAACGTACCGAGAATCGACAGCATGAAGGTGGTAAAAATCAGCCACACGTTCCAGGACTTCATCATGCCGCGCTTTTCCTGCATCATCACGGAGTGCAGAAATGCTGTACCCGTCAGCCACGGCATCAGCGAAGCGTTTTCGACCGGGTCCCAGCCCCAGTAGCCGCCCCAGCCCAGAACTGCGTAGGCCCAATGCATGCCAAGAAAAATGCCGCAGGTTAGAAAGAGCCACGTGACCATGGTCCAGCGGCGAGTGATGTGGATCCACTTTTCGCCGGGATAGCGCATCATCAACGCGCCCAGGGCGAAGGCGAACGGAACGCTGAATCCTACATAGCCCAGGTACAACATCGGAGGATGAATCACCATCTCCGGATATTGCAGCAGCGGATTCAAGCCGAAGCCATCCGCCGGCACCGCTCCCTGCACCAAAGCAAACGGCGGCGCTGGAAACACGATCAATAGTGTGAAGAAGATCTGAACAGCAGCCAGGATCGTAGAGGCATAAGCCGACAGTTTGACGTCGACCTTGTGCCGCACCCGCAATACAAATCCATAAGCGGCCAGCAACCACGCCCACAGCAGCAGCGAGCCTTCCTGCCCGGACCACAGCGCCGCAAACTTATACGGCCACGGCAATGCCCGGTTGGAATGGTGAAGGATGTAGGAAACCGAAAAGTCGTTCGTGAACGCGCAATAGACCAACGCGAACGCAGCCGCGCTCAGGGCGAGAAAGCTTCCGATTCCAGCACGTCGCGCTGACTCCGCCAGACGTTCTGGACCAAAGCTGGCATGTGGATGGACGGCAATCTGCCGCAGCGCAAATGCGCCGACCACAAAGTTGTAGACGCACAGAACCAGACCGAGAAGGATTGCGAAACTACCGAATGCTGCCATAGCGCCTGCTATTTCCTGTCGCTTGTCGCCGAGCCAAAGGGCCACGTAGATCGGCCCCGCAAAATTGCTTGCCCGCTCGCCGGAAAGCCATCATTCTCTTGGATTCTCTACAGTCTGAAGCTTAGGAGATATGGCGTCGCCGGCACAGTGATCACCATCACAATCATACAGATTTATCCTGAGTCAGCCTATCGCCACCCATGCAGCCGTACAGTCCCTGCATCGGTCCGAATTCCGGCAATACCGCGCAAAACAAGCCCTTGCGGCCACAGAAGATCGGAGCGCGCCCGAAGATTCAAACAAGATGACCGCGAACGCCCAGCACAGGACAACTGGCGCCGCGAATGATCTGCGATAGCGTCGACCACGGAGAATGATCCGCCAGGGTCGAACTTTCTCGGACGCCCACCACGATCAAGTTTGCCGCTTCCGCTTGCGCAACTCGCAAAACCTCTTTGCTGGCATTCCCGGCTTCGATTTGCACCTTGGGCTGACACAATTGTTCTGCATCCGGCGGCAGAAGCTGCTGCAATTCCTCCATCAACTCCGCGTCTCTGTCACGCGAAGAACTCTCACCCTCTTTGGCCGCTGGCTTTCTTACATGCAGCAGTGTCAGGCGGGCGTTTAATTCTTCGGCAATTGAGGATGCGTACTGAGCTGGACGAAATGCGCGAGCTTCGAGGCCCGTGGCGAAAACGATCGATCGAATGGCTTCGAGGTTTTCGCGGCAATGCGGACCGATCACCAGCACCGGACATGGCACCCTGCGCAGCACGCTTTCAGCGACGGATCCGAAGGCAAGCTTCTCTAATCCATGGGCGCCGTGCGAACCCACGATTACCAGGTCCGCGCCCTGTGTCCTCGCAATCCTGTCGATCAAGTCTGTCGGCTCGGCAAATTCAATCACAGTACGATGTGGAGTTGATCCGAATGCTGCCTTGGAAATAACGACTTCCATTTGGGCTCGAGCGGCATCCAGGTCCGCGTCCAACAACTCTGGTGTCGCTCCAGGTCCATACAGCACGGGAGGAACCGCGTGCACCAAAATCAGCGTGCCTTTAAATTCATCCGCAAGAGATTTTGCTGCGTTCAGCGCGGTAGCCATAGGTCCGGAGAAGTTGACACCGACGAGGATTGTTTTGAATTTCGCTTTCCAGGTTCCGAGCCGCAGATCGTTGCTGGTAAGAGAATTGGCTATTTCATGAAGTTGGTCCATATGACCCTCCCTGAAACGCGTATAGAAATACGCCCTCAAATCAGGCCGTTTTCGATACCATCTGGAGGCTAGCGAAAAGGGCGGCGCGGTTCAGTGATACGGGTCACGGTAGCATCTCTCGCCAGTCACGTTTACAGTCGATTCGCTCGACCGACAACAGCCGCCCTGCCGAGGCTTTAGCCCATTCGATCGAATGCAATACGAATCCCCCGGGCCCACGCGAGGCACGCTGAAACGGCGCATTCCACCCAGTGTGTTCTTATAAAAAAGGCGAATATGTGTTCTACGTCACGTTTCGGGGACTTGACCCCATGCTAGGGTCGCCCTATGACACTGCGATTGCCGCTCAGCAGAAGCACGCGGTGGACCGAAAAGCGGATGATTCCGGGGTCGCAGGACAAGAATACGAATGAGCACCATATTTGAGATTCCGGCAGGTTTCCCCGCGCCCGTTATGATTGGAGTTTGGCTTCTTTCGTGAAAACTGTTGCGGCTCCCACCCTTTCTCGTATACCCACTCGCTGGCGACTTTTCCTGGCTGTCATGGGTCCCGGCATCGTTGTGATGCTCGCCGACACCGACGTTGGCAGCATCATCACGGCCGCGCAGAGTGGCGCCCAGTGGGGCTACAAACTTCTGCTGCTGCAGTTTCTTCTAATTCCAGTGTTGTTTATTGTGCAAGATCTCACCGTTCGCCTGGGCGTATTTACGGGGAAAGGTCATGGTGAGCTCATCCGGGAACGATTCGGTGCCGGATGGGCCTGGGTCTCCGTCATTGGGCTGGCGATTGCCACCATCGGCGCCCTGCTGACAGAGTTTTCTGGCGTCGCCGCCGTCGGCCAGCTTTTCGGCGTGCCACGTGGCTTCAGCGTAGCCCTGGCGGCTGCCTTTCTTCTGGTCGTGGTGTGGACAGGTTCTTACCGCCGGGTGGAACGCGTAGCCATCGCGCTCGGCCTGTTTGAGTTTGCATTTTTCTGGGTTGCCATTGCCGCCCGCCCACGCGCCCACGATCTGGCCGCCGGACTCATGCAAGCTCCCTTGTCCTCCCCGGCCTATCTGTACCTTGTCTCAGCTAATATCGGCGCGGTGATCATGCCGTGGATGATCTTCTATCAGCAGTCTGCAATCGCGGACAAAGGGCTTCGCCCAGAACACTATCGCGACGCCCGCTGGGACACAGGAATCGGCGCGGTCGTCACTCAGCTGGTGATGGCGGCGGTTCTGGTATCCACGGCTGCCACCATCGGAAAAGTGAATCCGAATGCAAGCCTGAATACCATCGGCGATATCACTCATGCGTTGACACCCTTTATGGGCGTCGCCATGGGGCGATTGCTGTTTAGCCTCGGCGTCCTCGGCGCCGCCATGATTTCGTCCGTCGTCGTTTCCCTGGCCGCTGCCTGGGGATTTGGTGAGGTCACCGGTTACAAACACTCGCTCGAACACAATCCGATGGAGGCCCCCTGGTTTTACGTGGTCTTCACAATCGGTGTGGTGGCGGGTGCCGTGATGGTGGCAACCATTCCGAATCTGGTGGCTCTTACCATATGGGTCGAGGTAATGAATGCCTTCCTGCTTCCCATGGTGCTTGGTTTTCTGGTGGTTCTAGCCATGACCGCCCTTCCCCACCCCTACAGTCTCTCGGGAACCTATCGATGGATCGTTGTAGGTGTTACCGGCCTAACCTCTTGTCTGGCCGTATATGCCGGTTTGCGGGGGATGTAACCCCCTGGAAATTTATTAAATTAATTGCTCCCCGGCGGCTGGCGGCACTCTATCATGGAACAAATTTGCATCTCTCTCCCACGGCCTGCCTATGCTGCGTTATTCCTCGATTCCTCACCTGGTCGCATTTGCTGCGTTGGCGTTCGTCTTCTGGTCGATGCTGCGACACCATGCGCGGCGGCAGGTGAATTCGTGGCTTCTCGCCTGGACATTTGTCCTGCTGCATTTCACCGCGCAACTGTTTAACGTCGGTGACGGTTTCTGGGGAACCGTTCTCGCAACAATTTCTCTGCTGGCGCTGGAATTAGCCGGAATCGCCTTCGTTCACGCTGCCTCGCGGATCGATTTAGCTCTGGAGCAGCCGATCGGAATGCTCGCTTGGGCAACCGCGCTGCTGACGTATGGCGCACTAGTTGTATGGGAAGTTGAAGCGGCGCTGCCCTACTATGTCGCCATCGCAGTGGTGGCGATCAGCATTTGCGTGGTTCATTTCAAGGTTCGAGCAGAGAGAACCTTGCCGGACAATATTTTCAGCATTGCCTCCGGTCTGCTGCTGCCCTTATTGCTTGGCATTCTTGTGTATCAAGATAAAACGGGATACGGTATCGACGCGACCCTTTCCTGGCTCTATCTTGTCGCAGGCATCCGCTACTGGCAGCGGTATCAGCACAAGACCATTGGCGTGATCACGGCCGTCTTTGGCTTTCTCGCTGCAGCGTTGATTTTTCCTATCGCACTGATGATTAAAGCGACAACCGTTCCGCATTTGACAATCGATCCTGCCATCCGGAACCTTCCGAAATTTATTATCGCCATCGGAATTTTGCTGACCTTCCTGGAAGAAGAGATTGGTCGAACAGAACACCTGGCCCTGCATGATGCGCTGACAGGACTGCCGAACCGCCGGCTCCTAGAAGATCGCATGGTCAACATGCTGGAACGCGCAGAACGCAATCACACTCGTGCGGCCATCCTGGTGGTGGATCTCGACGGCTTCAAGCAAATTAACGATAGCCACGGACATGCAGTTGGCGATGAATTTTTGCGCGAGGTCGCAGTGCGCCTTGGGAGAGTGGTACGCAGAGCGGACACGTTGGCGCGCTCCGGCGGCGATGAGTTTACCGTTCTGGTTTCCGATATTCTGCAGCCCAACGGCGCAAAAATTCTCGCCCACAAACTCCAGACAGAACTCGACCGGCCGATTTCGGTGCGGCATCTGCAGTTGTGCATTTCCGGCAGTATCGGCGTGGCCGTGTATCCGGAGGATGGCGAAACAGCTGAGGCACTATGCGCCAGGGCAGACGCCGACATGTATCGTGCCAAGCGGCACTTGAAGGCTTCCGCCGAGCCGGTGGCGAAAGAATCTGCCTCTGTCATCCTTTCACCTCGCTGATATTCATTTGCCGCGCCGTGCGTTCGACCCTGCGCATCCTCGCAATCGATAGACGCGTCTGGGCTTTGCCTTTGAGATCCTACGATCCGCCTCTCCGATCACTTCAACAATGGAGGAAAACATGGGTCGACTTACGTTGGGGAGCCAGCAATCGCGGCTGATTCAGTCCGCTGTAGCTTACGCGGCCGCCTCCTTAATCACCGTGACGCTGCACGAGTTTGCGCATGGCCTGGCAGCATGGCTCTACGGATTCCGTCCGACGGTGTATGGACTCCACGAAGAAGATATTGCCGCTTCGCCGATGCGCATTGCTGTAATTGCGGCCGCAGGACCCGTGGCGAGCCTGCTGCTCGGCATGATTTTTCTCGCAGTGTACAAGCGCATGCGCGGACAGGGCTTTCCTCGTTATCTGACGCTATGGCTTGGCCTGCTGGGCATCGCGCTTTTCATGGGCTATCTGCTTACGCCGCCTTTCTACACAAAAGGCGATGTCTATACCGTGCTCGCGAATGTCAACCTGGCCTCCCCGCTGTTCATAGGAATATCGGTGGTGTGTGGCGCCATAGGAATCATTCAACTGGGCCGCATCGGGGTACCACGGCTTCTCGCCCTCACCAATTCGCTGCAACCGCTCAGGCCACAAATGATGGCCTTGGGATTGCTGGCGTGGATTCTGGGCGGTCTGCTTGTCTTGGTCGCGATGTTTCCGCAGTTTCCCTGGATGCTGGTAGCAATCGGCACCTTCGCTCCACTCATCAATTTCTTCGCCGCGAGGCGCGATCCAACCCAATCCTACGGCGAGCCCGATGCCGAACCGAAAATCTCGATCGCCGGAATTGTTCTGCTGTTGCTGTTGGCCGTGCTGGAGCACACGGTGTTACGTTCAGGCGTTCGACTCTAATTCCATTCGCGTCAGAAGGCTGCAATGACGTGAGCCAGACCGACTACGCGCATGCCAGCATTTTCATCTCAACAACGAAACGCCCACCGCATTTGGCGGACGTTTCGTTGTTTCAACCATCGAGCTAGAACGAATTTCTGCAACGATAAATTCGTTCTATAGGCCGCTACGTATCACCAGCGGTAGATCGTCAGGTCGTCCAGATATACCGTCGTGGATCCGCTTGCACCCAGCCCATCCACCTGGAAGTTCGTCAACAACACCGGACCCCACCCCATCGCGTGAGCTGAGGGAACCGTGGCGTTGATTGCCGATGCCACACCGTCGAAATAAACAGTCTTGTAAGTGACCACTCCGGTACTCGAGCGGGAGTAGAGCATTTCGACGTGATGCCAGGTGTTTCTGGCCCAGCTACGTGGATTGCATTTCGCTGCCGCATGGGCCCAATGCCCGATCGGCTTCTGTGGTGTTCCCAGGTTTTCCGTGTAATCCCATGTGCCCGAATAGCCGTCGCACTGTACGCCGTAGATCACTGTCTGGCCGTTCGACAGGGTTTGATTCATGTCCATTTCCAGATTTGCGATGGCTGGCGCGGAATCGGTGAAATACACCCAGGCGTCATACAAAAAATTCGTGGACTCCATATCGTCACCAAAGATTACTGAATATCGCAAGCCGCCGTTGCTGGTGAATGTGCTGACGAATTCCCTCGGAATCCCGATATGAGCAGGCGATCCGACCAGCGTCATCGTTCCCGATGAAGTCCCGCTCGTCGCGCTGTCATGCGTCGCCCGCCAGTTGGTCAACGTCTGGATACTGCTTACGCTGACTGCATCCGACGGAACGATGGAAGGGTCTGACACTGGATCGTCCGTGGCGGATGTCACTTCGATAGCTACATCCGAGACGCAGACCGCACCCTGCTTTCCCCAGGCCTTCACACGCAGCGTGTGGCTACCTAGCTTCGCCGAGACATTGGTGTCAATCGTTGTGCTGCCTTTGAACAAAGTGGTATCGGAGCTGTTGTCGATCGAGTAGCCCATGGTGCGGACTGCTTGATTGGAACAGGTTGTAGCGTCGGCATCCAAGACAAATGGGGAGTTCACAGTCTCGCTCTTTTGCGGACTGTGGACGGTGACGCCTGCAAATGCAGGCACTGCGAAAAGTGCAAGACTCAAAATAGTGGGGGGGAGGAATTTCATCATTCTGCCTCGGCACGTTCATTGCAACCACGTGCGTGTTGTGGTTTGCGTTAGGCTCCTCCTCGCTGGGGAGACCAGCGGGGAAACCAAATAAATTGCTCTGCGATTGGGGGAGGAAACGTGTGTCGATGCCGACCCGCATGGAGAGGGTCTCAAGAATGGCGGAGATGCAAAGTGTTGCGGGTCACAAGCGCGGGTAACGGAAGTGCGATGCCGTAAGTAAGGTGCCGAAAGTAAGTAGTGACTCTCGTTTGCGTGGCGCACTCAGGCCACAAAGTAGAGAACAGCGCCGCGCCGATGATCTCAATTCAAAGTGGCAACGCCGACAGCGCAAAAGAAAATCGCGTGCAGGTTCGCCGCGAAATTCCGAATCGCGAATCGCAACAATGCACCGTCGACGCGAAGTTGAATCTCTCACGCCATAGAAATTGCGGCGCTAGAAAACGTAGTGAATCGATCAGGGAGTGCGCGCTGAGAAAGGTTTTGGTGGGCAGTGAGGGACTCGAACCCCCGACATCCTGCTTGTAAGGCAGGCGCTCTAACCAACTGAGCTAACCGCCCATGAGACTTGCATTGCGGGCCTCCTTGAGTCTATGGAACGCGCCGCTGCCGGGTCAAGCGCGCTGCGTCCAGCGACAGTATGCTGAACGCACTCGCCCCATCGTCGAAAATCGATAGCGTCGATGCGCTGCTCCCTACAACCATCCTGGTCGTTGCATGAAAATAATCTTCCTCCCTCCTCGGTAGAGTGTGTAAGAATTCGGACTCCACAGGTCGCGATGGAGGCATGGCGCGAAAATGAAACCTACAACGTTCTGTACCGTGGCCGCACTCGTATTGACAGCAACCGTCAGCCTTGCCAGCGGTCCGCCGCCGCTGAAAGAGGGCCTGTGGTTGCTCAACCGGCAGACCATCGACAATCCCGGAAACAAGAAGGAGGTCTGGCCGCCGATCAAGATATGCCGCGACCACGCCTACGACCAATATGTCCTTGACCTCGCAAAAAAGATTCCAGGCTGTACCACGGCGAGCGAAAGTATGCGCGGCGACACCTACCTGGTCGATCTAAAATGCACGATTGGAAAGACCACTCTCGACACGAAAAGTACAATCAAAGTGCAGGGTGATATCGCTTCCCACGGCGAGAGCCATACCACCTATACTCCAGCGATGGATGGCAAAACCGAGACGATCATGTTCTCTGATGCAAAGTATCTCGGCAGTTGCCCTGCAGGGATGCAGCCCGGCGACCGCATGGACGCCAACGGATCGATCGTCCACGGCAGACCGCACTGAGACACAAGCACTGATACGCGTGTCACTCTCTGCCGCGTGATATCGGCGCCACTTGATAGACTCATGCCAGTGCGCCGCCTCATCGTGAATGCAGACGACTTCGGACTGACCGACGGCATCAATCGTGCCGTGCGGGATCTGCATCATTTGGGCGCGCTCACCTCAACAACATTGATGGCGGCCGCGCCACGTTTTCGCGAAGCCGTCGAAATTTCCCAGCAACAAAAACTTCTTGGCGTTGGCTGTCATATCGTCCTGCTGGATGGAACCCCGGTTGCCGACCCAGCAACCATTCCCACTCTGCTCGATCCGGCCAGCCAGCGCGGCAGCGATCCGCGTTTTCGCGCCACGCTCGGGGAGTTTGTTCGGGACCTGTATCTTGGCCGGATTGACAGCACCCACATCGAGCGGGAAGCGATGGCGCAAATTCTGCGACTGCAGCAAGCCGGTATCACCCTCAACCCATGTGGACACCCACAAGCACACGCACATGTTTCCCCGCGTTCTTAAGAGTGTGATGCGGGCCGCGCAAGCCTGCAATATCCGCACAATCCGCAATCCCTTCGAACCCGCATGGAGCGTCGCCGCAACCCCGGGCGCTGGACTTGTTCGCGCGTGGCAGGTGCGCCTACTACGCACCTTCCGTCACAGTTTTTGGAAGCTGATACACGAGCGTGAATTTACCACCACGGATGGCTGCATAGGAGTGGCCGCGACTGGGACGCTCAACGAGGCAACACTGCGAGCTCTTCTGAATCGCCTGCCCGAAGGTACCTTTGAACTGGTCTGCCATCCCGCCTACATGGACGACGAACTGAAGGCGACTCGGACGCGCCTGCAACAATCGCGCCAGGTAGAACTGGCCGCGCTCCAGGCACTTCCATCGATCTTTGGAGAATTTCCTTCGCCGGTCCAGCTCATCAATTTCGGTCAATTATCGCCAGGCGCAAGCACTACTGAACAGTAAGAATAAGTAGCCGGCATGCTTCGACCGGCATCTATGAATAGAGAAAGCGATCGCATATGAAAATCGGCATCACCTGTTACCCGACGTACGGCGGCAGCGGCGTAGTCGCCACGGAGCTGGGAATCGAGCTGGCCAATCGCGGCCATGACATTCACTTCATCTCCTACGCGCAGCCGTTTCGCCTCAGCGGCCGCGAAGAGAGAATTCATTTTCACGAAGTCCCGGTTTCAAATTATCCGCTGTTCGAATTTCCTCCGTACTCGCTGGCCCTTGCCACGCGCATGTCGGAGGTCGCGGAATATTACGATCTCGATCTGCTGCATGTTCACTATGCAATTCCTCACTCTGTCAGCGCATTGCTTGCCCGCCAGATGCTGGCCCGCAGCGGTCGCCGGCTTCCCTTCGTCACTACGCTGCACGGAACCGACATCACCCTGGTCGGCGCCGATCGCGCGTATTTGCCGATCACCCGCTACGCCATTGATGAGAGTGATGGCGTCACTTCCATCTCTGACTATCTGCGACGCATGACCGTCGAAACCTTCGCGACCACCCGTCCGATTCACGTCATCACCAACTTCGTCAATTGCGACGTCTATCTGCGCGATCCAGAAGCCAGCAAAATTGTTCGCGCGCAATATGCCGAGCCCCACGAAGCCGTCCTGGTTCATCTGTCGAACTTCCGCCCAGTCAAACGAATTCAAGATGTGATCCGCATCTTTGCCGGTGTCGCCAACGAAATGCCGGCCCGCTTATTGATGGTCGGCGATGGTCCGGAACGTTCTTCGGCGGAGTGGCTGGCGAAATCGCTCAACATCAGCGATCGCGTAGCCTTCCTCGGCAAGCACGATCAGGTCAACCAGCTATTGCCCGCAGCCGACTTGATGCTGATGCCGAGCGAACTGGAATCCTTCGGATTGGCAGCGCTCGAAGCGATGGCCTGCGAAGTTCCCACCATCGGCACCAATGTTGGCGGCGTGCCGGAATTAATCCACGA
Organism: uncultured Acidobacteriota bacterium; assembly: GCA_963774515.1. Taxonomy (GTDB): domain Bacteria; phylum Acidobacteriota; class Terriglobia; order Terriglobales; family Acidobacteriaceae; genus JAKAAZ01. Next base: position 46,340 of record CAVZFK010000014.1, on the reverse strand, counting down.
TGGCGTCACCGGCCTGCTCTTTCCCGTCGGCGATGTAGAAGCCATGTCCGCCGCGGCTGTCGGCCTGCTGAAAGATCGCGACCGCCTGAGAGAAATGGCGCGTGCCGGCCGCCAGGAAGCACAGCGAACCTACTGCGCCTCGCGCGTGATTCCCAAGTACGAAGAATTCTACGAATCGATCCTGCGCAACTCCGGCCATTGAGTCGCCGTGTTGGTGGAGTTGATCGGTATGGTCAGGATGACACGCGTACCGCGACCCGGACGGCTGAGAATTTCAAAGCCTGCGTCCGGACCACAGAGAACCTGCATCCTCTCTCGCACATTGCGCATGCCGACCCCTGTACCGGACTGCAGCAGTCCGCTGCGATGAACCGGCGGCCCGTTCTCAACCGGCATCCCCACGCCATCGTCCTCGACCGTGATCACCAGCTTGTCGTTCTGCAGCCGACTGCGTAGCGTGATTGTGCCCCCACCGATACGCGGCTCCAGCCCATGCTTAATACCGTTTTCAATCAGCGGCTGCAGCAGCATGCTGGGCACCAGGATCTCCAGCGTCTCCGGAGCAATTTCCTTCACCACGCGCAACTTCTCAATTCCAAAGCGAACCACTTCAATGTCGAGATAATCGTCGGCGAATTGCAATTCCTCCCGCAGTGGCATCAGGTCGTCGCGATCCTGCAACAGAACACGCAAAATACTCGCCAGCTTTACGATCAACTCACGTGCCAGCTCCGGGCGAAAGCGCACCAGCGAAGCGATCGAGTTCAGCGTGTTGAACAGAAAATGTGGATTGATCTGCCGTTGCAGCGCGTCCAGCCGCGCATCCATCAGCAGTCTTTCCTGCTCTTCCAGCTTGCGCTCGATGCGGATCGCATTCCAGATTTTCAGCGGAATCCCCACCACCATTGGCGCGCAGATGCAGATTGCGAGGAACAAGAGCCAGCTATCCGTATGCAGCGCAAACAATCGGCGCGGGTACAGATGCGAAATCCAGTTGTGAATCACCTGCATGCCCAGGATGAGCATCAGCAGAATAATCTGGCGATCGAGGCGCGGGCGCATCAGGTTTCTGCGAATCCAGCGATAAATGCTGAGATCGACAAATGGAGAAAATGACCAGATGTCCTCTTCGGAAACAAACGCGCGATAGGTGCCAAAAATCAACGCAACAAGCAGGTTGAATGGCAAGGTGAGGTATTCGCGGTGCAGCATCGCGGGAATCGAAAGAAAAGCTCCCGCAATTATCGCCGGCGTTGTGCCCAGCAACAGCGCAACCAGAATCACCGCCTCGAAAGAAATATCGGCGGCCAGAAAATTCTGCACCACAATGCGAACCCACACTCCCAGGGTCAGCGGAACGCAGATACACGCCAGCAAACCCAGCATCTGGCCAGCGCTGCGGCGCGTGCTGAGCAGCAGATTTTTGAACACCATCGACCGCGACAGCGCACTGGAAAGCGCAGCCGCAATGCCCAGCTTGACCAGCAACGTGATCAGGATGAGTTTTGAATCAATCACGACTTCACTTTACTCCGTCGGCCGCATGGATTCGCAGGGAAGATTGCGGACCTATAATCGATGTATGCCGTTTGAAAGTGTACGCAAAGCTGCCGAGGCCGACTTCCCGACTCGCTGGGGCCATTTCCGTATCTTTGGCTTCGTAGGAACCCGTGCGGCTGAAGCCCCGGATCCAGAATGTAAAACGGACGCCGCCCAGTCGAGCGCGCCCGAGGAAATGGTCGCCCTGGTCATGGGAGATGTGTCGAGTGCGCCGCCGATCGTTCGCATCCATTCGCAATGCTTGACCGGCGATGTGTTCGGCTCGCTCCGTTGTGATTGTCGCCTGCAGCTGGAGTTGGCGCTGCGCACCATTGCCGAAGAGGGCGCAGGAATTCTGCTGTACGAACAGCAGGAAGGTCGCGGCATTGGCCTGATGCCGAAGCTGCAAGCCTACGCGCTGCAGGACAAAGGATCTGGACACTGTCGAAGCCAACGAGCAGTTGGGATTCAAGGCGGATTGCCGCGCTTATGAGCTTCCCGCGGAAGTCCTGAAGCTGATGGGGATTACCGAGGTTCGCCTGATGACAAATAATCCAGACAAGGTGGCTGCCTTGGAATCCGCAGGCATTCGCGTGGTCGAACGACTTATCGTCCGTGGTCGAATCCCAGGAAAGCTTCGAAAAATATCTGCAAGTGAAACGCGACAAGATGGGCCACATCACCGAGGAAGCGGACTCCGTAAATTCTTAGGCTGACGGTGGCTCGCGCAGCTCCAGCAATACTTTCGCCGTCGTGATCGCCTGTCCAACGTGGCGCTGCGTATGTTCCGCGCAATGAATCAGCAAGCCGGCTACAGTAGTCGGCAACTTTCTCCGCCCCACTTCGCGAGGCTCTGGCCACGTAGCAAAATCAATGGCGCAAATCCGCCGTTCCGCATCGCTCAATCCAGATTCAAATTCGGCAAGAATTTCCTCTTTGCTCCCCTCAGGTCGCATTTCTGCCGCAAGCGTTTTCAGTTGCGCTGCGTCCAGCGACTTCCCTTCCGCATACGTCAGCAATCGATCCAGGCTGCCCACAATATGGCGCAACTGAAACGCCACCGGCGCCAGCCCGTATGGACGAGCATGCATCTCTTCTCGACGGCAAGCGATCCGCACCATTGCACCGTGTCTTCACGCGCCATTTCCAGCGCATGCAAGACCGCTCGCTGCTCGGCTGGAAACTCCGTCAGGGTGCCGCGCAACCACGGTTCCGGCTGCGATTTCATTTCCGCGGTGGGTGGAATTTCCATCATGACATTTTTTGTTCATCGCGACCGAACGAAGTCTACGAAGACCGCTCCGCAAAATCTTTCTCAAAGAAGTCCTCTAACTCAGCAAACGGTATCGAGCCGTCGAATCCCTCCATGCTGCCTTCATTCGCAATCTTCTTTGCGGCGCGAATAAAGCCTGTCCACGCAGTCCGTGCCAATGCGGAACCGACGCTCACCCGCCGCACTCCCATGGCTGCCAGGTCTGCAATCTTCAGACCCGTATTCGAGCTCATCAACACGTTCACCGGCTTGGGGCTGACCGCCTTTACGATCGCCTGGATGTCTTCGGCAGTGCGCGGCCCCGGAGCATAGAGAACATCCGCACCCGCCTCCGCATACGCTTGCAGGCGACGAATCGACTCCTGCAGAGGATTGGGATGGTCCACCAGGTAGCATTCAGCGCGAGCCGTCAACAGAACATCCGCGCCCGACGCATCGATAGCCGCCCGCGCTGCCTTGACCCTTTCAACCGCGAGAGTCAACTCGTACAGCGGCTCCTCGCGTCGGCCCGTCGCATCTTCAATGGAAAGTCCCGCGACACCGGTTTCGACGCAGAGCCTGACATTCGCCGCAACGCCGTCCGGCTCATCCGCATAGCCTGCCTGAAAATCCGCATTGATGGGGATTTCAACCGCGGCGACGATCTCCGCAATATGATCCAGCACCATGTCGCGTGACGCCGCCCAGACTGCATCGGGCAGGCCCCTCGAAAATGCGAAGCCGCTACTCGTGGTAGCGAGTGCCTTGAATCCAAGATGGCGCAAATATCGAGCAGTGCCCGTATCCCATGGATTTGGAATCACGAAGCAGCCGCTCTCGTGAAGCTTTCTGAAGGCTTCTCGCCGTGCGGCAAAGTTCGCCGATTGTTTTTCAGGATTTCGCGGGTCTGGTGAAGCATGCGGTTTGTGAATTTTTCATAAATCACCGGAGGACCGCGATGAAGCGGCCCTGTCGATGGTTGAAACGACCGTCACGCCATTGGAATTGCAGACTCCGAAGAGCCTTCCGCGCCGCTCTTCACGCGCACAACGGTAATTTTATGGAAGCCTTCTTTGAAGGATGGTGGACGCAGTCGCTCTGCCATGCTGCGCATCGCGGCTTCATTCACCATGTAATCGCGGCGCATGTTTCGCTCCATGCATACCTCGAACGGCACATCGAAGAAGACAGCATGCACTTCGTATCCGAAGCTGCGGGCCATCTTGATCCACTGCCGTCTCTCGTGCGGCGAAAGATTCGTCGCGTCGACATAGTTCCACGGCATTTTCGCAATCAACCGCGCACGCAACAACGAGCGCAGTGTCGAAAACACCAGCCCTTGATAGCGCTGTTCGGTGATGTCGTCGAACAGAATGCTGCGCAGCATGTCGCTGGAAAGCGGCGTAACCCCGCGACGTTTGAACCAGGTCGTCTTACCCGATCCAGGCAATCCAATCGCAAGCACCACGTATCCCTTTGGAGATTTCGACGCTTGCAATTCCGCCGGTGGCTGCCCCAGCGACTCCGGTTGCGTCTCCATCACCAGGTTAGGATTCTGCTCTGGAATTGACAATTCTCCGCTGTTTTCAGGTTCCGTCTTCGGCTGGCGACCGGCGGCCGCTTGCCCCTCGGAACGATTTCCATGCCGGTTTCTCCAGTTTCGACCCGACCTTTTTTCGTCGGATCCGCCAGAAGAAGCGGCTTCAGGCGCGTCGGCAACAGGAGTTGGCTCGGCGCGTTCTGCTCGAGCGGGTACTTTCGCTGCATCCTCGCGCTCGAGCGATTGAGGATACGACGGTTGTAGTGGTGTTGGCTGGTCTTGCGGAATCTCGTGGCCAATCTTTCCGGTGGACTCGGAATTGTTGGTCACCGGCTTCTTGCGACGTCTCATTAGTTTTTCGCGCACCCAATCGCGCATGATGCGCTTGTAACACATTGGCAGCACACGCTGCAAACCGGCAGCCAATTTCTTGTAAGTTCGCCCGAAACTCGACATTCGCCGCGGCGTCCGGCAAAGAATTTCATTTGCTCTTCCAGCATAACTTCTTTTCCATCTTCAGTCCGCTCTCATCCGCACAGTCGCATGTGTTCCGCATCACGGGAGCAGCCATGCGCGGCATCGTACAATGGAAGTGTATCCACTATGTTCATCCACCATCGTTCATCACAGGAGGGGTATTTCCCATGGCAGTAAAGGTTGGCATCAACGGTTTTGGCCGCATCGGCCGGAATGTATTGCGGGCATCTTTAGGCAACCCAGAGATCGATTTTGTAGCCGTCAATGATCTGACTGACCCGAAGACCCTGGCTCATCTGCTGAAGCACGACTCTGTCCTCGGCAATCTGCCCAACGACGTGCAGCATGGCGACGACTTCATCAGCGTAGACGGAAAGAAAATCAAGGTATTCGCCGAGAGAGATCCTGCCAAGCTTCCCTGGGACACCGTCGGCGCTCAGATTGTTATCGAATCCACCGGACATTTCACGGACGCCGCCAAGGCGAAAGCCCACCTGGGGCCGACCGTCAAGAAAGTCATCATCTCCGCCCCCGCTACCAACGAAGATTTGACCATCGTGTTGGGCGTGAATGAAAACAAGTACGATCCAGCTAAGCACAACGTGATCTCGAACGCTTCCTGCACCACGAACTGCCTGGCTCCCGTAGCCAAAGTTCTGATGGACAGCTTCGGCATCAAATCTGGCCTGATGAACACCATTCACAGCTTCACCAACGATCAGGTCACGCTCGACTTTCCCCATAAGGATCTGCGCCGTGCCCGTGCCGCCAGCCTCTCCATCATCCCCACCTCCACCGGGGCAGCCAAGGCGCTGCACCTGGTGATTCCGGAGCTGAAGGGCAAGCTGGATGGCTTCTCGCTGCGTGTCCCCACCCCCGTGGTTTCCGTTGTCGATCTGACGGTCGAAACTGAAAAGCCAGTCACCGTCGAGTCCGTCAATGCCGCGCTGAAAGCCGCTGCGGATGGCCCGATGAAAGGCATCCTGGGCTTCGAAACAGCTCCCCTGGTCTCCATCGACTTCAGAGGCAATCCGCTGTCCTCCATCGTCGATTCGCCCCTGACCAAGGTGGTTGGAAACATGGTGAAGGTTCTCAGCTGGTACGACAATGAGTGGGGCTACTCCTGCCGCGTCAAGGACCTGATCCTTTTCGTGACCAAGAAGGGTCTGTAAGAAGCAATTCCCGCACCATACAATTCTCTGGAGAGGTGGCGATTATTCCTTCGCTGCCTCTCCAGAATCGTCTGAGGCGATCCCCGGTTCCCTAAGGAGTAACACCATGCGAAAAAACATTCCTGGCTCCTCCCCATACGAACCCATCATCGGATTTTCGCGCGCTGTGCGAATCGGCAATACGATTCATGTTTCCGGCACCGGGCCGGTCGGCGCTGATCAAGCCAATGCCGCCGACCAGACCCGCCACGTGCTGACCATCATCCAAAAGATCTCTCGAGCAGGCGGGCGCCAAGCTGCAAGATGTCGTCCGCACCCGCATGTACCTGACCCACGTGGACGATTGGGAAGACGTCGGACGCGTCCACGGAGAATTTTTCGGTTCCATCCGTCCCGCTGCTACGATGGTCGTGGTCGCCAAGCTGCTGAATCCGGCATGGCGCATTGAAATCGAAGCCGAAGCTGTGCTCTCGGAATAGAAATCATCGACCTGACTCAGAATGGAGATCCGATGCGAGCCTTACTCCGCCCTCTGACGTGTATCTGCATTTTCACCGCTCGTCCTGATGGCCGGCGAATACGGACGGTCCCAGTCCGCTGATCAAACCAAGCCCGCAAACACCACCGCACTTTCTCCCAAATGGGAAGAGCTCACCGGCCCGGACTTTATTCAAGCCATCCATCAATCGCAAGGCGTCTGCCTTCTCCCCTTTGGCATTTTGGAGAAACACGGCACCCAGCTTCCCATCGGCACGGATCTCATTAACGTCCGGTATGCAACCCTGCAGGCAACCAAGCAGGAATACGCCGTGGTCTTTCCGCCCTATTATTTTGGCCAGATTGCGGAGGCTCGCCACCAGCCCGGAACTGTCTCTTATTCCGCCAAAATTCAGATGGAACTTCTGCAGGCAACCACCGACGAAATGGCCCGCAACGGCTGCAAAAAAATCGTCGTTGTAAACGGCCATGGCGGAAATGAAAGTTTTCTGCCCGTACTTCGCGCAATCGCAGCTCGATTCGCCGAAAGATTACATCGTCTACATCTACGGCTTGCACCATCAGGCACCCGATGCCCCTCCGCTGAAAGACAAGGTGGACGAACATGCCGGCGAAACTGAAACTTCGCTCATGATGATCTCTCGTCCGGATTTGGTGCATATGAACCGCGTCGGCCAGGAGTCAGGCGCAGATCAGGATCGAACCCATCTGCCCTCCGGCCTGTATACCGGCATCTGGTGGTATGCGAAGTTCCCGAATCACTATGCCGGCTTCGCCCAATACGCCAACGCCAAGCTCGGCGAAATGGATATGAAAACTTGGGTCGATGGCATCGCAAACGTCATCCACGCCGTAAAAGCAGACCAGACCAGCCTCGAGCTTCAGACTCAGTTTTTTCAGGATGCAAAGCACCCACTCGACACCAAACAGTAGTCGTCGAAAGCTTCTCGAACGCTGAGGTTTTGTAGGCTGCGAGGTTTACTGTTCTTCGCCAACTGCATTGTTCTTGCCAACAAAAACGCGAGCTCCCCCATATGGGTGCTCGCGTTTCCTTTTGCTGCCATGGCAGGATTTCAATTACGCTGAGTCGTTCAAATTTATTGGCAGGCGATATTGCCGTTCATGCCGTCCGGATAGAATCCACCCGAACACTTCCCACCGCCGTACACAATGTTCAGCACCTGCGAGGTTGTACGAGGAATGCTCAAACCATTCTTGTCGACATCGTAAGGAGTACTGGAATGCGGCGGTACATCGCGGGAATCCACGGCCGGGCTGGAAACACCCCTCATAATGCAGATGGCTCGAATGGCCCCCGAGTGTTGTGCTTCAGTCGCAAGAATGGCGCCTGCCGCAGCCAGATACGCACTGCTGGAGATCAGCGGTGCCGCACCCAGGTAAGCGCTGACGCCCACATCTTCAAATTGTCTTGCCAGTGTCAGAAAGCTATTGAGGCTTGAAAAGCCATAGCCGAGTGCATCCAGATTGATAGCAGGTTTCTTTGCTGCTCCCGCTCCCAGCGCCGAGCGAAGAAACAACACATGCTCCTGCTCGGTCTCACGGAGCGCACCGGCTTGGTAGGCGACGGTTCCAAAATCCTTAATTCTTGCACCGCCGGTCGTGGGTCCGGTCTCATCACTTGACTTGAGGATTCCGCGCTTCACCAGGCCCGCTCCATAGCAAGCCATGGAGTAGAACTCGGCTTCCAGATACTCCAGGTTAAGGGCGAAGTTCAAAATATCGGCATCACTGACCCCAGTGGCGGCGGATACTTTCTGTTCTTTCGCTCCAAATTGGCTGCCGATAATCGCTGCCCCTGCCAAGCCCAGCCCGGTAAAGCCTGCTGTTTTGACGAAGGAGCGACGATTGATAGTGGATGTTGGGAGATTGCTTTCTTGCTCGTTCTGTTTCATGGGATTCCCTCTTGTGCAGATGGTGGCAACACACGCGTCGGGCCCATCCGCTCAACACATCAGCAGCTAGGCCGTAGGGTTACAAGGTGAATGGACAGAGTCGAACAGGGAAAGGGGACCGCTATTTGGCTCTCGATTCGGAGCGGTTCACTCGGCGATCGCCGAGAGTCCTCCAAATCGAGTACGGCGCCATCCCCACTTTGGATTGGCGTGGCTCCGAAGAATTCTCAGAATTGGAACGCCGGATGCAAAACAACCGTGTCCGCGATCACGCCGCCACATCTGGAAGTGTCGATATGCTTATCACTAAAGTGCCCCGCGCGTTGCGGCCACTCACATGTCCACATGGAAAAGTATTAGTATCGGGATAGACCCAGTGATACAAATCTGCTTCGCAATTTGAACCTCAGGCCTACTGCCTCTATGTCAAAACTATCGATTCGCGATCTTTCCCTGGAACATCAGCACGTCCTGATCCGCGTGGACTTCAACGTCCCTCTCTCGGAAGACGGCACCCAGATCATGGATGACACGCGCATCCGTGAAACGCTGCCGACACTGGAATATGCGCTGCGTCACCGCGCCAAAGTGATCCTCGCTTCACATCTCGGCCGCCCAAAGGGAAAGCCCAATGCCAAGATGAGCCTGCGCCCGGTCGTCGATCGCCTGCGTCAGCTTCTGGGGCACACCCTCGGCCAGTCGGTGAATGTCGGCTTCTCACCCGACTGCGTGGGCGAAACTCCAGAAGAGATGGTGCGCATGTTGGAATCCGGCCAGGTGTTGCTGCTGGAAAATCTGCGCTTTCATGCCGAAGAAGAGAAGAACGATCCGGCCTTCGCGAAGCAGCTGGCGAAACTTTGCGACCTGTACGTCAATGACGCCTTCGGCAGTGCTCATCGCGCCCACGCTTCGACAGAAGGCATTACGCATTTCGTCGCCAAGTCAGCCGCCGGCCTGCTGATGGAAAAAGAATTGACCTACCTGGGCAAAGCTCTCAGCGATCCGGAAAAGCCATTCATCGCCATCCTCGGCGGCGCCAAAGTTTCCGACAAGATTCAGGTGATCCACAACCTGCTCGACAAAGTCGATGCGCTGCTGATTGGCGGCGGCATGGCCTACACATTTCTGAAAGCCCGTGGGCAAGAGGTCGGCAAGTCTTTGTTGGAAGTCGACAAGCTCGACGTAGCGCGCGAAGCCATGGAGACAGCTGCCAAGCGTGGCGTGCGTTTTCTGCTGCCGGTCGACAACGTCCTCGCGGATAAGTTTGCCCCCGATGCGCAAACTAAAATCTCCGCCGGCGACAAACCCTTCCCCGCCGACTGGATGGCCCTCGATATTGGCCCGGAAACCATTGACCTGTTCGTCGATGAAATCTCCCGCGCTCGAACCATCATCTGGAATGGTCCTATGGGAGTCTTCGAAATGCCGGCCTTTGCGCATGGAACCATGCAGGTTGCCCAGGCCGTGGCGGACAATCCTTCAGCGATCTCAATCGTCGGCGGCGGAGATTCTGTCGCTGCAGTTCACAAGGCCGGGGTCGCCGATAAAATCACACACATTTCGACCGGCGGCGGCGCGTCGCTTGAATTCCTTGAAGGTAAAAAATTACCGGGCGTAGAAGCCCTGACGGAGAAGACCGCGTGAGCACTCGCAAGCCCCTGATTGCCGCTAACTGGAAAATGTACAAAACACCCTCCCAGTCGAGCGAATTTGTTACTGCCTTTCTTCCTTTGGTTCACAATCACACCCGCGACGAGATTGTTCTCTGCCCCCCGTTCGTCGATATTGCCGCTGTTGTCGCCGGCACCCATGGCAGCAAAATCCATGTCGGCGGACAGAACATGACCTGGCAGGAAGAAGGCGCATTCACCGGCGAGATTTCCGCGCCGATGCTGGTTGCATGCGGTTGCACGCACGTCATTCTCGGCCACTCCGAACGTCGCCAGTATTTTGGCGAGACCGATGAAACCGTCAACAAAAAGCTTCACACCGCGCTCAAACATAAATTGACCCCGATCGTTTGCGTTGGCGAATTGCTCGCCGAGCGCGAAGCTGGCCAGACCGAAGAAGTTCTTCTGAGGCAAACCTCCAAAGCACTTCATGGCGTCGCACACGATGCTGCAGCTTCCATCGTGATTGCCTATGAACCCGTGTGGGCCATCGGCACCGGCAAGACGGCCACTCCGCAGATGGCCGCCGACGCTCACCACATCATTCGCGAGCAAGTGGCACGCTCCCTCAGCCGCGAGATTGCCGACAAAATGCGCATCCTCTACGGCGGCAGCGTGAAGCCAGACAACGCCAGCGCACTGATGAGCCAGGAAGACATCGATGGCGCTTTGGTCGGCGGTGCAAGCCTCGATCCGCACTCCTTTTCGAAAATTGTGAACTATACCACTCCATAGTTCATCCGAAATCCCGTCCTCGACACTAGGGCCGAGACCGTCTTGCAGATGGCTATCTATATAGCTATACTAGACAAATGACGTACACAGTATCGGAAGCGAAAAACAAGTTGCCTGAGCTGATCAAACAGGCCGAAGCCGGCGTGCGCGTTACGATCACCAAGCGCGGCATACCTGTGGTTGAGATTGTACGCAAGACAGACGACCCGCTCCGCAAACGAGTATTCGGCGTTCTCGGCAAGAAAAAAATCGTCGTCGATCCCAGCTGGTCGCGGCCGCAGGAGAATATAGACGCCTGGCTTGCGGGCGACGTCTGATGGCGGGAAGAGTTTTGCTGGATACGCATGTTGTTATCGATATCGCAACCTCCAGAGGCTTTGCGACCCTGCCCGTCAAAGTGCGGCGTGTCCTTGAAGATCCTGCGGTGGAACTGCTACTCAGCGTGGCATCCGACGCCGAAGTAGCGATCAAGAGCCGCATTGGCAAGCTTCAGCTAACCAGATCCGAATTCGCGGCGATCTGCTCGAGCGCGTCGATTCTCTCCTATCCGCTTCGCCGCCACCATACCGATCGCATGTTCGACCTGCCGCTGCATCACAACGATCCATTCGATCGCTTGATCATTTCCACCGCCCTCGCCGACGATCTTCCCGTAGTTTCGTGCGATCCGTGCTTCCGAAAATACAAAGGCTTGCGTGTAATCTGGCAATAAGAACTTTCCAACTGTACCCAACTGCCAAGCGTCCTTCGCGTCTGCAAATAATTGAAAGGCCATCTACTGGAGTTTCAAACGAGCCATGACTTTACGCGCTGTCATTTTCGATTACGGGATGGTTTTGTCCGGTCCGCCAGAACCGGACGCCCGAGCTCGCCTGCTGGAAATCTCGGGGCTCTCGCCTGAAGTTTTCGATGCGCATTACTGGCGCTATCGCCTCGACTATGACCAGGGCAAACTCACTGGACACACCTACTGGCCGACCATTGCTCGTGATGCCGGCATTTCTTTTTCGCCCGAACAAATCGAAGCGCTGATCGAGCAGGATGTTCTGCTGTGGGCCACTGTCGACCCCATCATGCTCGACTGGGTGAATCGTGTTCGCGCTTCAGGAATGAAAACGGCAATTCTCTCGAACATGGGCGAAGATCTGCTCGCCTACATGCGAGAAAACTTCGGCTGGCTGGACCGTTTCCATCACCTCACCTGGTCCTGCGAACTGAACCTGATCAAGCCGATGGCTGAAATCTACGAATATACTTTAGAGAAATTGAATGTTCGCGCAGACGAAGCCCTCTTCATCGACGACCGCCTGGAAAATGTAGAGGGCGCGCGAGCCGTTGGAATGCACAGCCTTTTATTCCGGGGCGTTCCCCACCTGCAGGAAGATTTGCAGCGAGAAGGTTTCGCCAGCCAACTGCCGCCGCTGCCCGACCTCAAAATTCACGCCTAGTTGTCGCTTGAGCCGGTCGCTACTTCAATTGCAACAGCCAGCTACCGCGCGATCAGTGATGGTTTTTCCATCAGAATTGGAACCTGCTCCACAATCTCCACATTGAAGCCCTGCAGCGCGGGAACATGCGTCGGCGTGTTCGTCAGCAAACGAATCTTGTGAATCTCCAAGTCAGAAAGAATCTGCCCACCCAACCCGACCTGGCGAAGAATTCTGTACTGCCGATCTTCACTGCGCTCATGTGTGCGCGGATCGCGATGAAACACCAGCCGCGCCTCCGGCCCTTTGGTATCGATGCCAAATCCTTTGGTGTTGTTATGCAGATAAATCAGGGCACCCCGCCCCGCTTCAGAAATCATCTGCAGCGATCGGCGCACCACCTGCTGGCAATCGCACAGTGGCGTGCCAAACACGTCGCCCGCCAGGCAATGGGTATGCACGCGCACCAGTACCGGCTCATCCGCTTCCGCGACATCACCATACACGAGCGCGACATGGCTCTCGCCGCCGTCCACTTCACTCTCGTACGCGATCATGCGGAACTCGCCAAACGGCGTGGGCAACATCGATTCCGCAACGCGATAAATATTGCGCTCGTTTTGCAGGCGATATCGAATCAATTCCGCGACCGTCAGCAGCTTGATCCCATGTTCTCCGCAAAACTCGATCAGGTCGGGTACCCGTGCCATCGTCCCATCATCCTTCATGATTTCGCAGATCACTCCGGCCGGTATCAACCCGGCCATGCGCGCCAAATCGACCGAAGCTTCCGTCTGGCCCGCACGCACCAGCACGCCGCCACGGCGTGCACGCAGCGGAAATACATGTCCCGGCCGCGCCAGGTCCGCAGCTCCCGATTTCGGATCGATCGCGACGCGAATCGTGTGAGCACGATCATGCGCGCTGATTCCCGTCGTGACTCCTTCGCGGGATTCAATGCTCTCTGTAAATGCAGTGCCGAAACGCGAGGTATTTTCCTCCGTCATGGGTCGCAGACGAAGATGATCGGCTCGATCTTCTGTCAGCGCCAGGCAAATCAGGCCGCGTCCAAATCGCGCCATAAAGTTGATCGCTTCGGGAGTGACAAACTCCGCCGCCAGACGTCAAATCGCCTTCATTCTCGCGATTCTCGTCGTCAACCACGACGATCATGCGACCCGCCCGAATCTCTTCGAGGGCGATTGGAACATCGACGAATGGAGTAGGCGTTGCCATTGCACTTATTGTACCCAGACCGCTGCTTGCGAACATTTGCAGACAATAGAAATGCCACCCCGATCGAGGTGGCATTTCCAAATGCAAAGTACTTTTTCTACAGCGAGGATTCGATCTCAAATCCCCAGGCTTCGAGAAGCGCTTCCGGAATATACTTCGAGTTTTTGTTCCGGCGTGCCCATTCCCGTAAGCGAGTAGACCGAATATATTGATCCGGGGTCAGTTTGTATTCCTTGACAACCTGTTCAAAAGAAGTCACCGTAGGCACTACCGGACCGATCGGTTCGGGCTTGCCCCAGTTTGGATTTCCGCGGCGTTTTGCCATGAATTCGCTATTCCTTTGCTGGCTAGAGTGTGTGCGGGTTCAACGAGAGAATGTGCGATCACCCTTGCAGGGGGTGCGAGGCGTGAACCATCTTCTATTTTACGAAGAAATGCTCCAGAAATCAATAGGAAACGGTCGCCTTGTCTCCCTGTCATCAACAACGCCGCCAGCCACAAATCGAAGCAAACAAAGGCGCCGACCATCTCAGCTGTGAATCCGGAGTGCCTCCCGCAGCAACACTTCCGCCCCGCGCCAGAAGATCTGCACCCCGATCGCTAACAAAATAAAGGAGATAATGCGAAGAATTCCGTGAACCGTCTGGCGAGATACTTTGCGAGCCAGCACGGGTGCGTAGCCGTAGGCGAAGTAGATCATGCCGCACAACACAACCATCGCCAGAAAAAGTCCAAGCTGGCTGACAATGCTGTCAATGGAGGTGGGCTGCTCGGCATGCGCCGCCAATGTCAAGGTCACCACAACGGCCCCAGGGCCCGCGGTCAAAGGAAAAGTAAAGGGATAAAAAACCTCTGAGTCCAGATCTTCCAACGACCTGGACGACGCCGAAGCTTGTGCTGCTTCCGGAGCATCGGGTTGATTCAATAATCTCCAGCCCATGGAGGCAAGAACAAGACCGCCCGCAACCTGAATCACTGGAAGGGAAATTCCGAAGAACGTCAATACCAGCGCTCCCGCCAAATCCACAACCATCAGGAACAGGACGGTATAGAGCGCGACTTTGCGAGCGAGACGCCGATACACAACCGCGTCCGCCGGCCCCACCAGCCCCAGGAACAACATTGCGGACCCAAACGGATTGAGCAGAGGAAAGAGCGCGCTGAACGCGATCGTGAAAAAATCGGCCAATCGAACTATCAGCGGCAAGATGCGGGCGTGCATTCTAGTGCTACTGTAGCAAAGCGATTGCCGTGCGGCGCACTGAATTTCTAGGGGCTCGGTCGAGCAGAGAGTTTTTGAGGGTGCGCACCGATCTCTCTCATCCCAGAATCGGCGCCGCCCTCAGTGAATTCAACTCGCAGTCGCTGATTAGCGTCTATCCGTTCTTGTGCGACTGGGAGCCTGACCGCGCATGCTCCTCAGGGCTCAAAGACTTCCCGCCTTTCGAACCAGCTTCGAGCGGCTCATCTTAGAACGCTCGTGCGCGTCGTTTGTGCTTTGATGGGCGCGTGTGGATTGTTCTGCTGCCTGGGTAGAATGTTGAAACCCCTGCTCGTGGTCTCCGCGGCCATGACTTTCGGCTGCGTTTCGATGGAACTTCGCAGCGTTATCATGGTGCTCAGCGGCTTGAGTATGCGATTCTTTTGGCATTGTTTGACTCCATTCGGGATATATCCCTTATCTAAGTCAGATGAATCGCAAATGAGCGTTGTTGTCCCTCCCCTCACGCCAGCATTCATGCGCCCAACAAAGAAAATAGACTTCGCGTATGACCCCGTACAACCGAAACTTCTCGCATCGACACAGCGACGTGCACTCACGACAATAATTCTTCCATGCGCGCCTGCAATCGTTTTGCATCTCGCGGTGCTCGAACCTTCACGTCATTATCGAAGTACACAAATACATCTCTCTTCGCGCGTTTCGCCATCTTCTTCGTGCTGGCATAATCGCCATCGCTCGATTCGCCGCCCTTCGCCCACGCAGCAACGCGCACAGCCCACTCTTCAATCGCTGCCTTGCTGTAGCCGCTCGAATACAACACCTTTGAACCATGCAGTCGGCAATACACAAAGTCGGAAGTCACATCCATCAGGCGTGGCCACTCCACTGTGTCCGCACACACCAGCGCTACTTTATATTTGCGCAGTATCGCAATGAACTCCGGCGCCACAAAACTAGGGTGACGAATTTCCAGGGCGTGACGAAGCGGCCGGTTTCGATCTGTCTCCAGAAAAGTTCTTCCCTCCACCATCTGATCGTGTTTCTTCCCCAACTCAACCGCCTCTTCAGTATTTCGAGGCAGCAGCGCGAAGAAGCTTTCAATCAACTCACTGGAGTATTTGAAATTTGGCGGAAGCTGCCACAGGATAGGCCCCAATTTCGCGCCCAGCTTCAAAATGCCGGACGCGAAAAAGTTTGCCACAGGAATTTCAACGTTTCGCAGGCGGAGCATGTGGGTGATGTATCGCGGCGCCTTGACCGAAAATACGAAATCTTCTGGCGTGCGATCTGCCCAGGACTGATAACTCGATGGCCGCTGCAACGAGTAAAACGTTCCGTTGATTTCAATTGTTCGAAAAATACTCGCTGCGTATTCCAGTTCCCTTTTTTGAGATAGCTTCTCCGGGAAAAATACGCCTCGCCAGGGAGGATAGGTCCACCCGGAAATACCGATCCGAACTGTGCCACAAGCGCTCATCGCTCAACCTGGTATCTGTTATCGAGCACCATCGTTACAGCTAGAGATACCAGGTTCGCGCCCCTTTCATGCCGGCAATCACCCCACCCCGCAGAACTTTCGTGCGTGGCGAAGTCCATTTTCCAGGCATGATTATCCCGCCGTACTGTCCCGCAGGCTGCGAATTTTATCGTGGGCTTCAAGAATATGGGCCTGCTGTTCCCGTAGCAATTCGGCGATAGTTCCGGGCAGGGTTTCGTTCAAGGCTTCCGCGTATTTCTCTTTGGCCTCGTCCTCTCCCTCTTCCGCCGTCTTCAGCAGCGTGTGGTCTCCGCCACCCAGTTGCGCTTTTAGATCAGCCCAAACGCGGTGAACCGTACCGGCCGCAGTGCCACCTTCTTTTACATCGTGGACTCCCAGGCGATGGAGTTCATTCTCCAGTTCTGCCGCATACTCTGCCCGCAACTGGGTTTCTTGCAGAAAATAATGTTTGGCCGCTTCATTCTTCAGCTCGGCGCCGATTGCCGCCATGCCTCGTTGACCGTCATGAAGTACCTGAATCACAGAACGCACAGTCCGAATTGCATTGTCATTGTTCGACAAGATGATGTCTCCTCTGTCAGTTCAGATGGTGACAACCGATTTCCTGTTGTACCCGTGACCTCCGCGTAAGTCTCTTTCGTTACAGTCGAATCAATCGCGGCCGCGGCGTAGAACCACCCCCGCCCGCAGCCCTCGCCCAAAGGCGAAATTCGCGCTCCAGATGGTATAGTTGGTCTTAGCGCATTCCGCGGAAGTGGTGAAATGGCAGACACACCATCTTGAGGGGGTGGCGCCGAAAGGCATGGGGGTTCAAGTCCCCCCTTCCGCACCAAGAATCAGGCATTTTGTCGCCATTGCGCACACAGTTTCCTACTCGAAAGTGACCCAATGATTTATCTGTTTACCGTTCTTCACGTCGTCGTTTGTTTTGTCCTGATCGGGATTATCCTGCTGCAGCCTGGCAAGGGCGCGGATCTTGCTGGCGCGTTTGGCGGCCAGGGCTCGCAGACCGCCTTCGGTCCTCGCGGAACCGTCAACATTCTCACCAAGGTGACCACCTGGTGTGCGATCATCTTCGCCATTACGTCCATCTCTCTGACGGTGTTGGTCGCGCGTCACAGCACCGGCCACTCAGTGTTGCAAGGAATTCAGTCGGCGCCGGCGCAAAGCACTCCGCACAAGAAGTAGATGATCCACGAGATTTTTCCCGTCGGTCCGCTTGCCTGCAACTGCAGTATCCTCGCGGACGAAACTTCTCTGCGGGCGACGGTGATTGATCCCGGCGCGAACATCAGACAAGATTCTAGCCGTCTTGAAACGCCACAACCTGACCGTCGAGCAGATCATCGTCACCCACGCTCACATTGACCATGTGGGCGGGGCAGCGCAGTTGAAGCGCGCCACCGGCGCCCCAATCTACATGAACCAGAATGACCTGCCTCTCTTGAAAATGATGGATATGCAGGCTGGTTGGCTGGGAGTACCGGCCCCTGAAGTCTCCGCTCCAGACGTCGACGCCTCCGATCTGCTGTCCCTGACCATTGCCGGCGAGCCCACACAAGTGCTGCACACACCCGGGCACACCGAGGGCAGCATCTGCCTCCACATGCCGGCTCCACAACTCCTGCTGGCTGGCGACACCCTCTTTGCCGGCTCGATTGGCCGCACCGACCTTCCCGGCGGCGACCTTAGAAAAATTCTGCATTCCTTGAAAGAGCGGCTGCTGCCGCTGCCGGATGCGACGCGAGTCATCCCTGGTCATGGGCCTGTGACGACAATCGGCGAGGAACGGGAAACAAATCCATTCCTGACCAACGTGTAACGCGCAGCCTCCACGCCATCGCTTACGCGATCGAACGCAGCAGCCGATTCACTCCCTCGGCGAATTCAACCGGCGGCGGCAGCAAGCTGAGAACAATCCATCCATCCCCATCGAACCCGTAAAAGTGTCCTGGATGCACGACAACGCGCTCCCGCTCCATCACACGAATCGCCAACTCATCCCCACCCATCAGCGCAGGCACTCGCAGCACCGCATACCATCCGCCGTCGACCTGCAGCCGCGAAACCAACGGCGCATCGGCAAGTCGCCGATCTAACTCCGCTAGATTTGTGCGCACGCGTTGCACGATCTGTTGCTGCACGCCGACGCGATTCGCCAGTAGATACGGCATGGCATGCTGCACCGGAGCGTTCATCGAAAGAAATGTATCCGCAATCATCTCGAGTCGGGCCGTAGCAGTGTCCAGCAGCGGCTCCGGGCCAAACGCTGCGATCCATGCCGCCTTCATCTGCGGCAATCCCGCCACCTTGCTCAACCCACTCAGCACGTACGTCAGCACCGGGTGTTCTCCACTCGAAAAACTTGCGTGCGCATTCCCATCGGCGTCCTTCGTGTCGAGCGCGTAGTCGAGAAAGACTTCATCGACAATCAGCACCAGCCCATGCTCCTCGCAAACACCGCTCCAGCAGCTTTCGTTCCGCAAGCGAAGTGAAATGTCCAGTGGGATTATTAGGGTTGACCACCACGATCCGCGCGAGTCCGCGATGTGATGCGTTCCTTTAGCGCCGCGATATCGATGTGCCATCCGTGATCGTAAAACAGCGGATACGGCACCAGGCGCACATCATCCAGGTCAGCCAGAAAATCAAACAAGGGATAGCTGGGCTGCGCGATCAGAATTTCTGCGCCAGGATCGCAATGCAGTCGAAACAGATAGCTATAGGCCTCGCTGGTGCTGGTCGTCAGGAAGATCCGCTCGGCCGAAATTTTGGCCGCTGCAGCCGCAGCATAGTATTCGACGACAGCAGCACGCGCAATCAACAATCCTCGTGGATCGGGTTCATACTCCAGGCATTCCGGCCGGCTCAACTCAGCAAGAATCGCGGCGCGATCGTACTCGAATCCACACGTCGTCGGATTTGAAGCGGTCAAATCGAAAATTGGCTTCCCATCCGCGCGCAATCGCTCCAAAGCCGCTGCATACGCAGTCTTTTCAAGGTTCCAATCGGTGCGCCGCGAAAATTCCTGCATCATAGTTCATGTCTCATGTCGGCATTTTCCAGCCCCGGTAGAAATGCTGCCTGATACAGACTATGCTGAAATTCTGGGCGTGTGGCCTCGCAAATCACCGTGAGACAATGGCACCATATTTTTGCGCGTCCGTCGCTTGGGTCGAGTCTAACCAGGGAGGAACCCATGGAACGTCGAGATTTCATCAAGCAAGGAACAATCGCAGCCATCGCTGCCTCCAGCGGAAGTCTTTCTCCATCCTGGGCCGCTACCGACTCCGTAAAAAATGCCGACCCCATTGCCCGGCGACGCCTCGGCAAGACAGACGTCCATCTTTCCATCATCGGCATGGGCGGCATCGTGGTGATGGACAGCACTCCTTCAGCTTCCAAAAATATTGTTGCGGAAGCGGTCGATCGCGGCATCAATTATTTCGACGTGGCTCCCAGTTATGGCGACGCGCAGCAATTGCTTGGCCCCGCACTGGCGCCCTATCGCGAGAAAAGCTTTCTCGCCTGCAAGACGAGTAAGCGCGATAAGGCAGGTTCACGCGCTGCACTCGAAGAATCTCTCCAATTGCTCAAAACCGATCACCTCGATCTCTATCAATTTCACGCGCTCACCAAGATGACGGAGTTAGATCAAGTGCTGGGGCCAGGCGGCGCCATGGAAACCTTCGAAGCAGCGCGCAAGGAAGGAAAAGTTCGCTTCATCGGCTTCTCCGCACATTCCGTGGAAACCGCGATCGCGGCGATGGACAGATATCCGTTCGATACGGTCCTCTTCCCGATCAACTGGGTGCTGGTCTCGCAAGCGAACTTCGGTCCCACAGTCATCCAGAAGGCGCAGGAAAAAGGCGTAGGCATGCTGGCCATCAAGAGCATGGCGAAAACCGTGTGGCCCGCTTCGGAGAAGAAAGATCATCCAGACCCCAAGTGTTGGTACGAGCCCGCGAATTTTCCTGACCAGGCTGCCCTCGGCCTACGCTATACGCTAGGCCACTCCATCACGGCGGCTATCCCTCCCGGCGACGAAGCGTATTTCCGCCTGGCGATGGACGTCGCGCAAAACTACAAACCGCTCGATGCGCAGGAAGAACAAGCACTGCTGCACCAGGCTTCCGGCGTGCAGCCGTTTTTTCATCGTGGCAATGACGTCTAAACTGGAATAGTGCAAGCGAGTTTGAACTAGCTATGGATCTTTCGCAAAAACAAACGCAGCTTGAAGATCGTCTCCGACAGCTAGGCAGCGTCCTCGTCGCCTACTCTGGCGGTATCGACTCGGCCTATCTGGCGTACACCGCCCATCGCGTTCTCGGCGATGCCATGCTGGCCGTCATTGCCGACTCCGCCAGCCTGTCGCGCGCGCATTTTGCAGATGCCTTGCGTTTTGCTGAGGAACATTCGATTCCGATTCAGGTTCTGGCGACTGCGGAACTGGACGATCCAGAATATGTGAAGAATGATGCGACTCGATGCTTCCATTGCAAAGATGAACTTTTTTCAGTCATGGAAAAAGCGCATCGCGGTTCAAAGTTTCAGCACCTGGCGTACGGCATGAACGTCGACGATCGCGGCGAGTATCGTCCAGGCCAGCAAGCAGCAACCGAGCACGGCGTGTTGGCTCCGTTGGCAGAGGCCGGATTGACCAAGCAGGACATTCGCACACTGGCGATGCAAGCTGGATTGCGCATCTGGGACAAACCCGCGTCAGCCTGTCTTTCTTCCCGCGTGGAATACGGACGTCCGGTAACTCGAGAAGTGTTGCAGCAGATCGAAGACGGCGAATCGTTATTGCATCAGATGGGATTCCGACAATTTCGCGTGCGCTTTCACGGAGAAATGGTTCGCATTGAAATTGCCCGCGAAGAAATGCCGCTCGCACTGACCATGGAAACCATGGATCGCATGACGACTGGCTTTCGCGCCCTGGGCTTTAAATACGTCACGCTGGATTGCGAGGGCTATCGCTCCGGCTCCATGAACGCCATCCTTCCCGTGGAGGCGATTCGTTCGGTCAACCTGCAATAGATTTGCCGCATCTACTGTGAAGCGTTTACACCTGCGGCTGCCTTGGAACTTTGAAACCTTATGCGAATTGCTTATCTTGAATGCTTTGCCGGAATCAGCGGCGACATGTTTCTGGGTGCGCTCGTCGATGCCGGCGTCGATCCAAAGTTGCTTCACGACGCAGTCACCGCATTGAACATTGGCGCGACTCTTGAAATCGAAAAAGTGGATCGCAGCGGAATCAACGCCAGCAAGATTCGCGTGTTGGTCGATGGCGCCAGCGCGGAAGCCGCGGCCAAACCCCACGCATACCCATCCTCATTCCCATCACGAGCACCATCACCACGGCCGCTCCCTCAGCGTCATTCGCCAGCTGATTCAACACGCCCCGCTCGCAGACGCGGCGAAGGCAACCGCGATCCGCGCCTTCGAGTTGCTCGGCGAATCAGAAGCCAAAGATTCACAATGTTCCCATTGAGTCTATCCATTTCCATGAAGTCGGCGCTGTCGATTCCATTGTGGACATCGTAGCCGGCAGCGTCGGTGCACACGCTCTTGCTGCTGACTCCTGGATCTGCTCGCCCTTGAATGTTGGCGGAGGTACCGTGGAATGCGCCCATGGAACTTTCCCAGTTCCCGCCCCGGCAACCATGGATTTACTGCAGGGAGTGCCGACCTATTCCTCCGGCATCCAGATGGAGCTGGTCACCCCCACCGGCGCAGCCCTGGTTCGCGCACTGAACTGCACCTTCGGCCCCGCGCCCGCAATGCGCGTCGACAAGATCGGGTATGGCGCCGGCTCGCGCAATCCAAAACGCTTTCCCAATGTCGTTCGCCTCAGCCTTGGCGATACAACCGAAGTCGCAGCCAATGCCGGAGACACGGTCGTCGTGATGGAAACAGCAGTGGACGACCTGAACCCTCAAATCCTTGGCGATTTCACCGATCGTGCCTTGCAGGCTGGAGCGCTGGACGTGATGTGCTCGTCCGTGCACATGAAGAAAAACAGGTTGGCCACGCTGATTACAATTTTGTGCGATCGCGCCCACGTCGAGCCATTACAGCAGCTCCTGTTTCGCGAAACCAGCACACTGGGAGTACGCGTTCGCGAAGAACGTCGCGCCTGCCTCGATCGCAAATTCGTCAATGTGAAAACCCAGTGGGGCGAAATCAAAATTAAAATTGGCTTGCTGAATGGTGTTGAAGTGAATGCCGCACCAGAATATGAAGATTGCCGCCGATGCGCGGAACAGCACGCGGTGCCGTTGAAGCTTGTCATGCAGGCCGCGCTCGCGATCTACCAAACCACGCCGCGCGAATAATTCAGAAAGAGCGAACCACCATGGATCAAGAAACGCTGCTGCGCCTGCTCGAAGACGTCAAGAAGGGATCCGTGTCTCCGCAAGACGCTTCGGCAAAGCTCGCACGCCTGCCATTTGAAGACATCGGCTTTGCCAAGGTCGATCATCACCGTTCTCTCCGCACCGGCTTGCCGGAAGTGATCCTTGCCTCCGGTAAGACGCCGGAACAAGTAGCCGAAATATTCGAGCGCATGGCAGCCAGCGGCGTTGAGGTTCTGGCCACTCGCGCCGACGCATCCACGTTCGATGCCGTGCGCCAGCGAGTTCCCGCTGCAAAATATTTTCCCGTTCCGCGCGCCATCACTCTGCGCCAAAAAGAAAAAATCACCGACCCTGAATCAACCGCGCATTGCCGTCGTATGCGCCGGTACCAGCGATATTCCCGTGGCGGAAGAAGCCGCCGTAACCATCGATGTTTTCGGCGGCGAAGTTGACCGCTTCTACGATGTCGGCGTCGCCGGCCTGCATCGTTTGCTGGCTCATCGCGACGCCTTGCAGCAGGCCCGCGTGGTGATCGTCTGCGCCGGAATGGAAGGCGCTCTGCCGAGCGTACTGGGAGGACTCGTCAGCGTTCCTGTCATCGCCGTGCCCACCAGCATTGGCTACGGCGCTTCCTTTCACGGATTAGCCGCGCTGCTGGGGATGCTGAACTCCTGCTCCCCAAACGTCACCGTCGTGAATATCGACAACGGCTTCGGCGCGGCCTACGTGGCCACTATGATTTGCCGCGGCCCCGTCAGATAACCAGCGCCGGCGAACACCGTGCGTCCGCTCGCCCATCCAAAGTAAATGCCCCGCCACGCCGTGATACCCTTCTGTTGCCATGCCCACAAAAGATCTGAACGACCCCACTGCGCCGCACCCGCGCGCGTTGCTGGAACGACCTTGGTTGTTCGGGTTACTGATCGCTCCCATGGCGGTGCTTTCCAACGGCATCATCGGCGGCGGCGGCCTTTCGTACCTGTTCCGCAGCCAGGGCGTCGACATGGCCCGCGGCGCCGAAATCATCGCGCTGCTGAATTTGCCGCAGATCATTTACTTCCTGTGGAGTCCTCTTACAGACTTCTGGATTCGCCGCCGATCGTGGCTCATGCTTGCGGCAACCACGGCCGCAGTCTGCATGATGCTTGCGTTTCAGCGGCCGCTGCTCGCGAGCAATAGCGCCGTCGCCCTCATTTTTCTCAGTGCGTGCATCGGCCAGCTGATCATCGCTGCCTGTGGCGGAATGATGGGCACCTTGCACAGCGAAGCCAGCCGCCGCAGAGCCGGCAGCTTCTATCAAGGCGGATCGCTCGGATTTGGCGCGGTCGCTTTATTCGTGCTGACATTTCTGTCGGAACGAATGCACATGGGAACCCTCGGCTGGATTGCTGCAGCTATGATTGCCCTGCCATCGCTGGCCGCGCTGGCTGCACCGGAACAAGAAGTCGTCTCCGAACGCACTCTCAAGGAGACCTTCCTCCGCATCGGGCAGGAAGGCAAAGCCACATTCCTTCGCTGGGAAGCAATCCCTTATGCGCTTACATGCATGTTTCCCATGGGCAGCGGCGCGATGATTCAGCTGCTCCCCGGCCTTGCAAGGGATTATCACGTCAGCGGCCACCAGGTCGCATGGATCAACGGTGTTGCCGGCTCATTGTTGATGGCCGCGGGCGCCATTACCTATCCTCTGATTCCCACGCGTGTGCGCGCTCCCGTCGCCTACCTCACGGTCGGCCTTATCAACGAGGCGATGCTGGCCATCGTCTGGCTAGGGCCGCTGCGGCCATCCACCTACTTGATCGGCTCGACATTATTCCTCTTCACCGTAGGCGCAAGCTATGCCGGCTTCACATCGGTGGTGCTTGAGTTTCTCGGCAAGTCCGGCAAGAGCGGCAGCGCTCGCTATTCCATCATCAACGCCCTGGGAAATATTCCAGTTGCCAGCATGGTGCTGATCGATGGCCTGGGATACGCACATTGGGGCATTCGCGGCATGCCCGGCATTGATGTGATCGTTGGCTCGGTCGCCAGCCTGTCCATGCTTACCTATTTCCTGACGCATCCACGCAAGCCAGCGCCTGATCCGCAAGTCGACGATGTTCCGGCCGCCGCTTAGTCAATTGCATAAGTCGGCGTCGGTTCGCGTTGTGCGTCCTGCGACGCCGCGAATATAGTGTTGCGTATGGCAGAATCGAGGCCGATCGCCGTTGCATTCTTTTCGCAACAGGCGACCTTCCCACCTGTTCTCATCCAGAAAATTCGTTGAAAGAAGCAGAGAGGAATCATGCTCACACGTAGGAAAATGTCCGCCTGGTTGATTGTCGCGTTAGTGCTCCCCCTGTTCGGTAGCATTCCGATGCACGCGCAGAAGGCCCTTCCTCCTCCCGTCGAGCTAAGTTCGGGATGGCAGTTGCAGGATGCCGCCAAAGTTTCCGATGCGGGCGCCGCCATCTCCTCCGAAACATTCCAACCAACAGGCTGGCTGGCAGCAACGGTACCAGGCACAGTTCTGACCAGCATGGTGAACGATGGCATCTACCCGGAGCCACTCTACGGTGAGAATAGTCGGCCCATCCCGGAGAGCCTGAATAAGACGTCGTACTGGTATCGCACGACATTTTCCGTCCCAAAGAATTACGCGCACCGGCAAGTGGCGCTCCACTTCGACGGAGCAAATTTTCGATCGGAAGTCTGGGTCAATGGTACCCACGTTGGTACCATTCAAGGCGCCTTTATTCGCGGACGATTCGACGTTACGAAGCTTGTGAAGGCCGGCGAGACGGCCGCTCTGGCAGTGCAGGTATTTCCGCAACCGCATCCCGGAGTTCCACACCAACACACCATCGCCAATGGAGTCGGCCTGAACGGTGGCATCACGGCGATCGATGGCCCCACATTTCTGTCGACCATCGGATGGGACTGGCTGCCTTCCGTCGCCGACCGCGATACCGGCCTGTGGCAGAAAGTTTGGCTCTCCGCCTCAGGGCCCGTGCTGATTGAGAATCCGTACATCACCACTGATCTGCCGCTGCCGCGCACCGACTCGGCCGACGTCACTGTAAAAACGACTGTCGAAAATACATCCGAAAAACAGCAGAAGGGCCTTCTCGAAGGCAGCTTCGGCGATGTGAAGTTTTCCCAAAAGATCACGCTGCCGCCTCACAGTACGCAAGTCGTCACGTTCGATCCCAAAACAACCGCGGCGCTCCATGTGGCCAATCCAAAGCTGTGGTGGCCGAACGGATACGGCCCGCAGAATCTTTACACGTTGCATCTGCAATTTGTGCAGCACGGAAAAGATTCCGACGCAAAAGATACGACCTTCGGCATCCGCAAGATCACCTATGAAATGCCCGGATCGGACAACCTGACCATCTCCGTGAATGGCGTTCCCGTATTCATTCGCGGCGGCGACTGGGGCCTGGATGAAGCCATGAAGCGAATCCCCCGCGCACGGCTGGATGCGGAGATTCATCTACACCAGCTGGCGCACATGAACATGATCCGCAACTGGGTTGGTCAAAGCACCGCCGACGATTTTTACGAACTGTGCGACAAATATGGAATTCTCGTCTGGGATGAATTCTTCCAGCCCAATCCAAGCGACGGGCCCAATCCGGACGACCTGAAAATTTATCTGGCAAATGTGAAGGATAAAGTTCTGCGAGTTCGCAATCATCCTTCGATCGCGCTCTGGTGCGCTAGAAATGAAGGCTACCCACCGCCCGAGATTGCAAGCGTCCTCGACAAGATGATTCCGGAGTTGGACCCCGCGCGCTTATATCAGCCGAGTTCGACCGCAGGCCGCGGAGTCGTATCCCACGGACCCTACTATTGGCGTGAACCCAGCGCTTTTTACGTCTACGATGCGCCCTTCAAAACAGAAACCGGCAGTGTCTCTGTGCCCACGCTCGAGTCGATTCACGCCATGATGCCGCAGAAGGATTGGGAGACCATCAATGACGACTGGGCGCAGCACGACCTGGCCAAGGGAGCGCAGCATGGCGATACGTACCCATACGTGCTTGCCGGCCGATACGGTCGCGTGGTGAATCTTGCCGACTTTGTGCGCAAAGCGCAAATGATGAATTACGAAGCCTTCCGCGCCATGTATGAAGGGCGCAACGCCATGCTGTTTCATCCCGACACTGGCGTCATCACCTGGATGAGCAACCCGGCGCATCCGAGTTTTGTGTGGCAACTCTACGACTACGATCTCGAGCCGAACTCCTCCTTGTTCGCGGTAGAGTCGGCGTCGGAGATGGTGCACATCCAGATGAATGAAGCGAACAACACGCTGCAGGTCATCAACAATCAACCGCACCCTATCTCCGGAGCCACGGCGCATCTGTCAATTTTGAATCTGGATGGAAAGTCCGCGCTCGAGCGAGATTATCCCGTGAATGGCCCCGCGGACACGGCAATCAATCTGGGAGCGATCCCATTTCCAGAAGATCTTTCAGCGGTCTTCTTCGTGCGCCTGCAACTGAAAGACGCGACCGGTACAGTGCTGTCGCGAAATCTCTACTGGAAACCGAATCCTGCAAACGGCGAGGATTTAACTCCGCTCAATCAGTTACCGGTGATGCACCTGACAGGCACGATCACTCGCCATGATGCCAACGGTCGCGTGCTCCTCGACGTCACGCTCACCAATCCCGGCGAAACGATGGCGCTGATGACGCATCTGCAACTGCGACGTAAGAGCTCCGGCGAGAGAGTGCTGCCGGTCTTCTACTCCGACAACTATATTTCCCTAGCGCCCGGCGAGAGCCGCACCGTGACCATCGACGCGTCTGAAGCCGATCTAAAAGGCGATACGCCACTGGTAGTTTTGGATGGCTGGAATGTCGATGTCGCGCCGGTCACAAATGCGGACAGCGCTCTCGCGACCAATGTCGATGCACAAGTAAGCCACTGGCCCGTGACTGGCCTCCCGATGATTACAGCCGGCCTGAAGGCCAAACCATAGGCGCGCCAACTTGCATTTTTAGTCGGATAAGTTTGGTGGACGCGGAAGGAATCGAACCTTCAACCTGTCGATTAAGAGTCGAATGCTCTGCCAGTTGAGCTACGCGTCCTGGAGGGGTGATCGTGCGGCGGCGATCGAGCCTGCAAGGCCAAATCGCAATGCGATCAACGCAAGAATATCACAATCGCGCTTTGCTTTTTGCGGGCCGCCTGCGGCTCTAGAAAGAAAATGCGAGGCCACCAGTAACAAGACGCGGCGCCTGCGCAAAATACAACGTCTGGCCATCGACGATATAAATCGGTCGATACCCTTGCGCCAGAATATTCTGCATCACAAATTCCAACTCCAGCCGATCAGGTGAAGAATTTCCCGTGCCCAGCGGCTGGCGCAGCATCACGCTCAGATACGGCGCATTCATTCCGGCATTGAATGGATCGACAGCAGTGATCGTTTGTTCCGGCTGCCAGCGATAGCCCGCATTCCAGGTGGCTCCCGATGAACCGCGAATCCGACCGCGCAGGCTCACCAGCACAGACTGTGTGCGTGTCGGCGCAACATCCGATAATGCATCTGCGAACGAATTCTGTCCGGCGACGTTTGTCGTCGGCAATTGAATTGCGGGACCCTCCGCATATTCGACGGCCGTCCAGCAGTTCCCTTTCACCCTTCGCGCAGCAAAAACACGAAATCCGCCGCCGGAATAGTTTGGGCCGACTGAACGAAACGCTCCCGTAACGGGATCCAGTAAAACATCTCCGGAAGAAAACTCTGACGCGCTGGCATCGCCGTAGCCATTCAAAATTGGATCGACAAAATGATCATAAAAATAGGCCGCCTCTAATTGGAGTCCGGCCATTTTCCGCTGAATTGAAACTTCCTGGTGCAGCGAATGTGTCAGTCGAATGCTGCCGTCCTGCATCGCCATTGCCGGCACTGCGCCGGAGGATGCCAGGTCCGTCAATCCCTGCAAGTCCGTTGCGGTCGCCAGACTATAGGTGACATCGTTGCCGGCTTGTTGCAGATGCACCGCCATAAATGGCAACGCCGCGGTCACATTATTTCCAGCTTGCACGGCTTCAGTTTCAGCCCCAAATTGCGCCACCACGGCATCGCTCAGCGACAATTGCTCGCCGCCACGCACCTGGAATATCTGCAGGCGACCGAGGCCGGTGCCGAAATCAACCGGTAATGTACGGAAGGAAGCGACCGCTCGCGTGGTATCGCCAGGCAGTGGATTTCTCTCCATCCCCGCGGCAACAAACCCCGCTCCGCTGGTTGAAGATTGCACGTGCACCACCGCGTCGCCGGAATTGCCTTCGCGCATCCGGAAGAAAGCCTCCTGCCGGAATCCCCCTTCGCCAAACTCAGAAGAGCCCGCAGTCAGCGCGGCGCGACCACGAATCGGATGGGCTGCATCCGGATAGCCCGCAGTATCATCGCGGTCCGCTTCCTCGGCGTTCGAGCGCTGCACATTTTGCGAGTCCACGGTGGGTTGCTCATTGGCTCGGTCCGCGTCCGACTGATCGACCCATCGCAGAATCGGGCGATTTACTCCAGAGCGCAGCAACCACTTCCAATCATCGGGCGACTCATCCGCGGCACGTGGAACGGCCGGGAACCATTGCGATACATCCATCAACGACATCAAACTCAGATTGACGATCGCGTGGGTGCCGTTGTCAACCCGGATATTCTTCCGATGCGCCGGCAGTGAATATGCCTGCAGCACACGAATGCTATATCGCCCGGGAGCCAGGTTGGCAAACTGATAATGTCCGTGAATATCGGTAAACGCGGTCAGCAGAGGAAAGGCTTCGACAGAACCAAACAGCTCGACCACAACGCCCATCAACGGCGCATGATTGGAATCCTGGACAACACCGCTAACGCTAGCCGGAGCCGCTGCAAGCGCGGGAACGGCTAACGACAACATTGCTGCCAGTACGAATTGAGACGCGGATCGAATCACCGATCGTTCAGCTACTCACTCGAGGTTACCCTCTCTGCCGCGGCAAGGTCGTTGTGGGGGGAACGTACCTTCCAGCGCACGAGATCAATATGCCTGTGTCTTAGACGCAGACCATGCTATTGCGTGACCTCAAAGGGTGCGGATTGCGCCAGTTGCTGTTTCGATACTCCATCATTCACACTTATGGTGATTTCGTAGTTTCCTGGTTGCAGACTTGCCAGGGGCATGGATTTCTCCAATGTCACCTGGTCGGAGTTGGGATTCAGCTTGTTAGCCGCCTCCGTGGTTTCAAACAAAGTTTTATGAGTGCCAAGGTTGATCACCTGGTAATGAACCGTAGCCTCATTTTGCTTGGTCTTCGGATTAATTTTCAAATTGTACACCTGCATCCAGAAGTCCAGACTCTGATCCCGGTTGAAGCTTACCGGCTGGGTCGAGGTCGCGCTTACCCGCGGCCGGATGAAGGTGTTTCCAATCACAAATTGCCCGGTCCCGATGTCCTTAGCCGGAACCTGCTGCATCTTGTCCGCCAGAATCAGCGAGGATGCGGCCAGTTTGTCGTCGTCATACTCAGGAACCACGAAAGAACGGGCATACGTGCCAATGTGATCTGGATTGTTCACGTCCTTGATCACGACATCCAGACGATACCGTCCCGGACGCAGCGGCAAGGCCTTCCAGTACACTGACTTGCTGTCGAGTGTCTTCGGCAATAATTCCGACGGCTCGTCCACTTCCACCGTGTCTTCAAAGGTCTGTGCAATTCGGCCAGTGATCGTCGAAACGCGCCCCAGGATATTCACGACTCCCTTGGCAACGCCATCCGTCGTCTTATAGGTAATATCGCGATTGCGAATCTGCAGCGTAATCGGAACCAGCACGGTGTCGTCCGTGACCCGCACAAAATCTGTCCGAACGTCGAATGGGAAGAATGGTCCAGTCAGCACTTTATGGCTGGTCATGAACTCGTCAAGATCTTTGAACTTGATGGTAGGCGCAGCTTCCAGCTTGGCATACTGCTCCAACCGGTCAAACTCCTTCGAGCCTTCCATCGAAGACATCGGTCCCTTGCCAAGCTGCTCCATACCGCCATTGAAGCGATCTTTCTTGGAGGAACGACCCATCTCTTCATCCAGCGTGGGACCACCCCCAGGAACATGCAGCAGCGCGTCCTTCTCTGCGCGGTTGATGGTCATGTGATAGTCGCCGCACATGCAGGGATCGACAAATTCGATATCGATGTTTTCGCCCACACCGTCCAGATGGCGATAGTTCCATACTTCAAACGGATACGTCTCAGTCTGTCCGCCGCCTTCAGACATCGGCCGGTTATACGGTCCACCGGCGGGATGCGCGTCAATGCTGTCCGGAGGTCCCCAGGCAATGTACATGTGACCACGATCGGTCATCCAGCCAGGTTTGCCGGCTGCGAAGTGTTCGTTGGCATAAGCAATACGCCGATAAATTTCTTCCCGATAGCTGTTATCTGGGGATTCAGGATCGGGATTGCGGCGGCGCCAAAACTGTTCAATGAACGCGTCGCGCTCCTCGTCGTTGGAAAGAGACAGAAATGCGCTGCGTTCCTGGTCGGTAATAATCCAGCGAACATCCTGATCCAGCCACTTCTTATATGGACCCTTTAATTCCTGGCGCAGCTCCTTCTGCTGCTCGCGAATTTCCTTATCGCTCAGCTTTCTCTTCAAAGGATTAGGCTGCTGGGTGGCCGTGTCGGAAGTATTCAGGGACGTATCTTGCGCTTGGGCCGCTTGAGCACGTACTTCGCTGGCCGGATATCCCCAGAAAACAACCAGGACTGCAAGGGCGATAATAAAGCGTATCCGGGACATGTCTGGACCTCAATTTCTGTATTCTGATTGTATGGTTTTGATATGACACTTTCAAGCGGTAGAGGGTAACTGATTTCACCAACCGGCAACACGAAATCCGCTAGTTACATGTGCACGGGAATTGTTCAAACAGCCTCCGTCCTGGACATCAACTCCCAGGTCGAAATCGTAGAATGGAACTTTATCAGCGCACCATCGTACATATAGAAAAAGGACGCGTCGGAAGATGCCAGCGAACTTCTGTGTGCTCCAACCAATGATGGAAGAGATTGCCGAATGAAGATCAATAAAAAGATGATTGCCATTGTGGTCGTGGTCCTGATCGGCTGTGCTGCGTTGGTTGCTCTTACCGTCTATCGCAGCGACGCCGATGCGCAGAAAGTGCTGACTGCCAAGGTGACTCGCGAGAATCTTTCCAGCATTGTCAGCGGCACAGGTGAAATCAAACCGCTGCCGCAGAACTATGTCAATATCGGGGCCACCGCTTTCGGCCCAATTACTCACCTCTATGTCAAAGAGGGCGACAAAGTCAAAAAGGGCGAAGTACTCGCCGTCATTGAGAACGTCTCGCTGGAGTCCGCAGTAGGAGCGCAGAAGGCGACCATCAATGGAGCCGAACGTGACATCACCGCCGACATCGCCGCTCAGGAAGCGGCCAAGGCGAATGTCGATCACGCCAAGGCAGACCTGGAACAGAAGGTTCTGGATTACAAGCGTGCGCAGGAATTGTATAAAGACGCCTTAATTGCGAAACAGGATTTTGATGCCAAGAAGGCAGCCTATGACATCGATGTGGCCACGCTGGCGCAAGACCAGGCTACATTAACGCAAGCCAATGCCACCACTGCCTCGGCCCGCGCCAAGCTGACCAGCGCGCAACAGACACTGCTGGGCAATGTGAATGCATACAATTTGTCCATCAGCGTAGCGCCCTTCGATGGCATCGTGACCAATCTGCCGGTGCACGAGGGCGAGACGGTGGTCGAAGGTATCCAGAACACCGTCGGCAGCACCTTGATGACGCTCGCCAACATGTCTGTAGTGACCGCCGAGGTCAAGGTCGACGAGACTGACATCACCGGGGTCCAGCTCGGCCAGCCGGCAGAAGTTACCGTCGATGCAATTCCCGGTAAGGTATTCAAAGGCCACGTCACCGAGGTAGGCGATCAGGCGTTGCTGCGGTCCACCGGCGTCTCTACCAGTCAAAGCACAACCGGCACGGAAGAGGCAAAAGATTTCAAGGTCGTGGTCACCTTGGACGGTCCCACCACCGAGTTGCGACCCGGCCTGTCCGCAACAGCGAAGATCACTACCGCACATAAAGATGACGTGGTCGCCATTCCGCTGCAAGCCCTGGTGATGGAAGTTCCCGATAGCGGAAAGAAGAAGGGCGTCAAGAAATTGAATGCCAGCCTGTCCTCCGGTCCGAAACCGCAGCCGGTACAGGGCGTATTTGTAATGAGAAAAGAAGGACGCAAGTTGCGCGCTGTTTTCGTTCCCGTCCAGACAGGCATTACAGGAGCGTCGGATATCGAGGTGACCGGTGGCGTTAAACCGGGAGAAGAAATCATCACTGGGCCATATCGCGTTCTCCGTACCCTCAAAGACGACGCGACCGTGAAACGCGATACAACTCCAGCGGCACCGAATAGCTCGACATAGGCTGCGGATCGCTGAAACTGATACCCTGAACCTCGACGACGTACACGGGAAAGCTCGATCCAGGTGCGAGAGTCAACGCGAATCGTGGACAGCGGCAACTCGATCTTCGACGAACGAACGCTGGATGGCAGCACCCCTGCTGGAATCACTGGAGATTGTGCATGACATTCGAGACTTCAACTGAGTCGGCCTCAACGAGTCCGGCGATCCGGACCGCGGCGGCGAAGCCAGAACCGGATGAAGTAATTGTTGTCGACAATCTCTGGAAGACCTACAACATGGGCGCCGAGCAGGTGCACGCGCTGCGCGGCGTCAATCTGCGCATTCGACATAATGAGTACGTAGCCATCATGGGACCTTCCGGCTCCGGCAAGTCCACGCTGATGAACCTGATCGGCTGCCTGGATACACCCACGCAAGGAAGTTACTGGCTGAATGGGCATGAAGTCAGCGAACTGAATGACGATGAGCTGGCGCGCATCCGCAATAAGGAAATTGGCTTTGTCTTTCAGACGTTCAATTTGCTGGCTCGCGCCACCGCCCTGCACAATGTTGAACTGCCTCTGATCTATAACGGCACCCCCGCGGAAGAGCGCATCGAGCGCGCGAAGGCTGCGCTGACGGCGGTGAATCTCGGCGAGCGCATGTATCACAAGCCGAATGAGCTATCGGGCGGTCAGCGCCAGCGCGTCGCCATCGCACGAGCCCTGATTAATAATCCGTCGATCATTCTTGCCGACGAACCGACCGGCAACCTCGACTCCAAAACCGGCGCCGAAATCATGGCTTTGATGGATGAACTGCACGCCAAGGGAAACACCATTATCGTGGTGACACACGAGCCGGATATCGCCAGCTACGCGCATCGCATTGTCCACATCCGCGACGGCGAAATCGCCTCGGACGAAATTTCCCCACGCCTTCACGCCTGATTCGCCCCGCGACTTAAGATCCTTTAGCGCTCGACCAGTTCACTGCTCTTCCAGACATACAAGAATTCGTTGTCGCTGGAGGTCGCAATGTCGATCCCTCTCTGCCGGGTGGCGCGGGTCAACGCGGCACGAACATTCTCCTTCGTGTCTGGCAGGGCGGACAGAGGAATTTTCAAGGCCGAATTTTCGTGAAGCTGGCCCAGATCGCGCAGCAGGACTTCGACAATTTCCTTATGTTTCCCGTCACGGCCCCTGGGCACCTTCGTCTGCGGCACGGATTCAAATTTCATCGAAGAACTCTCCTCGATCATCATGTTCTTGCAAGTCGGCCCGCGACATTAACGTCGCACTAACATAACCCTCGCTTAGCGATAAATTAACACAAACATAATGCTGAAAGGCGAGAAAATTAAGCGGCAGCTAAATCCGTCCCTTGCAATCGCTTGTGGAAAACAGGGTCGAATCCTGCTATGGTTATTTCCCCCGGGGGGAATCAGGTGAGTCAATCTGATAATTTCGCTACAGTTCCACTCACCGACGTATTTGCCAAGGGCTGCGCTCCGCAAAACGGTCCCCGAAATCCTGTTGTCCTGGTCGTCGACGATGAGATTGTCATCGCCGACACGCTCACCACTATCCTCGCGCAGCATGGCATCGCCGCAATGACCGCCTACAACGGACCCGACGCGCTTGAAATCGCCCGCGTGATTCCTCCCGACCTGTTGCTGGCCGATGTCGTCATGCCGGGCATGAGCGGTATCGATGTGGCCATGGCGATCAAGAAAGATATTCCGGATTGCGCCATCATGTTGTTCTCCGGACAAGCCGCGACCACTGGTCTGTTAGCGAAGGCCGGCAAAGCGTGGTGCGATTTTGAAGTTCTGCTGAAACCGATTCATCCGCAGAAGTTGGTGCACTTGATTTTCGAGCGCCTGCATCTCGATGCGACCAAGCATCCCAGCGGTCGCGTCGAGCCGGATGACAAGCCAAGGTTGAAAGCCATCTCCTGAAAATTCGCAATCGCAAATGAACAGAATCACACCATCCTGCTCACAACTTCTCTCATCAAACCCACCCACATGAGACATGTCGCAGCCTTGGTACACTAGGGTTTGACCTATGTTTGAAAACCTGTCAGAAAAACTTCAGCGCACCTTTAAAAACCTGCGCGGCCAGGGCACCATCACCGAGGAAAATATCGGCGAGGCGCTCAAAGAGATTCGCATCGCGCTGCTCGAAGCCGACGTCAACCTGAACGTCGTCAAGGAGCTGATCGAGCACATTCGCGCCAAGGCCCTCGGTCAGGAGGTGCTCACCGCACTTTCTCCCACAGAGCAAGTGATCAAGATTGTTCGCGATGAACTGGTCGCGATGCTGGGCACCGATACAGCTCGATTCAAATTTGCATCGCAGCCGCCGACCGTAATTTTGATGGCCGGCCTGCAAGGTTCCGGTAAGACCACGACTTCCGGCAAGCTGGCCGCCTGGCTGAAAAAAGGTGGACATCGCCCGCTGCTGGTTTCGGTTGACGTCTATCGTCCTGCCGCGCGCGAGCAGCTCCAGATCGTTGCCAAGGCCATCGGCGCCAATCTGTATGAAGGTGATCTAAAAGGTGAGGAAGCCGGACCTGCGCTGGTCGAGCGTTTGGCCAAGGAAGCGCGCCGCGAAGCCATCATCTCCGGTTGCGACGTGATGATTGTCGACACCGCCGGCCGCTTGCACATCGATGAAGGCCTGATGAGCGAGATGCAGCGCTTGAAGTCGCTGCTGAATCCCCAGGAAATCTTGTTCGTCGCCGACGCCATGACTGGTCAGGATGCGGTTCGTTCGGCGAAGGAATTTCACGATCGCCTGGCGTTGACTGGCACCGTGCTGACCAAGATGGACGGCGATGCGCGCGGTGGGGCCGCACTTTCTATTCGCCACGTCACCGGCCAGCCCATCAAGTTCATCGGCATGGGCGAAAAACCGGACGCGTTCGAGCCCTTCCATCCGGATCGCATCGTCAGCCGCATTCTTGGAATGGGCGACATCATGACGCTGATCGAGAAGGCGGAAGAACATCTCGATCGGAAAAAGTCAGAAGAGCTGGCCAAGAAAGCCCTGCTCGGCGACGGCTTTTCGTCTGGAGGATTTTCGCGAGCAGCTGCGCCAGATTAAGAAAATGGGCTCGCTGCAAAGCATCATGAAGATGCTGCCGTCGGTCGGGCCATTTCAAGGCATGCAGCAAGCCGCCGGCAATGTCGATGAAAAACAATTTTCCCGCATTGAAGCGATCATCAACTCCATGACCGCGGCGGAGAGAAAAAATCACGAACTCATCTCTGGCAGCCGTCGCAAACGTATCGCGCGTGGCTCCGGCACCAGCGTGCAGGAAGTGAATCAAATGCTGCGCCAGTATGTGCAGATGCGCAAAATGTTCAAGTCGATGGGCAAAGGCGGCGCGGTGCAACGTCGCCTCATGGGCTCGCTTGCCAACATGCGCGGCGGCCGCTAGCAAGCAGACACTCTTGCCGATGTGCGCACGATGCGTGAAAGACTCGCATGCTCAAATTGCAGGACCAACTCGACCAGATCAGCGAACAGACACGGAGCCTGGTGCAGCCCGAGCGTTTGCAACCGAGCGAGAACGCCGTCGCCGAATTGTTTTCAACCGGCATCGAGCAGCAGATTCTTCCCGTCGGAAGTGTTGCCCCGGAATTTTCTCTTCCCGACGCCAATGGCCGCATGGTGCACTCTGCGGATTTACTGGCGCTCGGCCCTGTGGTGATCAACTTTTTCCGCGGACGCTGGTGCCCCTACTGCCTTACGGAATTAGAGGCCTGGCACAATCTCTATGCGGAGTTGCGCAAACGTGGCGCGCTGCTCGTCGCCATCTCGCCACAGACCCTGCATCAAAATGATCTGTTGCTGCAGCAGCATCCGTTCCCATTTCCTGTGTTGAGCGATCCCAGCCTGGTAGTCGCGGAGCAATTCCGCATTGCCTACTCCGTTCCCGCATATCACCAAAAGCATTACCGCAGCATCCTGGTGAACATTCCATTTATCAACGACGATCCTTCGTGGCGTCTTTTGCTGCCCGCCACGTATCTTCTCCGTTCGGATGGAAGCATCGCCTTCGCGCAAGCACACGCAGATTTCCGCGTTCGCCCTGAGCCGGAAGAAGTGCTTGCAGCGCTCGATCGCGAACTGTCGCGCTAAAAATTCAAGCCGAAATGTGGATTCGCATTGGTTCCCGTGATCTTGATGGGAATTTCTGTGCCCGCCCCGTGCTTCGAGAAAAACGGATCGAGCGGCGTCAGCAACTTCCCTTTCCATCCGCCCACAATACTCGAGACAGACGCCTGCATGCGCGCGTGGCCTGTAAAGTCGAACTGCCTGCCATCCAATGTGTAGACTCCCGCAAGTTGTATCTCTGCGCCAGGAACAGTGCAGACAAGTCGTGGCAGCCGTAGCTTTCCATTTGCCAGGTCAAAATCTCCATTCATGTTCGCTTGCACATCTTCCTGCCCCGGCAACTGCACGCCTTTTTCGTTGTCCAGATCCTTCGCTTCAGCCGCCTTCCCGCGGCTGCGCAGGCTCAACTGATCCATCTTTTTTTGGATTTTGTCATTGGTGAACGAAATATTCTCCACCGAGAATTTTCCTTTCAGCTGCAGCTTCTGGTTCACAGGCTGATTTCCTGGCGGCAAATAAAACTTCGTCTTCAGCTTCACGTTCCCCGTCATCACTGGAGGATCGGTTTTCACCCCCAACTCCAACAGGTCCTCAATTCGTCCTTTGTCGATGGTCACATCAAGGTGAATGTCATGCCCCGGCTCACCCTCTGCTCGCACCACCTCGCCGGAAGCGGTGATGTCCGTGTGCAGAAAATGAGCCTTCACTGGCTGCAGATATGTATTGCCGTTCGTCCCATTCACGATGGCGTGAAACTGCGTCTTCAAATCCACCTTGTGCCCGCTCACATCGACGCTGAAATCAGGTGTGTCGGTCGTTCCATCGACATTGATCGTATCCAGCTGCCCGGAATATTTGCCTTCGGAAGACAGCATTCCGGCAATGCCATGCGTTGTACTCAAATCCGCATGAGTAAACGAATAGCTCCCATTGACTGGTGAATCGGAGGGTTCATCCGCATCCCAGGGCCCAAAATTTCCGCTGGTGGCAATGTTCCCCAGCGGCTTGGGATTCACCAGCTGCGCTACAAAATGCATCGGCTTATTATTGCCGACCCGGGTCAGCGTCAGAGAGTGAATCTGGAATTGCAGCGGAACCTTGTTCGGCTTGTCAGTCATAATCGTCAGCGTGGTTTGGTCGCAAACAATCTTGTCGATTAAAAGCGCAAACTTGACATGACTCTTTTTCGTCTTCGGCATCGCAGATCTCTGCCCCTTGGGCGGAATCATGATCTGCAGGCCATGCAGCTCAACCAACCCGATATGCATCGGCGACTCGAATATATCCAGCAACGGCGTGTGGAAACTAAATTGGCCCACCTGGATTTGCGGCGGCAAGCTGGGGTCAAGATTGGAGCGAAGGCTTAAATTCTTACCTTCGACATTCAGTCCATGAAGGACGGAAACATCAAATTCCCCCAGCTCCACCTGGCTGTCAAACCGTTGTGAAAGGTTTTGAATGACGCGCGCCCGCAACATGGGTTCCGCGTGATGGATCGCATATTGCCCCGCAATCAGGCCTGCGATCAAAAGTCCAGCAACGAAGGCAAGAATGACGAGAACAATGTTACGACGGCGGTGCGCATTTTTTCTTTTGGGTACGTTCGGATCTTTCTCCACTAATGCTCCGATGCAGAAAAACATCACAGAGATTCATCGCTCCTATTTTTTAGCATCCCAAAGTACGCAGAGACCGTGCTTCCGCTCAGCATTTAGCTCCGCGTATTACACCCGAACTCGTGCTCCATTTGGACGAGCGTCCGTAGACTTTTTTTCCCGTTCCACCCCGGGAGAAGATGCAATGGAACCGTCCACTGCGATCTCCTTAAGCGCAACTCTCTCATTCGAGAGGCCTGTTTCAAATTGCTTTCTGGTATTGCCAACCCGGTCGGGAATCTGAGAATCTAATCCCTAATTCACTTTTTATAAGTCTGCATTTCCCGCCGTAACCGGCCATCCATTGTTGCCCTGAAACTCCTGCAAATCACGCCTTGTATCGCGTCTCCGAATTCGCTAGGAGAAGGAGGAAGCTCAATGACTCTTTTGCTTGTCCAGATGACCGTGATCCTGCTCGTCACCGTTTTTTGTGGGTGGCTGGCTCGCAAATTAGGACAGGCTCGCGTCATCGGCGAAATCATTGGCGGTATCCTCATCGGACCATCCGTGTTTGGCCGACTCACCCCCCATTGGTCGGCGACACTGTTTCCCGCTTCCTCCTTCAATGCCTTCGACATTCTCAGTACCGTCGGCCTCATTCTATTTCTGTTCCTGATTGGAATGGAACTGGATTATGGACAGCTTTACAAGCAACGCGCCACCGCCGTCATGGCGAGCGGAATGAGCATTGTGTTTCCCTTTGCCATGGGAGCACTTCTGGCCCACTCACTGCGCATTCGATTTGCTCCGCATGGAATTGGCAGCATTCCATTTGTTCTTTTTCTCGGTATTTCCATGAGCATCACGGCCTTCCCGGTGCTCGCCCGCATCATCGAAGAACGGCACATGCAGGGTACCGCGCTGGGAACCACCGCGATTATGTGCGCGGCAGTGGACGACGTCGTGGCGTGGACACTTCTGGCGATCGCTCTTGCGCTCATTGGACATGACGGCGGCTCCGCCTCCTTACCGTTGCGATTGGTAGGCTTGGCCGTCTATCTGGTGGTGATGATCATGGTCGTCCGACCCGTCGCAGCTTGGCTGGTCAAACGTATGCGCACCACCACCGATCTTCCGCTCGAAATGCTGGGAGTCGTTGTGGCCCTCACGCTATGTTCTGCCGCTGCGACTGAAGCGATTGGCGTCCACCCGCTGTTTGGAGCCTTTATGGCCGGCGTATGTTTCCCCAGGGTGGAGCGGTGGCAGACCGCAATGCGTACAAAATTGGATATGCTGGTTTCCGTACTTTTGCTTCCGCTCTTTTTTGCATTGACCGGCATGCGCACGCGACTCGACCTGCTCAACGGAGGCAGAATTTGGTTCTGGGCCGCGATTGTGTTGGTTGCCGCGGTCTTCGGGAAAATGGGAGGAGCCGCCCTGGCTGCGCGATGGAATGGTCAGACGTGGAAAGATGCTGCCGCCTTGGGCGCGCTGCTCAACACACGTGGACTGGTTGAATTGATCGTGTTGAATATCGCCTACAACGTTGGCGCTTTCACACCCACGTTATTCACCATGCTAGTCGTCATGGCATTGGTGACTACGATGATTACGACACCAATCCTGAATATGCTGGGAGTGAAGAACGAGGAAAAACCCACAGAAAACGTGGAAGCGGCTGCTTAAACTATCTTGCAGCCGCGATCCATCTTTCCATTAAGCCGGTGTCA
The DNA here is from genome assembly GCA_963774515.1 of uncultured Acidobacteriota bacterium. Classification (GTDB taxonomy): domain Bacteria; phylum Acidobacteriota; class Terriglobia; order Terriglobales; family Acidobacteriaceae; genus JAKAAZ01. Next base: position 5,909 of record CAVZFK010000014.1, on the reverse strand, counting down.
GCGCCTGCGCAGCCGGAGTATCGACCAGAGCCGTCCCAATGTCAGCAGCAATCTTCTCAGCAGTGAAGGCTTCCAGAACATCTCCAACCTTAATGTCGTTGAAGTTCTGAATGCTGATGCCGCACTCCATGCCGTTGCGAACTTCGCTCACGTCATCCTTGAAGCGCTTGAGTGAAGCCAGCCGCCCCTTGTAGACCTGCGCTCCATCGCGCAGCACGCGGACTTCCGAATCGCGCTTGAACATTCCATCCGTCACGCGGCAACCTGCCACCGCACCGACTTTCGGAATTTTGAACACGTTCGCCACTTCGGCGCGGCCAAGGTAATTCTCCTTGATCGTCGCTTCCAGCAGTCCCAGCATGGCCTTGCGCATTTCATCCTGCAATTCGTAGATGATGGAATGCAGTCGAATGTCCACGCCTTCTTGTGTGGCGAGTTCGGCAGCTTTCCGTTCCGGCCGCACGTTGAATCCGATGACAATCGCATCCGACGCCGAAGCCAGCAGAATATCGCTCTCCGTGATGGCGCCCACTCCAGAGTGAATCACCTTCACGCGCACCTTCTCGGTCGAAAGCCGCGGCAACGATTCCGCAAGCACTTCCACAGAACCCTGCACATCGCCCTTGATGATGATCGGCAGATCTTTCACGCCAGCCTGCTTGATCTGCTCCGCCAGGCCTTCCAGCGAAACGCGTGACGACTTCGCCAGCTGCGATTCGCGCTCCTTCATCTTGCGGTATTGCGCGACGTTCTTCGCCTTGTCGCGATCCGCAACCACGGTGAACACATCGCCAGCGTCAGGAATGCTTTCCAGTCCAAGAATTTCGACTGGCGTTGAAGGCGTCGCTTCCGTCAGGGCACGGCCACGATCGTCGAACATGGCGCGCACCTTGCCGAACGTGTTGCCCACCACGAACGTATCGCCCAGCCGCAGCGTTCCGTTCTGCACCAGCACGGTCGAGACAGCACCGCGGCCCCGATCCAGCTTGGATTCGATGACGGTTCCCAGCGCCGGACGATCCGGCGAAGCCCGCAGCGTACCCACATCCGCGACCAGGCAAATCATTTCCAGCAGCAGGTCGAGATTGATTCTCTTCTTGGCAGAAACATCCACAAACACGGTGTTGCCGCCCCACGATTCAGGAACCAGTCCACGATCGCCAAGCTGTTGCTTCACGCGATCCGGTTGCGCATCCGGCTTGTCAATTTTGTTGACCGCCACAATGATCGGAACATTCGCCGCCTTGGCATGATCGATCGCTTCCAGCGTCTGCGGCATCACGCCATCATCCGCCGCCACCACGATCACAACAATATCCGTAACCTTGGCGCCGCGCGCACGCATGCGGGTAAACGCTTCGTGACCCGGCGTGTCGAGGAAGACAATCTCGCGCCCAAATGCAGGCGAGTCTTCTTTGCTGATGCGAACCTTGTAAGCGCCGATGTGCTGCGTAATTCCGCCAGCCTCGCCCGCCGCCACTTCGGTCTCGCGAATCGCATCCAGCAATGATGTTTTTCCGTGATCGACGTGACCCATGATGGTCACCACTGGAGGACGCGTCACTTCCAGCTCGTTCGTGGTCTCCTGCGTCAGCAGGTTCTCCAGAGCTTCATTGGCCATCTCATCTTCAAAGCTGATGACCTGGGCTTCTGCGCCGAACTGCCGTGAGACTTCCTTAATCAACTCCGTATCGAGCGACTGGTTCACAGTCACAAACACGCCACGCTGCAACAGCGTCGCGATCAAATCCTTGGCCCGCAACTCCAACTTCTCCGCCAGGTCTTTCACGCTGACGCCATCCGTCACGGTGATGTTGCGCGTAATCGGAACCGGCCCAGTGGGAATCTGTGCTGCGCCCAAACGCGGCGCAACCATTCCCTTCATTGGACCTTCCTTCGACTTTTCGTAGCGATTATTTCCGCCACGCCGCTGCGCATGTCCGCGAGATGGCCGATCTGGAGCACCAGCCGGAGGCGCCATGCCAGGCGCTGCACCAACTCCTGGACGAGGAGCTCCAAAGCCCGGACGCCCAGGCATTCCCGGACGCGAACCAGGCGCGCCGGTAGGATGCTGGCGTGTCGGATGCATCGGACGACGAACTCCGCCCGGACCCATTCCAGGCCCTGATGCAGGGCGCGAGCCATACGGTGCCCCGCCTGGTCCACCTGATCCTTGTGGCCGAGGACGTTCGAAAATCGGCTTGCCGCGCTGCATGCCGCCCAATGTCTGCGCTGCGCCTGCAGGAGCCGTATAAATAGGCCGCGGCCCCGTCTGGGGCATAATCACGCGCTTTGCTGGTGGAGCAGGGGCTACAGGAGTCGTGGCAGCAGCAACCGGCTCTACCGTCGAAGAACTCACTGCCGCAGGAGTCGAACTAGCAGCTACCGGCTGTTCGATCGTCGCTGCTGGCGCGGGCTGCACTTCAACCGCCGCTGGCGTAGGAGCTTGCGGAACTCTCGTCGCTACCGGAGCGATGGTGGAAGCTGCTGGTGTTGCCTGTCTCGCCTCTTGCGGAGCGCTCCTTGCGGGCACCGCAACAACCGTGGATGCGCCCGTCAGTCCCGACGAGGGCGGCTTCACAATCACCGGGCCCTGCGGCGCGCGAGATGCAATGGCCGGAGTGGGCGTCGGCGTAGAAGTCACAATCTGTGGCGCCTGGCGCGGTAACGGAACAATCTTCCGCGGAGCGGGCTTCGAGCCTGCCGCAGTTCCAGCGGCGACAGGAGACGCCGGCGCAGCGCTGACCGGAGTTCCGGCGTGACGCAGGCTCTATTGCCTGCAGGCGCAGCCACTGCAGGAGCTAGCGGCAGCAGCAGAAACGGTCGGCTTCGCAGCTCCAGCTGCGGCGGCCGTCACCGTGGGCCGCGGCGGAGGTGCACTCGTCACGCCACGATAATTTCCTTGCGTATCTCGCTGCTCTTTTTGCTGCTGAATGGCGCGCAAAACATCTCCCGGCCGGGAAATGTGCGACAAATCAATCTTTGGCTTCTGCTCGACCGCCGCAGCTTTCGCAGGCGCATTCGACGCGGACTTTCCACCACGGCCCAGGGCGGCGCGCACACGCCGGGCTTCGTCTTCCTCTACCGAACTGGAGTGCGTTTTCTTCTCTGTAACTCCCACCTCTGGCAGGATGTCGAGAATTACTCTGCTCTTAACTTCCAGCTCTCGTGCTAAATCGTTTATCCGAACTTTACTCATCCGTCTCTTTCGCCTTTTCCCAAACTGTTAGCTGTTAGCTGCTCATACGGTGCCTCGTGATCTGCAATCAGGTGTGCATCTTCTCTCATTATCCCCTGAAAGTCGCATCGAAATTGCTAATTTTCGTGCGATCGGCCTATTCGACGGCCTAAATCAGGGTTTTTCCTTCTCTTCCCAAGCGTCCAGATCCGGTTCACGGGCGTCCGGCGCGTCTACCGAGACTGGCTGGTCATCGTTATCGGTTGCCGTGGCGTCCTCCAGAAAGTTCTTCATCAGGCTTTGCGAATCCCCTTCGCCTTCCGCCTCGCCTATCTCCGAAATATCCCCGCCTTCAGCCAGGGCCATCTCGTCCACCAGGTCCAATGTAGGAACTTCACCGGGTTCCAGCTCGTCAATTTCCTCAGACACTTCCGATTCCTCGGTTTCCTCGGCTTCGACTTCCGACCCGGCCCCTGCCTGCTTATCGAGCGCTGCCTCATTGGTGTCTTCGGCTTCCGACGACTCAGGCCCCAGCGGACCAGCATCCGTATCCGCCGCCGCATCCAGTTGCGCGAAATAATGCCGCACCGCAGTGCCGATCTTCTCCAACGTCTTCTCGCCGATACCAGGAACTTCTTCCAACTGCTCCGGAGTCATATCCGCCAATCCCTCGACAGTCGTAATCCCGGCAGCAATCAATTTCTGGATCGTACCTTCGCCCAACTCCGTCACCTGCTCGATCGGCGTGGTCACAGGACCAGCCATCGCCTGCATCTGCTGTTCGACTTCCTGACGCTTTTCTTCCTCGCTCTTGATGTCGATCTTCCAGCCCAGCAACTTTGCCGCCAGACGCACATTCTGGCCCTTCTTGCCGATCGCCAGAGACAACTGCGTATCGTCGACGATCACTTCAATCTGCTTGTCCGCCAAATCAATAATGCTGACGCGACTCACCTTGGCCGGCTGCAGCGCCTTCTCCGCAAAGGTCGTAATCTCTTCGCTGTATTCGATGATGTCGATCTTCTCTCCGCGCAATTCGCGAATGATCGACTGCACGCGCATGCCCTTCATGCCAACGCAAGCGCCCACAGGATCAACATCCTTGTCGCGCGAAACCACCGCAATCTTGGTGCGCTCGCCGGCTTCGCGAGCAATGGCGCGAATCTCTACCGTGCTGTCATAAATTTCCGGCACTTCGCTCTGGAACAGGTTCTGCACCAGTTCCTTCGCGGCACGTGACACAACCACTTGCGGCCCGCGAGCGTTGCGATCGACGCGCAACAGCACCACGCGAACACGCTCGCCCACGGCAAATTGTTCCAGCCGCGACTGCTCCCGCTTCGGCATCCGCGCTTCCGCTTTGCCAATGTCGAAGATCACGTCCTGACCTTCAATCCGCTTGACCGTGGCGTTCAATACTTCGCCCACGCGATGCGCGTACTCGTTAAATACCGTATCCCGCTCGGCCTCGCGCACCTTCTGGAAGATGATCTGCTTGGCCATCTGCGCCGCGATGCGCCCCAGCACATCCGTCGGCTTGTAGTAGCGCAGCTCGCCGCCCACTTCCACTTCCGGCGCAATGCCGCGCGCCTCGTCCAGATTGATCTGGTTCAGCGGATCTTCCACAAGTTCCGGCGTTTCCACCACCGTCTTGTAGGCATAGGCGCGAATCTCGCCAGTCTCCCGGTCGAGCTCGCCACGCATGTTTTCCAGCGTCTTGTAATACTTGCGGGTCGCCAGGGCAATCGCATCTTCCACCGCGCTCACCACAATCTGCGGATCAATGCCCTTATCCCGGCTCAAAACTTCAATCGTTTCGTAGAGTGCACTTGCCATAGTTCGTCTCAGCCTTTATCTGGCGGAATGTAACTCGATCGCTTCGGGCGCCCTGAACAAATCTGCTGCTTCAGCTACCGAATGCAATGCGAGGTTTGAATCTTTGAAACTTGTGTGACTAAATTTCAGGAACCAGGTTCGCCTTCAAAATGTTCGAGAATGCGATGGTGACCGTCTCCCCGGCCACCGTTTCCTTCTTGTTCTTTCTCTTCTTCGTCGTGCTTAAATCCAGGTCCAGCGTGTCGTTGGTCACGTTCGTAATGCGTCCCTGCCAATGGGAATTGCCCTGCACCGGCTCAACTCGTCCTCAGCTTGGCCAGGCTTCCCGCGAACCGCACATAATCCTCGCGACCATGCAGCTTGCGATCCAGGCCCGGCGAGGAAACTTCCAGCGTATAGTCCGCGCCGGGAACCAGTTCTTCCACATCCAGCACGGTCCCAAAATCCTCGCTGAAGACCTCACAATCTTCCACTTTGATGCCGGCCAGCTGGTCGACCGATACATGCTCGGGCAACTTTAATTCCGCATCGTTCGCCAGGCTTTCCTGGGCTAGCTTCGCCCGGCTGGCGGCGTCTTTCTCTATATAGATGCGTAAGGCACGATGCTTGGGGCTCCCAAGATAGTCCACGTCCACCACGGCCAACCCGTGGGAAGCGGCGACACGGTCCGCCAATGCGCGAATTTTCTCTAGATCCAGGGCCATGGAATCGTACGCAGCTGCCGTTTTCCTGAGCAAACTCCAGAGCAAATAAAAAGTGGGCTCTCGCCCACTCATTTCTCCCGCCCCGGCCCATCCGCCACAGGCTGCCGGCGATAAACTTAGGACAAATTCAGGACAAACTCTGTCTGCTTCTCTAGGATACGCCCGTTTCCAAGGGATTTCAAACCCAGCCG
>CAVZFK010000013.1:0-166817 GCA_963774515.1 uncultured Acidobacteriota bacterium | reverse complement strand
ATTGAAGATCATGGCTGGATGGATCCACGGCATAGGCGCTGACGGAGCCGCTCTTGCCTTCAAAGTTTGCGGTCTCGTTGACGGTGTAGAGATATTTTTGCGAAGGGTCGAGACAAAGCCAGGAGGGATTTTTCGCTTCCGCCGCAAGCTTGACGAGCGATAATTTCCCGCTGCTGGAATCCATCTCGAACAGATAAATTCCCTTGCCGTTGGCGCTGCCGTCGATCGCTCCGGTATCCGAACCGACATACGCGAACACTTTTCCTCTGGAGCGGCCTTGAGATTTCATGGCTCGGCTGACGGGTGAAGCTGCGATCGCCACAGCAGAAGCGCCAAGGACAAATTCGCGGCGGGAAGCGGTTCGGGGTACATCACTCAGTTGCATCGAATCGGGACGGCTCACTATGTTCCTGCTCCTTGAGCGGATTTTCTACTACTATAGCGATTCGAGTTGAACCATGGCCGGATCGCCGCGGTGAATTACGACTTCAGCTACACCTGCACATCACTCGAGTCCCCGGCATTTCCGAGAACCACTTTGACATCCATCCGTTTCTGACCGCGATAGATCGTGACCGTCAACGTTTGTCCGGCTTGATGACCGTCCATAATTTCTGCGATGTCCTGATCGTTGGTGACGCGATCGCCATCAATGGCAACAATCATGTCGCCTCCAATGTAGATGGGCGTGTTGCCGAGGTAGGCCTGCTGCTTGCCGCCCAGGATTCCCACGCGGTCGGCAGGTCCGCCGGGTATCGTGCGCTCTACCAGGACTCCGGGAGTCGCAGGCAATCCAAGCTGGCCGGCGATGTCTGGCCCGATGGGCAAACCGCGAATCCCCAGAGTCGGCCGAAGAACTTTTCCGTAGCGGGCATAGTCGTTCAACGCAGCTTTTGCTTCATCGATCGGGATGGCAAAGCCGATTCCAGCATTCTGGTCGGCGCCGCCGCCGGTGTCGATCATGGTATTCATGCCGATCACATCGCCCTGCGAATTGAGCAGCGGTCCGCCAGAGTTTCCTGGGTTGATCGCCGCATCCGTCTGAATCGCGTCGGAGATCAAATTGCCCGTTGGCCCACGGATAGAGCGAATGGAGCTGATGATGCCGCGCGTCATGGTGCCGCTAAGGCCGAAGGGATTGCCGATGGCATAGACCAGCTGACCCACCTGCAAACTGCGCGAGGACGCCAGGGTCGCGGGCTGCAAGTCCGTCGCATCAATCTTCAACAATGCCAGGTCGTGCGCCTTGTCGGTCATCAACACCTTGGCTTTGTACTGGTGCTTGTTATAAAGCGTGACTTCAACATTCTGCGCGTTCGAGACCACGTGAAAGTTGGTGAGGATGTCGCCGTTTTTATTCAGGATGAAACCAGAACCCTGGCCTTGCTCCGGGACGGGGCCATAAAAGAAGTCATAGGTCATCATGCTGGAGGTGATATTCACCACCGAGGGAAGCGCTTTTTTATAGACCGCGACGTTGTTCTGCTCGCTGGGCAAAAGCGCGGGCGCCGCATGGGCGTCGGTGATCTCCATACCGCCCGGCAATGACCCGTTGTTCTGCGAAGAGGATGTGCTGGCGGCACGGGTAAACCATCCGTGGGCGGCACTGGTGTTAAATGTGTGGGTCGTGACGAAGTAGAAACCGCCCAGAATAGCAACGGTCAAAATCAACAATCGTGCTTTCATCGATCAAGTGCTCTCAATCTTCGGCTGCCGAATAACATGGGCCTCGCAGGTCTCGGCAACAGAATCGATAAAATCAGTGCTCCATACCACCATGACCTGTTGGATTCAGATCCGGCATTTCCGTTGCGTCGTGCTCAACGTGTGGTAGGTGTTGCTCCCTCATTTCTATGTCGTACGTTTTCCTGCTGCAACTGCCTCAGGATCGTCTCCACCTCGGTGTCAAGATGTTCGAGCGATCCAGAGTTTTCAATAACGAAATCGCACAGAGGAACTTTTTCCTGGTCCGTCATCTGTTTGGCGATTCTTTTTCGGCCGTCTTCCTCAAGCGCAGCCAATTCTTCGGCAGAAAGTACTTTGCCGCCGCAGGTCTTGTATCGGTCCAGCCGCAGATCCTCCGGAGCAGTTACCAGAATTAACTTATCAAATCTATGGCTGAACCCGGGGGCTGTTTTAGCTCGATCAGCTTCAAAGATAAGCGCAGACTCGACCATCACGATGGCATCCGGGTCTGCGGCGAAGATGCGTTGAGTGCGACGTTCCTGCTCCGCGACCACGGGAGGATGGACAATTCGGCTAAGTTCATCGAGCTTGCCCGTCGACAGCACGTAGCGTGCAAGGGCGGAACGATCGAGCTGTCCATCCGCAAGCGTCAACGGAGGCGCGTCGGAGTAGCCGCGAAAGTGAGCAAGAATTGCATCGTAGACGGGCTGCCCCGGCTGCATCAGTTCGCGGCCAATCTGATCGGCATTCAGGATGTGTACGCCGCGGCGCGCAAACAGACTGGCGACCGTGCTTTTTCCACTTGCAAGTCCTCCGGTAAGGCCGACGCGCAGCATCACGTATTCTCCTGAAGAAAATTACGCTGCCAGTCCGCGACGCAAGCGCGCTGCGCGAACGGTATTCGCCATCAACATAGCAATCGTAAGCGGGCCGACTCCTCCCGGAACCGGGGTGTAATGGCTGGCGAGCGCGAACGCGTGCGGATCGATATCGCCCATCAGCACCGAGCCTTTTTCCTTGAACGTCTTTTCTCGCTTCGCGTTGCCGGCGAAAAAGCGGTCGAAGTCCTCTTGCGAGGTGATTCGGTTCATGCCCACATCGACCAAAACAGCGCCGGGTCGAACCATGTCCGGACGAATGATGCCGGCTTTTCCGATGGCGGCGACCAGAATGTCGGCTGAGCGACAGATGGCCGCCAAATCGCGCGTTTTACTGTGACAGAGGGTCACGGTGGCGTTTTCGTGCAGCAGCAGCATGGCCATGGGTTTACCCACGATATCGCTGCGACCGACGACCACGGCATTCTGGCCAGAAAGTGGAATTCCACTGCGCTTCAGCATTTGAATAATGCCCGCCGGGGTGCACGGAGCCAGTGAGGGCTGCCCACTCTGCAGGCGGCCAACATTCACCGGATGAAATCCATCGACATCTTTCTCGGGAGAAACGGCCTCGAGCAATCGTTTCGCATCCACATGCGCCGGCAGTGGCAGTTGGATCAGGATTCCGTCCACATCCTCGCGGGTATTCAGCTGGTGGATGAGAGCCAGCATCTCATCCGTAGTCACAGACTCCGGCGGAGTGAGCAGTTCGCTATTCATGCCCAGTTCTGCGCTGGTTTTCACTTTATTGCGTACATACACTTCCGAAGCCGGATGATTGCCGACCATCACCACCGTCAGGCCCGGTCGAATGCCCTGGGCGTGGAGCTCTTGTATGTCTGCAGCCACTTCCGTTTTGATTGCGGAGGCGATGGCATTTCCGTCTAACGAGTGAGGAGTCACGGTGGTCGTCATGGCTTCTCCTTATGGTACTGGAAGCGGGCGGATCGGTGGCACAGGGTCGAATGGCGCGCAATCGAAAATGCGTCCGAGTAACCGATGGGAATGACGAAAGTTTTCTCTCGTGCCCTCACCAGCAGTCGATAAAAGATTTGTGCGTTCAAGGAATCCATTTTTCTTGCAGATTCGTAGCAACAAAGTGTAGGCAAGTCGAGTCTTAATACCACAGGAGCTATGTTGCCATCGCGATCGGATGCGCAACAGGGAAGGGCGGACGCGAAATGCCGGCTGGCAGAGACATTGAGAAATTCCCAACGTTGGAACTTCAGGAGCTGCGCGATGGCCTATTGCAGCAGGGGCTGGATAGCTGGCAGGCAGCCGACCTGATCAGCAGCTTTCTGGCTGGACGCGGCTACGGTGTATCGCGACAGAGCGCTCGCGACGCGGTGCTGCGCGCCGATGGGATTTCGCAGTCGATTGATGGCATGCAGGCCGAGCTGGAAAAGCTGGCGATGGTGATGTAATCGCCGTTATCCGACGGAGGTGCGTGAGCCCACTTTGGCTCCGTCTAGATTGCCGGAAGACATGAACCGTTCCAGCGCCTTGGAAGCACAGCCCTCGCCGCAGACGTGGTAGACATCCGGTTTCTCGACTGATCCTCATTCCAGGGTAGAAGCGTGAAGCGTTGCGACGGTTGACCCTCGTCAAAGCAAAGTACCTTTCCCAAGGTAATCATCCACCAGTGATTCGATTCGAGTTTCACGGTGCCGCAGATATTGCAGATGAAGGACTCGTCCCAGGCCATCGCATGACTCCAAAGATTCCTGTTAACACCACTCCAAGTAGATGCAGCAAAAGGATTTTGGTCGCTGATGTCGGGCAGTAAACAGCCAGCCAAAAACAAAACTTTTGCCCAGATTCACTAGGAAAATACACCTGTACCATACGATAATTACTACATCCGTGGAGTTACTACTCAATCTTTTGTGGCTCGCGGCTTCGGCGAGCTTGGGCGTGGCATTGCTCTACTCCAGAAGTCGACGTCGAGTCGCGTCAGAAGATTGTGTTCACTCCCATTCAGCGGCGTGGGTCTGCTACCTGGTTTTGATCGCGATGCTGTTGCCCGTCATCTCCATGACGGACGACTTGCAGGCCATGGTGACACCCACGGACGGCGAACAGATCGTGCGTCGAATGGAATCCGCGGTGCCGGGCCACTCGCCGGTTCATCTTCATCGGACTGTGTTTCTGCAAACGCGAAGCGAATGGCTTGCGCCATTGATCGAGGCTTATCCTTTAGAATCTGTTCGAGATTTCCATCCTTCCTATTGCTGCCAGCCGCAAACTACCCAAGGCCGAGCTCCTCCTACTGCCGCCTAGGGTAGTCGCACGACTTTCAAATTCCTTATGTATTCCTTACAAGTTTCTTATCAAAGTTCGGCTAGGCTCGTGACGAGTGCGTTGTGGGCGATCTATCTCCGGCGCGATCTGCCCGGGGAAACCGCCTTGATTTCGCAGGACAAGGATTTTCGATGAAGCTCTCCCGAACATTGCGTGTGGGAGTCTGTGTAATTTTGCTGCTTGGCTGGCTGCATGCCACGGCGCAGACGACTGCCACAGCTGCGACGCCGCTGACCATGCAGCAGGCGGTGGAGCTGGCGCTGCGCCAGAACCCCACACTGCTGGCGGCGCAACGGAACCTGGAATCGATTCGGGCGGAGGAAATCAGCGCCGGGACTGCGGCAGAATCCGGTGTTCAGCCTGAGCGGCACGGACATTACTCTGCCGGCAAATAATCCGTCGAATCCTTATTCGTATGCGGGCAATGTTTCGCGGCTGTTTGAGCGCGGACAGAAACGCCGCTGGCGGCTGGAGAGTGCGCGCGCCTCTACTCAGGTGACTGAGAGCCAGTATCACGATCTGGAACGGCAAACGGTGCTGGCGGTAAAAAATGCTTTCACCAACATGCTGCTGGCCAAGGCGGCGTTGCAACTGGCCGACAACAACCTGACCAGCTATCGCAAAGTTGTAAATTTGAGCAACGTTCGTCTGCAGGCCGGGGCGATCAGCCAGACCGATTTCGACCGCATCGATTTACAATTGGCCGGCTTCGAGTCCGACTACGAGAACGCGCAGGTCAACCTGGTTCAAAGCAGCGATCAATTGCAGCAACTGCTCGGCTTCGAAGCTCCCAACCATAACTTCGCAATCGCAGGAACGCTGAATCCGCCGCAACTCACATTGTCGTTGCCGGACCTGGAACAAAAGGCGTTGGCAGCGCGGCCGGATTATCGCGCGGCGCAGCAGGCAATCCAGGTGGCGGATGCCAACGTAAAACTGGCCGATGCGAATGGAACCACCGACCCAACCCTGGCCGGCGAGTATGAACGCACCGGCGTCTATAACTCCGCCGGCTTCAGCATCAGCATTCCGATACGCATCTTCGACCGTAATCAAGGCGAAAAGCAGGCGACTCGATTTGTTGCGCAGTCGGATCGCTTCTCAGAGATTGCAGCTCGCAGCCTTGTGCTTTCGGATGTCGATCAGGCCTGGGTCGCGTATCAGTCCGCGCAGACGCTGGCCGAGCGGTACAACACGCATTATCTGAAGGAATCTGGAAGCATCTTGAACAATCTGGAATTTGGCTATCGCCACGGCAGCTATACGCTGCTGGATTATCTGAATGCGCTGCACGATTACCGGCAAACAAACCTGGACGCATTGAATGCGAACGCGCAGGTGTGGCTGAGCCTTCATCAACTCAGCGACGCAACCGCAACGGAGATTCTCCCATGAAAACGGTCCAACTGGCCTTGGCAACAACAACGTTCCTGGCTTTATGCGCGGCAGGCTGCAGTTCGAATTCTGCATCGAACGTGCCGCCGCCGGCTTCGAAGACCATTGTGCAAACCATCGTCGTGCATAGTCAGAAGGTCGTCGACCAGATCAATATTCCTGCCCGCGTAGTTGCCAACCCCACCAAAGTGGTGCAAGTGTTTCCGCCGCTGAGTGGACGCATAGTGCGCTTCTCCACGCTGCCCGGACAAGTGGTGCAGGCAGGACAAGTGATTGCTGTATTGCAAAGTGGGGAAATTGCGCAGGCGCGGTCCGATTTCGAGAAGGCCAAGATTCAGGTTCTGCTCGCCGACCAGGCACTCAACCGCGGCAAACTGTTACTGCAGCATGAAGTGATGGCGAAGGCGGATTACGAACAGCTGGTCGCCGCGGATGAAGCCGCTCATTCGGAGCAGGAACGAGCGCGCCAACTGATCCACGAATTGGGATTTTCAGAAAACAACAATAGCGATGAAGCTCCAATTCGCGCGCCGATCAGCGGAGTCGTTCTCGACACCGGCACCGCGGTGGGAGAATGGCAGCGTTCGCTCGACAATGCGACTCCGTTGGCGACGATTGCAAATCTCGATCATGTCTGGGTTTTGGGAGATGCCTACCAAAGCGATCTGGCCAGCATTCGAGTGGGTCGGCCGGTGACGGTGAAGTTCCCGGCGTATCCGGGCTTGTCGATCGCGGGCAAAGTAGACAACCTGTCGCAATCGCTCGATCCCAGCACGTTGGCGGTGAAAGTGCGCGTGGTGCTGGCGAATCCGCAGATGAAGCTGAAGCCGCAGATGTTCGCGAACATTCTGGTCGACCGCTCGTCGACCGAGGGATTTCTGGTGCCGGCCGCCTCCGTCATTCACGAGAACAACTACGATTCAGTCTTCGTTCAGACCTCTCCCGGCAAGTATGAACGGCGTCCGGTGAAAATTGGCCAGATGCAGCAGCAGGATGATGTGGTTCTAAGCGGGCTGCACGATGGCGATCAGGTTGTGACACTCGGAGCGGCGTTGTTGCGCGCGCCTGCGGGGGAATAAGATGACCAGTTTCATCCGTATTCTTCTGCAATATCGCATTGTCGTTCTGGTGGTATTTGTCGCCGCCTTGTTAGTGGGCTGCTACGCGTATACCAAGCTCGACATTGAAGCCTATCCCGATCCTTCTCCGCCGCTGGTCGAAATCATCACGCAGAATCCTGCCTGGTCCGCGGAGGAGATGGAGCAACAGGTCACGATTCCGGTGGAGAATGCCATCTACGGTTCTCCGCATTTGGAGCAGGTGCGTTCCACCAGCATCTTCGGTCTAAGCGATGTGAAGTTGTATTTCAGCTTCGACAGCGATTATTTCCATGACCGCGAAGAAGTTCTCTATCACCTGCAGACATTGAGCCTGCCAAATAATCTGCAGCCGACGCTTTCTCCGACGTCGCCCATCGGCGAAATTTATCGTTACATTCTCACCGGGCCCGGCTACACCCTGAACGAATTGAAAGCCACGCAGGACTGGCTGGTCACGCGGGAGATTAAACAGGTTCCCGGCATTATCGACGTGACCACGTTTGGTGGAACCACGCGCCAATATCAGGTAATTGTCGATCCCGGCGAGGCTGCTGGCGCATAACGTCACTCTGACGCAAGTCGTGAATGCTATCCAGAACAGCAACGCCAACGTGGGCGGAGATTACCTCGCGCTTGGGCGCGCAAAACGTGAACGTGCGCTCAGTGGGTCTGCTGAAAACCGTTCAGGATATCGAATCGATCGTGGTGGCAGAGCGGAATAATGTTCCCGTCCTCGTCAGCGATATTGCTACGGTGCGCAAGGGCTTTCAACCGCCGATGGGTCGTGTGGGACGCAACAACGAGAGCAATGTGGTGGAGGGGATCGTACTGCTGCAGAAGAATGAGCAATCCCTGCCCGCGCTGCGTGCGTTGAAGGAAAAAGTTGCTCATTTAAATCACGGCAATCTGCTGCCCCCGGGCATGCAGATCAAGCCGTTCTACGACCGAACGAAATTGATCAATGTCACCACCGATACGGTGAAGCACATCATCCTGACCGGCCTGGCGCTGGTGACGCTGGTGCTGGTGGTGACCATCGGGGATTTCCGAACGACCTTGCTGGCGGTGCTGACGATCCCGTTCGCTGTTTTATTTGCGCTGACGTTGATGGTGATGACGGGTCACTCGGCCAATTTAATTTCCATCGGCGCCATCGACTTTGGAATTCTGGTCGATGCGTCGATCGTGGTGCTGGAGAACGTGTATCGAAAACTTTCCCGTCGGATTGAAGTGGAAGACACGGCCGACCTGATTGTGGAAGGTGTGACGCAGAGCGCGAAGCCGGTCATCTACGCGACCATTATCATTTTGATCTCGTTCATTCCTCTATTCACCATGCAGGGCGTCCCGGGAAAGATTTTCGCGCCCATGTCGATGACCTACGGGTTCGCGCTGATTGGGGCATTGATCTATGCCATCATTTTCGCGCCGGTACTGGGATTCTTGACAGCTTCAAAGGAGCCAATCACCGGCAAGGAGACCTGGCTGCTGCGGAACATTTTGCGGCTGTACGAACCTGCCCTGAAATTTGCTTTGAAATATTCCAAGCTGGTCTGGGCGGGAGCGATTGGCTGTCTGCTGCTGACTGCATTCATGTTCCACTTTATCGGCGGAGAATTTATGCCTGCCCTGGAAGAGGGCAATCTGTGGATCCGCGCAACTCTTCCACAGGACATCTCTTTTCAGCAGGCAGTAGCGATTGCAGATTCCATGCGCGCCACTCTGGCCAAATTTCCAGAAGTCAGCCAGACGGTTTCTCAAGTCGGTCGACCCGATGACGGTACGGACGTGACCACCTTCAACAACGTGGAAGTCTTCACTGACCTGAAGCCGGAAAGCCAATGGCCGCCACACCTCCACGGCAGCAAAGACGAGCTGATTGAGGAAATGCAATCCAAGCTGGCGAAATATCCCGGCGTGGTGCTCGGCTTCTCACAGAATATTCAGGACAACGTGGAAGAAGCGATGTCCGGCGTCAAGGGAGAAAATTCCCTGAAGCTGTTTGGCGATAACTTCGAAACTTTGTCGACGCTCTCGGAGCAAATCCTGAAGATCATGAAGTCTGTGCCAGGTGTGCAAGACGCGGGCATCTTTAAAGTCGGCGGACAGCCAAATCTGCTGATCCAGATCGATCGCGCCAAAGCTGCGCGTTATGGATTGGCGGCGCAGGATATTAACAATGCGATTCAGGCGGCGGTAGGCGGCGCGCCCATCACCCAAATGATTCTAGGCGATCGCCGCTTCGACCTGGTGGTTCGCTATCCGCTGGCGGATCGCGATAATCCGGATGTCATCCGAAAAATTCTGCTGCCCGCGCCCGATGGCAACATGGTGCCGCTGGGAGAAGTTGCCGACGTCAGCATACGCGATGGAGCGTTCGCAATTTATCGAGAAGGCGGACGGCGTTATGTTCCCATCAAGTTCAGTGTGCGCGGCCGCGATCTTTCCAGCACCATTCGCGATCTGCAAGGCCGCCTGGCGCGTGAAGTAAAGCTGCCCACCGGATATGAGTACACCTGGGCGGGAGAGTTCGACAGCTTGCAGAAAGAGCTGCATCGCCTCGCCTTCATCGTGCCGGTCAGTTTGATCATGATCCTGGGGCTGCTCTACATTTTGTTTCTCTCCTTCCGCGATGCGCTGATTGTGATGGCGGTCATTCCATTTGGAATGATTGGCGGCGTATTTTCTCTGCTGCTGACCCATACACCGTTCAGCATTTCGGCTGCGGTTGGATTTACATCCGTCCTCGGCTTGAACACGCTCGGCGCTGTCGTATTTCTCCGCGGGGTGCGGCATTCGCAGGCGGAAATGGGAGAAGAACCCGGTCTGCTGCGAGGCTGCCTGGAAGAGATGCGTCCCGTGGTGATGGCTTGCATGTGCGCTGCGCTCGGTCTGCTGCCGGCCGCAGTTTCGAACGGTATCGGTGCGCAGGCCCAGCAGCCGCTGGCCCGCGTCGTTGTGGGTGGCATGGTCACTACATTGTTTGCGGTGCTCTTTGTCACTCCACTCCTGGCGCGTCGCCTGCCAGAGGTTCCGCGGAAAGATTTGTCGGAGTATTGATCGAACCGGCAACGAAGAAGGTCGAGTCGCGTGACTCGAATTTTCTGTCGTTGCCGCCGCGTATGTCGAAGTCGAGCTGGTCTGCTTATACTTGGGGAAGCCTAACCTGGATCTGGCGAGACGACCATGACTCTATCCAACCCCTCACTCGCCGCAGCCGCTCCACCACACACCGCACTCGATCTGAAGCGAATCTATCGACGCATCACGCTGCGGCTGATTCCATTTCTAATGTTGCTGTATTTAGTTGCGTTTCTGAATCGCGTGAATGTCAGCTTCGCCGCACTCACCATGAACAGCGACCTCGGTCTGAGCAACACCCTGTTCGGCATTGGCGCGGGAATTTTCTTTGTCGGCTATGTCCCGTTTGAAGTGCCCAGCAACTTTATGCTGGCGAAAGTCGGCGCGCGCTTGTGGCTGACGGTGTTGCTGGTGCTCATGGGATTGGTGTCGGCCGGTTTCGCCTTCGTACACACCAGCACTTCCTACATGGTGATGCGCTTTCTGCTGGGCGCGGCCGAGTCTGGATTTTTTCCCGGCGTGGTCCTCTATCTCACTTTCTGGCTGCCGGCTTCGGTGCGTGGCGGCCTGATGTCGCTATTCATCGTGTCGATCCCGCTCTCCACAGTCGTCGGCGCGCCGTTGTCGATGGCTATCCTGAAAATGAATGGCATCGCCGGACTACGAGGGTGGCAATGGCTGTTTGTTCTGGAAGGCGGCCTCGCCATCGTGGTGGGCCTGATGATTCCGAAGATCCTTGCCGACTCGCCGAAGAAAGCAAGCTGGCTGTCGCCGCAGGAATCGACCTGGCTGGTCTCTGCCATCTCGGCTGAATCACGGCCGACCACCGCGCACGCTTCGTGGGTCCATTTATTTCGCAGCCGCACCGTGCTTGGCTTTGCGCTGGGCTACTTCGTCCTGATGATTGGCCTGTACGGTCTGGGCTTCTGGATTCCGCGCATCCTCACCTCGCAAGGACTTCCCGTCGCGCAGACAGGCTGGATGACGGCTCTTCCGTACGTGATTGCGACAGTGGGCATGGTCCTGTGGTCGCGGCATTCGGATCGTTCCGGCGAGCGGCAGTGGCATGTAGTGCTGGCATTTCTGGCCGCGGCCGTGGGCATGTACGTGGCCTCCGTCACCCAGGTGGTCGCAGTCAGCGTGGCAGGATTTTCGATTGCGGCGTTAGGAATCTGCTCCGCCATGCCGCTGTTCTGGGTGGCGGCCACAGAACATCTTGGCGAGAACGGCGTCGCCGGCATCGCGCTCATCAACGCGATCGGCTGCCTGGGCGGATTCTTTGGCCCATTCTGGATGGGATGGCTAGTCGACCGCACACATTTCTTCTCCGCCGGATTGTTGGCAGCAGCGATCACGCTGGCGTTGGGTGCGGGGTTGATGTATGGATTAAGCCGACCTGAGCCGTCGGCGACCGCCGTAAGAGCTTAGGAATCCCACGCGCAAGCGGCGATCTGCTCAGGATTTGCTGGCGGCTAGAGTGAGAATCAATATCTGCGGCTGGCGGTCGCGCAGGATTTGCAGTTTGATCGCTGCTTTCTTATTTTGTCGCAGCGCATGATTCCATTTACTGCGAGAGGTCATCGGCACATCGTCGGCCTTGCAGATCACATCGCCTGCCTGCACGCCGGCACGAACACCAGGGCTGTTGGGATCGATGCTCTTCACCAGCAGACCGGTCGAATTCTTCAATCCAAAATAGCGTGCCAGCTGCGGATTTAAGACATCCAGCGTAATGCCGGTATACGGAGGCGTGCCGGGAATGTAGCTCATCAGGCCGCCGTTGGAGCTGAACGTCTTTCCAATGTCGGAGGAGGCCACCCCGAAAAATCCACTGGGTGGCGGAGGCTGAACCGGGGCCTGCGTCGCTGTCTGCGCGCTGGGATCCGGAACGGTATAGTGCTGCGACCAGGCTTCCTTCTCCACCGTATCGCGGTCTGCCAGCACCACCGTCATCTCCATGGGTTTGCCGTCGCGAACAATATCCAGCACCACGGATTGTCCGGGATTCATCTTGTGCAGCGTGTCGGTCAGGCCCTCGGCACTTTCCGCTTTCTTCCCGGCGAACTTCACAATCACATCATTCGCATGCAGCCCGGCTTTTCCCGCGGGCGCATCGTGGTCCACAGCGGCAATCCCGACCCCCTCATTTGAAGGGAGCTGAAGGTTCAGTCGTTGTTGCTTAGTCAGGTTTTCGAAATCCACGCCAAGGTATGCGCCGTGATGATGAAAACTGCTCATGCCGACCATCGGCTCCATGGGATGTGTGCCGGCGGCTGCTGGCAAAACCAGCAAGGCAAGGCAGGCAAGACTCCATGGAAACGATCGATGTTTCATAGATTCACTTCGGCATTTCTATTTGCGTTGGCCGCTTACTGTATGTCCGACTTCGCAACCCGGCTCCGCGCCTTACTGTATCAGGACGTTGCCTTGCAGCGAATCGGCAGCCGGTGTTCGGAACGATTCGCGACCCACAGGATCAACTCCCGCGGACCCGGTTGAGGCGTTCTAATTCTGCCTGATTGGGTCCGCGTTGAGTTGGTTGCGACTATTCCGTGGGGGGAATTGCCTGCAGTACTTTGAGCGAAGCTTCGCGAATGGCCGGATTGTCATCTCCAGTGGAAACGGTTTGCAACACCACCCGGACACTGCTATCCGCCCGGACCGGTTCCAGCATCTGCAAGGCCTGACTCCGAACTGACTGGCTGGGATCATGCATGAGAGATTCGAGTACAGCGTCTCGCACTCGAACATCCTGGCCCACATACGGCTTGAGCCCTTCCAGCGCTTTCAGTCGCACCGCAGGATCGCGATCGTAGCGTAGGGCCACCATCATCGCCGTCCGCACCGGTCCATCCTCACAGAAGTGGCCCGCCTTGCATTGCGCCGCCAACAGTGCGACAGAATTGCTTTGCACGCTTGGATCCACGGCATTCTGCGTGGCCATCAGCAACAGCTTCTGCACCTCGGGGTCGTCGATCGATCCTTCGATTGTGGCCGGCACCATGGTGTTGAAGTGGACCTCCACCATGTCGGTATTCGGGTGCTGCACAATGGAGCTGACGTTATAGACCGAGGGAGCCGCCGTGCTTTCCGCCGGCGCTGTTGCCGAAGCCAGCTGCGCGACCGGGTGATGCTCGATCGAATGCTTCCAGTAGTGGCCAGCCGAAGCACCAATTCCCAAACCTACGACGGCGATCGCCATGGCCATGCCGGGCGCGGCCTGCAACTGCGCAAAAAATCCCTGCCATCCGATTTCGAATCGCATCCACAAGCTGGGAGGCGGCAATAGATCGAGCGCGTCATCCAGCCGAACACGGCTTTGAGCGAGAAAGTTTGGAGAGGGTTCTTCGACCGGCGCCAGAGACATTGTCTGTCGAAGCGCCTGGTACGCCTGCAATTCCGCCCGACAAGATTCACAACCTGCCATGTGCAGTTCCAGGCTGTGGCTGTGTTCGTCGGACAGCTCTCCGTAGATATATTGCACAATCAACTGTTGTGCGTGATCGCATTTCATGGCCTGCTCCTGAAGTTGAAAAAGTACATCATCTTTTACCGTCTTTTATCGCACGACTGACAACTGTGTCCGCAGCTTGCGGGTAGCACGAAAGAGTGTGTTCTTGGCTGTCTCTTCCGTTGTGTTCAACATCTCTCCGATGGTCCGCAGCCGCAGACCCTGGTAATGTTTCAACTCAAATACGGTGCGTTCGCGAGGAGTTAACGTCGCCAGCGCGGTTTGAATTTTCTCCGCCAATATTTTTCGATCGAGCTCCTTTGCAGGATTCGCCATGGCGCGATCGTCCGACACATTAATCATGGTGTCGTGTTCCTCGCCGGTGGCATCGACGATGACGGCCGGATCTTCGCGACGCGTTTTGCGTCGGCGCAGCAGATCGAGGCAAAGATTGGTGACGATCCTGTAAATCCAGGTGTAGAAGGAACACTCGAAGCGGAAGCTTCCAATATGCCGATAGGCTTTCAGGAACGCTTCCTGGTGAATATCCTGCGCATCTTGTTCGGAGCCGGTCAGGTGCAGCGCCAGGCGCAGCACAGCCTGATCATACTGACGCACGAGTGCATCAAAGGCGGCACGAGAGCCTTTTTGCGCCTCGCGGATCAGTTCCGCGTCCTGCAGCCGAGCTGAACTTTCGGCGTACATCCTTGGTTTTGATTGTATCCGTGAGGGCGCACTGATTTGTGGGGGTGCAAACGTATCTTGCGTAAGGATGGCGAAACGCTGCGGCTCCATCGAGTGTGTCTCCAATCATTTTGACGGCTTTTTTCCTCAAACGTGAGCCGATCCGGTGTTTATGGGCGTCTGGGCGGGGGAGTCTTCTGTTTTGGCGCCATTCTCCTTTCCTTTGCTACGGTTCGGGCAAGCGCTGGCGGCATTGGGCTCGGCGGAGGCGCGACCATCGGGAAGGTAGCGTGGCGGATTTTGCTCTACACTGAGCCTCATGACTCCTGTTTCTCATCGACCCTCCGGGGATACGCAATCCTCGTTTTTCTCCCCTGATTCCACCCGCAAACCAGTCGGCAACTGGGCCGTCGCCTATACCGATGGGGGATCGCGAGGCAATCCTGGCCCCTCCGGCTATGGAGTGGTAATTCTGGGCGAAGACGGGAACGGTTCTTGGCGAACTGAGCGAATTTCTGGGGATGCGCACGAATAACGTTGCGGAATATTCGGGCTTATTGGCGGCGCTGGAATTTGCGCTGGCCAAAGGCCATCCTCGGCTGCGTGTGGTTTCCGACTCCGAATTGATGGTGAAGCAGATTCGCGGACAATATCGCGTGCAGAGCCCGGACCTGCGTCCGTTGTATGAGGAAGCCAAGCGCCGCATCGCCAAGCTGGAAGCCTTCCAGATTGAACACGTGCTGCGAGGAAAGAACAAGAAAGCGGATGAGCTGGCGAATCAGGCCATGGATCGAGGGATGCGGCGGAAGCCGGAGGTAAAGGCTGGCGTGTCCGAATTCGCCGGTTGCCACAGAGCCGCCGCCGGTGCGACCGCTGCGCGGCATTGTCAAAGAAGGAAAAATCAACCTGCTGGAAGGATCGATTCCCGAGGGAACCATTGTGGTGGTCATGCCTGAAAAAGCGCTGGGTCAGAGAGCAGGAAAATCCTAGGCTCTGAATTGGAATCATCATGTAAAGTTCGACATCGCGGTTAGGCATTCCACGTATGCATGGAGGGTTCTGTGACAAACATAATCACCTGCGTTGGATCCGCTTTGAGATGCTTTCTGTGCTTGGGTGGGACGCCGGATTTCCCGCCGCGTCCGGCTGGGCATTCGCTCAGTTGTTGAGATCTCCTTCAACGCGTCAGGACCATCACCGATTCCCCTTCTCGCTGGTGGATATAAAGAAATCTGCTTTCTCCTCTTCCGCGCTACAGGGATTCGCAAACTTTGCCAATCCTTCGGTGTCTGTCAGAGCTGTCTTGTGGGCTGAGTTGTGTTGAATGCGAGTGCAAAATACTCAACCTTGACATTAGCTTGAGGCTTTCCATCGAAGCGTCTAAGAAATATGAACTTCAGGCGATGAACGAAGCAGGGCCTGTTGCCACTCGAGCGATTAAAGGCAGCGCCGCGCTAAAAACAGAAGGAGGATTGGCAGAATACGCAGTTCTTGCTGCCAGATCGCAAGACGGAGAAATTTCAGCTCGGTGTGGCCGGTCGGAGTGAATAGGTTCTCGTATTTGTGCTCAGTTTGAACCAGCCAGCGCGGCTTTGACTTGTTCGCTGACCAACTTGCCGTCGGCGCGCAAGCCGGCGGCCTGAAATTTGGCCTGCACTGCTTTCATCACGCTGCCCATATCCCGGGAGTTGGCTTGGAGCCTGCGGCGGACATTTCAGCGACGACAGCTTCGACATTGCTGCGGATATCGTCTGGTGATGCGGACTTGGGCAGATAGCTCTCAATGATAGGAATTTCGGCAGCTTCCTTCGCCACCAGGTCCATGCGGTTGCCCTTTGGTGAATTGCTCGATTGAATCCTGGCGCTGTTTCACCATGGTGATCAGTACTTGCTCAGCTTCGGGATCGGTCAGCGGCGCGCGTTTGTCGATTTCCTTATTCTTCATCGCAGATTTCATCATGCGAAGGGTCGACAGACGATCCACCTCCCGCGACTTCATCGCCGCCACCATGTCCTGCTGCACTCTATCCGTCAAGCTCACGAAAGTCACCGTCCCTTTACTGAATGGCCGAAAAAGACCGCAATCTTTCGATTATAGGCTCGCAGCAAAACCCTTGTTTTTTCTCTAGAATGGAAGCATGTTCCATAAAACGCGTCTCTTTACTCCCGGCCCGACTCCCTTGCTGCCTGCGGCGCAGTTTGCCATGGCTGCTGCTGATCTGCACCATCGCACTCCGGAATTTCGCGCCCTGTATCAGCGCGTGCTGGAACAGCTCAAGACATTTGTCGGCAGCAAGAACGATGTCGTGCTGCTGACCAGTTCGGGGACTGGGGCGATGGAGGCTTCCATCTCCAATCTGACCTCGCCGGGCGACCGCGTGCTGGTGCTGACCGCCGGAAAATTCGGCGAACGCTGGACCGGCCTGGCGAAGGCGTTCGGCTGCCAGCCGGACGTCGTCAGCGCTCCCTACGGACAGACCTTACCGCTGGATGCCGCGAAGGCTGCACTGCGCAGCGACACCAAGCTGGTGCTGATGCAGGCAACGGAGACCTCGACCGGCGTTCGCCATGACGTGAAAGCTGTGGCGGAGATGCTGCGTGCGGCCGGCAGCGATGCCTTGTTGGTGGTCGACGCCATCACTGGCCTGGGAACCACCCACCTGGATATGGATGCCTGGGGCATTGACGTACTGATTGGCGGATCGCAGAAAGCGGTCATGATCCCGCCGGGTCTGGCGTACCTGGCCGTGAGCGAGCGTGCGTGGAAGCGGATGGAGACGACGAAAAATCCGCGCTACTATTTCGATCTTCGCAAGGAGCGGAAAGTAGCGGCAAAAGGTGAGTCTGCCTACACTCCTGGAGTTGCCTTGATTGCCGCGCTGGGCGCAGCGTTCGACTACATTGCCGCTCAGGCGGATGGCGATTTGGCCAAGGGCCGCGTGGCCCTGGTCGAGAATGCCGAAACCTGCGCTGCCATGATGCGTGCCGCTGTTCCCGCCATGGGAATGCGCCTGTTCGCGCCCGATGCGCCCGCGGCTGCGGTGACGGCTGTGATGCCGCCCGAGGGTGTGGATTCTGGCATTATCGTGAAGCAGCTGAAGTCGCGCTTTGGAACGATTGTCGCCAATGGCCAGGGAGAGATGAAGGGTCAGCTTTTCCGTGTGGCGCATCTCGGATTTTTTGATCCGCTGGACACCCTGGCTGTTATTGGCGCGCTGGAACAGGTGACGGTCGATTCACTGCCGCCATCGAAATTTCAGCTAGGCGATGCACTGGCCGCAGCGCAACGCGTCTTCGCAGAACGCAGCCGTAGCCTCGACGCCGCTTCTACAAATTCTTCAAAAACCATTGCTGTCGCCGAACCCGCCGGGGTTGGCCGATAGCCGTTTTCCTGTGGGTGCTCCCGTTCCAAAGAAATGCGGAGCGCCCTTTGCCCCGTGCCTTGGGAAGGTCGCTTCAGAACCAACGATAGGAAACCAGCCATGAAAGTCGTTCTCGCAGAAAAAGTTTCTCCGGCTACGATTGCTGTCTTTGCCGATGCTGCCGATTGGAAAGTTGTCACTCACGATCAGATCAAGAACGGCCTGCCCGCTGAGTTGGCAGACGCCGATGCATTGGTGGTTCGCTCCGCTGTGCAGGTGGATGCCGCGTTGTTGGAAAAAGCGCCTAAGCTGCGCGTGATCGGCCGCGCCGGCGTGGGCGTGGACAACATCGATGCCGAAGCCGCGACCCGCAACGGAATTGTGGTGATGAACACTCCGGGAGCGAATGCGGTCGCAGTAGCAGAACTGACATTGGCGCTGATGATCGATCTTGCTCGAATGGTGCCACGTGCGAACACAACCATGCATGCCGGAAGCTGGGAAAAGAAATCGCTGCAGGGAACTGAGCTGCGCGGCAAGACGCTGGGCATTGTCGGTCTGGGTCGAGTTGGATTAGAAGTCGCGCGGCGTGCGCGCGGTTTTGGCATGGACCTCGTCGGCAACGATCCTTTTGTTTCCGCGGCGATTGCGCGAGAGAATGGCGTGCGCCTCGCGAGTCGCGATGAAGTGATTCGCCAGGCCGATTATCTGACGCTGCATGTGGGACTGACCGCGGATACCGAAGGCATGTTGAACGCTGCCACCTTCGCCACCATGAAGAAAGGTGTGCGCCTGGTGAATTGCGCGCGCGGCGAGTTAATCGTTGAAGAAGACCTGGTGGCCGCGCTGAAGAGCGGACAAGTCGCCGGTGCCGCGCTCGATGTTTTTCGCAAGGAGCCACTGAAGGATTCGCCATTCTTCGGACTCGACAATGTGATTCTGACACCGCATATCGCGGGGTCAACTGCGGAAGCGCAGGAGGCGGTAGGAATCCAGATTGCGGAGCAGGTTCGCGCTTATCTCAGTACCGGCGTGGTGCAGAACGCAGTGAATTTTCCTTCGCTTTCCTATGAGGAATACACGGCGCTCGCGCCCTACATTGAGTTGGGCGAACGATTGGGAAAATTCTTGACGGCAACCTTCGGCGAGAGTGTGCAGAGCGTGGATCTTGCCTACTCCGGCCAACTGGCGGAGATGCGCACGGAGCTGGTTCGCGGTGCGGCACTGTGCGGCATTCTCAGCCGCTCGGAACACGTGAATCGCATCAATGCGGCGTCTGTCGCAGCCGAACATGGAATCCGTGTGCATGAGCAAAAGACGGAGGCTCTGGCGGGGGGCGCCGGCAACGTGCTGAAGCTGACGCTGCATGCTGCGCATCAAAGCATGACGGTGAGCGGCACGGCGCGTCACGGAAGATTTCCCCGGCTGCTGTCGTGCGACGGCATCGATATCGAAGCACCGCTGGAAGGAACGCTGCTGTTCCTGCGCAACCAGGACGTCCCCGGCGTCATCGGCAAAATCGGTACAACGCTGGGCGATCACAATGTGAATATTGCCAACTTTGCGCTGGGTCGTGCGGATGGCCAGGATGGAAATGGTGTGCGCGAAGCGCTGGCCGTGATCCACATGGATGTCGAGACTACGCCGGCTCAAATGCAGAAGGCGATGGAAGCTTTGGGCAATCTGAAGGCGATTACAAGTGTCCGTCTGGTGAAACTGACGTAAGCTGATTGGCGAGGCAAGAACATTCTTGCAGCATCGAACGGGCCTGCAGTAGCATCTCAAATGCAGCGCCAGAGCCTACACTGGATCGAAAGCAATAAGTCGAGAGCTTGTTTTGTAGAAGGGTTTCCCTGCATGCCGTTATACGAGTACGAATGTAAACAGTGCCACGAGCGTCTGGAAAAGATTCAAAGCTTCAGCGCGCCGCATGAGACGAAATGTCCGAAGTGCGGTGGCGAACTGGAGCGGGTAATTTCCGCGCCTGCGATTCAGTTCAAGGGTGCGGGATGGTACGTGAACGACTACGCCAAGTCAGGAAGCAAGCCTGCAAAGGCGTCCGACTCCACGAGCAAGTCCGACGGAAAGGCCGACATTTCGGCATCCGCTTCCGACACCAAGTCGGACTCCGGCAGCAGCAAGCCCGCGTCATCGACATCAGACTCTTCTTCGTCGTCCAGCAGCGCTTCGTCCAATTCGTCGTCGAGCGATTCGGGCTCCGGCAAATCAAGTGCGGGAAGCTCCAGCAGTTCGAAGTCATCGCAGTAATTTTTGCGAGAGCCTGGCTGCAGAAGGGGCAGAGCCCCTGACTCCTCGACCGAGAATCCATCATGGAACAGCGTATTAGCCTGATCACTCTTGGCGTCGCAGACCTGGCACGCAGCCAGGATTTTTATCTGCGACTCGGTTGGCGTCGCTCGTTGGCACAGAGCGAAGGAATCGTATTCTTTCAGGCAGGCGACATGGGACTGGCTCTATACCCACGCGAGGAACTCGCCAAGGACGCGAATCTTTCAGCGGACGGCAGCGGTTTTTATGGGATGACGCTGGCCTACAACGCGCGCAGCCGGGAAGAAGTGGATTCTGTGCTGGCGGAGGCCTCGGCTGCAGGCGCCAGGATTCTGAAACCAGCGGAGCAGGCATTCTGGGGCGGCTATTCCGGCTACTTCTCCGACCTTGACGGCTTTGTATGGGAAGTTGCGTGGAATCCTTCATTCCCGATTGCCGAGGACGGAAGCATTCGCATTCCTGATTAAATTCGCCGGCGCAGATTGACTACAATCAGCGTGTGCTGGATACGTCTCTCCCGATCCCGGCGAACGACCTGGAAGCGTGGTTGCACGATCTGCCTGCGCGACCTGCGGTTTTCGCGTTGTTCGGTCCGGAGGCATCCGCGGGCAACCCGACGCTCGAGCCCTATATTTCAAAAACCGCAAACCTGCGCCGCCGCATGCATCGATTGCTGGCTCCGTCGTTCGCAGGCGGCAAGCGCTTGCACCTAGGTGGAACCGCTGTCCGGTTGGATTATTCCGAAGTTGGGTCTGACTTTGCGACTGCTCTATTGATGCTGCAGGCGGTGCGGCGATATTGCGGCGAGCGGGTTCGCAAGCATCTACATCTGCGTTCGCCCTCGTTGCTGCGGCTGGCCTGGGAGAACCGCTATCCGCGCGTCTACGTGACGAATCGAGTGACCCAGCGCGCCCTGGCGACGACCTATGGACCGTTCCAATCACGTGCGGCCGCCGAACGATATCTCGACGACTCGTTGAATTTTTTTGAGCTGCGCCGATGCACGGAAGAACTGCATCCTGACCCGACGTTTCCGGGGTGTGTCTACTCTGAAATGAAGATGTGCCTTGCTCCGTGCTTCAAGGGTTGCAGCGATGAGCGCTATGCCGCAGAGGCGGAACAGGTGCGCGAATATTTTGCATCGCGCGGGGCGTGGACGATGGCGCGACTGGAAACAGAGCGGGACGCAGCGTCTGCCGCGTTGGATTTCGAGAAGGCCGCTCGACTGCATGAGCGAATCCAAAAGATGAAGTCTGTTGCACAGCAGGCAGCGCCCCTTGTCCATCCGCTGGCAGAACTCGATGCCGTGATTTTGCAGCCGACGGTTGCGCAGCCAATATTTGCAGCCGACGGAAAGTCGGAGAAGATGTCGAACCGCGCGCTGCGTACAGAGGCAACACACGTTTCCATCTACCTGGTTCGTGGCGCCAGAATTATTGGGCCTGGATTCTATTCTGTGGAAGGGATGCGCCACCCCAATGAGCGGGCTGGTTCCACGTCGCTGTTTGCCCATCCGACGGTGCTGGAACCAACGCCGCTGGAAGCGCTTCCAGTGACACAGGGCGCGGATTCCGGCCGCGCAAACCGGAGGGACGAAGGTCGCGCGAGGTCAATTGGAGCAGCGACTGCAGGCGGTTCTTGAAGATTTGGAATCGCAGGCGCGTTCTGAAAAAGCTTCGCCGGAACAGTTGAGCGAGCATCTATCGCTGCTGGCGCGCTGGTACTATCGCCCAGCCAATCGGCGGGTGGGAGAAATTTTCTTTCGCGAGGAAACGACTGCGGCGGATTCAGCGGAGGAGAGACCATTTCCTCTGTCGCGAATTTTGCGTGGCATCTCTCGCGTCTTTTGCGGGCAAAAAGATACTTCGGAAGGTGCGCTCGATGCCGCTGGAACATAGTGCGCTGGCAATGAACGCGACTTATGATACGATTTTTTCCACTCTATGAATGGCCGTCGAACGTCCTCTTCTGCTTGTCTCCAGATACTTTTTTTTGTGATGTTGGCTGCGCTCGCGTGTGCCCCAATGGCGTGGTCTGCGAGCCCCGCTGACAAGCCACCCATCACGCTGGACGAGTTTTTCAGCTTTGTTGAAATTCAGGGACTAGCTCTCGCTCCGGATGGCAATACGGCCGTGATTGGAACTGAGCGGGCGGATTGGAAGCAGAATCGTTTCCGCGATGATTTGTGGATGTGGCGCGTGGGAGATAATTCCATCACTCCGCTGACTACGACCGGGCATGACAGCGACCCGCATTTTTCTCCCGATGGAAAGTACATTGCGTTTCTGTCGAATCGTCCGCTGATTGCGGAGGGAGAAGCCGCCAAGGATGCGGTCGAACGTGTGTGGATTCTGCCGGCCACTGGAGGCGGCGCGTTTCCTCTGTACAAAGAGCCGTTGAGTGTTGACGCCTTCACGTGGTCGGGGGATGGCAACGCGATTTTTGTTGCGACGCAGCAGCCCATCTCTGAAGATGCCAAGACTGCGGAGAAGAAGGCATGGAAGGATACAGTGCGCTGGCGTGACCAGCGGCGTGGGGACGACATTCTGCGAGTGCCGATTGCTGCTGCAATTCCGCAGCCCAAGCTGCTGATGGCTTCTGATAGTGAGGCGAAGCCGGATGCCGACAAGAAACCGAAACTGCCTTCTGATGCAACCGTGGTGGCGCAGTTTCCGCTGGCCATCACCGAGTTGGTCGCCGCTCCCGACGGCAGCTTGCTGGCGTTTGAGAGCCGCTCACTCCTGAATCGCCAGGAAAATCCCGCGGACTACGAAATTTTTTCTGTGCCAGCGGATGGGACCGCCGCCAAGCCGAAACAACTGACGCATAACCAGGCTTATGAGGAAGGGCTGCACTGGAGTCGCGATAGCAAGACGCTATATTTTTCAGTTCCTGCTGCCGCGGGATCGGCGGAGCAAGCCTATCAGGATGTGCAGGGTCGGCTCTACGGAATGGAACCCGTCCACCGGAAAAATCACTCGGCTGGGCGGGGACTACGGCGGCAGCTGGGAGGGCTACGCGATCCAGTCTGACGGAAGTTTGCTGGGGCGCGGCATGACCGGGCTGCAGACGCAAATCTACGGAGTCGATGGTGCGAAAGCGAGCAAGCTGGCGGGTGTCGAAGGCAGCTACGGCAATGTACACACCGCGCTGAAGTCGCCGCGATTGATCTTCACCCACTCGGCAATCGATGAGCCGACGGAAGTGTACCTGGCGGAAGATTCCGCGCACCTTGACCAGGCCAAACCGATTACGCAGTTCAACAAATTGTTCACAGAGCGCGCGCTGCCGAAGTGGACGCCATATCGCTGGAAATCGCCGGATGGAACGCCGGTGGAAGGCGTGCTTCTCTATCCACCGGGCAAGTTTGGGCAAAAACATTTGCGCATGTTCACGCTGATCCACGGTGGGCCCGCCGATGCAGACGGCGATAGATTCGGCGCCGACTGGTATGACTGGGCAATTCTTGCCGCCGACAATAACTGGCTGGTGTTCCGGCCCAATTATCGCGGCTCCAGCGGCTATGGCGACAAATTTCAGCTGGAGATTTCGCCGGTGATTGTGTCGCTGCCTGGAAAAGATATTCTTGCCGGCGTCGATAAATTGGTCGCCGACGGCATTGCCGACCCTGACCATCTGGCAGTCGGCGGATACAGCTACGGTGGCTACATGACCAACTGGCTGATCACGCAGACGACACGTTTCCGCTCGGCAGTTTCGGGCGCAGGCGCGGTGGAACATGCGGCCAACTGGGGCAACGACGATATGTCCTTTGACGATGCCTGGATGCTTGGCGGAACTCCCTGGCAGAACCCGGCGCGGTATCAAAGCGAAGCGGCGCTGTTCCAATTCGACAAGGTGAAGACACCGGTCCACGACGTAATTGGAGGCGCAGATATTCGCGTCGCCGCCGAAGAGGGATATCTGTTCGAGCGGGCGCTGCAAACGCAAAATATCCCGCATCAGTTTCTGGTGTTTCCGGGCGAAGGGCACGGATTGGCCAACGATCCCTGGCACGGCTATATCAAAGTGCGCGATGAGCTTTTATGGTTAGAGAAGTATGATCACGCCACGAAATAACCGCGTCTGTTCCGCATTGCGAGAAGGCTGCATCGCGTGACCGGACAGCCTCCCCAAAATGCATCCTCTGCAGTTGATTTCTCCTCGCCGAATCGATGGGCGCGCTGGCGTCCGCGACTCGAAGTGCTGCTTGCGTTGCTGGCACTGGTTCCCATTGCGCTGTTTCTCATCGCGAGTCTTGGTCGCCTCGCATACAATTTTCCGCTGGAGCAACTGGAAGGCTCCATGCTGTTGGCGGCCGAGCGGGTGGCGCACGGTCAGCCGATCTATATTCGGCCCAATTTCACCTTCATCCCTTATATGTATGCGCCTGCCTATTACTACGTCTCCGGATGGGCAGTGCGGCTGCTGGGGCCTCGTTTTCTGGCGCTGCGACTGGTTTCATTGCTGAGCACCTGCGCATCGATGGCAGTCATTTATCTTTTTGTTTTTCTTGATGCGCCGGGCACGCGGGTACGACGACATCTGGCTGGCTCTGGCCGGCGCTGGCCTCTATGTGGCGGCATATCCCTGGACGCGCGAATGGTTCGACCTGGGCCGGCTCGATGCCTTTTATATTCTGCTGCTGTTGCTGGCGTTGCTGTCGACGCGCTATCTCCATCCGATCATCGCTGCTGCGGTATGGACGCTCGCGTTTCTGGCGAAACAAACCATTTTTCCGGTTGCGCTGGTGATGCTGTGCGTGGATTGGAAACGTCCGCGCCGGTTGCTGCTGGGAGTTGGAAGTTTTCTGCTGATGACTGCCATTTCCAGTCGCCTGCTGGATCACGCCACCGATGGCTGGTTCTGGTTCTATGCATTTACGGTGCCGCACGCCAATGCCGATCTCTGGTTGCGGCCGGCCGTGTTCTATATCTCTTCGCAATTGGTTGCGCCTTTTGGAGTGGCGCTGCTGATCATCGCGATGGCGTGGGTTTGGACGCGCCCATCGCTCGCCAACGCGAGAACGCGCTTTTATCTGATGGCCGGGGCTGCTCTCTTTGGACTGTGCTGGTTTCTGCAGGCGCACGCGGGCGCTACCGCCAATACGCCCATGCCTGCCTATGCGATTCTGGCAGTAATTTTTGGAATCTCGTTCGCTCGCCTGGATGCTGCATTCGCCTTCGCCTCCCGAGAGACGGCGCGCGTTTTTCTGCTGGCTGCGGTGGCGATTCCATTTGTTAGCTGGGTCTATAACCCGCACGATTCTATGCCGCACCGCGACCTGGTCACGTCGCAGGAAGAATTAATTTCGTGGCTGCGAGTGTTTCCCGGCGACGTCTTTCTTCCGTCTAATCCTTATGAGGGCGTGGCGGCCGGCAAGCAGTGGCACCCGGACAACGCGGCGCTGCATGACGCTCTGCGCCCGAATCTGCCCGAAGTGGACAATGCGGTGAGGGCGAAAATTGCAGAGGAAGTCGACCAGAATAAATTTGACGCGATTGTGCTGGACGGCCTGCCGGAAGATATTCTGCCAAGCCAGCCGTGGCTGCCTGCGGATCTGGCGAAGCGCTATCCAATTGTGGGCGTCGTGCCCGGAAGCGATGTCAACGACGTATTCGGGCCTCACCCAACCTACTTTTTGCTGCCATGCCGGGAGAAGGATATGGCGGCAGCTCATGGGTGGAAGCTGCTCGAAACCGGCGGACAAAGTGCTTGCGCCTCAGACTAACGTGCCGTGCCGCTGATAGACTAAAAAGACCGTGGTTGAACTAGCACCCTCAATTCTTTCCGCAGACTTCGCCCACCTGGCCGAGCAAATTCAGGCCGCGGAGCGAGGCGGCGGAACTGTCATTCACGTGGATGTGATGGACGGCCATTTTGTGCCCAACATTACAATTGGCCCGCCAGTGGTTGCGTCGCTGCGTAAAGTCACCAATTTGCCGCTCGATTGCCACCTGATGATTGAGAATCCGGATGAGTTTATCCCCGCGCTGGCGGAGGCGGGAGCGAACTGGGTGAGTGTGCATTACGAAGCCTGCCGCCACCTGCATCGCTCGCTGGAACTGATTGAGCAACATGGAATGAAGCCGGCGGTCGTGATCAATCCGGCCACGCGGGTCAATCTGCTGATTGATATTTTGCCGATGGTGCACCATGTCCTGGTGATGAGCGTGAATCCGGGATTCGGTGGGCAGCAATTTATTCCGTTTTCGCTGGAAAAGATTCGACACCTGTGCGCGATTCGCGCGGAGATGGGCCTGGAATATCGAGTGGAAGTGGATGGCGGCATTGCAGACGACACGGTAGCCCAGGTGGTGGAAGCGGGCGCCGATCTGCTGGTGGCCGGCCATGCGGTCTTCGGCGATGGTCATCCGGAAGAGAATGCGCGGGAGCTATTAAAGTTGGCACGCACTGCTGCCGGAGAACGATCGAGCCCGGCCGTGAAACAAGTGAATATTGGAAAAAATGTACGGGAAAATGGCAGACCCATTCACCGCTCTACAAGTAAGCGAAAAGTCAGCTGAAGAACAAGTAAGCGAACAGGTCTGCGAAGGGGAAGTACAGTATGAGTCGTTTCATCCGTTGTTCCAGTCATCGTCTTCTGCAACGCTGCGTGGCCGTCGGCACGCTGGCGGTTCTGGGCGGCAGCATGGCCCATGCAGGAATTTTTCATCGCAAGCAGAAGCCGCTTTCGCAGAAAGACGATGCCCTGGCAAGCGTGGCCAGCAGCCAGCCGGATAAGGAATTATTCGATCGCGCCATGGTCGCCATGAAGAAGGGCAAGTTCGACATTGCCCGACTGGATCTGCAGACGCTGCTGAATACCTATCCTGACTCGGAATACCAGATGCGCGCCAAGCTTGCCATCGGCGACACCTGGTACAAAGAGGGCGGCACGGCCGCGATGCAACAGGCGGAAGAGGAATACAAGGATTTCATCACGTTCTTCCCGGACAAGCCGGAAGCTGCCGAAGCGCAGATGAAGGTAGCCGACATCTATTACAAGCAGATGGAAAAGCCGGATCGCGACCCCACCAATGCGGTTCGCGCCCAGGAAGAATATCGGGCCATGATTCTGCAATACCCGGACTCCAGCCTGATACCGCAAGCCAAGCAGCGCCTGCGGGAAGTGCAGGAAGTCCTCGGCGACCACGAGTTCAACATTGGGTCGTTTTATCAGACGCGAATGAACTATGCTGCTGCCACGGCGCGTTTGCAGTCGGTGATCGATACCTATCCGCTTTACAGCCGTGTGGATGAAGCGTTGCTTGATGTGGGCGATGCGTATGCCGCACAGGCGCGCAACATTGCTACCATGCGGCTCGATCCTGCGGCGAAGGAGCGACTCGAAAAGCTATTCCAGAACCGTGCCGCGCAGGCATATGACCGTGTCGTGGTGGAGTATCCAATGGCGCCGCACGCGGACGATGCGCGAGATCGGCTGGAAGCGATGAATCTGCCGGTGCCGACACCGACGCAGGAGCAAATTGCCGATAGCGCAGCAATCGAGCAGAGCCGTGCGCCGGTGAATTTGAAATACAAGGCCTTCCTGCTGATTACGGCACGTCCGTCCACGGTGCAGGCAGCCCGTGTTGGTGAGCCGAGTCTGAGTAATCCGCCGCAAATTACAGCTCCGGAACTAGTGAAGGCGGAAATGTCAGATGTTCGCTGGGCGATCAAGCCTGACGGCCAGCCGGCCCCCTCCGTCGCCGGTACCTCGAACAACTTGAAGCCTGCAGTGGCTGCAAACGCTGAAGGCAACGCCAATGGTGCGGTCGGCGAGACGCAGCCTGTGTCGAACGGGCTGCAGATGAATGATATTTCCGGCGACAATGGCGTGAACGGAGCGGTGATCAACAATTCCGATCAAAACCAGCCGACTCAACCCCAGCCACCGAATGCGGTGGAACCGCCGGTTGGCACGGAAACTGTTCCACCGTCGACTGCACCCTCCGTCGGCGGAAACGGCAACCCTGCGGTGCCTCCAGCCAATACAACTGAGACCCCGGGGAATCCGACGCAGTGGCCATCCGCGCGTCAGGACAACGGTGGATTGCCAACCGTTACGCCGCCGAACAGCACGCCGCTGCCGGCTGCACAAAAGGCCGCGCCCGCACCAGCCCAGGTCAACGACGTGAAGCAGACAGGACAGCCGGTGAACACCGTCGATCAGACGACGGCGAGCAACGGAAAGAAAAAGAAGAAGAATCCAAAGCCGCAGTTTGAAGGCAAAGAAGAATCGTCCAGCACCCACAAGAAAAAGAAGGGTCTGCACAAGCTGAATCCCTTCTAATCCAACAGGCAGATAGGCGGCGGCATTGCGAACGCGATGCTGCCTGTCGGCCAAACCGCACTTCTCTGCAAGATGAAAGGGGCATGCGTTGCGGCGTTTGAGATTTTCTTGCTCATCTCTTCCTGCCAGATGGCTTGGCGTTCTTCTGCTGGGAATCGGCCTCAGTCTAGGCGCGCAGGCCCAGCAATCCCCCGACAATCGAAAGCCTCCGCAACTGCCGCAAACCCCCGAAGTTCACGCCGATCATTCGGTCACGTTTTATTTTTATGATCCCGGTGCCAGCCAGGTCGATCTGAGTATGGATGGACATGCCGGCGGTCAGCCCATGACCAAGGACGATCGCGGCGTTTGGAGTATTACGGTTCCACCGCTGCAGCCGGACCTCTACGATTATCTTTTTGTCGCCGATGGCGTGCCGGCACTCGACCCTTCCAACGCGGCCGTCAATCCAAATCTGCGAAGCCCGTCGAATGTTTTCGAGGTTCGCGGAGCGCAGCCGGAACTGTGGGATGTGCAGGACGTCCCCCATGGGATCGTCCATCAGCACTTTTATAAATCCGCGATCATCGGCGACCAGCGCGACTATTTTGTTTACACGCCGCCTGCGTATGATCCTCGCGGCCACAAGAAATATCCGGTGTTATATCTGCTGCATGGTTACAGCGATGATGCCCGCGCATGGACTGCGCTCGGTCACGCCAACTTCATCCTGGATAATTTGATCGCGGAAGGCAAAGCCAAGCCGATGATTGTCGTAATGACGCTCGGGTATGGCGCGCCGGAAATTGTTATGGGGCCTCGGGCCTCGTTCAGCAGTCCTGCTTTGCGCAAGAAGAACCTCGACTTGTTCACCCAGGCGTTGCTGACGGAAGTGATCCCGCAGGTGCAGTCGATGTACAAGGTTTCCACCAAGCGCGAGGATCGTGCCATTGCGGGGCTGTCCATGGGCGGTGCGGAAAGCCTGATGACCGGCTTGAACCACATCGACACCTTCGCATGGGTCGGCTCGTTCAGCGCCGGGGGACTGGATACAAACTATGCTCAGGATTTCCCGGAGTTAAATGCCACCACTGCGGCGCGTCTGCGGCTGTTGTGGGTCGCTTGCGGCAAGGATGATCGTTACGTCGGCAAAACGCCGCTGATCGAGGCGAATCGGCAATTCGTTGCATGGCTGCGGTCGAATCATATTCCGGTGACGTTTGTTGAAACGCCGGGCATGCATGAGTGGCCAGTGTGGCGTAAAAATCTCATCCAATACTCGCAGCTTTTGTTTCAACCGAAGTAGATTCACCCGCACTATTTTCGCGTGTCGGCGATGCGGAATCGCCGCTGTGCTATCGTGAAAATTGGCCTCCCATGCGGTACACGGCCTCCCTGACACCATGCCTCGTGACCTTCCTAAAACCTACGACCCGACCGCTATCGAAGATCGATGGGCGGAGTACTGGGTGCGTGAACGCCTCTTTGAGGTGCCGACTCCGGCCACGCTCGACGGACTTCCGCCTAGATTCACCCTGCTGCTGCCTCCGCCCAATGTAACCGGCCGCCTGCACATGGGCCACATGCTG
The DNA here is from genome assembly GCA_963774515.1 of uncultured Acidobacteriota bacterium. Lineage (GTDB taxonomy): Bacteria > Acidobacteriota > Terriglobia > Terriglobales > Acidobacteriaceae > JAKAAZ01. The sequence continues at coordinate 136,726 of CAVZFK010000013.1, read as the reverse complement.
GAACAGACGGAGATCGATATCCTGATCCGCTGGCGCCGTATGCACGGAGATCCGACACTTTGGGTTCCGGGAACCGATCACGCCGGGATTGCAACCCAGATCATGGTCGAGCGCCAACTTGTGGAGGAGGGAAAAACGCGGCAGCAGATGGGCCGCGAAGCCTTCGTCGAGCGGGTTTGGGAATGGAAGCAGGAATACGGCGGCGCGATCCTCGACCAGATGAAGCGTCTGGGCGCGAGTGTGGATTGGTCGCGCGAATATTTCACCATGGACGAGCGTTTGTCGGTCGCGGTGAAAGAAGCGTTCGTTCGCCTCTACGAACAGGGACTGATTTATCGCGGCGCCTACATCGTGAACTGGTGCCCGCGGTGCCAGACCGCTATCAGCGACCTGGAAGTAGTGCATGAGGAGCAGCAGGGTAAGCTTTACGAGATTCGCTATCCGCTGGTGGATGGTACCGAATACGTTACCATTGCGACCACTCGGCCGGAGACTATGCTGGGCGATGTCGCGGTCGTTGTGAACCCGACCGACACGCGCTACCTCCATCTGCAAGGGAAAAAGACTGCGCCTTCCGCTGACCGGCCGCGAAATTCCGATTCTTCCGGATGAATGGGCGAATCCGGAGTTTGGCACGGGCGCGGTGAAAGTGACACCGGCGCATGATCCGAATGATTTTGCGATTGCGGAGCGACATAAGCTGCCATCGATCGTGGTGATGGATGAGACGGCGCACATGAACGCCGAAGCCGGAGTTTACGCGGGTCTGGATCGCTACGAAGCTCGCAAGCGTATCCTGGCCGATCTGGAGCAGCAGGGTTTGCTGGTCGCGGTGAAGGACTACGTCAACTCCATCGGCAAGTGCGACCGCTGCAAAACGGTTGTCGAGCCGCGCCTGTCGACGCAATGGTTCATTAAGATTCAGCCGCTGGCGGATAAGGCGATCGAAGCCGTGGAAACGGGCGTCATTCGCTTTACGCCGGAGCAATACAAGAAGACTTATTTTGAGTGGATGCGCAACATCCATGACTGGTGTATCTCCCGCCAGTTGTGGTGGGGGCATCGCATTCCCGCGTGGCATTGCGCAAACTGCCGCGAAATCACGGTGGCGCGCGAGGCGCCCGCAGTTTGCTCACATTGCGGTGACTCGAAGCTGACACAGGAAACGGATGTGCTGGACACCTGGTTTTCATCCGGTCTGCTGCCGTTTACCGTTTTCGGTTGGCCGGCGCAGACACCGGATTTGGCGGCGTTTTATCCCACACAACTGCTGGTCACGGGCTTTGATATTCTGTTTTTCTGGGTCGCGCGCATGATCATGCTGGGCTGCCACTTTATGCTCGACGTGCCGATGCCAGATGGATCGAAGCGTACCCTGGCCGACGCGGTTCCGTTTCGCGAGGTCTATATTCACGCGCTGGTTCGCGATGCCGATCGCCAGAAAATGTCGAAGACCAAGGGCAACGTCATCGACCCGATCGAAATTATTCATCAGTACGGCACGGACGCGGTGCGATTTACGCTGGCATCCATGGCCTCGCCGGGGACGGACATCGCCTTCAGCGAAGCACGTACCGAGGGCTATCGCGCTTTTGCCAACAAGATCTGGAATGCGGCGCGATTCATTTTTATGCAGATGGAGCGGGCGAAAGAAGCTGGAATTCAAGTTGACCTGAAGAATCTTGCTCAGGAGCTGACGTCGAATGATCGCGCACCCTTAGAAGAGCGCTGGATTATCTCGCGATTCAATCAATGCGTGGCGGATGTGAACCATGCGCTGGCAGACTATCGCTTTGACGATGCAGCAAATCGTATCTACCAGTTTTTCTGGGGGGAATTCTGCGACTGGTATCTGGAAGTCGTGAAGATTCGCCTGGATTTCGGAGAACCGGCGAACAAGGCAACGACCACGGAAGCGTTGGCTACGTTGCTGGGCGTGTTTGAGTCATCGCTGCGATTGCTGTCGCCGTTCATGCCGTTTTTGACGGAGGAAATCTGGACCGCGCTATACGATGGCGCGCCACCCTCCAAGTCGATTGCGCTGACGCGGTTTCCAGGGGAGACTGAAACGCGAGGCAGCGAGTTCGACGCGAAGCCGACCGCCGTCGACCTGGAGATGTTCCTGTTGCAGGAGATCATCGCGGACATCCGCAACCTTCGCAAGGAGCAGGACGTGCCCGAGAAGGAATTGGCGCCCGTTTTCTTAACCGGCGCGGACAACGCGATCGGGGTCGTGCGAAGCAATCAGGATATGATCCAGCGGCTGGCGCGAGTTTCGGAGATTACCTATTCGAAGCCGACGGTGCAAGGTCTTTCGACACGGCACGGTGTAAATTATGAAGTCGCGCTGCACTATGAAAAACAAGTCGATGTAGCTGCCGAGCGAGAGCGCCTCACCAAGGACCTCGCGAAATATGAAAAAGAAATGGAATCGAAACAGACACAGTTACAAAATGAGGCTTTTCTCGCCAAAGCTCCCGCGAAAGTGGTGGATGGCCTGCGGGCGCGGGCGGACGAGTTGCACGCATTGATTGAAAAAGCGAATACAGCACTTCGCGCATTAGAGTCGTTGGAACCCCGGTAGACATCACAATACGAGTTAAACATATGGACTGGAAAACCACTCGCGTCACGGCCATTCTGGAGCAGGCACTTGTCGAAGACCATGCCACGCATGATGCCACGACCGAGTTGACGCTCGATCCAAAGCTATCGGCCTCTGCGACAATCGTGGCCAAGCAGGACTGTGTATTGGCCGGCGCGGAAGCGATTCCACGAGTCTTGGAAATCTTCCGCAAGTTGGACAAGACTTCAACACATCGCTTTGAAGTTGTGCACCATCCGGAAATGTTCGACGGCGTGCGTGTGCGCAAAGGACAGTCGATCGCGGTAATTCGTGGAAACGCGCGGACCATCCTGGCCTGCGAGCGGGTCACACTGAACCTGTTACAACGGATGTGCGGCATCGCCACAGAAACGCGCAAGTATGTCGATGCGGTTGTGGGTACCGGGGTGGTGATTCTGGATACCAGGAAAACCGCACCAGGGTTACGCCTGCTGGATAAGTACGCCGTCAGTTGCGGTGGCGGGCAGAATCATCGCATGGATCTCGCCGATGGCGTGCTGATTAAGAACAACCACATTTCCTTGGGCGGCGGCGTGGCCAAGGTGCTGGCGTTGGCGATGCAACGGCGACCGCCGGGGCAGAAGATTCAAATTGAAGTACGCTCGCTGGCAGAGCTCGATGCCGCGCTGGCGGGTGGGGCTGACTCCCTGCTGCTCGACAATATGACACCGGGGGAAGCCAAACGTGCTGTCGGCATTGCGCGCAAACATATGCGGAATATTCCCATCGAAGTCTCCGGCGGCATCACCCTGGAAACCGTCAAAGAATACGCGAAGACTGGGGTGACCTACATTTCGGTCGGCGCGCTCACGCACTCAGTGAAGGCCATCGATCTGAGCATGAAGATCACTGCGGAAATCTTTTAGAGATCGATCCTATGGGGGAAACGCTCGATCTCGATGTGCTGCAGAAGTCCCTTTCCGGAACAATCTTTGACGGCAAGCTGCATCTGTTTCCTTCCATCGAATCGACAAACACACACGCCATGCAGGAGGCCGCAAAGGGCGCTCCGCATGGATCGGTTTACATTGCAGAAGAGCAGACTGCAGGCAGAGGGCGTGGCGATCATGCCTGGCATTCTGAACCTTATTCCGGCATTTATGTCAGCATTCTGCTGCGTCCGCAATTGGCGGCTGCCGATGGGCTGTGGCTTTCGCTGGCGACGGGACTGGCCGTGCAACGCGCGATCGAAAATGTAACCGGATTAGTTACAGATATTCGCTGGCCCAACGATCTGTTATCGAACGGAAAAAAAGTCGGTGGAATTCTGGTGGAAATGAATGCCGAGGCATCGCGCATTCGCCACGCTGTCATCGGAATCGGAATCAACGTGAACCAAAGGCAGTTTCCGGCGGAGCTCAGAAGCCAGGCGACCTCATTGCGCCTTGAAGCCGGTCGCGGGATAGAACGGAAAGATTTGCTAATTGAAATATTGCGTTGTTTGCAGAAGGAAATTGATTCTCTGATCCAACCGGAGAGCTTTGCTTCCGCCTGCCTGGAGATCCTGGGGCGCCTGGAACGGAAGTCTACGTGGATTCGGGGAAAACAAGTGTTTGTGGATGAGGCCGGGGGGTACACTGGCGTCACCGCGGGTCTGGATGAAAAGGGATTTCTTCGCGTGCAAACCGACGATGGTGTTCGCAGAGTCTTGTCCGGTGGAGTTCGAGAACGATTGGCGAAAGGTTAAAGAACGATGCTTTTGGTGCTGAACGTCAACAACACGAATACCGTGATCGCGATCTATCCGGTGACAGGGGAGCGCATCGGTGAATTGCGCGCGACCTGGAGAATCAGCACGCGACAAGCGCAGACGGCAGATGAGTATGGCATTCTGATTCGTAACCTGTTGCAGACCGAAGGGGTCGACAGCAAAGAAATCAGCGGTGTGGTGATCGCGTCAGTGGTTCCGCCGATCGATTGGATTTTGCGCCAGTTCTCTGAACGATATTTCAATCACAAGCCTCTATTCATTGAGCCGGGAGTCAAAACCGGGCTTCCCATCTTGACGGACAATCCGGGCGAAGTCGGCGCAGATCGAGTTGCCAATTGTGTTGGAGCCTTCCAGCAATACGGAGGACCCTGCATCGTGGTGGATTTTGGGACGGCGACAAATTTCGACGTTGTTTCGAAGAACGGAGAATTTCTTGGAGGCGCCATCGCTCCGGGAGTGAATGTTGCTGCCGAGGCGCTGTTTGCAAGGGCTGCGCGCTTGCCGCGAGTCGAGATCAAGCGACCGCCCAAAGTGATTGGAACGAACACTGTCGATAATCTGCAGATCGGATTGTTCTATGGCCACATTGGACTGGTTGACGGCATTCTGGAGCGCATGATCGCAGAACTTGGGCAAGAAACGAAATGCGTCGCCACGGGCGGACTGGCGCGATTGATTGCTGGTGAGTCGAAATTCATCTCCGAGGTGAACGACACGCTCACGCTGGAAGGACTGCGGATCATCTACGAGCGCAACCTGGTCGCAGGTGGGCGGCTGCGGAAAACCAACAGTCCGCGGAAAGCTTAATCCACGCCCTTGCAGAACTATTTCAACTACTACACGGAGATCGAAGAGCATTTTCAGCGCAAGCGCGGAACGCTGCTGATGTTGTCGACACTGGATTGGTCGCTGATCGCCATGTGGCAGGAGGCGGGATTTCCGCTGGAGGCTGTTCTTGCCGGCATCGATGCGACCTTTGAGAAATATGCTGCGCGGCAGGCGAAGGGACGCGTGCGAAAGATCAACGGGCTGGCCTATTGCGCACAGGAGGTCCTCCGCGCCGTGGAAGACATGCATGAAGCAGCGACCGGCGCGCTCCGCAAGCAGCTATCCACTCCAGAAGAAAGTGGTTTTGAAGCGTCGCGCATTGCGGCATTTGTGCGGGCGAATGCGGAGGCCGTGAGGGAGTGTGCAACTCCTGAAAAAGCCCGCGATACCTACGGGGAAATTTCTCATCGCCTTGAGTCGATCGCGGCATCGCTAGAAAGCCAGGTCGCAATTTCGACAGAATCGCTAGAGCAGCAGTTGCTGGTACTGGAGGATCAGTTGTTCGCGGCGCTGCAGGCGTTCACGCCGGCAGAAAATTTGCTGGCGTTGCGTGAGCAGTCCAGCAGGGAACTGGCGCCCTATCGCAGTCGCTTGCAGACCGTGCAAATTCGCCAGATTGAACAGCAATTTCTTCGTCGCAGTCTTTTCGAACAGAACTGTCTTCCCCGCCTGAGCTTGTTCTACATGCGCCACACATGAAACTGACGATTGACAAAGTGATTTACGGTGGGCAGGGCCTAGCACGGATACCTGCGGATGACGCGGCGCGCGCCGGCCTCAGCGTGTTTGTGCCGTTCACGCTGCCTGGCGAAATAGTGGAAGCGGAGATTACCCAGGAACATCGCGGGTATTCGGTAGCGCAATCGCGGCAGATTGTGGAAGCGTCGGAGTTTCGCGCAACGCCTCCGTGCAAGTGGTTCGCGACCTGTGGCGGCTGCCAATTGCAGCATGCCTCGTATTCCTATCAGGTGGAACTGAAGCGGGAGATGCTGCGAGAAAGCCTGACGCGGGCCGGAGTGCTTGATCTGCCGGAAGTTGAGACCCTGGCTGGCGAGCCATTGAGATACCGCAACCGCATTCGACTTCAGATTCAAACGCGCCCCGAATTTTCGATTGGCTATCGGCAGGCGAAATCGCATCGCATGACGGCGATTGACGGCTGCCCCATCGCGGCGCCGCTGCTGGAGCGATGCATCGGCGTGATGCGGACACTTGGAGCGAGTGGAGGGGTTCCAGTGGACGCGCAGGAAATAGAGCTGTTCACGAACCACGATCAGTCCGAACTTTTCGCCACAATTTGGGCGCGGCCTCACGCTGGCAAACGGGAAAAAGCTTATCAAGAATTTTTCGAGAATCTGCAGCGAGAGATGCCGCAGCTGGTAGGTGCGCAGATGCTGGTAACGCATCAAGGCGGAGTTCGCTCGCCGAGGGCGCCACTGCAATGGGGACGTCAGAGCGTGAACTACCGTGTGGCCGAGCGCGAATATACTGTCAGCGCAGGATCGTTTTTTCAGGTGAATTGCACGATTCTGGACAAGTTTGTCGCTGCGGTTATTGGGGACGAGAGCGGCGCATTCGCATGGGATCTGTACGCCGGTGTGGGCCTGTTTTCTGTGGCGTTGACGGAGCGTTTTCAGCGGGTGATTGCGGTGGAGTCGAGTGCAGCAGCCTGCAAAGATCTGCGCCACAACCTGCGCGGCACACGGGCGGAGTACGTGCAGGCATCCACAATGAATTTTCTTCGCCAGTCGATCTCGCTCAAACAAGATGTGCCCGACCTGGTTCTGCTCGATCCTCCACGCGCTGGCGTGGGCGTTGATGCTGCAAAAATGCTGACGGACCTGGGGCCGCGCAGGATCATTTATGTCTCCTGCGATCCGGCCACATTGGGCCGCGATCTAGCGGCATTGATACAATCCGGCTACCGCCTCCTTCGCCTGCAACTGGTCGATATGTTTCCGCAAACGTATCACATGGAAACCATCGCGACGCTTCAGCGCTGAGTTCGCGGGCTACATCATGGTTCCAGGCACAACCCTTCCGGAGACGACGCAGTCCGTACGAAGGTTGCACGGCTACCAGCCTGCGCCCTTGCGGGCTACGCGGCACCGTCTCCGCAGAGAGCCGCTGTCATTCGGCACCGCGCCCATGCTGCTGGCGGCGGCTGGATTCGCGCTCGGCATTATCGATGCGCGCTGGGTGTGGCATCCTCCTCTTCTAAGTTTAGTCAGCGCATTCATGGCTGCCGGGTTGGCGTTTCTGGCGGCGAGGATCGCGGTGCGAACGCTGTGGCTGCCGTTGTTGTTGCTATGGTTTTCCGCTGGTCAATTCTGCGCCTTTGTCGCTCCCATTCCTCAGATGTCGCCGACGCTTCTACAACTTGCCGATGGCCTGCAGCGTAACGTGAGCGGAACCGTTACAGCGATCCACTCCGAGCGAACTGAGACGCGACTCAGCCCTTACGGAAGGCCCGCGGAAACAGAACAGACGCAGCAGATTGATTTGTCGCTGGATCATGTGGAGGACTTCAACGCTGATTACGATTGGCAAACGGCGGTCGTGGGCGGCCTGCGACTCAATGTATACGCCAAGTCGGGGGAAAGCCTGCCGCAACTCCGCTGTGGAGAGCGGCTCAGCGTGCAACTGCGCTTTCATCGGCCAGAATATTTTCTTGATCCGGGTGCATGGAACTATCCGGCCTATCTTGCCCAGCGCGGCATCGCCGTTCTGGGGAGTGTAGATGCCACCGCCTTACATGTGGAGTCCACGCGCGGCCGTCCAACGCTAAGTTGCCTGGCGACGGCTGCGCAAACATGGGCTGGCACTCGATTGGACCGGATCGCCACGATCAGCGCCTCCTATAGTTGGTTGCCGCAGTGGATGCGTCTGACGCCGCAAGACAGCAGCGTGTTAAGTGCGATGTTGTTCGGCGACCGGACACGGCTGCAGCACTCCATGCGAAGCGCGTTCGAACGCACCGGGTCGTTTCATCTGCTGGTTGTTTCCGGATTGCACATCACCATTGTGATTGGGCTGATTTTCTGGCTGGCACGCAAATTGCGGTTGGGCCAGGTGCCCGCCACGCTGATGGCAATCTTGCTGGCGTTGCCATACGCCTTTCTGACAGGCTTTGCCCCGCCGGTGCAGCGGGCGCTTTGGTTGAGCGCGGTGTATCTCTTGAGCCGCATCCTATACCGCGAACGCGCGGCGTTGAACGCAATCGGCATCGCTTCGATCGGGGTACTGATACACAATCCTTCGGCATTGTTTGACGCCAGCTTTCAGATGACATTCCTCGCGGTGCTGGTCATTGCTGGCGTGGCTATGCCGCTGATTGAGGCTACGCTGGCGCCGTATCTGCGTGGAGTTCGCCTGCCGCGACAAATACGGCTGGATCCATTTCTGCCCCCCAAGGTGACTCAAATGCGGGTGCTTTTGCGCATGTACGTCGAGCGATTGCGATACATTGTTGGACCGCGCTGGGGCTGGAGACTGCCGTTCGGATTTGTTCGCTGGTGTCTGCGATTTGCTGAGGCGATGATCGTTGCCCTGGTGGTGGAGTTGGCGATGGTTCTACCGATGGCCGTCTATTTCCATCGAATCACCCTGGTGGCGTTGCCTGCGAATTTGTTCGGGCTGCCGTTGCTGGCGTTCATGCTGCCGCTGGCGTTGTTCACATTTCTGCTGGGCTGCATTCACCCCGCGCTTGCGGTGCCGAGCGGTGCCCTGACCGCGATATTGCTGCATGCAATCTCCTGGTTGATCCATTTGTTCGGGAATTTCGCCGCTTCCTCGCTGCGAACACCCAATCCACCGATGTGGTCTTTTTTCTGTTTCGCCGCGGCATGGATCGCGGCCTTATGGATGGTCCGACTGTCGCGAAGATGGAAGATCACAGCGTTGACGGCGATTTTCGTGGGCTCTCTGCTGGTGCTGTGGCCGGTTCCGATCACGCGGCATCGTGGTGTGATGGAGGTGACGGCAATCGATGTGGGGCAGGGAGATTCTCTGCTGATTGTTACGCCGGATGGTCACACACTCCTAGTCGATGCCGGAGGTCCCGTAGGTGGGCCGCGCACCGAAGATTCTCAATTCGATATTGGCGAGGAGGTAGTGTCGCAATATTTATGGACACGCCATATTCGTCGGCTGGACGCGATTGCGCTGACCCATGCGCACAGCGACCACATGGGTGGTATGCCGGCCATCCTGCGGAATTTTCATCCCAGAGTCTTATGGGTGGGCAATAATCCGATGATCCCTGATTACCGAGCACTGCTGGCGCTGGCTGCGCAAGAGAAAATTCCTGTCGAACGGATGAGCGCGGGGGAGCGCTTTATGTTTGGCGGGATTCATGTGCGCATTCTCGCGCCGGCCGCGGGCTATCATCCTGAAGCGCGCGCGACGAACGACGATTCCCTGGTGATGCGAATTCGATATGAGAAGACGGCTGCGCTGTTGGAAGGGGATGCGGAAGCGCCGGTGGAGGAACAGATGGTTGCCACCGAGCCGCTGGCGGCCGGGCTGTTGAAGGTGGGGCATCACGGCAGCAATACCTCGACGATTCCATCTTTTCTTGCTGCGGTTCATCCCCAGTTCGCTGTGATATCGGCGGGCCGTCATAATCCGTTCGGGCACCCTCGCGTCTCCGTGCTGGATGAGCTTGGAGCGGCGCATGTGCGCGTCTATCGAACAGACACGTTGGGGCTCAGCAGCTTTCTGTTGAATGGGACGTCGATCCAGCCGATGCGGTAGATAAGCAGCCTGCGAGGGATGTTAGGCCAATCAGCGCTGTGGAGGGGCTAGGGGTGATCGACGCGAGTGAGCCGCATGGTGATGGTTCCCCAGAATAAGTGAGCGCGAACCTGTACTGGAAGATGCCGTGCGTCATCGGTGTACCAGATCCAGATATTGCCCCGGTTCTTCACCACGCCGGCCGAAGCGGTGGGCTGAACGCGAATCGCGGCGAAGGTTCCCGCGGGAGTGATGACAGATTCCTTGGCCTCCACTTTAACGGTGACGGGAACCACGTGGCCTCCATCTGCCAATGGAAAGTGGAGATCATGGCCGACCTGCAATGGCTGTGACCCAACATAAAAGATGGCGGAGAGAACGTCAGTCACGCATCCGGGGATCGGCGAGGTTTGCTCCTTGTAGGTTCCGGAGACCAGATTCTTTTCGCTGATTTTTTGCAGGTGATGAGCATAGTCGAGTTGCATCAGGCCATTGATTCGTCGACGCCCCTCCTGAATTTGCTTGCGATATTCGAACGAGCATCCGGACAAACGATCGAAGACGCTGTCGTATCGATCGCTGACCGGAAACAGAAGATTGACCGTTCCGATGGAGGCGGCTGTCGCAACCACGTGAACATTGTTGCCCTGGGCCTGCAGGTGAAACGCGGCCGTGCCAGCGGGAAATACGCGCCAGTCGACGGCATAGGTCAGGGACTCATTCACTGGAATTTGAAACTGCGGATTGGGAGCGGGAAGGGTGGGCGTTTGTGCGAGCGCGACAGCAGACAGGCTAGCCAGTAGCAGCGATCCGGCGACAAAGGCAGCTAAAAAATTTCGCATATTCCTTTTCTTGGTTGCATTTGTCTTCGCCGAGGACAGAAAAATAGAGTTTCCAGCTTTGGCCATCAGTGCCAAAGAAATATGCGGGCTACCAGAACAAGATACATGCATACGGCGCCTAAAATCGAGTTGTATTCGCGATGTTTGCGATAGAGCTGAAAAGAAAATTTTCCGTCCCCGCCCGGCAATGGTTGACCGAGGCGCGGAATCAGTCGCGGCACGCGGGCTGCATAGGCGGCATAGTCGGGAAACTGTCTACGCAGAAACTCTTCTTCATCCACAATGACTGGCCAATAGATGATGAGGAAAAGCACCAGGAAAACCAGGGCAATCCACAAACTACGCGCCGCGACTGCAAATCCAAAGGCAATCAGAATCGAGCCAAAGTACAAAGGATTGCGCGTGTAGCTGTAAGGTCCGGTGGTCGTGAGTGCGACATTTTTGGTGACATGGCCGGAGGCGTAGCTGCGAAGCAGAATCCCAGGCACCACCAGGACGAGGCTCAAGAGCAGCGATTGCCATGTGGGATGTGCGAACCAGAAATAAAAAATGGCGGAAAGAAAACCTAGCGGAACGCGAATGCGCCGCGAAATCTTTTTCCATCGCTGGTTGAAACTGGTGGAGACTCATTGTGCAGCCGCCTGAGACTGGAGAAGTTGTTGCGCCGCCTCCAGCACATCCTTCACCGTAATTGTCAGTAGGCCGGTTTCAGGCTCGTTTCTGCGGGTGTGGTCCCGTTTGCTTGCGGGATGCCGCAGAACAATTGCGCGGGTTCCATAAGGCCCGTTGCGCGCTGGGTTGGTGGGCCCATAGATACCGACAACCGGAATGTTCAGGGCAGCCGCAAGATGCAGCGGACCGGTATCTCCACCGATGAACAAACTGGCGCGGCGGGTGCACGCAATCAATTGGCCGATACTGCCCGTCATCGGAAAGATGCGCGCGTTCGGATCGGACGAGAAAGCATTCGCCAATTTTGATTCGCCGGGTCCAATGTTGACAACCGTCGCCAATCCCATCGCAGGCAACTCAGCAGCAACGGTGGCATAGCGCTCGGCGGGCCAGCATTTCGCTCCCCAGCCTGCACCGGGATTCATCAATACGAATCGATCGATACCACGATCTGCCAGCCATGTATCGCACCAGCTTTCTGCGACAGGATCGACGGGCAATGCAGGCGTTTGATAGGGCAGGTTCTCGTGGAGAACTGCGTTCACGACTTCATTGGCCTGTTCCACAACGTGCACGCCGGTGGTCGCAATGCGCTCACGGAACATCCAGCGCGCCAGTGGCTCTCGAGGATCGGCCTCACCGATCATGCGCGGCGCCTTCGCCATGCGACCAATCCATGCCGAGCGGATGGCGCCCTGCAGATCGATGCAGATGTCGTAGTGTTGTGCGCGCAATGCGCTACGAAGTTGTCGAATCTCACCGAGGGTCGAAGGTGAGAGCGGCTTTCGGGCCCATTGTTTCGCGGGCACGCGATGCAGTCGATCGACGACAGGCATCTGCGGTCCATGCTCGCAGCTTTGTCCGCAGGACTCTGCGCACAGAAGCGGCGTCCACTGTGGCTCAATCGCCCAGCCGATCTGGCTGGCAGGATGATTGCGATCGAGCGCGGAACGCAAGGCCGTCACTGCCGGCAACGCGTGCAGGATATCGCCCATCGCGCCGAAACGCACGACGAGGATCCGCAGAGATTGAGATTGAGTGGGCAACGATTCATCATCGCACGTTGCGCGGGTGGAGTTGAAGACGTTCCTGCAGGAGGGATTCCAGCCCATCGATGCAACGCTTCTCGTCTTGCAGGCGAAGCTGTAGCCCTGCAATCACAAGACGGCCATGATTCTCTAACTCCCCACGAAGCTTGGCGGAAAGCCGCATACTGTCTTTTTCTGTCGTCACAAAGCAATTGACTCCCGAACGCTTCGCGGCTGTTTTCAGCCGGGATATATCGGCGGCGGTGTAGACGTGGTGATCGCGAAAGGCAATCGTATTCTGCAAGGTCACGCCGGCGCGCTTTAGACCATTGAAAAATCCAGCGGCATCGCCAATGGCGCAGAATGCCAGCGCGTTCGAGATCGAAGCTGCGTCGAAGGGAAGGGTAGTTTGGCGCTCCAAAATCCAAATGTGAGCGGGATCGGACGGTTGCCCCATGAGCTGCAGAACGCGTTGTGACAAGTCGGCGTCCTCTGCGCGAAGGACACAGATATCTGCGCGGCGCAATCCACTGAGTGGTTCTCGCAGGTGTCCAGCCGGCAGCAGCCGCCCTTCCAGATCGGCACGCTGCAGCAGCACGATATCGATCTCGCGGGACAGTTTGCGATGTTGAAACCCGTCGTCCAGAAGATGCAGCACACGCGAGCTAGCGGAATCAGGGGCGGCTTCCTTCTCCGCCAATTTGCCCGCGGCGTAGCGGCGGGCCCCGACATACACGGAAAGCCCATGGCGAGCCATCAGGAGAGGCTCGTCGCCAAATTCCTCTGGCGTGCCGGCATCATCGACACGGGCAACAGTTTTGCTGCTGCGTCCGTAGCCGCGGCTCAGAACGTCAATGTTCCAGCCACGTTGCGACAGCAGATCCGAAAGCAGCAACACAAGCGGAGTCTTCCCGGAGCCGCCGACGGATAGATTGCCGACGCTGATGACTGGCCAGGATAGTTTTTGCGGAGCCAGCCAGCGACGATCATAGGCGTAATTTTTGATACGCGCGGCAATCCCATAGGGCACGGTGAACGGCTCTAGCAGAGTGGATGTTGCGCCGCGCTGGTAATTTTCTGGCTGGCGTCTCATCGCTGGACAGCCTTTTTTTGCGCAGGTGAAGACTCGCCCAGGATTTTCCGCGATGGCGGCGAGACAGGTTTCAGAAGCGCCCGCCTGCTCCTCGAATACGTGTCGAGCCCGAGCTACCCATCGACTTCGCCTCGGGAGATGTCAGCAGTTCCTGCAGCGCAGGACCCAAACGTTCCGGCGGAGTGACGCGAATGGCTTCCTGCTCCAGCAACGCTGCGACCATGCCGCGAAAGTTTTCAGTATATGGGCCCATCACGATGGGGACCGCGAACTGCGCCGGTTCCAGCGGGTTATGTCCGCCGGCTGGGATCAGGCTTCCGCCGACAAAGGCCACGGACGCAAGCGAATAGACTGATGCCAATTCGCCCACCGTGTCGAGAAGAAATATGCTGCCGGCGGGGATAGGCGTGGGCTGCTGCATCCAATCCGAGCGGCGAATGAGCATACTGCCTGCGTCTGTGATCGATTTTTCGACGGTGCGAAAACGCTCCGGATGACGGGGCGCGAGGATCATGATGAGTTGCGGGATGTCAGGAAGCAATTCGCGAAATGCGTCGAGAAGAAATTTTTCCTCGCCCTCAAGGGTACTTCCGGCGATGATGACCTTGCCCGCATGAGGCAGATGGGTCCGCAATTCGCGCGTGATCGGTAATTCTCCCACAGCGCGCACATCATATTTCAGATTGCCGGCAGACCGAACCTTGTCCGCGGGAACACCAATGTCCACGAAGCGCACCCGATCTTCTTCGCTCTGTGCCAATACGAGCGTCAGCTTGCGTAACAGAGGCGCCCATAACGTGCGCAGAGCACGATATCGAGGGAGCGATCGATTCGAGATGCGACCATTCACGACAATGACAGGAATGCCGGCGCGCTCTGCCTCGACCAGCATGCGCGGCCACAACTCGCTCTCTACCAGGATCAGCGCACGAGGTTTCAGCGCTTTCAGATAGCGACGCACGATCCATGCAAAATCGAGCGGGTAATAAAACACGCGTGTGGGGCGCGGTGCGAAATCGTCTATCGGCTCGCGGTTGGTATCAAAGCGTTCCTGCGCGAGTTTCTGCCCGGTCCGCGTGGTGGTCGAAATTACCATCCGCAAATTCGGATCGAGTGTTTGCATCCGCTCGATCAGGCGGCTGGCGGCAATCACTTCTCCCACGGAAACTGCATGGATCCAAATCGTGGAGTGCTGTCCGGCAAATTTGCGAAGGCCGAGCGAAATCAGGCCCAGCCGCTGGCTAAGCCCGTGGCGATAGCGACCGCTCCACGCCATGCGGAACAGCCAATACGGCGAAGCGATAACAATGGCGGCCACCAGGGCCAGACTGTAGAGCAGCATCATGGGCAAGTAGCGTGCTTACTTTTTGCGAGTCAAATTGTCTTGTGCCCCGAGTTCGGCAGCAAATCTCTCTATTACCTTACTCTTCGTCGCTGTTGTCTTTGGTGTTCGCTGGTGTGTCGAGCGGGCGGCGAGCTGCAGCCGTTACCATAGAGGCAGAGCAAACTTCCATCGTATGACAAAAAATCTTCCTCGTATTCGAGTTCTCGGCGCTGGATTGGCGGGGCCGGAAGCGGCGCTGCAGGCGGCGCGGCAAGGCTGCTGCGTCGATTTGTACGAAATGCGGCCTGTACGCTCGACGGAAGCGCACCAGACGGCGGACTTCGCAGAACTGGTCTGCTCGAACTCCTTGAAGTCGGAAAGCGAGAACACGGCGCCGTGGCTGCTGAAGCAGGAGATGCGTCGTGCGGGATCGGTGCTATTGCAGGCTGCGGATGCTTCCGCTGTGCCCGCCGGGCATGCGCTCGCCGTGGACCGCGTGGAGTTCTCCCGCCTGGTT
Source organism: uncultured Acidobacteriota bacterium (assembly GCA_963774515.1). Lineage (GTDB taxonomy): Bacteria > Acidobacteriota > Terriglobia > Terriglobales > Acidobacteriaceae > JAKAAZ01. The sequence continues at coordinate 121,351 of CAVZFK010000013.1, read as the reverse complement.
GCGGAAGCGATTGCAGCCGAGCCGCGCATCACCGTGCACCGTGAAGAAGTGACCTACACTCGACCCCGCCGATGGGTGGACCGTGATTGCTTCCGGGCCTCTCACGTCTCCCGCGCTGTCTGCCGCCATTGCTGCAATTAACGGGCAGCGAGCACCTTGCGTTCTATGACTCCATCAGCCCAATCGTGGATGCCGAGTCGATCGATATGGATCGGGTGTACATGGCAGCACGCTGGGACAAGGGCACGGCTGACTACATCAACTGCCCCATGACGGCGGAGGAGTATGACCGCTTTTACGATGCGCTGGTGACGGCGGAGTCTGTGCAGGAAAAAGAATGGGAGAAGCTGACTTACTTTGAAGGCTGCCTGCCGATCGAAGAGCTTGCGCGACGAGGGCGCGATACGCCACGCTTTGGCCCGATGAAGCCGGTCGGCCTGCGCGATCCGCGAACCGGCAAGACGCCGTGGGCGGTGGTGCAGTTGCGGTGTGAAAATTTGCGGGCAGATTCCTACAACCTGGTTGGATTTCAGAATCACTTGAAGTTCAGCGAACAGGCTCGCGTGCTGCGGCTGATCCCGGGCCTGGAGAATGCGAAATTCTTGCGCTACGGCCAAATCCATCGCAACACCTACATCAATGCGCCGCGATTATTGAAAGAAACGCTGCAACTCCGGGATCATTCGCGCATACTTTTTGCCGGGCAGATTTCTGGTGTCGAGGGCTATACGGAGTCGATCGCAACAGGGATGCTGGCCGGTCTGTATGCGGCGTGCGTTGGCGCAAGGGCTGCAGCCGGAGCCAGTGCCGCGTGCGACTGGACTGGGTTCGCTGGTGCATTACATCACCCATGCGGATCCTGCGCGCTTTCAACCGGCCAACATCACGTTCGACTTGTTGGAGCCGCTGGACGAAGAGGTGCGGCGCAAGATTCGTGACAAACGCGAGCGACATAAGCTGCAGTGTGAACGCTCGTTGACGCAATTTGATGCGTGGTGGCAGCGGTTTCGCAGCGGCAGCGCTACCAAAGCGGGAGCCGGTCTGCCATCTGTGCTCGGCATTTTCATTTTGGCGGTGTTTCTATCCATCGGCGCGCCGCGTTCATTCGCCTGGGGACGCGATGGCCACAAAATCATCAACAAAGTGGCGATGGAGACGCTGCCCGTGAACATGCCGGCATTTTTACGCACGCCACAAGCGCTCGATGAAATCGAATATCTGGGCCCGGAGCCGGACCGCTGGCGTTCCTCGGCGGAGCCGGAACTGAGTTCCACCGGCGCTCCGGAACATTTTATCGATCTGGAGTTGGCCGACGTTGTGGCTCCCGACGGCCTGCCGACAGAGCGCTACGATTTTCTCGAAGAATTGAATGCGGCCGACCGCCTGCACCCAGATCTGGCTGAACGGCTCACTCCACAGAAGGTGGGCATGCTGCCGTGGCAGGCCGAGGAAGACTTCGAGCGGCTCACGGTGGACATGGGCAACTATCGACAATTGCAGCGGTCGCGCGCGGACACCTATGGCGCGGAGCATGCAATTCTCTATGACATTGGATGCCTGGGACACTATGTCGGCGACGGCTCACAGCCACTGCACACGACAATCAATTACAACGGGTGGGTCGAGGAAGAAAACCCCGAAAGGTTCTCGCGCGAGCGTGGAATTCATAGCCGGTTTGAAACGCAATTTGTCCACGACAATCTTCAGGCGCGAAATGTTGCACCGCTGATTCCGACCGCTCGGACGCTGAATGCGCCGTTCCAGGATTTTCTGCAGTATTTGCGGACGTCACATGCGCAAGTCGCGCAGGTCTATCGATTCGATAAGCAGGACGCGTTCGACGGTCATGGAACCCCGGCGTCGCGGACATTTACGGCAGAGCGGCTGGCAGCGGGAGCGACGATGCTGCGCGACATGATCTACACGGCGTGGCTCGACAGCGCGCGTCTAAATCAGGACTCTGCCGGATCGTGAGCGATTATTTCTTCGCGGATGCCTGCACCTGCTGCCACTGATCTTCAATGAATTGATCTGTCATTCCCGCAATGTAGTCCGCGACTACGCGAGGAGCGCCTTCGCTGGCGATTTGTGTCTTCATGGCTGGCGGGTAATTCGCAGCGGATTCTGCATCCAGTACTGAAATAGTCCGGCGATAATTTCTTCCGCCAGTGCATGATCTCGTTCCAGGTAGGTAGCGTGGTACAGCTCCTGCAGCAGATATTGTTTGGCCTGGTGACGGCGTTGTTCCATCTCGTCAGAAAACGCGACCAGGCGATGGCCCAGCGTGGCGCACTGCGGCAAGGGATTGAATTCCGCCCGTCGTCACTTGATGATGGGTGTTGACCACCAGGTCGTTGACCAGCGCGTTCAACATGCGTTTGAGCGCTTCATGGAATAGCAATTTGGGTGCGGCATTCGGATAGCGAAGTTCCATCTTTCGATAAAACTCTTCGAACAACGAAACATTGGCCCGCAGGTCTTCGACAGAGAGAATCTCCGCCTCGACTCCATCGTCCATATCCGCCGTCAGGTATGCGATCTCATCGGCAAGATCGATCAATTGCGCTTCAAGCGGAGGCAATTGATCGAGCAAGTATGGCTGCAGCTCAGGATGCTGCGCGAGCGAATAGTCGCGCGAGTGCTTGATGATGCCTTCACGCACGGCCAGCGTCAGATTCAGTCCGCGAAACCCGGCGTAGCGCTGCTCAAAATATTCCACGATGCGCAGGGCGTGCAGATTGTGATCGAAGTGCAGGCCATAAGCTTGCAATTGGCGATCGAGCGCCTGCTCGCCAGCGTGGCCAAAGGGTGGATGCCCGATGTCGTGGACCAGCGCCAGGGTTTCGACGAGTTCCTCATTCAACTCAAGGGCTGCGGCAGCGGTGCGGGCGATCTGGGTCACTTCAATCGTATGCGTCAGTCGGCTGCGGAAGTGATCGGAGTCGCGGTGGGTGAACACCTGCGTTTTTCCGGCGAGACGGCGAAAGGCGCGCGCGTGGATGACGCGATCGCGATCACGCTGAAAGGCAGAGCGATAGGCGTGAGGATTTTCCGGGTGCTCGCGCGCAGTCAAAGGATCGGACGCATCGCCGATCACTGCGCAGTTGCTGAGCGAAGTTGCCTGCATGAGAAGTTTTTTGCTTTAGTGTCCGAGGGGAACCGCGTGCGAATCTTCTTTCGCCAGCTTAACCTTGGCTCTATCCAAACGCTTGCGGACCTTGTTCACGTCGGCCGGCTCTGCATCGGCTGGAGCGGAGTTGGCATAATTCGCCAGCGAGCTTTCCCACTGCGCGACTGCCTGTTGCAAGTGACCGGTGGAAGCGTACACCTCACCCAGATGATCGTGAACTGTTGGATCTTTCGGGATCAAGGTGATAGCTTTCTCCAGCGCCTCTTCCGCCAACTCATATTGCCCGAGCTTGTAATGAACCCAGCCGAGCGAGTCGAGGTAGGCGCCATTTTCCGGGTCAAGCTTGACCGCATGCTCAACCAATTGGAGGGCTTCCGGAAGCTTTTGATCATGGTCGGCGAGCATGTAACCCAGGTAGTTCAGCGTCAATGCGTTATTTGGATCCAGTGCCAGCGACTGCCGAAATTCCCCTTCGGCGGCGTCGATATGCTTTTGCCTTTCTTCCAGCGCGCCGCGGAGGAAATGGATCAAGCTGTTTTCCTGTTTGGTGGTGCTGAGCGTCTGCGCCTGATCGATGGCCAGCGACGCGTCTTTCCATTTATGCAGCCGAGTGTAGATTTGCGCTAGCGTCAACCAAACGACGCGATCCTGCTTGGTGCCGTTCAACTGAGCTTTGGCCAGCGCGACGCCTTCTTTTACTTTGCCGGTGTCCGCCAGCTGTCCGGCAAGGGTCAGCTGCAGATCCACATTCTTGGGTAACGCCTGCGTAGCCTGCTGCGCCGCTGTTGTTGCCTCCGGCAGCATTTTGGCATCACGGTAGGTATCCACTTCGCCTTGATAACCGCGCTCGGCATCGTCGCCGCCCAGAGCAATCATCTCTTTGTAGGTATCGATAGCCTGCTGCGTTTTGTTCTGATCGCGATAGACGGTTGCCAGGCGATCAAGGAAGATGGCGCGATTATTCTTTTCATCCGAGGTGTACTTTTCGCTGGCATGGTGGGTGCTGTCGACCAGTTGCTGCAACAGGTCCGCTGCCTGGTCAAGATGACCCTGCGCCTGCGCGATGAGAGCCTCGTTGTACTTCACTTCGGGTGAATCGGGATTAAGCGCTTTTGCGTGGTCCAATGCGGCCGCCGCTTGTTTTAAGTGGCCTTGAGTCCGTTCCACTTCTGCAATGCGGAGGAAGGAGCGGACATCTTCTGGATCCTGCGAGGCAACGCCTTGAAAAATTTTGAGTGCTGCATCGGGTTGATTGTTGGCGAGCAGATCTTCCGCCAATCCACGCTGCGCATCCAGGTTGTCTGGCTGCAGCGTCAGCGCGTCCTGGTAGGAGGCGATGGCCAGCTTGGTGCTGTTTCCAGATTGGTCGTAGGCAGCCGCAAGCGCCAGATCAATCTTGAAGGTGCGGTCATCCGGAGGAACGCTCTGCAGCACATTGATGGCGGCGGAAAGATTATTTTGCTCCCCATATAGCCTAGCCAGGTTCAACACAACATCTTCCGAATTCGGATCGACTCGGCGGGCTTCCTCAAACTGAGCCTTCGCGTCCTTGGTGTCATGCTTCAAGGTGTACAGCTGACCCAGCAGCAAACGGTCCTCCACCTGGTCGGGCTCAATCGCTACGATCTTTTGAAATTCCTGAATGGCGAGATCCAGCATGGGACCGGGCTGCTGGCCATTCTCCGTGTCGCCGAGGGAGCGAAGATAGACGCGACCCAGCAGCTTGTGAGCCTGCAGGTCATCCGGATGAGTCTTCAGAACTCTCTGCGCGGTTTCAATGGCTTCGCGGATTCGCCCCAGCTTGAAATATGTATCGGCAAGCGTGTTCTGCAAAAATACCGAATCGGGATCGTGGGTGATTGCGAGCTTGTATTGCTCAATCGCCTGGACGGCAAGTTCCGGCCGTCCATATTGTTCGGCTGACTGCTCGTACAAGTGGCCGAGCGCGAAGTGGTAATAGGATTGGGCTCGTTTGCCGGTCTCGCCCTCAGGCTCCTGGGAAGCCTGGGCTGAGGCCTGCGCTGACGCGCTCGTCGGCGCGGTTGCCGGAGCAGTGACTTCACTGGGGGCGCTTTGGGGCGCTGGTTGCGGGGTAGAACTTGTTTGGGCAATTGCACCCGCGGAGCACGCGAACGCTGCGATCAGCGCAGCAGACTGTTGCCATCTCCACAGAGAAAGGGGATTCCCTTCGGCGACACGATCCTTCGTCATTCGAAACACTACCTCGCACCTTGTGCCGCGGTGTTCACGCACGGAAATGGAGCAATTCGGCCCCTTTTTCCTGATTGTACGCCGGAAAGCCTTGCCAAGACTTCAATCCGTGGCGAAATTGGCCTTCGAAAATAGGACGATTCTAGTGCCGGAAATGCCGCATTCCGGTGAAAACCATGGCGGTATTCAGCTTGTCCGCGGCAGCAATCACTTCCGCGTCCCGGACCGACCCGCCCGGCTGGATGACGGCGGTAGCTCCCGCGCCAACAACGACTTCCAGACCGTCAGGAAAGGGAAAGAAGGCGTCGGAGGCGGCCACGCAGCCGGCGAGCGGCAAAATGGCTTTCATTGCGCCAAATTTTGCCGCATCCACGCGGCTCATCTGGCCGGCGCCGATCCCCAGGGTCTGACCGTCTTTCGCATAGACAATTGCGTTGGATTTGACGTGCTTGCAAACGCGCCAGGCAAACAGCAGAGCGGCCAGTTCATCTTTGGTCGGGGCGCGCTTGGTGACAACCTTCAATTCGCTGGCCTCAACGTGGCCGCGATCCGCATCCTGGATCAGCATGCCGCCGGAGATGTATTTCATGGTCGGGGCGCTGGCGGCGGGTTTTACCTCGACCAGTCGCAGATTCTTCTTGGCGGAAAGAATTTCTTTTGCCTTGGCGCTGAAGGAGGGAGCGACAATCGCTTCCACAAACAATTTGACGATCTCCGCTGCTGCATCGCCGTCCACTTCTCGATTGATTCCGATGACCGCGCCAAAGGCGGACACGGGATCGCAAGCCAGCGCCTTTTCGTAGGCTTCCACGATGGTTGCGGCGGTTGCGGCTCCGCAGGGATTGGTGTGCTTGATGATGGCGACTGCGGGTTCGGTGAACTCCTGCGCCAGCTCCCAGCAGGCGTCCAGATCGACGAGGTTGTTGTAGCTCAACTCCTTGCCCTGTAGCTGACGCAACCCGGCAATGCCGGTGCCGCTGCCGTTGCTGTACAAGGCGGCGCGCTGGTGAGGATTCTCGCCGTAGCGCAGGGACATGGTTTGCGGATAAGCGAGCCGCAAGGTTGTAGGGAGCGCTTCCTCGCCGGCCTTGGGCGCGACGACGGCTGCTGTCGCTTCTGGAGGAACTGCGGGCAGCGTTTCGAGTGCATTCGCAATCGCCAGATCGTAGGAAGCGGTCAGCGCAAACGCCTTCTGCGCCAGCCGCCAGCGCGTGGCGCGACTCAGCTGACCTTGATTCGCCTGCAATTCTTCCGTCAATGCGGCATAGTCGGCGGCGGAAGTCACGACGGCAACATCCTCAAAGTTTTTCGCTGCGGAGCGCACCATCGACGGGCCGCCGATATCGATGTTCTCAATGACTTCCGCGAAGTGGACGCCGGGCTTGTGCAGCGTGGCTTCAAAGGCGTAGAGATTCACCACCACCATGTCGATGGGCTCGATGCCATGCTCGGCGACTGCTTTTTGGTGTTCCGGATTGGCGCGGATGTGAAGGATGCCGCCATGCACTTTGGGGTGCAGCGTCTTTACGCGGCCATCCAGCATCTCGGGAAATCCCGTCAGCTCGGAAATATCCAGCACCGTGAGGCCAGCTTCGCGCAGGGTGCGGGCGGTGCCGCCGGTGGAGACCAGTTCGGCGCCATATTTCGCTAAAACTCGCGCAAATTCGACGATTCCCGATTTATCTGTGACGCTGAGCAGCACTCGCCGAATTGGCTTCATGGACCTGAAACACCTCGATGGAATGGGATGGGAGCAACATTCAGTTTAATCCATCCAACGCGCCCGACTTTTGCACCGTCGGTTCGGGAAAATCACTCGGCTGTCACGGCGAAACTCGTACAGTGTGATTTGTAATCTGCATGACTGGTGGGTAGCCTGTAAGCAGATCAATCACTGTTGCAAAAAGAGCCGTCGCTTCCATGGAGAGTTCGATCTGATCGACCACAATGACAGAAGGAGCCGGGGGCCTGAGATTCTGCCGCCAACGTCGCAGGAGATGGAACGTGGTCAGGGTGCGGCCCAGGACGGTCCCTCGGACTACGATCTGCGATCCGGATACTACACACAGCCGCCGCAGCCTCCACACACTCGTTCGCGAATTTTGACAGGCTGGGCCTATGCTCCGGCGACCTACATTCTGATTGGCATCAGCTGTGCCGTTTATCTGGCGATGGTGTTGAACGGCGTTTCCTGGTGGGATCCGACCGCAGAGCAGATTTTGCATTGGGGAGCCAATAACGGTCTGCTCGAACTGCATGGACAGTGGTGGCGACTGGTTACGGCGACGTTTCTCCACATTGGCATTATTCACATTGGCACCAATATGTGGTGTCTGTGGAACCTGGGCTTGCTGGGCGAGCCATTGCTGGGCCCGGTCGGGATTGTGGCCGTCTATCTGCTGACAGGCGTGGCGGGAAATCTGCTCAGCTCAGCTGTGAATCCGGGTGCAATTGGGGCGGGTGCCTCTGGTGCTGTGTTTGGGATTGCGGGCGTCCTGATTTTACTGCTGAACTCGCCTCATTTGCCCTTTCCCCGGGCAGAGTTAAAGCGATTGCGCCGCAGCGTGATTTATTTCGCGGCCATCAATCTCGTGATCGGTGCGTCCACCCATGATGTATTCAGGAGGTATCAAGATCGATAACATGGCCCACCTTGGAGGATTTCTCTCTGGCATGGCCATGGGGGTACCGCTGGCCCCGATCCTGGGGACGGGACGAGAGCCGTACTTCAAGCGGCAGAGAATTGTTTTCTCTGTCGTGGCTTTGATTTTATTGCTGTTCGCGAACTGGTTTGTTCACTTTCGATCCGTGTGAGGCATCGATCGAAACGCTAATGCCGCGTCGCCGGTAGGACGCCAGCACTGTGACTTCAAGAATGTTAGACGAGCGCGGAAACTTCGCCGCCGCGCTTCGGCAGATCCGAATTAATTCTTTTCCGCGCCGGCAAATTTCTTCACCATTGCCAGCAGCAATCGGCGATCGCTCTCATTCAAATTGGCAGAATAGCGTCGGATTTGGGTTAAAAAGCGCAATTCATCCTCACTGAAGCGCTGCGCCGGCATCTCGTAGCTCAACGCATTCTCAGCGAAGAAATGAGCCATGGGTACGTCGAGAGCGCTGGCAATTTTGTGCAGCGTGTCGAGTGATGGGACGGTGTGACCGTTTTCTACGCGCGATAAATAGCAGCGCAGAAGTCCGGTTCGTTTTTCAATATCCCCTTGTGACATACCCTTTTGCAAACGGACGCCACGAATCGTAGTGCCGATGTTAAGTGCTTCCATGATGGCCTCGCATGTGAACGATTCAACTGAAAAAATTTATATTGTTTCCACACACCGGATGCGATGTGGTCGTGCATTTGGATTCTGTTGACTATGTAGTTAACATGCCGCTCTCTCAATAGGCAAGTAAATTTCTAGGTGGAACCACCGACGCAACGGTTACCGCGGTACCAGCCTTTTCGTGTAAAGCATGTTTGCGGAGCGGCAGGCCCGCTAGCCGGGGTACATGGCGCGAAAACTCGGTAATCTATAGGTGGAACCACTTGCAGCCGGCATATTTGTTGCCCGGCATGGCACAACTTTGGCAACTACAGCGGTTTGGTCGAATCTAATCAGCTTGATAACGATGAAAATTCTTCGACGACAAAGCTTGTTGGGCGCGCTGGCAGCCGCCATCCTATTGACACCCATCACGCAGGCGCAAAACAGCGGCATGATCAAGCCGCTAACCCTGAACGTACCGGCAGATACCGTGTACGGCAGCATCAGTTCTGGACCTCCGGTCAACACTGTTGTCCCAATTTCGCTGGATGATGCGATCCGTCGCGGCCTGCAAACGAATCTGCAGACGACGCTGGTGAAACAGGATCAGCGGATTGTTTCTGGCGAACGGCTCGAAGCCATCAATTACCTGATGCCGAATCTCACCTGGGAAGCAGAGCGTCAGCGGCTGCAGATCAACCTTGAGGCCGAGGGATTCAGCTCGAAATTGATTCATAGTTTTCCGCCGGGATTTATTCCTCCGGCTGATCTGAATAACATTCCTACGGTGGTAACGGTGAACGCCGTGATCGCCCAGGCCGACCTGACCCAGTCCCTGTTCGATCTGCAATCGTTCGAGCTGTATCGCGCCGCCAAAGAGGAAATCAAAGCGGTTGACTTCAGTTATCAGTCGTCGCGGGGACAAGTGATCCAAACCGTCGCCGACACCTACCTGCGTGCGCTGGCGACGGCAGCCAACGTTACCAACGCCAAGGGCCTGTTGGCGACCGATGCGGAAGTGTTGCGACAGGCAAAACTAAAACATGAGGCGGGAGTGGTTGCGAAACTCGATGAATTGCGAGCCCAGGTGCAATACCAGCAGCAGCAGCAACAGGTGATTGCGCAGCAGAACGCGTTTGAGAAGGCCAAGGTCGACTTGAATCGGGAAATTGGCCTGCCTGCCGATCAGCCAATCGAGTTGACTGACAGCACCCCATACGCGACGCTGGCGACCATCCCGCTGGACGAAGCGCTGCAGATGGCCTACGCCAATCGGCAGGAATATCTGTACCTGAAGGCGAAATTGAGATCAGCTCAATATCAGAGCCGCGCCGCCCGCTTCGAGCGAGTTCCGACCATTACGTTCAAGGGCAACTACGGCGTCACCGGAACGGTTGGAAGTATCTATCACGGGACGTTTCTGGCAGAAGGCACGCTGAACGTGCCGATCTTTAAGGAAGCCGAATTCCGAGGTGATCGAGATGTCGCGGACGCAGCCACTCAGGATGCCACTGCCCAGTTGGCCAACTTCCATCAACAGATTGAGGCGGAGATTCGTGACAACATGCTGGACGTTGCCGCCGCGCAGCAATTGGTCGATGTGTCCCGCAGCAATGTTGATCTGGGTCATGCAACCGTGAACGATGCGACCGACCGCTTTCGCAACGGAGTGGATAACGATCTGCCTGTGGTTGAGGCTCAATCCTCCCTGGCCACGGCGGAGGCCCAGCTGGTGAACAGCCTGTATGAATACAACGTGGCTAAGGTCGCGTTGGCACGGAGCCTCGGAGTAGTTGATCGGGAGTATCGTGAATATTTGAGCGGGCCGGCTGCAACGACGACACAGTCCAGGCTTGGTCAAGCCAGCAACCTTAACGACAGGGCGGCGATCCGCTAGCTCGCAAACGCCGCGACAACCGAAGAGCTTCGACATTCAAACTGCGGTTCACAATTTGAAAGGAATTGGCCGATGACCCAAACTCGATCCGACGCGCTGGTGGTTTTTGGAGTGACGGGCGATCTTGCCCACAAGATGATTCTTCCGGCGCTGTATGCGATGGCGAAGCGAGGAAACCTAAACGTTCCCGTGATTGGCGTCGCATTTCCTAAGTGGAGTCTGGATCGGTTGCACCGTCGCATCACCGACAGCATTCGCAAGTCTGGCGGCATCGACAATCAGCGCGCCTTGAAGCATTTACTATCGCTGGTCACCTATGTGAGCGGAGATTACAACAATGCCGGCACCTATGCCGAAATCAAAACCGCCTTAGGGAAGGCGAAACGACCGGCGTATTATCTCGCGATTCCACCCGCGCTGTTTGGAACCGTCATTGAAGGCCTGGGCAAAGCCAAGCTGGCCGAGAACGCACGCGTCATTGTGGAGAAGCCCTTCGGCCGCGATCTGGCCTCGGCGCGAGAATTGAACCGTGTTGCGCGATCTGTATTCCCTGAGGATTCCATTTTCCGCATCGATCACTTCCTGGGAAAAGAAGCGATCATGAACATCCTCTATTTCCGCTTCGCCAATTCATTTCTGGAACCAATTTGGAATCGCAACTATGTTGCCAGCGTGCAGATCACGCTTTCAGAGAATTTTGGCGTGAAGGATCGCGGCGCGTTTTATGAAACCGCCGGATGTCTGCGCGATGTGGTTGAAAATCATCTGTTCCAGATCGTCGCGCTGCTGGCCATGGAAGCGCCCTCGGGTCGCGAGTTTGGCGCGGTGCAGGCTGAGAAGGCAAAAGTCTTCAAGGCGATGCGTCCGCTTCGACCGGAGGATTTGGTTCGCGGCCAGTATGACGGCTATCGACAGGAGCCAGATGTGGCCAAGAATTCCGACGTTGAAACATTCTGTGCGCTGCGCTTGATGATCGATTCCTGGCGCTGGGACGGCGTGCCCTTCTACCTGCGGTCCGGCAAGTACCTGGCGGACACGGCAACCGAGGTGATGGTGGAGTTGAAGCCGCCTCCGCAAAAATTATTTGCAGATTCCATTTCAGCCACAGATCGGTCAAATTATTTGCGCTTCCGGCTTTCTCCTGACTCAGCAATTGCGCTGGCGGCACGTGTAAAGCTCGCGGGCGAGGAATTCAAAGGCGAGCCGAGGGAGCTGTTTCTCGTGAGGAACAGGTGGGCGTCGAAAGCCCATATGAACGGCTGCTGGGCGATGCTATGAAGGGCGATGGCGCACTGTTTACTCGCGAAGAATCCGTGGAAGCGGCGTGGACAGTGGTTGAACCAGTGTTGAAAAAACATCATCGTGCGCTGCCGTACAGACGAGGAAGCTGGGGGCCGAAGGCCGCAGATACTTTGATTGCCAAAGATGGCGGCTGGCACAATCCAGAGCCCAGTCCTACGCCCAAGAAGTAATCCCGCTGGCTTCCTCGCCGCTGGCTTCAACACCGTCAATCGATGCCGAGCTTGTGTTCCATCTTCTCCAGCGAAATGCCAGTGGTTTCCGGGTAGAAGAACAGGACCAGGAAAAAGTCGAGCGCCATCATCGCGGCAAAAAATATGAACGGATACGCGCCGGATGTTCCCGCCATGATGGGAAATATGAGCGAGATGATCGCATTTGAAATCCAATGGGACGAGCTGCCCAGGCCCTGCCCCTTGGCGCGCACGCGATTCGGAAACACTTCGCTGATATACACCCAGACCACTGCGCCCTGTGAAGCCGCAAAGCAAGCAATATAGGCCATCAGTAGCCACACCAGCCAGTGCAGGTGCCGGTGCGTGACAAAAACGTACGAGATCGCCGACAAGCAGATCGTCAGGCCCACAGTTCCTACGAGCAGCAATTTCTTGCGGCCGAAGCGATCGATCACCGTCATCGCAAGCAATGTTGCAACCAGGTTGGTCGCTCCGACGGCCACGGCCTGCAGATCTCCGGATATTTTGCTGGCGCCAGCCATCGCAAAAATATCGTTCAGGTAATAAAGAATCGCGTTGATTCCCGATAGCTGACTGAACATTCCAACTGTGATGGCAAGAAATACCGGAAAACGATATTGCCGCGAGAAGAGCGGGTCCGTGGGCGAAGAGCGCTCCAGATGAATGGAGGCGACAATTTCATCCAGTTGCTGCTGCGGATGTTCGACGCCGGTGAGGCGAAGAACGTGCAATGCCTCCTTAAGATTTGACTGCATGGCGAGCCAACGCGGGCTGCGTGGAATGCCGAACAGGGCGACGAGAAAACAGAACGCAGGGACGGCAGAGATGCCGAGTTGCCAACGCCATTCCGTCGCGCCGAGTTGCAGCCGAGCAATCAGGAAATTCGATAGATAGGCCAGCAGGATGCCGACGACAATGTTGACCTGAAAGCTTCCGACCAGGCGTCCGCGCCATTTCGGCGGAGCGATTTCGGCAATGTACATGGGGCCGAGAACTGAAGAGCCGCCGATGCCGAGTCCGCCGATGAATCGAAAGAAAATCAGCGCTGGCCAGTTCCAAGCGAACGCGCAACCCAATGCGGAGACGACATAGAAGATCGCCATCACGCGGAGGCTGTCGCGGCGTCCATATTTTTGTCCAGGAATCGCGGCCGTTAATGCGCCGACGACTGTGCCGACCAACGCGCTGGAAACGGTCACGCCCAGCAGAAAGTGCGTCAGGTGATAGGTGAGCGTTAACGCATGCGTGGTGCCGGAGATGACGGCTGTGTCGAATCCGAACAGCAGTCCTCCCAACGCGCCCACCAAGGTGCTTCTGATGACACTTCCGTTGATGGTCATGGACGCTTTGCGATCCTCGATGGGGTGGAAAACTGCAGGGGCTTAATCAAATTTCACCGTGCCGCACAGGTGCACGCGAACCCCAAGTGCGTCGAACATTGCCGCCTTGACTGCGAGCGCATTCGCAGCTGCTTTGGCGTCGGGTGCATACGCAATGTTCACATGATTCGCGCGATGTCGCGCCATGAAGGAGTCGCGCGAAATTCCCTGCAATATGGCGCTGACCATGGGCCATTGGCTGGTGGTGTGTTTCCATCGGCGATTGGTTTCTTCTTCCGGCAATTGCACCACGGTGCCGAGGCCCATGTCGACGTGCAGTGCATTTCCTTCAACAAATACGCGGCTCCAGACGATCTCTCCGGGCTTGCCAACGCCTTTCAAGGTGCCGCCGCCGAGCGGAAAATACATGGGAGGCTGACGTTCACTGGATGCGCCCGCATATCCGCCGACAAAATGACTCGCAGGCGCGGCTCCGGAAATCTGCAGCACCCACACGAAATCGTCAATGCCGTCGCCCTGAAATTGCTCTCCCCAACGCACGTCGTGCAGAGTGGTTGCAGGGTCGAGGCCTAGCGCAGTCCAGCATCGATTCGTCATCAGGGCATCGGTTCCGGCACATTCGTCAACTTCATTGAAATGAGGCAGCGGGCGGCCGGCATACAACTCCTTGTGGGTTTTCTCCTGAAAGATCGGAGGTCGATCGGAATTATTGAACAGACCTTCGGCGAGATCCGAAGCGGGCACCAGGTCCTTCAATCCCTGTTGATACTGGATGCCGATGGCGTCGCAGCCGAAGTCGTCCGCAATTCGAGCGGCGGAAATATACATCTTGCATTGCTCGTGGATCTGCGCATCGGTCAGCTCGGATTTTTCATCTTTCCCGGTGACAAATCGCAAGCCTTTTTTGTCCAGCCACTGGCGCACCGCGTTGGCTTCGTCTGGCGTGACGGTGCGCATTCTTGCTACCAGTGCCGACTGGCTAAGTCGCTCTTTGAACACTCCAATGGGATTCAGCAATTCGTCATCGATGATGGCGTTGTACATTCCCATGCAGCCTTCGTCGAAGATGCCGAGGATGGCCTTCTTCTTTTGCAACTCTGCGGCGAGCTGCTTGCCTTTGCTGGCCGCTTCTGTGGGAAGCGCTCTTCACATTCAAATCGCGCACGTGCGACAGATCATGGGTGACGGTTTTGTGGTCGATCCATTCTTTCAGGCGAGTCAGAAAATACTCGTCGGTGAAATCCTTGCTCCACAGAGTACTGAAAGGTACGCCAGCTTTGACGATCGATCCATTCAGATTCAGCAGCCCGACAAGTCCCGGCCATTGTCCTGACCAGTTCGCGACCGTGAGGATCGGGCCGCGATGGCGACCGCATCCCCGGCAGTACATGATGGCTATATTGCCAGGCAGCGGTAGCGAAAACCAGGTTGGCTTCAGGGTCGATATTGGCGAAGATGTCCATGCCCATGCGCTGGCTGGAGATGAAGCCGTGACCACTTTGTGCATCGACAGGAAAGGCACGCCGCACGGAAACGCCGGCATCCTTAAAACACTGGGTTAGCTTGCGCTCCAGATCTTCCTGCGCGGCCCAGCAGACTTGATTGGCAGAAAGTCGAAGGTCGCCGCTGGTGATCAGGACGACATCCTTCATGGGGGATTTTGTATTGGAATTCGGCATAAAAACAAGAACCTCATTTCTGTCCAGCATTTTCGGCGCGCGGAGATTGGCATTCGCGCGCAAGCAACAGGATATTCTCTTTCCTGCGATACGTGATTGGGCGGTGAAATATTGGGTTAGCCACTGTAATTGGAAACCGGCTCTAGAATACTTGTTGTGCTGGTTCGCGATTTCAACTACATTTTGCCGCCGGAGCAGATCGCGCAGCAGCCGCTGCAGGATCGCGCCGCCTCTCGCATGCTTGTCGTCGATCGCGCCAATGGAAATCTGCAGGACAGCTGGTTCCGCAGTTTTCCGGATGTGTTGCGGCCCGGCGATCTGCTGGTGCTGAATGACACGCGGGTGCTGCCGGCGCGATTGTTCGCACGTCGCGCGGGAATTCATGCGCAAGCGATCAGTTCTCGCAATCCAGCGGCCAAGGAGCATTTGCAGGGAAATGTCGAAGTGCTGCTGACCGCGCAGCACGCGCCGCTGGAGTGGAGCGCGCTGGTGCATCCCGGGCGAAAGCTACCCGTTGGGGAAAGGCTTTTCTTTTTTGCGCCGGGCGATGTTGACGCAGCCGCAAGCACAAAGCCGCAGCTGACCGCGGAAATTGTTGGGCGCGGAGAATTTGGCGAGCGGCGTTTGCGCTTTGATCCTGCGGATGATTTTTATGCGATACTCGACCGCATCGGTCACATGCCGCTGCCTCCGTACATTCACCGCGCAGACGATGTTGCCGATCGAGAACGCTACCAGACTGTCTTTGCAGCCGAGCGTGGTTCCGCCGCTGCCCCCACCGCCGGGCTGCACTTTACTCCGGAAATTTTGGCCGCGGTTCGTGCGCGCGGAGTTGAGAATTGCGCGCCTGACGTTGCATGTTGGGCTGGGAACTTTTCAGCCTGTCCGCGTCGAGAAACTGGAGGACATTCGCCTGCACACGGAACGGTACACGCTGCCGGAATCGACGGCGCAGGCGGTGAACCTGGCACGACAGGAAGGCCGTCGTGTGATTGCGGTGGGCACCACCACGGTTCGCACCCTGGAACATTGCGCGAGGATATCCGAGACGGGCGAATTGCGACGCCCATTCTGGCGAGACGGACATGTTTATTTCGCCCGGGATATAAATTTCGCGTGGTCGGTGGTTTACTGACTAACTTCCACCTGCCGCAGTCGACGCTGCTGATGCTGGTGTGCGCTTTCGCTGGAACGGAAAAGGTGCTGGCAGCCTACAACCACGCGGTCGCCGAAGGATACCGTTTCTTTTCCTATGGCGACTGCATGTTCCTCGCATAAAGGTTTGCCGCAGATTCTGTAGACTCGAAAAAGATGGCTCGCACGTCCGACAAACCCGCCGTATTTCTGCTCGACACCATGGGCTTCATATTTCGCGCATATCACGCCATGCAGCGGCAACGCCCCATGTCGACGCGCAGCGGCATTCCCACGGCAGCGGTCTATGTTTTTGTGAACATGCTGAACCGGCTGCGGAAAGATTTCAAGCCGCAGTATCTTGCCGCCGTATTTGATGTGAGTACGCCCGTGTTTCGCGATGAGCGTGCCAAGGATTTGAAGATTCGCAAGTTCAACACCGCGACACAGGCATTCGATGAAGTGGAGTATGCCGGTTATAAGGCGAACCGTGCAGAAATGCCGCCGGACCTGTCGCAGCAAATCCCCTACATTCGCCGGGCGCTGGAAGCGTTTCGCATTCCCATGCTGCAGCAAGAGGGTTTTGAGGCCGACGACGTCATTGGAACTCTGACGCAGCAGGCGTCCAAACTGGGCCATCCGGTCTACATCGTGTCGAACGACAAAGACATGATGCAGCTGGTCGGCGACAACGTGTTTGTGCTGAATCCGGCCAAAGATAATTTGGTTTTGGATCGCGCGGGCGTACAGGCAGCGTCTAGGTGTTCCGCCAGAACAAGTAGTCGATGTGATGGCGTTGCGCGGAGATTCCATCGACAATATTCCCGGCGCGCCTGGGATCGGCGACAAAGGATCCGTCGAGTTGATCCAGCAATTTGGCAGTGTGGAAGCTGCGTTGGATAATGCCGCCGATGTGAAACGCAAGACCTATCGCGAATCGCTGCTCGGCAATCGCGATACGGTTTTGCTGAGCAAGGAGCTGGTGACGATTCACTGCAGCGTTCCCCTCGAGCTGGACTTGAAGCAGCTGGAAACTCAATCGCCGGATCCGATCGCCAGCCGGACGCTGTTCACCGAACTGGAATTTACGACGCTGATTAAAGAGCTGGGCCTGGCGGAAGCGCCGAAGCAGACAGCGGAACTGGTGCTGCATCCGACGTTGCCGGAACTGGAACAATTGCTGATCGCCGCGCGAACGGGCACGCTGACGATTGCCAGCGGGGTCGAAAAGGCGGCGGCCGCGGAGCCTGCGAGCGGAGTCGGAAGAACCAGCCGAGCCGGAGATGCAGCAGAATCTTATCGCTGCTGGATGCGATTGAGTCGGCGGACAAGGCAAGGTTGCAGCGGCGGCACACGCCCGCGCCGGTATTTGCGCTTGGGCTGGCTGCGGACGATACCAAGGCTTATCGTGTTCCGTGGGACGGCGAGGCCGCGTCTTTGCTTCGCGCAGCTCTGGAAGACGAGACGCTGCCGAAATCTGTTCACGACCTGAAAACACTTTTGCGTACCACGCAGTCCCATGGGGTTCAACTTGCGGGTGTTCGCGACGACGTGATGCTCTACTCCTACCTGCTGAACCCGACGCACAGCACCCATCGCCTGGAAGATGTGGCGGCGCGCTTTGACAATCAATCGTTGCGTGGTGAGGGAGAAGAAGCGCTGCCGATGGCGGCAGCCACCATTGCGCGACTGGCGCCGCAGTTGCGCCGAGCGGTTGAAGACTCGGACACGCTGAAGGTTTACGAAACCATCGATCTTCCGCTGACGCCCATTTTGCTGGATATGGAAGATGCCGGCGTCCGCATCGATTCCGCCTATCTGCAGAGAATTTCTGAACGGCTGGCGGAACAGATGCACACCCTGGCGGAATGCATTTACGGAAATTGCGGTCATCGCTTCAACATCAATTCTCCGAAGCAACTGGGAGATGTGCTGTTCAACAAAATGGCGCTGCCCAAGCCGATCAAATACGGCCGCGGCAAAGTGGTTTCCACCGCGCAGGATGTGTTGGAAGAGCTGGCCGAGCATCATGAAGCGCCGCGCATGGTGCTGGAATATCGCCAGCTGGCGAAATTGAAATCGAATTATTCCGACAGCCTGCCGCTGCTGGCGGACGCTCAGCATCGCGTACACACCACCTTCAATGCGGTTGGCACGGCGACGGGGCGTTTGTCGTCGGCGAATCCGAACTTGCAAAATATCCCGATTCGCACGGAGTTAGGGCCGAGAGATTCGCGCCGCGTTCGTTCCGGCGGATGGAAACGTCCTACTGTCGGCGGATTATTCGCAGATTGAATTGCGCTTGATGGCGCATTTCTCTGAAGACCCGCTGCTGCTGAAGGCGTATCGCGAGAATGTCGACATTCACACGCTGACGGCGTCCGAGGTATTTGGCGTTCCCATCGAATCGATGGATAAAGAGACGCGCAATCGCGCCAAGGCGGTCAACTTCGGCATCGTGTATGGCATTTCGCCGTTTGGGCTGGCGCAGCAATTGAACATTGAGCCGAGCGAAGCACGCATTTATATCGATCGTTATTTTGAACGCTACAGCGGCGTCAAGGCATTTATTGAGCAAACGCTGGAACAAGTACGACAGACGCAAAGTGTGCGCACACTGTTTGGCCGCGTTCGGCCGATTCCCGATATCACCAGTCGCAACGCCAACATGCGCGGATTTTCCGAACGCACCGCGGTGAACACGCCGCTGCAAGGAACGGCCGCGGACCTGATCAAGCTGGCCATGATTCGCGTCGCGCGCGAACTGCGCGAGCAGAAGCTGCGCACCAAAATGGTGCTTGCAGGTGCATGATGAATTGGTCCTCGATGTTCCCACGGAAGAAGTTGATGAGGTGCGGAATCGTGTTCGCGAGGCCATGGAACAGGTGATCGAACTGAAAGTTCCCATCGTTGCCGATGTCGCTGTGGGCCCAAATTGGCGCGATCTGAAATAGCAGCGAGACGGCCGCGCTGCCGCTGCAGAAAAATCGGCCTCCGCGAGCTCAGACACCCAGTTCTGCGCGGATGGCATCTGCGATGCGGTCAGCGTGGCGTCGCATCACCTGCTCAGATTCCGCCTCGATCATCACCCGAGCCAGCGCCTCTGTTCCGGAATAGCGAATGACCACGCGGCCGTTGCCATGCAGTTCGGTTTCGGCGTCGTGAATCGCGGCAACGACAGTTGGAAGCGTCTCGAGCGGCTGTTTCTCCCGCACGCGCACGTTTACGATCACCTGCGGAAACACCTTCAGATCTTTTGTAAGAGCGGACAGCGGCTGGCCGGAACGCTGCAGAATATCGAGCACGATCAAGGCGGTCAGCATGCCGTCGCCGGTGGTGCTGCGATCCAGGAACAGCATGTGTCCGGACTGTTCTCCGCCCAGGACCGCGCCATGTTTCTGCATCTCTTCCAATACATATTTGTCGCCGACGGGAGCACGCAGCATCTTGATTTCGTTGCTTCGCAATGCGGCTTCCAAACCCATGTTCGACATGGTGGTGGCGACCACCAGATTCTTTGCCAGGCGTTTGCGAGCGTGCAAATCGCGCGCCGCAATCAGCAGCACCGCATCGCCGTTCACAACTTTTCCGTGTTCGTCGGCGAGCATGGCGCGGTCCGCATCACCGTCAAATGTCATGCCCACATCCGCTTTACGAGTCACAACTTCCTGTGCGACCACTTCCGGATGCAATGCTCCGCAATGGTCATTAATGTTGCGGCCATTGGGAGAAACATGGGTCAACTGAACATCTCCGCCGAAATGAGCCAGCAACGGCGGCGCAATCGCGCTGGCGGCGCCATTGGCGCAGTCCACGACGATCGTTTTGCCATCCAGCCGAAGATCGGGAACCTGGCTCCGCAAAAATTCGATGTAAGCCGCCGGCAAGGTTGGGTCTACCTCCGGAGCAGACATTGAGGAAATCGCGGGTTCATGCGACTCCGAGATGCGGGCAAAAATTTCATCTTCAATGGCCAGCTCGACCGCATCGGCCAGCTTATAGCCGTCGCCGCCAAAAACCTTAATTCCGTTATCCTGCCAGGGATTGTGGGAAGCGGAAATCACAATGCCTGCCGAAAATCCGCGAATGCGCGCCAGGTAAGCAACGCCAGGCGTGGGAATCACGCCGGCGCTGGTGGCTTCTGCGCCACCTTGGCGAAGTCCAAGGGTCAACACGGCAGCAATGTCGGTGCTGGATTCGCGAGTGTCCATGCCGACCAGTACATGCGGATTGGAATGCTGTTTGCGCAGCGAATGTGCGAGAGCCAGTCCGATTGCGTAGACGGTTTTTCTGTCCAGCGGGAATTGCCCGGCAACCCCGCGAATTCCATCCGTTCCGAAAAGTTTCCTCATCGTCTCCCGTTCAATTCCCGCTGGATTTCTTTTCATCTTCCGGCGTCGCATCCACCACGGTGGCATTCGCTTGACCCTGCGCGAATCGCAAATGCAACGCATCGCCCGGATGCAAAGTTTTCGCTGCCTTGATCAGTGTGCCACTGTCGTCATACACCAACGCGTACCCGCGATCAAGCACAGCCAGCGGCGACAGCGCATGCAGCCTGTCGGCAGCGCGGCTCGATCGAGTGCGGCAGCGCTCAGAGTAGGCATGCCAGCGCGCGACCCAGCCCTGCTTCGAGTGAACGCAGTCGCTCCCCGTGAAGGCTTCATCTGGCGGCGAACATCCTGGCGCATCAAGTTCGCCTGCGCAATATCGATCCGTCGGGCGGCACTGGCAAAGTTCTTATGCCAGGAGGCCTCGAGTCGAAAGCGCAATTCGTCGACACGCTGCTGGCGACGCGCCAAACCATGCTGCACCCCGGCAAACACGGCAGAAGCATTCAATTGCGCGAAGCGTTCCCGCGCGTGCATCCGCTGATATCCGACCGCCCGTTCCAATCGTGCCGCCAACAGCTCCAGATATTCTTCCACGCGATATTGCGCGTCCGTAATCATCTCCGCGGCGACCGAGGGCGTAGGAGCGCGCAAGTCAGCGACGAAGTCGGCAATGGTAAAGTCGGTCTCGTGGCCAACCGCGGAGACCACGGGAATGGCGGATGCAGCGATGGCTCGCGCCACGCCTTCGCTGTTGAACGCCGCCAGATCTTCCGGTGAACCGCCGCCGCGTGCAACGACCAGTACATCCGCGCAGGGATTTTTTTCGAACCAGGCGAGAGCTTCGACCACGTCACTGGCCGCGCGCTTCTCCCTGCACTGCGACAGGATATAAAACCACGTGAGCACGGGAATGACGGCGCGCCAGCACGTGGAGAATATCGTGGATGACGGCGCCCTTTGACGACGTAATCACGCCAATGGTGCGTGGATACAGGGGAAGCGGGCGTTTCCGCTCCGACTCAAACAGGCCTTCTTCTTTCAGCAGCGCGTACAGTTGTTCGAATGCGACCTGCAATGACCCTTTGCCGCGCGGCTCCATGGATTCGGCGACCAGTTGCAATTGTCCGCGATCCTCATAGACGGAGATGCCGCCGCGCACCTGGACTTCCAGGCCGTCCTTTGGCGTGAACTTCAGCAGCTTTGCTTTGCCGCGGAACAAAACCACGGGCAATTGGCTCTGTTCGTCCTTCAATGTGAAATAGACGTGGCCGGAGGCGGCCTGACGCAGGTTTGAAATCTCTCCCTCGACGCGCAGATCGCGATATTCCTTCTCGACGTGGCCGCGAATCTCGAAAACGAGCTGATGGACCTTCCACGGCGGTCGCACAAATTCGGCGGCTTCAGGCGATGAAGAGTTTGCAGGAAATAGCAAATCCATCTGTGGGCGCGCAACGGCAGAAGAAGCCGTCAGCCGTGAACTGGCCAGCGGCTTATCCCAGGGCGCTTTGTAGGATGGGCTCATACAGGAATTCTCAATTGAGGCCGAACAAGCGATTTATGGAGGGATCGAACCGTGACGCAATCTCCAGGCATCGCAACGATGAGTCTAGCATCGCGCTGGCGCCGCATCGTGCTCGGCTGAATCTTCTGCACCCTGCGATGTACGGGTTGTCAACGGCGAAGGTGATTCAGAACATATAGAACCAGCGACAGAATTACGCTGAGGAGCAGGCAGGTCGCCAGCGGGAAATAGACAGAAGTATGTTTGCCTTTCCACGAAATATCTCCGGGCAAGCGGCCGAGAGGCAGGCCCAGCTTTTGCGCCACCACCACGCACACGCCCAGAATGACGATGAAGACGCCGGCGAAAATCAGCAATCGTCCCAGTCCCTGCATGTTGTTCAGTGTAGGCCGGGGTCACGTCGATTTGCACGTTGGCTTATGATTGGCGAGATTGCAGCAAGGCGCCTGCGGCTTCCAATAACTGCGCTGGCGGAACCGGCTTTGTCATGATGCGGCTAGGCGCCGGGTGCGAATTCGCCCACTCCTGTGCAAACCCCAGGTTGGTGTAATGGCCTGTTAACAGCAGGACGCGACAATCCGGGCGTTTTGCTGTGACCCTTGAAACCACTTCCAGGCCGCTCATTCCCGGCATGGAAATATCGCACAGCAACAGCTCTGGGCAAAACTCGTCCGCGCTGGCCACGGCTTCGAATCCGGTATAGGCGGTCCGACAATCGAATCCGCGTTTCTTGAAGATCATGCACAGCGTATCGGCAACTGCTTGTTCGTCATCAACCACTAAGATTTTGTGCTTCATCGTACTGCCTGAATCCCTCGTTTGCGTCTTATCTTCATCCGGACCTTTGTTCAGCGCACGTGCCTGCATCAATCAGAGCGAAGCTCAGCGCAGAAGATTGCAAGGGAGAAGCACAACTGCTTGCAATCGAGTCCAAGGGGGAGATTGCTACATTGCTTACTGTCGGGAGTATTTTGCAATTCCAGTCGCAGGAACGGTGGTGAGCCTGCACGTCCACTTTTGTGATCTCGCGCACAATTTGCTTGGCGGATGAAAAGCCCAATGGCTCAAGCCGGGCCGCACGGCAAATTTGCTAAGTCTTTGCGCAGTCAACCCGCTCGTGATTGAATCTTTGAAGTACGCCTATGCGCTTTTTCACTCTCATCCTCGGTCTACTGTGCCTGGCAGAGGTTCTGCTGGACGCGTTCCAGACGATCATTCTGCCGCGTCGGGCGAGCGGCCGGTTCCGCGTGTCGCGCATTGTGATGACTGCGACGTGGATTCGCTGGCGTTCGATCGCCCGCAAATTGCGTCAAGGGAATCGTCGCGAAGGCTTTCTAAGCTATTTCGGTCCGCTATCGTTGTTGATGCTGGTGGTGATTTGGGCAATAGGGCTGATCTTCGGTTTCGGGCTGATCTTTCATTCGCTGGGCTCGCCTTTCTCGGATGCGCATTCCATCGGCAATTGGGAGACGGATCTGTACGTCAGCGGAACAACCCTGTTCACGCTGGGTCTCGGCGATGTCGTGCCGTTGTCCGTGCCGGGGCGAATTCTGGTGGCGCTCGAAGGCGGCATGGGTCTGGCATTTGTCGCCGGCGTCATTGGTTATTTGCCAGTGCTGTACGGCGCCTTCTCGCGGAGGGAAGTCAGTATTATCCTGCTGGATGCTCGCGCCGGATCTCCGCCGACGGCGCTGGAGCTATTGCGGCGCCACGCCGGGTCCACCGGCGAGCTGGCCTTGCAGACCTTGCTGGTGGAATGGGAACGCTGGAGCGCGGAGTTGCTGGAGAGTCATATTTCCTATCCGCAACTGTGCTTTTTTCGCTCCCAACATGACAATCAAAGCTGGCTTGCCGCCCTGGTCGCGATGCTGGACACTTGTGCTGTGTTGATCGCTACCATCGAAGGCGATGCGGCTCGACAGGCACAGCTGACATTCGTAATGGCACGGCATGCTGTGCTTGACCTGGCGCATATTTTCGGGCTGAAAGGTGGGCACGCCGGCCAAGACCGCCTGCCGGAGACCAGCCTCGAAGCGATCTGCGAACAGCTGTCGAATGCGGGTTTCAAGCTGTGCGCTGGAGACGCTTCTATCCAGCGGCTGCGAGAATTGCGTGCTATGTACGAGCCGGAGGCGTTTCAGCTGGGACGATTGCTGATGCAGGACCTGCCGCCGTTTTATCCAAAGCCGGGGAAGAGCAGCAATTGGACCCAGATCACCGGGCTGCGTTCACAAACAGAGGCGTCTCTTTTGTCCGCCGAACAACGAAAAAGTCTCGCGGTGAATAAAGCTGCGATTGATGAAAGTCATTCCTTTTAGGACGGGAATTGCTTAGCGAACTGGTCGCGCCGAGACCACCAGCCAGGTGAGGATTGCCGTCTCAATCAGCAGAAGAATCAGCAGCCACCAAAGCAATACCGGGGCGGCCAACAGATAATGCGTTGTGTCCGGTGGTGTCGGCTCCGTCAGGCTGGCGGCATAGTTGCTGAAGGCGCTCTCGGCGCGATTCAGAGCGGGCAATAGCGGAACCTTGCCCAGGGTAGTGTCGGCAGGAGCCGCGCCTGTTGCCTGATCCAGCGCCGTCTTGAATTCGACCAGGCTGGCGCGAATTTCGAGTAGCAAACCCTGGCGTCGACGATCCTTTTCGGCCCATCGGTCCAGGCCTTCAGAGTCAGCCTGAATTTGCATTCTTTGCAGGCGGTAGTCTGTTTGGTATTGCTCGATGGCGGTGGAATCCTGCTTGTCTGTGCCGGCGATGCCAAGCACGTCCATCGCAGCGCGCGCCGAAGCCACTTTCAGCCTCTGGGCATGCTGATATCCAGGATTGAAAATCAAATCCTGGTGCGTGGCTCCGGTGACAGAGTGCTGCGCTTCATGCAGCATCATCCACGCAGTGGCGGCGATGGCAAGGAACAGCAACACCGCCAGCGTGCGTCGAGTTTTTTCAGATGCAATCAACGATTGTCCGGAATCGCTTGGCGAGATTCGCCGCGCGGTTTGCTGCAGCAATCTTACGCCGTCACCGGCTCCAGCAGCCGAGCCCAGCGGCGCTCTTTCCGTTCCGCGAAAGCGCGCTTGTGATAGGCGTATCCGGCGACCAACGGCAACGCCAGCGTCGCTTCGCTATAGACCATCTGTTCGAAGGTAGTATCGACCTTGCCCCACGAGCTGGCTTCTTTCAGCGTGCTGGAAGAAAGCGCGCCGTCGCGTACATCTGCGACAGTGATTTGGATGGCGTATTTGTGCATGGGAGCATCGGCCCCCAGAACGTCGGCAGCGACGACAATATCCTGCGCGAAATTCTTGGGCACGCCGCCGCCGATCATCAACAGGCCGGTGGTCGGGTTGGCGATCTTCAACTGCGTCAGCTCGTAAAAATCCTTTACGGAGTCGATGGAAACTTTCGGCTTATCCTGGCGGGCATGTTGATGGGCAACCAGGCCAAATCCGGCAGAGCAATCGCTGAATGCCGGACAGAAAATGGGAACATCTTTCTCATACGCTGCCAGAACGATGGAGTCCGCACCGCCTTTCGCCGGCGTTTTTCCTTCCTTCTGCAAATACGCACCCATGGCGCGGATAAACTCACGCGAACTATGGGGGCGGAGGGGAAGGGAATCGGCAATCTTCTGCGTGGTTTCGTCGCAGATGCGTAACTCTTCCTCATCGATGAAGGTGTCGTAGATGCGGTCGATCATCAACTCGCGCAGCACGCCGTCCTGCGTGCCCGACTTATATTCGTCGCCCGCAACGTAGTGGCGGAAACCGAGCGCCTCAAAAAAATCCTGATCGACAATATTCGCGCCCGTCGAAACGATGGCATCCACCATGTTGTTGCGGACCAGGTCGACGAAAATCTGCTTAAGCCCAGCACTGATCAGCGAACCCGCCAGGCACAAGATCACGCCACAATCCTGATCGCGCAGCATGCGCTCATAAATCTCGGCGGCACGCGCCAGGTCGCGTGAGGAGTAGGCCATTGCCTGCATGGCGTCGACCAGGGAGCGTACGTCATGCTGCTTGATATCGATGTGCTGGATAGGGTGGCTTAGGAGTGTCTTTTTGTCTGCCATAATGCTCAGGATAGCAAACTCAGCATGCCTGCTGGCTTTGCAATGGTGTGAATATCTAGGGCGATCGACTCCCGGCGAGCGAGATAAACTTTGCTTTTCATTCGCGCCGGGGCGTGTCGGTCGTTAGCGTTGAGAACGCGGCTTGCGAGCGCGAATTTTAAAGCGGATGGGCGAGCCTTCAAATCCGAAGGCTTCGCGAATCTGGTTTTCAAGAAAGCGCTCGTACGAGAAATGCAGCTTTGACGTCGCGATCGGTAAACAGCACGAACGTCGGTGGCGCCACGCCCGCCTGCGTCATATATAGGATGCGCATGCGTCTCGACATCGGTACCGGGGCACGCTCGAAATCCACCCGATCCAGGAAGCGGTTCATCTGGCCGGTGCCGACTCGTTTCTGGCGTTCCGCGGCCACTCGAACCACCGTGGCAAATACCTGGTCGATATTTTGCCCATGGGCGGCAGAAACAAACACCACCGGAACATGGGACAAAAATTTCAGGTGATAGCGCAATTGTTCCTCGAAGACTTTTTTGTCCGCAGGAGGCTTGCCATCTGTCCGTTTGGACGTGACCAGGTCCCACTTGTTCACTACGATCACCATCGACCGGCCGCTTTCATACGCGTAGCCGCCAATGGTCGCGTCCCCCGCCAGCACGCCCGCTGTAGCATCAACGACCAATATCGAGACGTCAGCGGCTTCCAGATGTTTGCGTGCCATCAGCACGGACAGCTTCTCCGCCATCTCATGCGTCTTGCCTTTGCGGCGAATTCCGGCGGTATCGATGAAGCGAAATTTCTGCCCATCGCGCTCGACCACTTCATCCACGGCATCGCGGGTGGTGCCGGCGATCGGCGAAACGATGGCCCGGGCTTTGCCTGTGAGTGCATTCAGTAGAGTGCTTTTGCCTACGTTGGGCCTGCCGATGATGGCCACGTTGACTTCATCTGGAGCTTTGGCGGGAATGGAAGGAATCTCTTCTTCCTCCTCCGGCAATGCCTCCTCTGTCTCGTCTTTTTGAGCAGGCGCGGATTCTTCTTCCTCGTCTTCAGGAGCAAAGTCATCAACCGGCACAACCGCAAACATCGCGTCCAGCAGGTTGCCGATTCCAATTCCATGCTCAGCAGATACCGGAATCATTTCCTTAAAGCCAAGTCGGCGATAATTTTCCGCCTGCGGCAGCAGCGCATCGACATCCATTTTGTTCACGGCAAGAATCAGCGGTTTTCCCAGTCGCATCAGCAAACGCGCCAGCTCCATGTCAGGCGCAGCCAGTTCCGTGCGCCCGTCGACCACCATCACCACGGCTGCGGCCTCATCGAACGCAACCTTGGCCTGACGAAAAATTTCCGCGGGAATAAACTCCTGGTCGGAGGGCAAAACTCCCCCGGTATCGACAAGGCGAGCGTGACGCCCGCCCCAGTCCACGACGCCGTAGATGCGGTCGCGCGTGATTCCTGGCTCGTCGCCAACGATGGAACGACGGCTGCGAGTCAGGCGATTGAACAGCGTCGACTTGCCCACATTGGGGCGGCCAACAATTGCGATCAACGGCCAGCGTGCATCTGCGGCGGGATTTCTGCGGCGGCGATCGCGCGCTCCGGCTTGGCTGCTTTTTTTTATGGGAGTCATAGGGTTAAAAAAACGCCATCCTGCCAAAGCATGGGAAAAACGCTGGCTTCTCTATTATAGGAACAAGCAGAGACCTATCCCGACTGTCGGGATAGGCTAGCCCGACAGTCGGGATAGGTTAATCCGACATCTCGCCCGGAAACTCACCCGAAGCCCGGAATCAAGATCATTGGAGTGCTTCTCACCCTTGCCCCTACCCTCCTCGACAGAACCTTCGACGGATCGCAAGCTACCGCGGCTGGAAGAATTTTTCTCTCCCGGCGGAATTTTGTCGCGTTCGGGGTTGCCCTATGAATACCGCCCCGGCCAGTTGGAAATGGCTCGTGCGATGGAGCGGGCCTTCACCGAGAAGCGGCATTTGATTGTGGAAGCGGGCACCGGCACCGGCAAGACGCTGGCCTATCTTTTGCCTGCGCTGCGACTGGGCCAGCGCGTCATCATCTCCACGGGGACACGCAACCTGCAGGAGCAGATTTTCTTCAAAGACATTCCATTTCTTGAGTCGCTTGCTTGGACCGTTGAAGGTCAGTTATATGAAAGGCCGCGGCAATTATCTTTGCCGCCAGAAACTGTACGCGCTGCGCGATCAGCCGATCCTGACCGGCATCGATCTGGTCGACCAGTTCAATACCATTCGCGATTGGGAGCAGACCACGGAGCATGGCGATCGCGCCGAACTGATCGACAATTCCGGAAAACAGTCCGCTCTGGGGGCGACTCGATGCGCGCGGCGAAGCCTGCCTTGGATCGTCTTGTCCGAACTATGAGCCGTGCTTCATCACGCAGATGCGGCGGCGCGCGCTGGAGAGCGACATCGTCATCGTGAACCATCACCTCTTCTTTGCGGACTTATCGATTCGCAGGCAGGCACAGAATGCTCCTGACGCGGGCGTGCTGCCGGAGGCCGCAGCCGTTGTCTTCGACGAGGCGCACGAGCTGGAAGAGATTGCCTCCAGCTATTTTGGCGTGAGCATCAGCAATGTGCGCTTTGAAGAATTGGCGCGCGACGTGGAGATTCTGCTGCGCGCCAAGCAGGCGCTTTCCGCGTCGCTGACTGCTGCCGCGGAACTGGTGCGCGAGCGCAGTCGCATGTTTTTCAGCGCGCTGCCCGAGCCGAAGGGTGCGGACGGTCGCATGCCGTTTACCGATCGGGAAGAGTTTCTGGAGCAGTCCGGCGATGTCTATCTTGGCCTGGTAAATGCGCTGGAGCGACTGACGGGTGAACTGGAGCGTCTGCGCGGAGTGGAAGAGGCGAGCGGCCTGAAAAAGCGCACGGCCGAGCTGACAAACCAATTGACATTTCTGCTGGAGTCGACGGATCGTGGATTTGTTTTCTGGATTGAGCGGCGCAATTCTTCCGGTATGCGCCAGTCGGGATCGAACACGTGGCTGCAAGCTACGCCAATCGAAATTGCATCGCTGTTGGCCAGCGACCTGTTTGAGTCAATTCCATCGGTCGTGCTGACCTCCGCCACCCTGACGGTGCAAGGAAACTTCGATCATATTGAGCGTCGGTTGGGACTCACAAATGCGCGACAGCTTGTGGTGCCGTCGCATTTCCGCTATGGGGAGCAGGCGCTGCTGTATCTGCCGCCGGAAATGCCCGATCCACGCGAGCCGGCCTTTACCAAGGCGGCGGTTGACAAAATTTGCGAGATCCTGGAGATCACGCGCGGACGCGCTTTCTGCCTGTTCACCAGTTATAGCCAAATGCGGCAGGTGCATGAGCAGCTGATCGCGCGCGTCGGATATCCGCTGCTGCTGCAAGGTACCGCGCCTCGCAATGCGCTGCTGGAGGAGTTTCGCATCACGCCGAATGCTGTGCTGCTTGGGACATCGTCCTTTTGGCAGGGGGTCGATGTTCAGGGAGAACAACTGAGCTGTGTCATAATCGACAAACTTCCCTTTGCCGTTCCCAGCGATCCCGTGGTGGCGGCACGCATGAAGGCGATCGAAGCGGACGGAGGCAATGCGTTCGCCGAATATCAAATCCCTTCGGCTGTGATCGCGCTGAAGCAAGGATTTGGTCGGCTCATTCGCTCGCTGCACGATCGTGGCGTGTTGGTCTTGCTGGATCCGCGGCTGCAGCGGCAGCGATATGGGCGCGTGTTCATGGAGAGCTTGCCGCCGTATCGCGTGACGCAGCGACTGGAAGACGTTCGCGAATTCTTCGAGTAAGCCGCCGCATCTCGCCGAAATTCTCTTGACAAGAGCATTTGTCTGCCGTCGAGCATGGGACATTCCTTCAAATCCATCTAAGAGGCCCTCTGTAGATGCGAACCTTTCCCGCGTTCCTCGCGACCGCTTGCCTGATAACTGTTTCGCTCGCCGGGTTCGCGCAGACGGCGAAGTCTCCGCTGGCACCATATATCTCGGTTGCCGATCCGGTCATCGCCCTCACCCATGTGGAGATCATCGATGGCACAGGAGCCGCGCCGGTCACTGGATCAGACCGTCGTGCTCGATCACGGGAAGATTACTTCGGTTGGCCCCAGCGCCAGCGCGCAGATCCCTCCCGGAGCGAAGGTTCTCGACCTGCACGGACACACGGTTTATCCCGGTCTGGTGGGTATGCATGAGCATCTTTTTTATGTCGAACCGGGCAGGCTGCAGTCTGGGTTGGTCGGCGGAGAGATGTTTCAGACTGGTGCGCCGCTGTATCTTGCCGGTGGAGTCACGACGGCGCGCACCACGGGCAGCATTGAGCCGTATGCCGATTTGAACGTCAAGAGATTGGTCGATACTGGCGTTACACCCGGCCCGGACTTCGACATCACAGGCCCTTATCTCGACGGGCCAGACCCATACATCCCTCAACTGCATCAGCTGTCCGGTGCCGATGACGCCACCCGCACCGTAAATTATTGGGCTGACGAGGGTGTCACCTCATTCAAGGCCTACATGTTCATCACGCCGCAGGAACTGAAGGCTGCTATCGACGCGGCGCATGCGCACAGGCTGAAGATCACTGGCCATCTTTGTTCAATAGGTTTTACTGAAGCCGCAGATATGGGTATCGACAATCTCGAACACGGACTCATTGTGGATACTGAATTTTATTCTGGGAAGAAACCTGATACGTGTCCTGGCATTCGTCCGGCCGCCAGGGAGATGGCAGACAGCCTCGATGTTGCGGGTCCACAGGTGCAGGCCATGATTCACGATTTGGTGCAGCATCATGTTGCGGTGACTTCCACGCTCGCTGTTTTCGAGGATTCCACGCCGTACTCGCTGCTGGCGCGCGAAAAAGACTCGATGATGCCGGAGGCGTGGGCCAGCATCCTGGAAATTCGAGCCCAGATAGCCGAGCACGCCGGTCAATCTCCGTGGCCAATTCTGCTCAAGAAAGAAATGCAGTTTGAGCGTGAATTTGTTGCCGCCGGTGGCCTGCTGATGGCGGGTTGTGATCCGACTGGATTTGGCACCGTCCTGCCTGGGTTCGGGGATGAGCGCAATTTGGAACTTCTGGTCGAGGCTGGCTTTACGCCGGAGCAGGCGATCCAGATTTACACGCAAAATGGCGCGAAATATCTGGGCCGCGAAGATCGCATCGGCACGATTGCCGCAGGCAAGCAAGCTGACCTGGTGGTGGTGACCGGCGATCCGGAGCAAAGGATATTTCCGCTGTCGAGCACGTCGATTATGTCTTCAAAAAGGGTGTCGGATACGACCCGGTTAAATTGACTGAATCTGCCCGAGGGCTGGTCGGTATTCGGTGACACCGCTCACATTCAAGCAAGCCGATTCTGCTGCTACCATGGGGCTGAGCGGTGCATTCCAGGCGCCGCGAGCTATCCTGATGTCGCGCAATCTTTATCTACTATCGGCTGCATTGCTGGTGTTTGCGCTGGCTTCATTTGGCATGTCGTGGACCCACAGCGCCAACCAGCCGGGCCTGCCCGGGGTAGCGCAGATGTGGCGCATGATTGCATTGGCATTGTTTGTGCTGGGCACGCTCGCATGCTTGTCCGGCACTGTCACAAACCTGTTTGAGCAGGCCAGCCGTCGCCACGAAGAGCGCGAACGCCGCCAGCGCAATCAGCCGTAGCCGGTGCAGCCTCGGCGCATCCTATGGCGACTTCTGCCGAATCTCCTCTCGGTCGATACAATAGAAGAGGCTGGAAAACTCTCCGCGCCGTTAGAGGAAAAGCATGTACGAAGTTACCGTCGAAGCGGGATTTTCCGCAGGCCATTACCTGCGCAACTACCGCGGCAAGTGCGAAAATCCGCACGGACATAATTACAAGGTCCGCATCACCCTGCGCGGCCGCGAACTGGATGTTGCCGGCTTGCTGCTGGACTTCAAGCAGTTGAAGCAGGTCATGCGGCCCGTGATCGATCGGCTCGATCACCAGATGATCAATGACCTGGCGCCGTTCACGGAGTTGAATCCTTCGGCGGAAAATCTGGCCCATTATTTCTTCGACGAAACCAATGTGCAGCTGCGCGAAATGACTGAGGGCCGGGTCACCGTGAAAGATTGCACCATCTTCGAAACCGACACCACCACTGCAACTTACTACGAGTGACTCTGTGGTCCTGATCGAGCTGTATGTATCCGTTCAAGGGGAGTCGAGCTTTGCCGGGCTGCCGTGCATTTTTGTGCGCCTGGCGGGCTGCAATCTTCGCTGCTCCTGGTGCGATTCGGAATACACATTCCACGGTGGGGAGAAATTCACGCTCGACCAGGTAGAACAGAAAATCGCTGCGCTGGCGCCTGTCAAACTGGTGGAGTTTACCGGCGGAGAGCCCATGCTGCAGGAGCGTGAATTGTTGCCGATGATGGATCGCCTGCTGGGCAAGGGCTATACGCTGATGATCGAAACCAGCGGCGAGCGTCCGCTGGCGAAGGTGCCTAAGGCCGTCCACAAAATTATGGATGTGAAATGTCCCGCCTCCGGCGAGAGCGGACGATTTCATTTAGAGAATCTCGAAGCGCTCACGTCGCGGGATGAAGTGAAGTTCGTCATCTCCGATCGCGCTGATTACGAATTTGCTCGAGACTTTATTCAGCAACACGATCTGGCGGCACAATGTGGAGAGATTTTGCTGTCGCCAGCATTTACGAAAACGCCGACATCGCAGCGCGCGGCAGACAATTGCGTGCTCGATCCGCGTTTGCTGGTGGAATGGATGCTGGCCGATCATGTTCCTGCTCGCCTGAGTCTGCAAATTCACAAGTTCATCTGGGAGCCCCTGAAGAAAGGGGTATAGTCGCTGAGAAGGAAGACTCTGTCATGGAACCAAATGATCCACAGACCGCATCGAGTCGCGCAGATGAAGAAGCAGCGCTGACGCCGACCACCATCAGCCACTGTCCCACGTTGAACGAGGCGCAAATGCTGGTTAGTTTGCTTTCCTCCTTCGGCATCGAGGCGACGATTGAAGGCGAGAACTTTCTGCGCATGGTGGGCAGCATGGTGCCGGGCAGCGACGGTATTCGCGTGCAGGTACGGCAGTCGGATGCCGAAGCCGCACTCGAAATCTTGAACCCAGGTCCAGAGTTGGATTTCGACGACAATCAGTTGCCCTGAGTCGGCGATATCAGGTCAGCGGGTTGACCAGCGCCTGGCGAGTGGATTTGTCTCGTTCCTTGCGCAAGCTGAGCCAAATCACCAAGGCGATCAGCATCGCGACACCAATTCCAATCGCGCTGCCTTCGGGACCGGTGGCTCCGCCGCTCAACAGCAAAGCTCCCTGCGGATGGCTTCCTAGCAGATGACCCTTCACCAGCATTCCGCTGTCTGCAGTGCCATAAAAGTAGGATTCTCCCCAGTCCCAGGTGGCGTGGGCTCCGATGGCCCACCAAAGAGAGCGCGTGTACCAGAGGCTGAGGCAAAAAATCAGCCCGATAAAGCCCGCCTGAAAAAGACCGATGGGCGACTCTCCGGGATTATTGCCATGGACGAATCCAAAGCCAAAGTTCCAGAGGATGGCGGAGATCCAAAATCCCACCGCACCATAGCCGATGCCGCGCGCCAACGTGTATTGGATATATCCGCGAAAGAAAAACTCCTCAAATACGCCGACGAGCAAAAAGAAAACCATCCAGGCGAGCGCATATTTCAGCGCGCTGAAACCGTGCAGGAGAAATCCGGTGAGCACGATATAGTGGCCGAGGTAAAGGCACAGAATCAACAAGGAGATAAATGCAAAGCCCCAGCAAAATCCCTGGAGGAACTGTGGCAGCCGGCGAGAGTTTCCGCCCAGGCCGTATTCGCCGAACGGACGTTTTTCGATGCGGGACATGATCCAGGCAGCCAGCAATACGCAGAGCAGCAGGAAAACTTCCTGCAAAATGCGGGGTCCGGGCGCGAAAACCTGGATGTGGACGGCGGATGTCCGGCGGCTTACCGTGGCGAAGGTAGAGCATGAACGGCGTTGGCGGTGAAGTGCATAACAGTTAGACACGCCGCGATGATCAGGCAATAGATCGCGAGGCTCCAACCCGCACGCAGCCCATTCGGGCCAATGAAAACACGATTCTGGGCAGGTGCCGGCACGACTGGTTGAGGTTCGCTGGATTGCGGTTCTATCGTGCCTGGGTTGGGATCAACTTCTGACATGGTGAGAGTTTCCTCTATTCGACTGGCTTCCTGAATCTTAATTTTCAGGTACGGAATACGCCACACCTTAGTTCCATATGGGGATCGATCGCTGAGTTCGCTTGCCGCCAGTGCGCGACATAAAATTGAACGATACATGGCCGTGATCAAGAAAGTCATGCTGGAAACCAAAAGTGATGTTGCAGTCGACGTGAGAAAAATGTTGAATTTCTGCGGTTGTCATAACATCGTTCGTGGCGTTGCACTCATCCCAATAGAGAAGGTCGGCGAGGCTGTGAGTGCGATCAGCAAGGCATCGCGCGAATCTATTTCGCCATCGACAGGGCGTCCATTGAGATCCATTCGCATGCAGCTTCTTTACGCAGTCGGAGCCTGGAATTGAAAAGTGAAAGTGATGTGTCCTCTCGGCCCCGTGCCGTGATTTCGTTGTCCGGAGGCATGGATTCCTCTGTCTGCCTGGCATTGGCGGCGAGAGATTACGATGTCTACGCGCTGCATTTCAGCTACGGTCAACGAACAGAGAGGCGGGAGCTGACCAGCGCGCGTGCAATCGCGGAAGTGGTGGGTGTTCGCCAGTTTCTACCGTTGAAAATCGATTTGTTTCGCCAGATCGGAGGTTCGGCCTTGACGGATCTGAGTATCGCGGTGCCCAACGCTCCCACGACGGCAAAAATCGGAGAAGAGATTCCAGTCACCTATGTGCCGTTTCGCAACGCACATTTTCTATCCGCTGCAGTCAGCTGGGCGGAGGTCCTGGGTGCACAGGTAATTTTCATCGGCGCTGTCGAGCAGGATAGTTCCGGCTACCCGGATTGTCGGCCAGCCTACTATGACGCGTTTCAGAAGGTGATTAAGACGGGAACGAAGGCCGGAAACATTCAGATCGATACCCCGCTGATCCACATGAAGAAGAGTGAAATTGTCCAGCTTGGCGTGGACTTGAAGGCTCCGTTTCACCTCACATGGTCATGCTATTCCGGCGAAGATCGGGCCTGCGGACTGTGTGACAGCTGCGTGCTGCGTTTGCGTGCGTTCGCGGAGGCGGGTGTGACCGATCCCATTCCGTATGCCGGGGCGTAGTCAAGAATTTCGGCGAGTGTAAGCAACCTTCGGATTACCAGGAAAGTTGGCCGTGCGGTGTTCCTGGCGTTGTTGTAGCTTTAGAATGGCGTTGAGGCAGTAGTTCCAGCGGCGTTGAGTGAAAATCACCGCGTCGAGATGTGTTGAGGAGACGAGAAATGGAAAAGCTTCGAATCGTTTTATCTTCAAGGTCCGCAAAAATGTTTGCGGCAATTTCGGCAGTATCCTGCGCCGCAATTTGTGCGGCATTGTTCGTGATCGTCGGCAGTGTAATGCCTTCCACCGCGTGGGCCCAGGCAGCGGGCAGCGCAGCGCCCGCTGCGAGTGCAACAACCGCCAGTATCCATGGCCACGCCCAGGACCCGCTAAGCCAGCCTGTCGCGAACACGGCGGTGGAAGTGACGACCGATGGAAAAACGCCTCTGTATACATTTACAACAGACGCAAACGGCGACTACAAAGGCTCCGGCATTAAGCCAGGCACGTACACCGTCCTGCTGTATGGAGATATCAAGGGCAAAGATGGAAAGATGGCGAAGGGCGACATCGACTTTCAAGAGAATGTGAAGCTCACAGCTGGCACTGATACTCAGGTGGACTTCGATATGACCCGCCAGGCGTATATCTCGAAGCTTCCTCCGGATGTGCAAAAGCAGATTGCCACCGTGCGCAAAGAGAATGAAGCGACCGAGAAGCAAAACAGCCAGATCAAGAACGTAAATAAGCTGATCGTCGATGCCCGCACGGCGCGTAAGGCAGGCAACTTCGACCAGGCGATTGCGCTGGATACGCAAGCCACCCAGGCCAAGCCGGATGTGGGGCTGACATGGTACGAACTGGGCGATAGCCAACTGGCCGCTAAGAAATATGCGGACGCCGCTACCAATTACAAGAAGGCTCTGACCTTATTGGCTGCCGAAAAGGCTCCGAAGCCGGATGTCATCGCAGCCGCCAACAATAATTTGGGTGAGGCGCTGGCAAAGTCGGGGAACGTGAACGATGCAGTCGCCGCGTATGAGGCTGCTGCCAAGGCAGATCCGACGCAGGCGGGTATGTATTACGCGAATGAAGCGATCGTCCTTTTCAAAACAGGCCAGGGCGACGCGGCGGGAGCTGCGGCCGATAAAGCCATCGCTGCCGACCCCAACAAGGCTATCGCGTATTACATCAAGGGATGGTCGTTAGTGCAGCACGCCAGCATCGATCCCAAGACCAACAAAATCGTGTTGCCTCCGGGCTGCGCGGACGCCTATCAGAAGTTTCTTTCCATGTCGCCGACCGGACCGCTGGCCGAGGATGCGCAGAATATCCTGCAGCAAGCCGGCCAAACCGTTCACTCGTCGTACAAGAAGCACTGATTCGATTCCAACGTTGACGCAACATTACGCATAACCCAGCGGCTCCCCAGCGAAACCAGGGAGCCGTTGGTGTTTGCCAGCCAAAGAGGCTTGCCAGATGCAGAGAAGTCCATCAGCAGACGTTTTGCCGGGTGCAGGCGCGGCTCTCATCTCCTTTACTGAGGCGTGCTCCATCGTTGAGGCGCAGGCGAATGCGATTCTAGCTGCGCGTGTCAGCGAAGCCGCAAACTGCGATCTTATCGATGCGCTCGGGCGACGATTGGCAGTCGCGCTGATTGCGGACCGTGACCAGCCTCCTTTCCCACGAGTCACGCGAGATGGGTACGCGGTTCGGGCGAAGGACCTGCATCCCGATACGCCGTTGCTGGTGGTTGGCCAGATCCGCGCAGGCGAGGCGTGGCCCGCGGGAAATCCGTCGGTTGGCGCAGGAGAAGCCGTTGAGATCATGACGGGCGCGCCGCTTCCACCGGGAGCGGACGCGGTATTGATGGTGGAACATGTGCAGGAAACGCCAAAGCGAGCTGGGTGTCGACGCAAGCAGGGAGAATCGGCCGCAACGATGGGTGCGTCCGCTCTCTGGGCGAACTCTCTCAGTGGGAGAAAATGTCGTTCCAGCAGGCAGTGAGGCGCGTCGTGGCGATATTTTGCTGGAGCCCGGATCGCGACTTGGGCCGGAACAAATTGCGCTGGCGGCCTCGTGCGGTTTTCTCTCTGTGCCGGTTTTTCCTGAGCCGAATGTCGCCATTCTTGCAACCGGTGACGAGCTGGTGGATGCTTCGGCACAGGTGGGATCAATCGCAGTCGTCCCCGGCAATTCATCGACTGCGATACAACCGCATCAGATCTACGATTCGAACAGCCACGCCCTGGTCGCGCTGGTGCAGCAGGCTGGGGGAAATCCGCTGCGACAGCGTCCCGCACGGGACGAGCGGGATGATCTCGCCGCAAGTATTCGGTCGGGTTTTGAGGCTGCGCCTTTGCTGCTGTTGACCGGCGGTGTCTCCATGGGGAAATTCGATCTCGTGGAAGAAGTTCTCGCCGGCATGGGAGCGGAGTTCTTCTTTACCGGAGTGAAGATGCAGCCAGGCAAACCAGTTGTCTTCGGTCGCGTGCCCTCCGATAGCGATCGCCCCGAACGATACTTCTTTGGATTGCCTGGAAATCCTGTTTCCACCATGGTGACGTTTCGAGTTTTTGTTGCGCCTTTGCTGGCGGCGCTGGCGGGAGAACGAAACTGGCAGCCAAAGATTGCGATGGCAAAGCTTGTCGTCGATTTTCGCACCAAGCCGGGACTGACGCGGTTTCTGCCGGCTCATCTGCATACGGCGTCATCCATTCCGACGGTGACTCCTGTCCGCACGCAAGGGTCTGGCGATCTGGCAGCGAACGGGCGCGCGAATTGTTATCTGATTGTTCCGGAGGATTGCGATCTTCTTAGCGCTAACCAGATGGTGCGCGTGCTGTTGCGCTAGATGCTTGCCACACAGTCTTATGAACCTTTTCGACCCAATGTGATTCGCAGCCAAGTCCTGCTACGCTGTTGGTCATGAGCAAGCTTTCCCATTACGACTCCGCTGGTCGTGCGCACATGGTGGATGTGAGCGACAAAACCGCGACCAAACGGGAGGCGGAAGCGACCGCCATGGTCGAGATGGCCGCCGAAGTGCTGGCCGCGCTGCCCTCGAATCCGAAAGGGAATCCGCTGGAGGTGGCGCGGTTCGCCGGTATCCAGGCTGCCAAGCGCACTGCGGAATTGATCCCGATGTGCCATCCGCTTCCTTTGACATTTGTTGATGTCGTCACAGAAATTCGACCCGCTGGCGTTTTTATCCGCGCCACAGCCGCGACCACGGGACCAACTGGCGTAGAGATGGAGGCGATGGTGGCAGCCTCAATCGCCGCTTTGACCATCTATGACATGTGTAAGGCCATGGATAAGGGCATCGTCATCCGGGAGGTTGTGCTGCAGCGGAAGTCGGGCGGCAAGAGTGGAGAGTATCGCCGAACTCCGCAGAACACATAAGGTCCTCGTTTTCCGTCTTTCTTTGTCCGTGGAAATACTTCAATACATGGAGAAAGAATGCGCGAACTACCGTTGCTCGTAATTTTTACTTCCTCAACACATTGGCTGCCGGTCATTGAGCGCCATGTTCATCGCCTGGTCTTCGGTTCTTCTGTCCTGAGCGGAGCTCTGATCGCCGGTTTCGCGATCTATTGGATCCTATTTCATTTCATTCTGCGCAAATCCGTTTCGCCCACGAATCATCAATCACTTCGCCGCTTTCGCAAACCGACCTTTTGGATTCTGGTGGTTTTTGCGGCCATGGCCGCGGTGCCAACATTTGGCATCTCCAACTCCGCTGAAGATGTTACTGAGCACGTGCTGCACATCGTTTTCATCGTTTGCCTTGCATGGATCCTGATCGCCGGAGTGTATGCCGTGCAGGACCTACTGCTGCGCCGCTACGATATCAGCCTGGCAGACAACCTGCGGGCGCGACAGGTGCGCACGCAAATGGCCGTTATGCGGCGTCTGGCCATCGGATTCGTCGGTCTGCTGGCGTTGGGGTTAGTTCTTTACACGTTCAACCACACTCGCCTCTGGCAGGCCGGTGCGGGACTGCTGGCCTCTGCAGGATTGGCTTCTCTCGCGCTTGCGGCTGCGGCGAAAACAACTGTCTCCAACCTTCTCGCCGGCATACAGATCGCTATTACGGAGCCGATTCGCATCGACGATGTCGTAATCGTGGATGGTCAATGGGGCCGGATTGAAGAAATCACTGCTGCCTATGTAGTGGTGTGCATCTGGAACCTAGAACGGTTGATTGTCCCGCTCAGCTACTTCATTGAAAACCCATTTCAGAATTGGACGCGAAGCTCCGCTAACCTGATTGGCACCTGTTACATTTACGCGGACTATAGCTGCCCGCTCGCACCGTTGCGCGAGGAGTATCTGCGCGTTTTGAAAAGTACCGACCTGTGGGACGGAAAAGCCCAGGTGCTGCAGGTGACAGATCTGTTTGAGCAAACCATGCAGATTCGCGCGCTGATGAGCTCGGCTGATTCGGGAAAATTATTTGATCTGCGTTGCTATGTTCGCGAGAAGATGATTGCCTTCCTGCAGCAAAACTATCCGCAACATCTGCCCAAGCAGCGCATCAACGAACTGCAGAACGCGCCGTGGGAACATGCAAGCGCGCAATTGCAGTCGACGCACTAACTGGATTGGCGGTTGGAGTCATCGGTGTGATCGACGACACAAGCGTTTACTTTCGAGGTGTTGGTTTCGTCAGAATACGAAATGTCGTCCACGCGTTTGCAACGATCAGCGCGCTGATCTGAATCAACACGGAAGTCAGATGTCCGGCATGCGTGTTGTGCAAAGCGGGAATGGCAAACTCGATGGCAACGCAAAATATCATCGCGATGACGATTGAAATTCCTGCAATGCGATTAGCGCGAAACCATGTCGCGCGATCACGACGGGAACGTTCATTCCGAAAACCGTAGATTGCGTTGGGACCTGCCCATCCGAAAATCAATGGCAAGGAATAAAGCGTGGCGAGAATCGGGAAAGTTAACAGGAGAAACATAAGCTGTTGTTTCAAGGCGGGTTACAAACGGAAAAACCGCCCGGCAACAGGGCGGTTTTTCCTTCAAGGGAGAATAGTTCCAACGGAGGCAAAGCCATCAGAACTTTCTGGCGTCATACTATGAGCCGTACCGGAGGGTGTCAAGGCATTTCAGGCGCAAATTTCCTTGAAAAATAACTCACCTAGAATCAGGTAGTTACGGAAAAATCTCATTCAAGTCACAAAAACCCAGTTTTTCTCCTAATGTTCGCCATTTGTCCCTTGCCGCTCGTTATAAGTAATTGATTCTGAAATATTTCCTCTCGGATTCTGACGGAAAGCCCATGCAGTTTCCGCTCAATCCACAATTTGGGAGGCTTCGTCAAACGGGCCCGCGCAACCGACCATCGACCTCACTTGAGGTTCAGACGAATAAATTCTGATGAACCATCTTCCGGCAATCCAGATTTATTCCGCGATCGTTGCAATGCAGCGCGACCCGCGCCCAAAAAAATTCCAAGAATAATTGCGATCAACGCGAAAATCCCAACCAGTGCGGCGACGTCCAGAATAATTTGCGCGACTAGTTTTGGATCATCGTAGTGTGGTCTCTGATGACCCAGGGTCACAATCTCTTCGTAGTGCACGCGTTGCAGCAGCTCGTTCGCAGCCCCGCTGGAATAGCTTCCTGAACTGACGGCGAGGAGCGGACCGGATCGACGCACTTGAATTGCGGAAGAATTGCTGTCGGTCAGCGCCGGCGTCCAGGGATATTGCGTGCTGCCATGGCTTGCGAAATATGCCTGGACCGCGTGTTGCCGATCAATGGCAATATCTGTGTCGGGATAGTTGATGATCGTCAGCGTGCCGGTGCCACCCAAGGCGTTGTATGTCGCGGTGACCACCTCGGCGCTGCGACCGAAATCGACCAGGCCAGGCGGAAGCACACCGCCGCCCATCACATACGATTGTGGACCAATCGCGTATTTCACCGTTTCTTGTTCCAGATGTTGGCCAGGCAAATAGTCCGGAAGCCTGGGCGGCGTAGCCACGTTGCCGATCGGTTTCGGCAATTGCGTCACCAGGTCACGGAGTTCGGCGGCCGACATGGGAGCGATGTGTTCAAATTTTGCGTCGATTAGAGTTGTTCCGCTCCAGAAAAGTACACGCGAGCCATCGAATGCTGCGCCGCTTCCTATATCGGCTGCGGACATGGTCGGCCGGCGATAGAAAGTGAAGGCTCCGTATGCACCGGTCGCGTCTCCAAACTGCATCGCCTTCACCGTCAAACTGCCGTCGTCGCGGGTATATCGGGCAGACTCATATCGGGTGAATCCATATTCCTGCAGTGGAACCGCATCTCCCGGATCGGCGGCGGAGGCCTGCGTCGACTGTTCCGGCGTTCCGGTAATCTGCCAGCCGGCAAATGTTTCCGGCAATAAATTCTGGGGCGCAGGAGTCGCACTCTCGGTTTGCGGAGCCGTCTTCGATGCGGAAGCAGTCGGTTTGACCGGATGCGTCGCAGGGCGCGACTGCGCGTGCAGGGAAAGGGTCGTCAGGGTGACGATCAGCAGCGAAAAAAACGATCGAGGTGCAGACAAAGTCCGGAGCATGGTTCCGAACTCAGACTATCATTCGGCCTGCTATTCGGCAGGCGCAGGAAGGGCCTCGGCGGGGATTGTTTTGGCGATACGAACTCCGCTCATGCCGTCAACGTATTCCGCCACGCCGCGATAGAGCGCCTCGGCAAGCCGTTCACGGTAGTGGGGGCGCGACAGCTCTGCAGCACTTTCGGGGTTCGTCAGAAAAGAAATTTCAGCCAGGATCGAAGGCATCTGCGCGCCGATCAATACAACGAACGGGGCCTGCTTGACGCCACGGTTCTTTAGCCCCGCGTTGCCCATCAGCAGCCCGGAATATAGCTGCTGCTGAACATCGCCGGCGAATTCGCGGGACTCATCGATCTTGTCACTCAGGGTAATCTTGCGTACCAGGTCAGACAGGTCATAGACCGAGCGGTTGGAGTCGGAATTCTCTCTGCTGGCTACCGCCATGGCGTCCGGCGACGTGGTGAAGTTTAGGAAATAAGTCTCGACGCCACGAACGTCCGGGTCAGAACTGGAGTTGGCGTGGATAGAGAGAAACAAATCAGCATGCGCCGCATTTGCAATCGCCGTACGCTCCTCCAGCGGAACATATTTGTCGGTTTGGCGGGTGTAGATGACATCTGCACCTAAGCGCTGTTGCAGTAGATGTCCCAGTCGGAGCGCGACATCCAGGGCGATATCTTTTTCTTCAATGCCATCCGGTCCGATGGTTCCGGAATCGTGGCCACCATGGCCAGCGTCAATCACGATCCGACGAATTCGCAGACCGAGCACGCGAGACATCGACGGTTGAACGTTGGTTGACTGCTGCGCTGGATAGGCCGGTGGCGCAGGTGCTGGAGAACTCCGCTTTGCCGCTTCGAGCGGTTTCACGCTAGGCAGAGGTGAACGCAGTGATCGAGGACTGTAAGGACAACTGCGCGTGGCGCGGCGGTCGAAGTGGGCTGGATCGGAGTGGGGGCTGGAGTGTGCTGAATCGGGGGCGCGGCCGCATGCGGCAAGATCCTTGGCTATGGCGGGCTGTAAATCCAGAATCAGGCGTGAAGGATTCGACAGAACAAATGAGCTGAAGCTCACCGGCCGCTTCATCTGCAGTACTAGCGTGGCCTGGTTTGGGGTGAGCATGCTCGTGTGCACAGAGCCAAGATTTTCATCGTGCGACGCCACGATCGGATGAGCAAGGAGGGTTTCCGCCGATTGGGCGCCGAAAAAGACGATCGTGATCTGGCGGCCATTTTGATCGGAATAGGTATGGTAAGGAACGGCATCGCTGAGGTCGATGGCAATCCGGGTGGATCCATTCTCATCCCAATATCGGACGTCTTTCAGCAAGACGGCAGACGGTAGGGCAATGATTGCTGCCGTTTTTTTGTTCTCAGTGCCTTTCGTGGATGACCGGCGCAAGGGCTTCGAGTCCGGATCGTTGTCGACCCAAATCACCGGAGTCGGGCTTGTGGGTTGGGCTGCGCTCTCTTGTGACAGGGCGGAGCGGCGTGGAGTAATGGGTGCCTCGGCTGATGGCTCGTCCACTTGTCTCTGCGCAGGAGCATGCGATGAGGCGACTTCTATAACCGACGCTTCGCGCAGTCCAGCGCGCGCCTGTTCCGCCAGCGGATCGTGCGGATATTTGGTTAAGAAAAGACGATAGCTCTTCTTCGCCGCCGCT
Source organism: uncultured Acidobacteriota bacterium (assembly GCA_963774515.1). Classification (GTDB taxonomy): domain Bacteria; phylum Acidobacteriota; class Terriglobia; order Terriglobales; family Acidobacteriaceae; genus JAKAAZ01. The sequence goes on along the minus strand of CAVZFK010000013.1, from coordinate 77,794 downwards.
CGGTCCTGCAGATCGTACTGTTGAATCTGCGCCTCTTGAAAGAGTGCCCGCTGGCGTAATGAACTGGTTGGATATTGGTGCCGCAGGAATTCCCACTGCGCGATCGCATCGTGCAGCAGCTTTGCATCCTGGAAGCGGAGTCCTTCGCTGGCAAGCAAGTCGGCAACCGCCGCAATGCTGCGTGCCGCGTCCGGCGAGCCCGGGTCACCGTGATACACCGTACGATAAGCATCGAAGACGCGCTCATATTGGAGGCGCGTTCGATTGTTCACTGGAACGGCTTCTAAACGGCGTTGGATTGCGACTGCGCGCGCAAATGCAACCTGGCTCGCATGATGAGAACTGGAAGCCTGCACCGGCGAAGGCCAAAGCAGGAAAACCCCCAGGCTCAGCGACGCGACGCAAGTGGCCGCGACCGAACGGGAAGAGAATCGATGGCAGAAGAGAAGAGGCACGTGTCTCAAGTTGCAGACAACCCGCCAGAGCACCTTCAGTATAGATTTTCCGAGGGGCGAAGCAAAGGAAAAACAGACTCGAGCGACACCCTGGGAACGTCTTTACTGCCGGTCGTCCGATTACCGATTCGGATGTTGGAAGTATTGGGTATAGCTCTGATCGAGAGCCTTGCCGATCGACTCCACGGCGATCAGGCGGCCGATATACATCTGCGTTTGTTCTTCAATTTTATTGACTTGCGCAACTTGCGCTTCGGTCAGCTTTACGCCTTTCGCTTGCGCCTTGTCATCTGAGTTCTGACTGATGAATTGCATAAAGGGCGCGTACACGTTCGCCCAGCTATCCATGGCGCGGTCCTGAGCCAGCTCAAAATCTGCTTGCAGGCCGTAGACGTCTTCATACCGCTTCACGTCGCGATATCGCATGTAAGCGATTGCGTGTGTGGCCGCGGCGGTTTGCCAACTGGCGGTATTCAGGTCTGCCTTCTCAAATGTGATGTTGACCGATCCCTTCAAATCCTTGCCGGATTTCATCTGCTCCATCAGGGCGATCAGATGCTTCATGTCCTTTTGATATTGCTCGAGCCGCCTTGACGGAATCTTCTACTTCCTTCTGATTGTCGTGCATCTCGGACGTGATGTTGGCGTTGGCTTCGTGCACCAGGTGCCGCTCGTGGATGTACCCGACAATGCCTTCCAGCGCGAGCGCGATCAGAAGGCCCAGGGTGATGATGACGAGGTGAACGAAAAAATCTCTCCACGTTTCGACGGGTCCGTGGGGCGGCTCGATGTCCATGCGTGCGTTCTCCTGTTGATACAGCCTAACCTAAGAAAGTGCCAACGACCTTACGGCGCGCTGCGCAAGGCTGCATCGAGCTGACTCGCATCTTTGCCGCCCGCCTCCGCCATGTCTGGCCGTCCACCGCCTGAGCCGCCGACCATCTGCGCCAGTTGCGCGACAACTTTGCCGGCCTGCACGCGGCTGGTTAAATCTTTCGTGACGCCAACGATCAACGCAACTTTGCCATCTTCCTGTACGCCGCCCAGCACGACTACGCCGGAACCGAGCTTGCCGCGCAGATTGTCGACCAGGGTCCGCACTTGTCCGCGATCGAGCGCGTCAACGCGTTGCGCCAGCACTTTCACGCCGGAAACCTCGACGGCTTCCGAGGCTGCGTTGTTGACCCGGCCGGCAGCGGACTTCATGCGCGCTTCATCCAACTCGCGGCGCAGTCGCTTTAGCTCTTCTTCTTGCGCAGTCAACTTATTGCGCAGTGCGTCGGCTGGGGTCGATGCATCGGCTTTGCCGGCAACCTGTTCCGCCACCTTCGCCACGGCAAAGCCACGCCGAAATTCATCCAGCGCGCCGGTTCCGGTGACCGCTTCAATGCGGCGCACGCCGGAGGAAACGCTATTTTCGCCGAGCAATTTCACCAGGCCGATTTCGCCAGTTGCAGCCGCGTGCGTACCTCCGCACAGCTCAGTGGAGAAGTCGCCAATCTTGACGACACGCACCTTGTCGCCGTATTTTTCGCCGAACAAAGCCATGGCGTGATACTCGTTCACAGCCACATCGATCGGCACATCCTCCAGCGTGACCACCTTGGTGTTCGCCAGAACATTCTTGTTGATGCTGTCTTCTATGTCCTGCAATTCCTCATCAGCGACGGCGGTGAAGTGCGAAAAGTCGAAGCGCAGGTGAGCCGGATCGTTCAGCGAGCCCGCCTGCTTCACGTGCGTGCCCAGAGTTTCGCGCAGAGCTGCATGCAACAAATGGGTTGCAGTGTGATTGCGCACGGTCGCCGAACGAAAGACCGGATCGACGACGGTGTTCACCTTGTCGCCGAGAGCTAGGGTTTGTTTGGCGACGATTTTGTGCGCGAAGATTCCCTGCATCGGCTTGGTGCAGCCCAGCACATCGGCGACGATGACATTGCCGTCCTCGGAGTAGAGCCAGCCGTGGTCGCCGACCTGGCCGCCGGAGTCGGCGTAGAAACTGGTGTGGTCGAGGACAACTTCGGCGCTCTCACCGGCTTTTACTTCCTGTGTGCCGAGGCCGTCCTTCACCAGCGCCAGGACTTCGCAACCGGTGGAGACGAGTTGGCGGTAGCCCTCGAAAATGGTCTTTGGCAGCTCGCGATACGCCGGGCTGGCCGTGGCTTTCGATCCGCCTTTCCACGAGGCGCGAGCACGGGCTTGTTCTTCCGCACGAGCTTTTTCAAAGCCTTCCATGTCGAAGGCGATCCCGGCATCGCGCGCAGCGTCGACCATAAAGTCCAGCGGCAGACCATAGGTTTCGTAAAGATGAAAGGCTGCCACACCGGGATAGACAGAATTCGGTTTTCCCACGAGCGGAGCCAGCTCACTCTCCAGTCGTGCCAGCCCAACACTTACCGCGCGCGCAAATTGCCGCTCTTCCGCTTCGACAACTTTCGATACGCGATCGGCGGAGTCCTTTAGTTCCGGGTAGGCGTTCTGCATATCATCGCGGACGGCATAAACCATCTGATACATGAACGGCTTTTCCTGGCCGAGCAAACGGCCGTGGCGAATGCCGCGACGGAGAATTTTGCGCAGCACGTAGCCGCGCCCTTCATTCGCCGGCAAAACTCCATCAGAAATCAGAAACGTTGCGGCACGAGAATGGTCAGCAATGATGCGCAGGCTGGCATCGCTGCGAGATTCCCCATCCTTATATGTAGTGCCGGTCAGCTCGGCCGCTTTGGCAATCAGTGGCGTAAACAAATCCGTGTCGAAATTCGAGAGCTTGCCCTGCATCACGGCGGCAATGCGTTCCAGCCCCGCACCCGTGTCGACACATGGTTTGGGCAACGGCGCTAACGTCCCCTCGCCGGTTTTGGGATTGACGCTGCGGTCGAACTGCATGAACACCAGGTTCCAGATTTCGACATAACGCGCGTCATCTTCGCCGAAGGGCAGATCCTTGTCGGGCGTCTCGGAGGCGGCCTGTCCCATGTCATAGAAAATCTCGCTGCAAGGGCCGCAGGGGCCGGTGTCGCCCATCTGCCAGAAGTTATCCTTCATTCCCATTTCGAAAATGCGTTCTTTTTCGACGCCAATGTCGAGCCAGAATTGATACGCTTCATCATCGCGGGCAACACCGTTTTCACCTTTGAAGATGGTGACGTACAGCTTGTCTTTCGGCAGGCCCAGCCATTCCGGCGAAGTGACAAATTCCCATGCGTAGGCGACAGCATCTTTCTTGAAATAGTCGCCAAAGCTAAAGTTGCCAAGCATCTCGAAAAACGTGTGGTGGCGGCGGGTGAAGCCGACATTTTCCAGGTCGTTGTGCTTGCCGCCGGCGCGCACACATTTTTGCGCCGTGGTGGCGCGGGAGTAGGGCCGCTTCTCCAGGCCGAGAAAAACATCTTTGAACTGGTTCATTCCCGCGTTGGTAAACAGCAGGGTCGGGTCGTTTTGCGGCACCAGGGATGACGAATGGACACGGGTGTGCCCTTTGACTTCAAAGAACTTCAGAAACATCTCGCGGAGGGCTGCACCGGACAACGTACGCATATCCATTCAGTTTATCAATGAGACCAACCACTCAAGTCGCAGGATGCTTGAACGGCCCACCCTCGATGCCTTTGCCGAACTATTTCGGCAGATACTTCGATGGCGGGAATCCATCGATGCGAATGCGGAAGCAGCCGAAGGCTTCTTCTGATTCCAGTTTGAATTTTCTCCACGTGTCGTAGTCCGGGGGCCAGGACGCGGCCTGCGTTTTCCACTGTAGTTGCGGGTAGTGACGGAGAATGAGGGCGGTGCGCGGCAGATGATAGGGAGAGCTGATGACCTCCGTCGTGTGCCAGCCGTTCGCTTCCATAATTTTGTCGGAGTAGTAGATGTTCTGGATCGTGTCGTGGGCCTGGTCTTCCTCCAGGATCGCCGAGGCTGGAACGCCGTTGGCCTCTGCAAGCGTCGCCATGGCAAGGGCCTCCACAAAGCGGTTGTGCGCGGCTGTGCCGGTCATGATGATGTGGCGGCTGACTCCGCGGTCGAACTCGCGAACACCTTCCATGACCCGTGCGCGCTGCTCTGGCGACGGAGATCCGTCGGCCATGGTAGGGCAGCCCAGGACAATCAATGTATCGACCTTGCCGAGCTGCGCGTTTTGCTGCGGCGCGAAGAAGTACAATCCAAAAACGATCGCTGGATAGATCAAGCAAAGGATGGTGAGAACGAAGATAAGCCGCAGCATGGCTCGCATGAGCCTAGAGTACACAGTATCTTTCCGAGCCCGAAACGACGCACTATGTCTTGAGTTGAATGGATTTAAATCGACCTAAATCTAGGCGCCGGATTCCGGAGTGTCCAGATCGATCTCCGCGACCGCCTCGAGGGTGGATTCTTCCACCTTCCACGCCTTCAGCAACGGGAAGATGGTGCCCATGGAAAACCCGGCACGCACCAGGCTGCGAACGATACGCGCCGTTTCCTTTTCGTTGGTGGGCTTGTGCAGGCGCTTCCGTTCAATGTATTTGCGGGCCAATTCGGCTTCCGGCAGTTCAGAATAGGCGGCGTCCAGGGTCTTGCCGATCACCTGCTCATGAACACCGCGCTGGATCAAGTCCTGCTGCACGCGGCGGCGACCAAATTTTTCATTCTCCACCCGCATCCGGGTGTAGTCGGAGGCGTAGCGGGTGTCGTCGAGATAATGGAGCTCTTTCAGCCGAAGAACAACGGCTTCCACCTTGGCCTCGCCGGTTTCGTCCGGCTCCACGCGCCGCCGCATCAGCCGCTTTAACTCGGCGACGGTGCGCATTTTTCGGCCCAGGCTGCGAACCGCATACTCGTAGAGCCCGGCTGCATCGAGCGGCTCCCGCGGGCGCTTATCCCGGCTTTTTGACCGGCTGAAACTGCCAAATGCCACGATTTGCTCCTGCCCAAATCCTACGCCGTGTTGGGCGGCCGCGACTTGCAGTCCGGCCATGTGATCTGGGCATTTGCAAGGCTGCCGGGGCTGCGTACAATCATGACACTCGATTCCTGAGGCGAGGGGGAGATAGTCCAGTTTGCGTGAGTTCGCTGTTAACTATCCAGTAACCTTGGTAACGCAAAACGGCGACATCGCATCCTAGAGATTGGCTTTGGTCGGCTATGGTGAAAAAGGGAAGACGCGGCATGGATTGAGAAAGCCTCGAATCCCGAGGTCTGGTGTGATTTTTCTTCGTTCGACTAGTGGATCGATTGTGCGGGTCACTCACGAGGACCGTATGCTGACTGGTTTCGCTTGGCGTCTGCGCTTGCCTCAATTTGCTGGAATCGGATTGCTTTGCCTGTCACTCGGTCTGAGCGTGTCTGCGTCGGCACAATCTTCAAACCCGTCCTCATTGCCATCTCAAGATTCCCAGCAAGCATTTACGCCTGCACCCCTGGACGCGGGTTTTGGACCATTGGATACTGCGCAGCCCAAGGGCATCACGCCGCAAAAGATCATTCAGCGCTTCGCGGAAAAAGAAACGCAGTTCAAGCGTGCGCTCGAGAATTACACCTACCGCCGTACGGTTAAGCTGGACTCGATTGGGGACAATGGCGGCATCGATGGAGAATATCTCCAGGTCGACGACATAGTGCTGAGCCCTTCAGGCCGCAAGCAGGAGAAAGTAGTGTATGCGCCAGATAACACACTGACGCGGGCACTGTTAAGTCCGGCAGACTTCGACGACATTGAGCATCGGCTGCCATTTACGTTAACCACCCAGGACGTCGCGCAGTATCACGTGACTTATGTGGGTACCGAGCGTGTCGACCAGGTCGATACATATGTGTTCGATGTGGCCCCTCGCCACATTGAAAAAGAGCAGCGTTATTTTTCAGGACGCATCTGGGTTGACGCTAAGGACTATCAGATTGTTGTGACCAACGGGAAAAATATTCCAGACGATACGCGGCGTGGTCAGGAAGATCTTTCCATCCCGTTCACGACGTATCGCCAGCAGATTGATGGGAAATACTGGTTTCCGGTCTATACCCGCGCGGAAGGTGTGCTGCACTTCAAGAATTGCAAGGCCTGCTTGCCCAGCGACGTTCACCTGAGAGAGATCGTCAAATACGGCGACTACAAACAGTTCGGCTCGTCTGTTCGGTTTACGTTTGAAGGATTGGAGCGACCCACGGGCCTTCCCGGAAGCCTGCCCGGCAATGGACCCACAGGCCCGCAGACTGCCAGCGCCGGGCCTGCGGTGAATACATTTGCTGAGGCGGGTGGCGCCGGACAGGAAGCTGCGAAAGATTAACTCGAAGCATCGTCTCGCACATTTCTTTGCTCGCACAACAAGAAAGACCCGCTCACTGAGTCGGGCCTTTTCTTTTTTCTCGGATTGCAAATTCGATTGCGAGGAGCGCAACCGCTATCGCGGGACCAGGATGTTTTTCTTATCTTCCGATTCGCTCGCAGTCTTTGCCACTTTGGCATCCTCATAGCGCTTCATGGAAGCCGTGATAGCTTCGCGGGCGCGAGAAGCGTCGTGCCAACCCTTCACTTCCACGCGCTTGCCTTCCAAATCCTTATAAATCGCGAAGAAGTGCGTGATTTCCTTCAGCATATGAGGATAAATCTCGGTGTAGTTCCACACATCCTTATAGCGTGGATTGCTGCGACCGACTGACAGAACTTTTTCGTCTGGGACACCCTGGTCCAACATCAGAAGCAAGCCAATGGGGCGAACATCCATCACGCATCCAGAGAAGCTGGGTTGATCGACCAACACCAGCACGTCTAACGGATCGCCGTCTTCGCTCAGGGTGCTGGGAATAAATCCATAATCTCCGGGATAATGCACCGGCGAATACAGGTTCCGATCCAGGCGGAAGACGTGGAGTTTCTTGTCGTACTCGTACTTGTTCACTCCTTCATAGGGGATTTCAATGACCGCATTGATCACTTCAGGAGCTTTCGATCCAGCGGGAAGTTCCAGATAATTCGTCATTCATTTTCCTTGACTGTGGGTTGCCTCTGGGAAATCGGCAGGCCGTCTACGTATAATTCAGTCACGATGAAGGCCCATGTTTATGTGATGCTTCGCAAGACCGTGCTGGACCCCCAGGGGCAGACCATCCACGGAGCTCTACGAAAGATGCAATACCGCGGTGTAGAAGATGTCCGCCAGGGCAAGTATTTCGTCCTGACCCTCAGCGACACGCTGGCATTGCCGGAAGCGCAACTGGAGGTGGAGCGAATTGCCCGCGAAGTCCTCGTAAACCCCGTGATTGAAGAGTACACGTATCGACTGGAACCGTGAGCGGAAACTTTTCCGCGCAAGGTTCTCGAGTTCGCCAATAGCCTGTTGATCAACGGTTTGCGCGCCTCCATCATCTTGGAACTGCAAGCTTTTCGTCGCGCAATTCTTTGCAGATGCGCGGCGTGGCGCTCGATCCCGTTTCGAATCCGGATTCGAACCTATCTTGTCTCGCAAATGCTGCCATTCACGCGAATCAGCGCCAGTACAATGGGACGACTATGTGCGGCATTGTCGGTTATGTAGGCAGCAAAGATCCTGTTCCGGTGATTCTTGAGGGACTGCGACGGCTGGAATATCGCGGCTACGATTCCGCCGGCATCGCCGTTGCCGGTGGTCCGGATGGTCTGGAATTGCGGCGCGCGCCAGGCAAACTGAAAAATCTGGAAGAAGTGTTACGTGAGAACCCACTCCACGGAACCTACGGAATCGGTCACACCCGCTGGGCCACCCATGGTCGCCCCACAGAAGAGAATGCACATCCGCACCGTGATTGCAGCGGACGCCTGGTCGTGGTGCATAACGGCATTGTCGAGAATTATCTGCAGCTGAAGCATGCGCTGGCGGTGAAGGGCCACAAATTTGTAACTGAGACAGATACAGAAATCATCGCGCACTTGATCGAGTCGGAATTAACGGCATCAAAGGAAAATGGTCAGGCGATTCAACTGGACGAAGCGGTGCGGCGCGCCGTACGACACCTGACGGGAGCGTTCGCCATCGGCGTTCTCTCCGCAGATTATCCTCAAACCCTGATCGCTGCGCGTAGCGGTCCACCTGCTGTCGTAGGTTTGGGCGACGGCGAATATTTCATCGCATCGGATGTTCCCGGCATCCTGCATCACACGCGCAAGCTGTATTTTCTGGCGGATGGCGACATGGCCATTCTGACTCCGCAGGGTGTAACCCTCACAGATTTCGATGGCAACCCGATCGAACGCAAAGTGCAGAACATTTTGTGGGATCCGATTCAGGCGGAAAAGGGCGGCTACAAGCACTTCATGCTGAAGGAGATTTTCGAGCAGGGGAGAGCGGTGCGCGACACCACTCTCAGCCGCGTCTCCTTCGACACCGGCAAAGTCTTCCTGGATGAAATGCAGATTCCGGAAGACGAATTCCGTACGGCAACAAAAATCAACATCGCAGCTTGCGGCACCAGTTGGCATGCGGGCCTGGTTGGGAAATACATGATCGAAAAGCTGGCGCGTCTGCCGGTCGAGGTCGATTACGCCAGCGAGTATCGCTATCGCGATCCAATCGCCGACCCGAAGGCGATTGGTCTGCTGATTACTCAGTCCGGCGAAACCGCCGACACTATTGCTGCGCAACGAGAGATCGCCGCCAAGGGATCGCGAACGCTGGCCATCTGCAATGTTGTGGGCGCGATGATCGCGCGCGAAGCCAACGGATCCATCTACACGCATGCCGGACCGGAAATTGGCGTCGCCTCGACCAAGGCGTTTACTGCGCAGCTGACGGCGCTGTTTATTCTGGCGCTGTACCTGGCGCAGCAACGGGGCACGGTCGATGCAGATGAAAGCCTCGCGCTGGTGGAAGAGCTGACGCGCATTCCTAATAAAATTCGCGACATTTTGAAGAACTGCAATCCTGTGTGCGAGGCGTTAGCCAAGATTTATTCGAATGCCAGCGATTTTCTGTTTCTCGGCCGAGGCATTCATTACCCAATTGCACTGGAAGGTGCGTTGAAGCTGAAGGAAATTTCCTACATTCACGCGGAAGGCTATCCTGCTGGCGAGATGAAGCACGGGCCCAACGCGTTGATCGACGAAACTTTACCCGTGGTCGTGCTGGCAACGAAAGACAGCAACGATCCAAACTCCAGGCTGCGCTATGAAAAAACGCTATCCAATATTCAGGAAGTGACGGCGCGTTCCGGCCAGGTGATCGCCGTTGCGATCGAAGGCGATCAGGAAATTGCTCAGCTGGTCACCCATGTCATCTACATTCCACACGCTCCGGAATTGCTTCTTCCCATTCTCGAAGTGGTGCCGCTGCAATTGCTCGCCTACCATATTGCGGTACGGCGCGGATGTGACGTCGACCAGCCGCGCAATCTCGCCAAATCGGTCACCGTGGAATAGCTCCCAACAACTTTGCGGTGTCGGGCCACTGCGCGGATTCCTAGACGATATGCGCCCGTCCGCGAATTAGTCGAAGAAGTCGCGATCTTCGTCCGAGAGATGCGCTTTGGCTGCCCGAACGTTGAACGTGATGCCGAGACCCGGTTTGTCCCAAACATCGATGAAGCCGTTCTTCACAATCGGGTCCGGCAAGCCATCCACAATGTCGTACCACCATTCCGGATCACCCTTCGCATATTCAAAAGCAATATAGTTCTGCGGCAGGGTCGCGCCCATGTGCACTTGCGCCGCCACGCCAAACAGCCCATCAAAAATCCCGTGCGGAGCGACCAGGATGCCGTGGAGATTGGCGTACTCGGCGATCCACTTCAACTCCGCGATGCCACCTACATCCTCCGGGTCCGGTCCAATTACGTTGACCGCCTGGGTCTCGATCAGGTCCTTGAAGTTCTCCCGCAGATAGATTTCCTCACCCGTGTGAATCGGCGTCGATGTGCTATCTGTCACTTGCTTGAAAACCTGAGCGTTCGGATAGGGAGTGTAGTCGCCCGTGATCAGATCTTCGAGCCAGGTGATATGCAGCGGTTCCACGGCGCGCGCAAATCGAATCGCATCTTTGACAGCCCAGCCCGGACCGCAATCAAGCGCCAGTCCGATGTCATCGCCAAGAACTTTTTTTGAGGCTTCGACGCAAGCGACAACATGGTCGAAGCCACGTTCCGTGAGCAGACCGCGATCCATGTAGGGCGGGCCGCTCTTCCACTGTTTGCCGTACCAGGCGTCGGGAATGGCGGTCAACATGGCCGTATTGTGAAAGCCGACCGGCTGCTTGAACAGTGTGAAGCCCTCCTTCGCCTCCTTCATCTTCGACGTGAGCTCGGCGTAATCCTGAGGGGTACGAGGTGTGAAATGAGGCGCGACGTTTTCCGAGTTTCCATAGGGACGGACGCGGTCGCGGATCTTTCCGCCAAGCAATTTATGAACCGGCAATCCGGCGGCCTGGCCCTGCGACGTCCCACAAGCGCAATTTCGATCGCGCTGACCGCTGCGCCCCAGGGCTTGAACGCGCCCATGCGGCGAATCTTCAGCATGATGCTGGCAACGTTCGTAGGGTCTTCGCCAAGCAAATAGGGTTTGTAGAACAGCACCATCGGCTTGAGGTAGGGCTTGGCAGACTCTGCCTGCCCGTAGCCGGAGATTCCCTGATCGGTGACGATTCGAACTGTTGGATTGCGGCCGATGATGGCACACTTCAGGTCGGTGATCTTGATCGGTGCGGTTCCCGTTTGCCTGGAAGGAGGAGTCATTGGTGAGCCCTCTGCCCGCCGAGTAAAAACCGCCGCGGCGGCTGCCCCTGAAAGCGATCCGACAAATCCTCTTCGCGTCACATCTCCCATCTGCGCATTCTCCTGGAGAATCTCGATGCCATCGCTCTCGCGCAGAAATTTTAACGCTGCTGCAAAGTCATCCGTCCTCATTATTCACCTTTGCTAAGGGACGCGATGGCGCGACCTTGCAAAAAAGGCGAACTGGTTTTGTAAATGATGGAACAAAAAAGCGAGTGTAGCGGGATAACGTCTGACACATTCCACCATGAAAAAAAATTTCTCCAAAATGTAACGAGCTTCTAATGACCGCGAGCGAGTGTGACCGGTATCACCTTCCATAGGCGGGCGGAAATGCCTGTTTCTGGAGGAAAGTGAAATGCAAAAGTTAGCTGCAACGTCTTTGGCTGCGTTGCTTGTTGCCGGTCAACTTGCGATTCCCGCGGCGTCTCAAGCGCAGGAATCTGGAGCAAGAACGGCAACGCCGATCAAGCATGTCGTTGTGATCTTTGGAGAGAATATCTCTTTCGACCACTATTTTGGAACGTATCCTTATGCCACCAATCCAAACGGGGAACCGAGGTTCGTGGCCGCGAACAACACGCCGGCCGTTAACGGTTTTACAAGCGCGCTACTCAACAGCAATCCAAATTTTCTGAACTCGGCGGGCAATGGCGCGGGAGCAATGAATCCGTTTCGCTTGGACCGTTCTGAAGCTGCAACCGCCGACCAGGATCACAACTACACGCCAGAGCAGGAAGCGTTTCATGCAGGATTGATGGATTCTTTTCCGGAATACACCGGAACTCCCGGACCTCCGCCAGCCGGCCAGACGAATAATGGTTTGGTGATGGGATATTACGATGGCAATACAGTAACGGCGCTTTGGAACTACGCGCAACGATATGCCATGAATGACAACTCCTTCGACACAACGTTTGGGCCTTCGTCCCCCGGAGCGATTAACCTGATCTCCGGGCAGACCAATGGAGTGTCGGATCAGATCAACGCCGGCAGCAAGGTTGTCACGGATGGCGGCAGCACCACGCTGATTGGCGATGCAGATCCGGTCGGCGACACATGCTCAACCACGACAGGCGCGCAGGTTGCACTGAGCGGTCAGAATATCGGCGATCTGCTCAACAGCCGCGGCGTAACCTGGGGATGGTTTGAAGGTGGTTTTGACCTGGCGTTGACAAATGCCAACGGCACCACCGGATGCGCCCGCTCCACTTTGTCGAAGGTGACGAACGTAGCAGAAACCGACTACATTCCCCACCACGAACCCTTCCAGTACTATGCGTCAACGGCCAATCCCAAGCATCTGCGTCCCAGCTCGACGCGAATGATTGGGCGCGCCGGCGATCAGGCAAACCATCAATACGACATCAACGACTTCTACACAGCCGTGGAAGCCAACAACATGCCGGCGGTCAGTTTCCTGAAGGCTCCCGGCTATCAGGACGCGCATGCCGGATACTCCGATCCGTTGGATGAGCAGGCTTTTGTGGTGAGCATTATCAATTTCCTGCAGCACACGCCGGAGTGGAGCTCCACAGCGGTAATTATCAATTACGATGATTCCGATGGCTGGTACGACCATCAGATGGGGCCGATTGTGAATCAATCCACAACCGCGTCGGACATGCTGAGTGGCAATGGGCAATGTGGCAATGGAACTGATACAGCATTGGCCGGCCCGGATGCGCAGCATGCACAAGGTCGCTGCGGATATGGGCCGCGGCTGCCGATGCTGGTGATTTCACCCTATGCTCGCCAGAACTATGTGGATCACACCGTGACCGATCAAACCTCGATCATTCGGTTCATTGAGGATAATTGGCTGGGCGGGCAACGCATCGGCAATGGATCGTTTGATGCGTTGGCGGGATCGCTGAATACCATGTTCAATTTCAAGTATCCACAGAATCAAGGCATGTACATTCTGGACCCAACCACCGGCCAAGTAGCCTCGAGTTGGCCGGGCAGAGGTTGGTAGAGGACTAGAAGCGAATCAATTTGGGAGTGGCGCAAACCAGCGCCGCTCCCGGATCGATCGAAGCAGCAGGGAGAGACAGAGTTCTGATTACACGACGTAATTTTCTGAAACACAGCAGCCTTACACTCGCGAGTCTCGCGGTCATCAATCCGAAAAGTGAAGCCTCCGACGCAGCGACCTTGGATCCCGGGTCGCTGAAGCCATTTGTGGACCCGCTTCCAATCCCAGCCGTGGCGCGATCAAAAGGTTCACGGCCGAATCCTGAGGATACGAAGCAGAGCATCCCTGTCTATGACATGGCCATGCGCGAAACGCGCATGAAAGTGCATCGCGATTTGCCGCCGACGCGCATGTGGACCATCGGCGGAACGTTTCCCGGAGTGACCATCGAGACGAAGAGCGGCCACGCCGTGCAGGTGAATTGGAAGAATGAATTACCCTCGCAGCATTTTTTGCCGATCGACCACACCCTGCATGGCGCTGAGCGCAGTGTGCCAGAGGTGCGAAGCGTGATTCATCTACATGGCGGCAGAACACCAGCCGCGAGCGATGGCTACCCCGAAGAATGGATTGTGCCGGGGAAGACGCAAACATGTTTCTATCCATCGCAGCAGGAAGCAGCGCTGTTGTTCTATCACGACCACACCATGGGAATTAACCGGCTGAATATTTATGCAGGCATGCAGGGTTTTTTTATTGTGCGAGACGAGGTCGAGGAACAACTGCATCTGCCGACAGGGAAGTATGAAATTCCGTTGATGTTTTGCGATCGACTTCTGCGCACCGACGGTCAGTTGTTCTATCCGGTATCTGAAAATCCCAAGGCACCGTGGGTGCCGGAAGTTTTCGGCAACGCAATTTTGGTGAACGGGAAGCTGCTTCCCTATCTTGATGTGGAGCCGCGCAAGTATCGCTTCCGTTTGATGAATGGATCGAACGGACGCTTCTATCGTTTTTCGCTTCAGAATAAAGCCGAATTTCACCTGATCGGTTCCGACCAGGGATTTCTGTCTGCGCCGGTTGCTCTGACACGTTTGCCGATGGCTCCAGCAGAGCGCGGCGATATCGTCATCGACTTCAGCAAAATGAAGGGCGAGACGGTCGAGTTGCACAGTGACTCATTTTCCATTCTGCAATTTCGCGTCGGTCGCGATCCAGTGTCCGACGTTAGTGAGTTGCCGGCGAGCATCCGCCCGGTGCGGCGGATCCCGGAAAGTGAAGCCGTTCGAACCCGTCAACTCACTCTGGACGAACGCATGGATATGGTTCAGCGATCCATGGGCATGCTGTTGAATAACACGCCCTGGCACATGCCCATCACAGAAAAACCAGTGTTAGACACGACAGAAATATGGGAGCTGATCAATCTGACAGAAGATTCTCATCCGATCCACTTGCATCTGGTGCGCTTTCAAATTCTCGATCGTCGACCCTTCGACACATTTGAATACATGCAGAAACAGATGGTGCGCTATACCGGGCCCGCGCTTCCACCAGCGCCCGCAGAAATGGGATGGAAAGATACGGCACGCGCCGATCCCGGCATGGTGACGCGCATCATTGTTCCATTTCACGGGTACGCGGGACGCTATGTGTGGCACTGCCACATTCTGGAACATGAAGATAATGAAATGATGCGGCCGTTTGAGGTGCTTCCGGCGGCTTCCGCGCACGCCACTCTCTAGATTTTCCGCACAACCTTCTCTATTCAAATGTCGTCGAAACAATGCAGTGTTTGCGAACAGTCGGCAAAAGGATCGTCTCGATTTCACCTGGGTGCGAAAAGGGATCGCATGCGCCCTGCTGGCTCTGTTCACATCGACGGCATCGACAGCGAATGCGTATTCCGTCCTGTCACATGAAGAGACTGTTGACATGGCATGGAGCCACCATATTGTTCCGTTGCTGCGCAAGCGCTATCCCAACGCCACGCCGGACGAAATGCGCATTGCGCATTCCTATGCCTACGGCGGCTGCATCATTCAAGACTTGGGCTATTATCCGTTCGGCAGCAAAGAGTTCAGTGATTTGTTGCACTACGTGCGCACCGGCGAGTTCGTTAATAACCTGCTGAAAGACGCCGATAATTTGAACGAATATGCGTTTGCGTTGGGAGCGCTGGCGCATTACCGCGGCGACACGATCGGTCATCCTTCTGTAGGATTGGCAACGGCCCGCGAGTATCCCCAGTTGGAAAGCCGCTTCGGCCACTTCGTCAGCTACTACGATTCGCCAACAGCTCATATTCGCACGGAGTATGGCTTCGACGTGGTGCAGGTTGCACAAGGCCATTACGTCAAGGACGATTACACCAACTTTATCGGCTTTAACGTCGCTACGCCTGTAGTAGAGCGCGCTTTTAAAGATACCTATGGTGTCGATTTGAAGACCGTATTAAAGCATGAAGGATTGGCCATCAACACCTATCGTTATTCGGTCAGCACCGTGATTCCGGAGATGACTCGTGCCGCAGTGTTGCACTACAGCAAGCAAATCCAGGAGCAGGTACCGAATTTCGATCGCAGCCATTTTGTGTATCGGGTGAATCGCGTCGACTACGAACACGAGTGGGGCAAGCAATATCACAAGCCAGGATTTGGAGCGCATGTGATCGCACTGATCATCAGAATTTTGCCGAAAACTGGCCCCTTCTCCGCATTCAAACTGCAGCTTCCAAGCGCGGCCGATCAAAAGCTATATCTCGATAGCATGCAGTCAACCGTGAATAGCTATGAAAAAGATGTTGACCAATTGCGAAGCCAGTCCAGTTCCGACCGGACCTTGGAATTAAAAGATTTGGACTTTGACACCGGTAAGCCAACGGAGCGCGGTGAATATCCACTGGCCGATAAGAGCTACGCGAAATTGCTGGACACAGTGACGCACGACAAGAATGCCGACATTTCAAGTGACCTGCGGGCCAGCCTGCTGAATTACTATGACGGCTTTCATCCCAAGCACAGAAACCGGTTCTATCCTGTGATTTTTTCCAGAAAGCAGCGTAAGTTGGAGCGGAATCTGGCGTTGCTGCGCGCGACGCAGCCGCAATCGACCACTGTTGCCAAACTTTCCGAGGTGCCGGCCCAGAATCCAACACGATCCGAACACGCTGGGCTTCGTTAGCGTCGGCGGCGCATCCTGCCGGGGTACCTACTTCGATTTTCTGGATTTCACCAACTCCTGCCAATCTCGGTCTGTCTGGTCTGCGTACGCCATGGCAAAATTCGCAACAGCTTCCTCGAATCTTCCTGAAACTCCCAGGTAGCCGGACAACATGGAGCAATCTCCGGCGCGCGCATGCCCACGTGCCAGCAAGTCTCCACACACCCGCGCATACTCCACCAGGCCTGCTTGCTTCAGGTCATCCAACTTGACAGAAGCTTTATGATCGTTCAACTGGCGCACCAAATAATCACGGCCCTGGAGGGTGGTCCATCCTAGAAACGGATCTGACTGCAGTTGCATCAGCCGTTCTCCCTCCACAACGCGTTGGCCTTGATGGCGATGGTGATTTCCGTGGCCGCGCGAGTGGCGAAGATAGGGCGCGTAGGCGGATGCCACTTCCTCTTTAATCTGAATGAACAGAGGATCCTTCGGCCCATTCCCGACCATATAAACGCAGTAATCGCGCAGGCCGATGGATCCGGTTCCGACCACTTTAAAGGCCACGTCGACCGGCCGATACCGCGAGAAGAACGTCTGCCGCTCGGGCGATAAGCTCTCCATATATTTCCCGAGTGAAGCCACGATCCGTTCCGCTTCCCCGCCGGTCAATCGCTTCAGTACTGGTGGCGTGTTCTTAAAGATGCGCGGCGGTTTCGTCGGCAGTCCGGTTTCCGATTTCTGTGCCGTCTCAAGTTTTTTCGCGGATTTCTTGTGTCGACCGTTCACCTGCGTCAGCGCTTCCAGAGTATCCGTCGCAGTCGCGCGCTGTGCCACTTCCAGGATTCGCTTTACCGTGGGAACACTGCGGAGTCGATGCACCTGAAATCTTGCCACTTCCAACACTGGCATGCGCGCGAACGATGCCATGCTATGCCGATATCGGCCCAGGAAAACTTCGGCGGCTTCTCTGCAATTCGCGTCATTCGCGCCGGCTTCACGGCCACCCAGCACCAGGCTGGTCGCCATGCGTTTGACATCCCACTCAAACGGACCGGCGATGGTTTCATCAAAATCGTTGATGTCGAACAGAAGTCGCCCATCGGACCCGGCATAGGCGCCAAGATTTCGTACATGCGCGTCGCCGCACAGTTGCGTCAATATGCCGGTGTTCGCCGCCAGTGAAAAATCGTAGGCCATTACGGGAACGGCGCCGCGGAAATATCCGAATGGAGAGGCTTTCATGCGGTCATACTTCAAAGCTGCCAGGGCTGGAACGCGGCCGTGCATGGATTTTTCCATCAGCTTCAGCGGATCTTCGCGACGCTGTTTCGCCTTCCATACTCCATGTTCCGCGCGGCGCATTTGCTTGCGCTGCTGTTGACCCAATGCGAGCCGTTCTTTTGGACTGAGAGGCATGGTCATCGGCGATTCGTTACTTCCTCAGGATGCGCAAACAAGAGCTTTGTTTCCCACGTTCGTTTTCAAGTTACCACTTGCGGCCCGGCGACAGACTTCGGCGGCTGCCGTTCCTTATCGCAATTTGGCAGGCACAATGCGGTAAACTAGTAGGGAGATCGGGATACTCCCGCAATCCGCGCGCTTGCCAATTGGATTCTCGCGTTTGCCGCCCAGCCAATCTACATACCAGAACAGGAAACTTCATTCATCGTGTCGTCCGTTATCCGTAATATCGCTATCATCGCCCACGTCGATCACGGCAAGACCACACTTGTCGATGCCATGCTACGTCAAAGCGGGACTTTCCGCTCCAATGAGGCGGTCGCCGAACGGGTGATGGATTCGAACGACCTGGAACGTGAGCGCGGTATCACCATCCTGGCGAAGAATACTGCCATCGTCTTCCATGACGCCAAGATCAATATTGTCGATACGCCGGGCCACGCCGATTTCGGCGGCGAGGTCGAGCGCGCCCTGAAGATGGTCGACGGCGTCATGTTGCTGGTCGACGCCAGCGAAGGCCCGCTGCCCCAGACCCGCTATGTTCTGTCAAAGGCGCTCGAAGCTAAGCTGCCACCGATCCTGGTGATTAACAAGATTGATCGTCCGGATGCGCGTCCTCAGGAAGTTTTGAATGAGGTCTATGACCTGTTCATCGATCTGGATGCAGGTGAAGATCAGTTGGATTTCCCGGTGCTGTATACGAACGCCAAGCTGGGCACGTCGTCGACTGACGCCAAAACTCCCGGCACCAATTTGCAGCCGCTGTTCGAAGCCATTGTTTCGACCATTCCACCGGCTACTGGCGATCCGAACGGGCCACTGCAAATTCTGGTGACGAATCTGGATTATTCGGATTACCTGGGGCGGCTGGCCATTGCGCGTGTTTTTAACGGCACGCTGCACACTGGGGATGAGGTTGCGATTTCCAAGCGCGATGGGTCCCTGGAAAAAACCAAGATCACCAAGCTATTCAGCTTTAGCGGACTGAAGCGTACCGACATTGAAGAGACCACTCTCGGCGATATCGTTGCGGTTGCGGGCATCAGCGGAATCACCATTGGCGAGACCATTACCAGTCTTGAGAATCCGGCGCCGCTGCCCACGATTTCGATCGATGAGCCGACGATCGCTATGCAGTTCTTCGTCAATAACTCCCCATTCGCTGGCCGGGAAGGGCAATACGTCACCTCCCGCAACTTGCGCGAGCGGCTGGAAAGAGAACTGCTGACCAACGTTTCGATTCGGGTAGAAGACGCAGGCAACGCCGACAACTTTAAAGTGCTGGGGCGCGGCGAACTGCAGCTCGCCATTTTGATTGAAATGATGCGTCGCGAAGGTTATGAACTGATGGTCGGGCGGCCAGAAATTGTGACCCGCGTTGTCGACGGAAAGTTGATGGAGCCGGTCGAACTGCTCACCATTGATATTCCGGAAAATTTTGTCGGGGTTGTGATGGAACGCCTGGGACCGCGCAAAGCCGAAATGGTGAAGATGCACAACCATGGCTATGGCCGCGTTCGTTTGGAGTTTCGCATTCCCAGTCGCGGCCTGATCGGCTTGCGTAACGAAATGCTGACGGAAACGCGGGGCACCATCGTCATGAACTCTTTGTTTGACGGCTATATGCCGCACCAGGGAGATATTCCGCAACGCTCCACCGGCGCATTGATCGCCGACCGTGCGGGCACAACCACCACCTACGCGCTGGATGGATTGCAGGAGCGCGGCGTTCTGTTCCTCGGCCCCGGCAATGAAGTGTACGAAGGCATCATCGTTGGCGAGCATTCACGGGATAACGATCTGGACGTGAATGCGGTGCGCGAAAAGAAGCTGACGAACATGCGCGCTTCCTCCGCCGACGATGCGATCCGCCTGGTGCCATTCAAGCCGCAGAATCTGGAGCAGGCAATCGAATTTATTAACGAGGACGAATTGGTGGAAGTCACGCCGAAGAGTCTGCGCTTACGCAAGAAGATCTTGCAGGCCAATCGTCGACCCAAGAAAAATGCGGTGCCCACCTCGGTCTAGAGAAGTTCATGTTGAAACTGCTCTAAAATCGAGGAACGCGCTATGGTGCCCTGGCTGAATAAGGAGCCTCGGTATCGAGGACTCCACAGCTGGGTCAAAGGAAAATGTCGCAACAGGATTTGTTCTCGCCGGAAAGCTTGAAACCCGAGGCCTCCGCTTTGCCGAAGACGGAAAATTGGTCCGAATCCCCCGCTCCGCTTTGGCTGCAACGGGTATCCATCGTCATCCTGGTAGTGTTTTGCTTCTACGTCGGACTGCTAGTATTTCTTCTACCCTGGACGAGATACTGGAACGAAAATCACTACCTGCTGACCTTTTCTCCAATCGGTCGATTGATGAGTTCAGGCATCACGCGCGGCGTCGTATCTGGTCTTGGATTGCTGGATATCTGGATCGGAATATCGGAAATCATCCACTACCATGAGCATCGATCGTAAGCGGGCCCACCCAATCTCCCGTGCGCGTTCCGCGCCGTTATGGACACGCGTGTCATCCCATCGTGCGTTTCCAGCAGATTTCCACTTTCAGCGCGAGGTCACAGATGTCCAAAAATAAGCCCGCTCTGCTTTCCTATGAAGACCCCGCATTTATCGATAGCCCTGACGGACGCCCGTTGCGGATTCTGGCGGAGTATTTAAAACCGCTGGCACATTTTCGTCGCGAAAGGATTCAGGATACGGTCGTTTTCTTCGGATCGGCGAGATTCAACTCACTCCATGAAGCTTCTCGCACGCTCGAGTTGTTGGATACTTCCGGATCCGCAAAACCGGCTTCAGCCTGAAGAGCAGCCGGCGACCTCCGAGCAGCTGGCCAGCGGCCAGGCAACTGAATTGCAACGGGAACACGCCGAGGCTGCGGTTGAGATGGCGCAATATTACGAAGACGCTCGAAAGCTTGCTTATATGCTGACGCAATGGTCGATGACGTTGCGCTATAAACGCCATCGATTTGTGGTCACGTCGGGCGGTGGTCCCGGCATTATGGAGGCAGCCAACCGCGGAGCCAGCGAAGCCGGCGGCAAAACCATCGGCTTGAATATTCGGCTCCCGTTTGAACAGGCGCCGAACCCTTACATCACTCCTTCTCTGAGCCTCGATTTTCATTATTTTTTCATGCGCAAATTTTGGTTCGCCTATCTGGCGAAAGCGCTGGTGGTGTTCCCCGGGGGCTTCGGTACGCTGGATGAAATGTTTGAATTGCTGACCCTGACCCAGACCCACAAACTGGCGAAGGAGATGACGATTGTGGTGTATGGGTCGCATTATTGGAATGAGGTCATCAACCTGGAAACGCTTGTGAAGAAGGGAACCATTTCTCCGGAGGATGTAAAGCTGCTCCGATTCGCAGACACTCCCGAAGACGCCTTTGCGATTCTGAAGGAATCGTTGACGCTGAATCATCTAGGCGGAAAGAAGCCGGAGACCGGAACATTGGATGAGTTGCTGGACGAAGAATCGGAGATGTCGCTGCGTCCGGAAATCAGAAAGACGCGACCATAATCGCGACAGAATTTTTCTCGCGGAATAAAAAGGCATCTGAACAGGCACGTCCTTCCGTTCGTTATTCGCAGTTGTCGTAGAAAAGCTTTAGACGAGGATGAATCATGGAAATTCGAGAGATGTTTCTACCGGAATTCGACCAGGAAATGAAGAAGACGCGGGCGATTCTGGAGCGGGTGCCCGAGGGCAAGCCTGACTTCAAACCGCATGAAAAGTCGATGGCGTTGGGCAAACTTGCGGCGCACGTCGCACAGTTACCGGAATTTGGAGTGATGATTGCAGAACTGCCAGAGTTGGATTTTTCCAAGTCAAGTATGAAGCCGCTGGTCATGGAGTCGCGGCAGCAACTACTGGACGCCTTCGACGCATACGCAGCGAAAGCGCGGGCCGCAATTGCCAAACTGTCCGACGAGGAATGGCAGAAGAACTGGAAGCTCAGTTTTCAAGGGCACGCCATTGCTGACGCGCCGCGCTTTATGATGTATCGCGGCATGTTTCTCAATCACATTGTCCACCACCGTGCCCAGCTTGGAGTTTATTTGCGCCTGAATGACGTTCCGCTTCCTGCAACGTACGGTCCGTCGGCAGACGATTCCATGGGATTCTAGGAGATCTACCCGCCCTTTTGTGCATTTCACTAACCGGCGCGGCTCTTTTTTAAGAGAGCTGCGCCGCAATTATTTTTGCAGACGATCTATCAACGATTCGTCGTTTGAAGCTATTGCACCGATCCGATAAAAACCGCGAAAGGCGGTAGCACAACGTGATGCAAATCGACATCCTTGGCCATACCTTGGTCGGCGAGGAGCGCTGTCGCGTGCGTGCTGTGTACTCCCGCCGCCTGCAAGTGGTACGACACCGTGTGCGGCTGGTCGGTGAAGTTCATCGCCACCAGCACCGATGGTCCCGCGCCAGGATTTTTTCGCAGATATGACAGGACTTCGGCATTTGAACTGTCCACCATAATGTTCTGTCCATCGCGAAGGGCCGGATTCTCTGCACGCATCGTGATGAGGTGCTTGTACCAGTTCAACAGGGAGTCGGGTTGGCCGGATTCCACCTGCACATTGACGTTTTTATAGCTTGCAGGGATCGGTAGCCAGGTTTTCGCCGCCGTGCTGAAGCCGGCGTTCTTTCCTGCATCCCACTGCATTGGAGTGCGTTCGCCGTCACGACCCTTATACTTCGGCCAGCCGCGAATGCCGTCAGGATCCTTCACGTCCGCTAGCGTTTTGGGTGGAGTCGTCACCATGCCAATTTCCTGCCCGTAATACATCAAATCTGCGGAGCGAGTGGTCAGCAGGATTGCCGCCACAATGCGAGCAATCGCAGCATCATGTTTGCCATCGCCATAACGGTTCCAACTGCGATCGTTATCGTGATTGTCGAAGACGAACAGCGGCATGTAACCGTCGAGCTCAGTTTCCGCCTGGTTGATCTTGGTGCGAAATTCGTTTACGTCGAGACGATCGATGAAGCCTACCTGCATATCCATCGGTAGCTGAAGTTCGTTGTGGGCCTTTCCGCCGTACCATTCCAGTTGGCTTTGGATGTTGTCGAGATAGGTTTCTCCGATCAGAACGCGATCGCCCGGATAGCTATCAACCATCTTGCGAAGCGCCCGCATCACAACGTGGACTTCGGGCAGATTCTCCGTTCGATTTTGTTCTTCATTGGGACTTCCAACTTCGTTGGTTCCGGGAAGGATTTTCTCGTTGCGCAGTTCTGGATCTTCAAACAATTCAGGGATTGCGTCGAGGCGGAACCCGGCGACTCCTTTATTGAGCCAGAATCGGCAGGCATCGAACATCGCCTTTTCGACGGCGGGATTGCGCCAGTTCAGGTCCGGCTGGGCTGCTAAAAACTTGTGATAATACCATTGTTTCGTGGATGGGTCGTAGGTCCATGCCGAGCCGCCAAATTCACTCTCCCAATTGTTGGGCGGGATGCCGGGGCCTTTTCCATCGCGCCAAATATACCAATCGCGTTTGGGATTGTCGCGTGAACTGCGGCTCTCTTTGAACCATGGAGATTGATCCGACGTATGATTCATCACCATGTCCATGATCACGCGAATGTGATGCGTCTTGGCCGCAGCCAGCAGATGATCGAAATCCGCCATAGTGCCGAACATAGGATCGATCGCTTCATAGTTGGAAATGTCGTAGCCAAAGTCTTTCTGCGGCGAAGGGTAAATCGGAGTCAACCAAATGGCATTGACCTTCAAACTTTGCAGATAGCCGAGGCGCTGGATGATTCCATTGATATCGCCGATACCATCGCCGTTCGTGTCCTGGAAACTGCGCGGATAGATTTCGTACACCAGGGCATGTTTCCACCACGGGATCGAGTTTGTCGTCGATGTGGTTGAAGTAGAATCGGCTGTCTGGGCGAGCTCGGATGCTGTGGGCGTCGCCCCAAACAGAGGACCTCCGGCAAGGCAGGTTACGACCAAACCAATCGTCAGATTTCGCTTTACCAACTGGAAAGCTGCGCACCAGAGTTTGATGGCAGAGAATGAACTCATTTCATCTCCTAAAGTGGGACGGGGCCGAACGGGGGAACTTGCGCCGCCCACTCATGTGTTGGACGTAGGAATGGCGAGCCGAGTTGAGCGCAAGTCGCCTTGTACGAAATGAGTGGCAGGCGAATCTCACAGAACCGAACTATAAAGTGTCGCGAACTTCTCGGGCTTTTGGTACCAGTTCCTGCCCGGGCTGGACGATTTTCGCCTGAATCTTTCGAAAACCAAAGATCACCGCTACCTGAGGCGCGACATATCGCGTGATCCACATAACAATAAGGATCAGCGGAACGTAATGGCCCCAAATTTGGGGATGAACCGGCAACAGCATGCCGGGAGCCACTAAGGCAGCGTACGCAACCAGGACCAGTCCCCACGGGCTTTCGCGGGCGTCACCAAATACTCCATTCAGAATAATAAAAGTAAAAAAATACATGATCGGCATCACCACCACGACACCGGACCATCCGAGCTCGCGATAGGCATCTCCAACTGGAGCCCAGGCGACCGCGGTCGTAAAATCATCGGCTCCGGCTTGACCTGTTTCGCGCCCATAAATGTTCCCAAGCGAGAGGTTAATACGGCCAGGCCACAGAATATGAGGAACGACCATCTCGAAACCGTCGATCAGATATTGACTCCCAGTCGGTCCCGTGTGTTGGGTCAGGTCGATGAGACGGTCATCCTGGCACATTAAGGATTCCCGGTCCATCAGGCCGCGGGGATGGTCATAGCATAAGGACACTTGGTTAACATCTTCGTTTGCCTTCAAGGAATCGGAATACCACGAATACATCGCGGGGATCGTTTGTGGATTTCGGAGAAGGCTAATAGTTGCGTCGACTGTGCCTGTTAGCGTGGCTTTGCGGGTCATTGATCGCGCATATTGCGCCCATGGGAATAGAAACCCAACGGCGAATGCCAGCCATGCGAGCATTGCCAGTACTTGCAAGGGCCGGAATCGATAGCCCAAGGCGGCGCATACTAGAAAATAGGAGAAAAAGGGTTGATACATGCCCTGCTTGGAAGCAGCGATAAAACCGAATCCGGCCACGTAAAAAATGCTGACGATGACAATCCAATTCATGCTGCGCGTGCCACGGCTGATACAAATCTCGTAGTACGTGGCGAGAATTGTTGCCATGGGGACGAAGATATTCAACTGGTTCAATGCCGTCCAAATCGTTCCTTGACCGCCGGTATTGTAATTGGTCAAAAGGATCTGACTGAACAATCCGATCACTAACAATCCAGCAGAGGTATTCTTCAGGTTTTCCAGGTCGCGAGCTGTGAAGTGAACAATATTTCGCCGGGTGGAAAATCTGCGACTGAGCCCGGCAGCCACCAGTATGCCGGTCCATCCGAGCGCGGTGGCTGTAACCGTGATCATCGGATGTTCAAAATGCTTGTCGGTGGGCTCCCAGGTAAAAACCTTGATGAAAGTAAGAATGACAAACGTGGGGATCGCCATAAAAAAAACGAAGGCACCGCTGGTGGTGCTTAGCCCGTCCAGAACGTTGAAGGTAACCGCACTAAGAACCATTGTTAGAGAAACCAAGAAAGCGAAAATAGGATCGGTCCCGTCCAGCAATTGCGCGAACAGCAGCATGACTGCCACGATCAAAACGTGGTTGATGCTGATGCGCGTTGGGTAAGGTAGTCGCACTATTCCAATTTCGACGATAAGGTTTGACGAGCCAAAAATCCATGCGGTTCAGGGAAGTGGTGACAGAAATAATCACAATCCCGTTGAAACTTGGCATCGACGTATCAGAGCCTGGTTAGTAGCGAGTATACCAACTCGTCGCACGATCGATTCCCACGTGCGGTAGCCCTTGCTTGACCTTGCGTATCCGGTTCTTCCCGGGCGACACTAAGGGCTGAATGCCTCAAACGCGTGAATTGACTGCCGACAAGCGTAGCCCGTTGCCCGCCCTGACCGGCATTCGGATATTTGCTGCGTACTATGTGGTGATGTTGCACACAGGCGCGGGATATTTTGGTCGCAATGGCGCACCACCGCCTGTACTGCGACTGCTGGATAAAGGTTATCTCGCGGTCAGTCTCTTTTTCATCCTCTCCGGATTCATTCTTGTCTATACGTATCAAGGGAAAATATCGGGAACCGACAGCGTTCTTCGTTTCTGGGAGGCTCGGTTTGCCAGGATTTATCCCGTTTATCTGCTCGCCCTCGCTCTGATGTTTCCGTTCTCCAGAACTCTGACTCTGGGCCAGAGATTTACGGTGTTCGCCATGGTTCAGACGTGGATGCCCTGGCGGCCAGACCTGGTAGGAGCCTGGAATTTTCCTGCCTGGTCCCTATCCGTCGAAGCATTTTTCTATCTCACGTTTCCGCTGATTTTTATTGGGCTCAATCGCTTACGGGTTGTCGGGTTGCGGTGGATCGCAGGAATCCTTTTGGTCTTGATCGTCGTCGGAAATTTGTCGCAACCGGTTGAGATGTGGCCAGTGTCCACGATTGTATTCCTGCATTACATCCCATTGCCCGTTCTTCGACTACCGGAGTTTGTCGTCGGTATGGCCCTGGGACTAGCGTTTTTACGGGGCCCAAGATGGCGATACAGCGGAATTGTTTCAGTCTGCGCATTTCTTGGCGCCATCTTTCTCTTATGCCTGCCATTAGGCGCGTGGGTGTCGATCGCGGTTGTCCCTTTTGCAATTCTTATCCTGAGTCTCGCGCATCAAAGCGGGCCGCTCGCTCGCATACTCTCTACCAGAATCCTGGTGCTGCTGGGCAGCGCCAGTTACGCCGTCTACCTGCTGCAGCTGCCCACACGAATCTATACGCGGATGATATTTGCTCAGGTGCTGCACGCGCCGCATAATCTGGACGCGTTTCTGAGTCCGTGTTTGCTGCTGATTCTGTCAGTCCTGGTGTTCTTGTTCTGGGAGGAGCCAGCCCGGAAGTTTCTGCGTAAAGCTTTCGGCCTGAGGCCCCGGTGGAACTGGCCGTATCTTCCCGCGGAACATCCATTGCCGGATGAAGCTGTCATTAAATCGGCAGAGAATCGTTGATTTCGAACGTGCTTGGGAGATGGGACAGACGGTGTTGCAGGATCAAATCTCTCCAAGTGCGGGCGAGACAGGCTGCGGCTCACTGGCGAAGCTTAGCCGGCATCCTCAGACGTGTCGGCAGCGCTGGAGCTATTCGGCTCTTCATTCACCCGAATGCGTAGCGAGCTAAGGAAATTTAAGTCCTGGGGAGTAAACGGCCCCGAGCCCGGCGTGTCTGTAGACTGGACCTCCGCTGTCTCCGGCGTCGCTTCATTGAGCCCAATGGTCGCTTCCAGGACCAGCATGACCTCAAAACCTTCTGCACGGATATTACGCACCACTCCGGCGATTTGGTCAGATTCAGCAACGGTCTCGTGGATGGCTTCGCCAAGCTGCTCAATAAGATTGCGTATCTTGCGATTCAAATTCAGCCTCCCCGCGCCGGAACGCGTTTTTCTTACCATACTTTGGTTTCGATCAGAGGGCAATGTCGCAGCGCACGGCTGCTACACTTTTTGTGTGTGGATAAGGTTCGTCTAGGTCGAAGGCTTGGGATCGGCACCCGTCTGGCGGCAAAGGCATTGCGGGAGCAGGCGCAAAATGTGGCTTCCGTGGGCAATGCATCGCCGGCTAAACCGGCAGCTCCGAGACGTCCGGATCCGGCCCCCACCAAAGCAGAATCGAAGCCGCGGCCTGTGACGACGCGCAGCGCAGTTCCCACGGGCAACCTGGTTCGCAAAGCGACCCAAGGCGGTCGCGGGTTTGGCCGGGCTTTCTGGAAGCCTTTCTCCGCCGCTGGTCGCGCTTTGTGGCATGAGGTGACCGGACTTTTCTTCGCATTGTTTGCTTTATTTTTTGCCCAGGGTCTGTGGCGATTGCGCGATGCTTGGAGATTCGGGCCAGAACATCGTCACTTTGTGATTGATCTGGTGATGACTGTCGTATTTCTGTATTTTTCCATTAGCGCGTTCGTCCGATCACGCCGCACGCCGCATTAGTTTTTTTGACTGCGTCAATTCAGGCAGTCGCAAGGGGTTGTTGCGCAATGCCAAGCCACTCCGCAATGAAAGAGCCCGCCAGCGGTTCTCCAGTTTCAGCGAACAACAGTTTTGCCGTCGAACCTATTTACGGCCCATCGAACGTGCAGCCGCTCGGCGACGAAACAAGTGAAGCGGCAAGCGGTGGCATCGGGTTTCCCGGGGATTATCCGTTCACCCGTGGTATTCAACCCACCATGTATCGCGGGCGGCTGTGGACCATGCGCCAATACGCAGGCATGGGGGATGCGGAAGAAAGCAATCGCCGCTACAAATTTCTGCTCGCCAGCGGGACGGCTGGGCTCTCCGTCGCCTTCGATCTGCCAACCCAAATTGGTTATGACTCTGACGATCCCATGTCGCTAGGCGAAGTAGGCAAAGTCGGCGTTGCGATCGATTCCATTGAAGACATGGAGCGGCTGTTTGCGGATATCCCGCTGGATAAAATCTCCACTTCGATGACCATCAATTCGACGGCAAGCATTCTTCTCGCCTTGTATGTCGCGGTGGCACGGCGCAATGGTCTGGATACCAGGAAGCTTTCCGGCACCGTGCAGAACGACATTTTGAAGGAATATATCGCGCGCGGAACTTACATTTACCCTGTGAAGCATGCCATGCGCATTATCACCGATATGTTTGCGTGGGCGAACCAGAACGTACCGGAGTGGAACACTATTTCCATTTCCGGCTATCACATGCGGGAGGCGGGATCGACCGCGGTGCAGGAAGTTGCGTTCACGCTGGCGAACGGTAAGACCTACGTGCAAGCCGCGATTGATGCCGGTCTCGACATTGACAAGTTCGCTCCTCGACTTTCGTTTTTCTTCAACGCACACAGTAATTTTCTGGAGGAAGTGGCGAAATTCCGTGCGGCGCGTCGTATGTGGGCGCGCATTATGCGAGAAGAATTTGGCGCGAAAAATCCGCGCTCGTGGATGCTCCGCTTTCACACGCAAACCGCTGGTTCTACTCTGACCGCGCAGCAGCCGGAAAACAATATTGTTCGTACAGCTGTGGAGGCGATGGCTGCAGTGCTAGGCGGAACGCAGTCGCTGCACACCAATGGCTACGATGAAGCGCTGGCCTTGCCGACTGAGCAAGCGGCCCGTACCGCACTGCGCACACAGCAAATTCTGGCGTATGAATCAGGCGTGGCCCAGACCGTCGACCCGTTTGCCGGCTCCTATTGCATTGAAGCGTTCACCGATGAAATCGAAACGCGAGCCACCGCCTACCTGGAGAAGATTGCTGCGATGGGCGGAATGCTCCGTGCGATTGAGCAGGGATTTGTGCAGCAGGAAATTCAAAATGCCGCGTATGAATTTCAGCGAGCTGTCGACAGCGGATCCGCCATCATCGTCGGCGTCAATCGCTTCACGCGTGAAGGTGAGCCGGGAATTCCGCTGCAACATATCGACGAATCTTTGGAGCGCAAGCAGGTGGAGCAAGTGCGTGCACTGCGCGCTCGCCGAGATGCGGTTCGGTGGCAGACCGCGCTACAGGGAGTAACGGACGCTGCGCGCGGCGGGTCAAACCTGATGCCGGCGATTCTGGAAGCTGTGGAAAGCTACGCGACGGTGGGCGAAATCGCAGGAACGCTGCGCAAAGTTTTCGGTGAATATCAGGAGACCGTTGTCATCTGACAGCGGAGTGAGATTCCGATTGCCACGAAAGCCGGAATGGGCATCCAACTGAGGGACGTATGAGAACCAGCAGAAACTACGTAGTCGAACCCGAGCGGAGGCGTGCCTGCTTCCCGGCATTCGTGCTCGGGCTACTCCTTGGCATCATTGGATTTGTGGTCTTCGCGCGCGAAGCCAAGACAGGAATCTGGGATCAATTGGCGGCTGTCGTGACCGGGCGAAGCCTGTCGATTGATACCTCGCTGCCGACGGTCGTCAATAAGATTCAACGTCTGCAGCGGCTGGAAACGGTCAACTACTCGCTCGATAAAATTGTCGAAGGCGATCGTCAGAGTTCCGTTCTTCCAGATTTTCTGGTCGGCGATAAATTATTGCTGGTGGTCCATGGAAATGTGATCGCAGGGATCGATCTGAGCCAGCTGAAGACCAGCGATGTGCAAATTGAAGGACGCTCCATCCAGGTCCATCTGCCGCCCGCGCAGATCTTTGTCACTGCCCTCGATAATGCGAAAACCCGCGTCTATTCACGTACCACCGGCCTGCTGGTTCCAGAGGATCCTAACCTTGAAAGCCAAGTTCGGGAGCAGGCTCAACAGCAGATCCAGCAGGCTGCGCTCGCTGATGGCATCCTGGCAACTGCCACTAAAAACGCGAGCGCGACCGTCACTTCGATGTTGCTGGGGTTGGGATTCCAGCAGGTGACAGTCAACTAGGCTTCGCGTAGGCAGTGTCTCCTCCCCACGTTGGACCTGCATTTGTGTTCTTATAAATTCGTGGACAACCCAGAGCATCATGAGTTTGAAATAGGCAATGTGCAGGTCGGGTCGGGAAAACTTTTCCTGATTGCAGGGCCGTGCGTGATTGAAAGTGAAACTCACGTTCGCACCATGGCAGATGCGATTCAGCGCATCACCGGCGACCTGGGTGTTCCCTACATCTTCAAAGCCAGCTTCGACAAAGCCAATCGCACCTCGGTAAAAAGTTTTCGCGGGCCGGGATTAGAAGAAGGCTGCAAAATTCTGCGGCGACTGGCGCAGGCTACAGGCCTGCCTGTGCTGACAGATGTGCATGACGCGCATGATTGCGAGCGTGTTGCGGAAGATGTGGACGTGCTGCAGATTCCTGCATTTCTTTGTCGGCAGACAGATTTGCTGGTGGCGGCAGCGCAAACGGGTCGAGCCGTCAACGTGAAAAAAGGCCAGTTCGTCGCACCCGCGGATATGCGGCATGCGGTTGAGAAAATTCATGCGACCAGTAACAATGCGCGGGTATTTTTAACGGAACGCGGCGCCAGTTTCGGATATAACAATCTCGTTGTCGACATGCGCTCGCTTCCGATCATGCGAAATTTCGCGCCAGTGGTCTTCGATGGTACACATTCCGTCCAGATGCCTTCTGCGCAGGACGGCGTAAGCGGTGGTCAGCCGGAATTTATTCCGGTATTGACTCGCGCTGCGGTGGCCGCTGGCGTAGATGGAATCTTTCTCGAGGTCCACGACAATCCCGCGCAGGCAATGTCAGATGGCGCGAATGCTCTTGACCTGAAGCAACTCAAGCCCATCCTGGAGACCTTGCTCGCAATCCACACTGCAGTTGGCTCATAGCCGCAGCGTTGTAGCGCCGCGGCCAGGGAGCGAACCAACCCACGAAAACTCTACTTGGATTGAAGTTGTTGCGGTTGAATCTGGGTGAATCCAGCCGGAACGGCAAACTTCCCTGAATCGATGGTTGCCGAAGAAAATCCCGACATTTCCGTCTTCGATTCCATAAGTACGGTCGAGGTTGGAGTCTGTTGCGTGCTGTTGGAGCTGTCGTCCGCCGGCGGTGGAGCAGCTTGCTTTTTGTGCCCGAAGCCGCCAAAACCGCCAATTCCAAAGCCCCCCAACTTGCTGGCAATAGCACTGGACGCAGAGTCCGCCGCAACATCCTTTGCGGGCGGCAAATCCGGACCGGAGGAACTTGGCGGAAGTGGCGCTTCGCTGGCAGCAGGCAGAGGCTCCCCATTGGTAGTCGCTCCCATGCGCATGATCTGTTCTACCGGAATGCCCTTCAGCTTAGACATCTCCTTCACCATGTCCGTCATCCCCTGGGCTGCGGCTGGCTGCATCGCGGTTAAGGAAGCCGTCAGGTTGCTGCCGCTGAAGGTCTGTCCGAGCTTGACCGCGAATTTCTTGTCGAAGTCACGCAGCTCATCGTAGCCGGGAATTTCGGGCGCCATCCACATATCGTTGGTCATAGCGAAGGCACCTTGCTGGCCGTTGGTGGTGTCTGTCCCGATCATCTGCATGGTCAGGATCGATTCATCCGCGCTTACACCGTTCACCTGCTTGGTTGTTCCAGTATTGCGAACGTTAACCTTGAAGCTGACCTGAACGTTGTCTGGATTCTGCGGCTGCGATGGCGGAGGAGCAGCTTTTTCCTTCGCCTGTTGCTCCTTTGCCTGCTGCACTGCCTGCTCGAATTGCTGGCGCATCTGCTCGAACGTCATCTGCGTATAGGTGTGTTTCTGCAGATCGACGTTAGTAATCGTTTCTTTGTCCAGATCGATGATCTCAATGGTCTGCGGATCGACGCGAGCCATTCGATTACCCTGAACATATACGCTGGAGACAATCGGCTCGCCGATTTGCTTTGCCTGCTTACTGAAGTGGGAGGCAAATTTCATCATGCCCATGAGCGAGCCACCAGTGACCTGGGTCGTTTCCTGGTATTGGAAATCGCCAAATGCGGCCGTGGGTAACAGCAGGCTCAACCCGAGCGCACCGTATTGAAGTGGTTTCACAGTCCCTCCTTGGGTACAAATCGAAATAGGGAGGGGAACCCTTGGGGAGGGCGGATTGCGTTAATCTACGCCCACAATAGGTATATTGTCTATGAAATCGAAGGCCGACGGCGATTGGGGTTTTCACCGTATGACAAACGCCAACGCCGATGAAATGGAGCCAAGCGGCGGCCTCTAAACTACGCAATGGAACGGAGTACACCACCGTCCACGCGCAAAGAGGCCCCATTGGTGGCGGAAGATCGCGTGCTGGCCACATATGTCACCATCGCGGCTACCTCTTCCACCGTGGCGAATCGCTGCAGGAGCGACGATGGCCGCGCCTTCTCGAAAAATTCCTTTTCTATTTTCTCTGCGGAGGTCTTGCCTCGCTTTGCCATATCGTTGACAAAGCCGCCGACACCTTCAGACCGCGTTGGCCCCGGGAGCACGCTGTTGACCGTAACGCCGGTGCCGGCAACAGATTCCGCCAGCCCGCGGGCAATGGCCAATTGAGCTGTTTTGGTCATGCCGTAATGAATCATTTCCACGGGAATTTGCAAAGCGGACTCGCTGGAGATAAAGATGATGCGGCCCCAATTTTTGCGGACCATTCCTGGCAGATAATGACGCGACAGGCGCACGCCGCTAAGAACATTCACCTCAAAAAAACGCATCCAGTCGGCATCCGTGATCTCAGAAAATTCCTTGGGCTCGAAAATGCCCAGATTGTTGATCAGAATATCGACCTGCGGCAGCTGCTGAAATAGCACCTCGGTCCCAGCTGTGGTTGCAAGGTCGGCGGCCACGCCTTCAACTTTTCCCTTCGGATGGTTAGCGCGGATTTCTTCCAGAGCGTGCTGTACGCGCTCCGCCGTGCGTCCATTGATGGTGACATGGGCGCCTTCCTGGGCCAGCTCTTTCGCGATCGCGAGGCCGATGCCCGCGGTCGAGCCGCTGACCAGCGCCGTTTTTCCTGTCAATTGCAAATCCATATCGATCCTCCAGCAGGATGCCTTCAATCTATAGATTCGGATCGGGGCAGTGACGATGCAGCGAAGCGGTATAGAGGGAGATTTCAGAGAATCGCGCTGGCTTCTCGGCGAGTTATTCGGCGTTCAGGTTTGGGTGCGGCGGGATGAAAGCAATCGATGTGCAAATCTGGTAAATTTCCCATCGATGCGGGAAAGTTCTCGTTCGACGATGTCTCGAACTTGTTGCGCCGAACCCACAGCGCGCAGGTTCAGGAGCAGCTCGTGGCGTGATGCGGGGGATGCGTCGAGGGCTCCCTCAACCACCGGCTCCTGACCGTTGGCACACATGGCCGCTTTCAAAAATCCTGTGGGAGAATCGATGATCGCCTTCAGATGCACAATCGCGATTTGGTTTGCGGTGAATTCTCGATCCAGACGATCGAGCAGCGGGCCCAACATCACGGCTGGCGAGCAGGGGACACGGGGCTCAATCGTCACCTGCAAGTTCAGCCACGCCAGGGCCGCCTCGGCGCGTGCATATTGCTCGTAGTCGATGTCAAGAATCTCTCGTCCAACTCGCAGGTTGCCGGAAAAGATTTCATCGAGCCACGCGGCGACCCCTTGGCCGGTTCGAGCGCTGACCTGGCGCACATGCTCTGCCGAAATTTGTGGGCAATCCGGATAAAGATCCGATTTTGTCCAGCAAACAAGATCGGCTTCCTCTAATTGCTTGTGAAAAAGAAAACTGAGATCGGGATCCGCATCGTCCGCCAGCAAACTCCGGGACCGCTCTGGATCGACCAGCACAGTAAAAGGGGCGAGTCGAAACTCGTCGCGATATTCCAGCAGCGGGTGAAGGATGGTGGCGGAAATATCCGTGCAGCTGCCCACCGGTTCGGCGAAGATGACGTCCGGTTTATAGGCGCGTAACTCCCCCATGACGCGAAGTAGATCGGAAAGCTTGCAGCAAAAGCAGCCGCCCGTTACTTCACCGGATTGCATTCCGTTTTGCGTGGCGTAGCCGGTGTCGACCAACTCGTTCCCTTGGTCGTTCAGTATCACAGCGCTGCGAATGCCGCGGCGTTCCAGCTCCTTTGCGGCAGCCAGGATCAGCGTGGTTTTCCCTGCACCAAGAAAACCACCCACAATCGCGATCCACGGCTTATGGTCGGCGATGACGGCCGTCATGCCTTCAACTCGATCTGCAGTGAGTGTCCTTCGGTCATTTGCACCGGCGACTCGAAATGAAACACGCTCATCCCATTTTTCTTGTCTATGGAATGTGTAACTGCATTGCCGTTGTTGCGCACAGAAGCCGACGATCCTGATCCTGAAATTTCGCAGGAGCGGCAGGGAAGCGTGCCAGCCAGAACCTGGATGGTAAAGCGAGTGCCGCCTCCGGCGGTCGGACGATAGGCAAACGTTCCCCAACCCGTTCCTGTCGACCAAAAACAATTGAAAGTTTTGTGGCCGATGCGCGGAATCGCCGTGATGGAGGCTTTCGCAGCGTCAAATTGAAATCCGCTGATCGCGACGAAGCTGGTCCACGAAGCCATCGCCCGTGCATAATGGTGGCCGCACTCTGCTTCATCCCAGGGGCTGCGTTTTTCACCGTCGTACCGGGCGCGAACATTGTGGATGCACTCGACTCCTTCTTCGACCATTCCGGAATAAATCATCAGCGCGGCAGTCGCGTGTTCAAATCCCGTCATCACTTCAGCAAAATACGGAAAGGGAATGCGCGGCCGCGGTGCTTTGCCGTAATCGCAGATGACCATGGCGGCCTCATTGTTCAGCGCAAAGGTTCGCTCCACATTGTCATGATCCACCAGCGTGCGTTTGTAGTTGTACGCATAAATGGACCGAAGTGTCGTCTGCACATTCGCAGGCGAAACCAGCGGCCCCAGGTTGGTTACGTGGGCAAGATATTGGCCGAGCAACTGATCGATCAGGCAGCCCTTTCCAACCTGATATTGAGGGTCCTCGGTTCCTTCGGTTCCCATGCCACCGCGCAAATGCGGAGCGATCTTGTTTGCGGGCAAGCCGCGAATTTGCTGGATGTAGAACTCGTCTGTTGAAGAGATGCGCGTCGATCCAAGGACTGCCCTGATCGAAAATGCGGCGATATTCGGCGGCAGATGCGGAATCGTCGACCGCACGCGCCATCTCTTCTCCGGCGCGGAGTGCACCGAGATAATAAATTCCGCATAGGGGATTTGGCCCGTAAAATTCGACGTCGTACGTATTGTGCTGAACGCCTGTTAACACGCCGGACTTGTCCGGATCCCATCCGTCGGGCTCCCAGGCAAAAGCAATCGCTTTTTTGATGTTGGGCCACGTCGACTGAAGCCACGCATTGTCGCCCGATAGCTCGCCAACCGAGATAGGCATGCATGATCTGGCCCATTTGCCCGTCTGCCGCGACTACTGGATATCGAGGGAGTCCTTCCGGAAGGAGTTGACGGAAGTGGATGCCGCCGGCATCATCCTGCGAGTAGCCAAAGGAAACGTTGCGCAGCGAGCGCGCGAACGACGGGAAAAGAAATTGCGTCGCGGTCTCATAATTCCACACATGGGTGCAATTTCCAAAGCAACATCCACTGGCGTCGTTGCTGCCTTCAAATCCGTGAAACTCGCCGTCGGCTGTGCGGAAGCACGTGGTGGAAGCCAACGTCGACAGGTTGGCGCTGGCCGCTTCCTTCACAACATCGGGCACAGTGCTTTCTCCGAATGCGTCAGCGAATGCGCGAGTGCGCGATTCCAACTGCGGCAAATGGCTGGCAGTATATTGCGCGGCTTCCCATGCATCTTTGAAACGGGTGGCGTAAAAATTGCCGATAATCGTATTTTCCTCGCCCGGAGGAGCAGACCATCCGCACCAAGCTGGTGTGCGATTGGGAAAGTGCCATGCCAGCAGAAACGTAAAGCTTCCCGATTGGCCGGCAGCAATTGAAGTTTGCTGGCAGAGCGCGCCAACCGCATTGCGCGGACTGGGTTCGGTGCCTAACTGGCCATGCTTTGAAAATTCATCCCAGTACAGCAGGGGAGCGGTCCACCACGCTTCCTTTGGCCATCCCCGCCAATAGGTCACGTTCGTCTTCTCGCCCGGCATGGCGGCCAAAACAAAACTGCCATGCATGGGATCGTCCGAGGGCAAAGACGGATTGCTCATCAGCAGTCCCTGCAATCTTTCGCCGGTGCGATATTCATTCAGGCGTGTATCGGATTTCAAGAACGGGCTGCTTTTCGAGGGGCTGGCCGCCACGGGGTTATCGATCGAGAAGGCGATTCCAACTTTGACCGCCTGTAATCCCGGATTGGAAACACGGTACCGCAGAACGGCGACGGGAAGTCCGGAGTCATCGGGATCATGCGGAATAAAAGGAGAGAATGCATCGAGTTCCACCTTCACCGGCAGCCGCCGATCTTCAAAATCAATGTGCGCGAGCGGATATTCTCCGGTGAACTTCGCCCCTTCCAGTCGGCTCAGGCCAGGAGCATTGTTCGAGCCGAGCCCAGACTCACCTTGATACGGAGGGAGAATGCGCGATTCCAGTACATGCGCGATCGGTTTGGAGTTGCCGGATTGAATCCAGATTGCAGGAAACGCATACGCGGGCGAACCGCCCTGGTTCGGTCGATTGAAAATTTCCCAATCGCGTAGTTGCCCGCGGCCGCCGAGACCAAGGCTGCCGGCGGCGACGCCACCCAGAGGGAACGAAATCATCTTGAGCTGCCGACCTTCGAACACGCGAGGATAGGAAATCTCGGTCTGACCGAGCGGGTGATCTGCGCCAACGTTCCGATGCGGAGTCTCTTGCGCCTGCGCCGCTTCGGTCCAGTGACCTGACTGCGTCGCGGCACCGATCACGCCAGCAGCTTGTTTCAGAAAATCACGGCGCGGCAGCTTGCTCTTTCCGCTCATCGATTCTCCTTATTTCATTACGCGAATGTTTCAACCGCGAACATCGTTGAACCATTGCATCGACGCTCCAGCCATGGTATTGCGGTCCGGATCGGACGAGGCAGATCCTCGACTCTTCATCTCCTGCCGGAGTTCCTGCTCGTCCGCGTCGCTCCAATATTTACAATCCAGCCGCAGAAAGACCGACGTGTAGGGAATGGTCAGCGTGGTTTTCAAGATCAAAATGTGGAAACTATTGCTGGTCTGATTCATGTCGCGAATCAGTTGTTCGTGCAGCACGGAATGAACCGGCAGACCTCCCAGCGCAGCTTTGATTTCGTCGCGATACTTCGCCACTCCCGGAGCAGCTTGCTCCGTAACAAACGGGAGTTCCGCATCCATGAACACGACCGGGCGGACGTGTCGCGAGTCGGCGATGGAATGCAGAACTTCACGTACCACGGTTAGTTGATTGGTCCCGGTATCCACCGTCTCAATGCCCGGAGATGTCTGCAGCGGGTACGCCGAATCGACAATGACGATCCAGTTGCGGTGTCCAAGGAGTGGCAATTCCTGTTGAACTTTCGTCTGCCACGAGGTAGGGTTCGCTGCATTCATAGGCATCCATGAAACCACAAGCAAGCATATAGCGAACAGAAACTTCATTGACATTCTCCTCACGGTACGGGCATCCGCCGACGTGTTCGTGCATGCGTATTCATACTAAGTTACAAAGCTACGACAAATACTCTGCATATCGAACGGAGCACGATACCGGCTACACTTTTCCTGCAGGTATTGCCATGACGATTACCCGACGCGATTTACTGGCGCGAGCGCTTGCAGGCTGGGACCGCTCTTTGTATGTTTCGCAAGTTGCCTGTGTGCCAGGCTTTCGCGAAGCCGACGGAGCAGCAGCTCGCCGAAGATCCGCGACGTCCGCAGTTTCATCTGCTACCGGCGGCCAACTGGATGAACGATCCCAACGGCCCCATTTATTGGCACGGAAAATATCACATGTTTTACCAGTACAATCCCAACGGCGCGTACTGGGGAGATATGCATTGGGCGCACGCGACCAGTCCCGACATGATCCACTGGACCCATCTGCCGATTGCGTTGGCACCCACTCCCGGTGGCCCGGATGCTGGTGGATGTTTTACTGGTACGACTGTTGTCGACGCGGGAAAAGTGACCGCCATCTACACCGGTGTGGTTTCAGTCCCGGAGGATCAAGCGACGATTCGCGGCGGACCGAATCGTTTCCGCGAAAGTCAATGCCTCGCGGTTTCCACCGATCCAGAATTGAAGCAATGGTTGAAGCTTGCCAAGCCGATCATTGATGCGCCGCCCGCGGGCATGCACGTCACAGGCTTTCGTGATCCTTCTCCCTGGCGTCAGGGCGACTGGTGGTACATGACGATCGGTTCGGGATTTCCGCATCAGTCGGGCGCGGTGCTGCTCTATCGATCGAAAGACCTGCGACATTGGGAATATCTGCATGTCCTGGTCAGCGGCGAGCCTGCGGAACGAAACGCGACGCATCCTGTGGCATCCGGCGACATGTGGGAGTGCCCGGAGCTTTTTCCTCTAGGCGCGAAGCACGTTCTGATTTTTTCAACCCAGGGCAAAACCCATTGGAAGGTGGGTGAACTGGATCTGAAGGAGATGCTCTTTCATCCAGAGAAGGAAGGCATTCTGGATTACGGATCCTACTACGCTGCCAAGACACAGCTCGATGCAAATGGGCAGCGCATCTTGTGGGGATGGATTCTCGAAGCGCGCCCGCTCGAAGAATATCGTGCTGCGGGCTGGGCTGGAATGATGTCTTTGCCGCGAGTGCTGACTTTAGCGGATGATGGCGGGCTCGGAATGCAAGTTGCGCCGACGGCGGAAATCCTTCGCGGAAAGCGGCAAGTTCTACAGATCACACCCAGCGAGGAAAAAAATGCGAAACAAATCGGCAGCATGACAATTGAGAATTGTTGCGGCGAAATTCTGTGCACATTCAAGTCGGGTACGGATAAAGTTGGCCTTTCATTACTCGGAACACAGCCGGATCGAAGTTCGCCGGAGACATGGCTGACGTTGCAATACGATGCGGCGGCGCATCATCCAATATCGCTGGATGGGGATGCCATTCCGGTGGAACTGAGAGATCCGCACACTTTGGAGGTCCACATCTTCATCGACGGCTCCGTGGCCGAAGTGTTCGTGAACAAACAAATCACATACACCAAGCGCTTCTACTATCCGGGCACCGATGCCCCAACGATGAGCCTGCGCATTCTGGGCAAAACGAACAATGTCTCCAGTCTGGAGATGTGGAACCTCACGCCGATTTCTTCGAATCGTCTTACCACCTGATCGGTGCCGCGCCTTCGCCATGGATGTGCGGCCGATGATGCTTAGCTGATATCGACTTTGTAGCGAGGCCATTTCGACACCATCTCCCACGCATCGATGCTGGGCTCGGATTCGCATTCCAGTTCCAATACCGTCATGGGCGAATCGGGTGCATCAATCGGCAATCCAGTCAGCCGCAATGTGAGCGGTTCATTCTGCGTAAAGGGAACGTTCTGCCCGGTTTTCATCAGGCGCGCAGACGTTACCTTGGCCTTCAAACCGCCGATGGCAATCACAACTCCGGGCTGGAAGAAGCTGAGCCACTGTGCTGCCGGCGTCACTCCGGGCCAATACTTCTGGTGCACATACAAAGTGTTTCCGCGACGAGTAAATTGCGTATTAGGCGCAGCAGGGAAGGAGCCTCGATCGGTCATGTAGATCGCCTTGCCATTCGTATCCAGCCACTCGCCGACCTTATCCAGAACATCGACGGATTCCTGCGGCACCGAGCCGTCCGGCTTGGGCCCGATGTTCAGCAAATAATTTCCGCCGCCTGCCGCGCACGTCGCCAGATTGCTCGCAATCTCTTTGGGCGTCTTCCATGAATCATCGCCGCGGTTATAGCCCCAGCTATCGTTTAGCGTCATGCATGTTTCCCAGGCGCGGCCTTCTTTCGACGCCTCAATGTGCTGTTCGGGTGTGGAGAAATCTCCATCCAGGCCATTACGGTTATTCACGATGATTTCCGGCTGCAGTTGAAACACCATCTGATTCATGCGCTCCGATTCCCACTGCTCCGGAGTCAACGGCGCGTCCACGTCGTACCAGAGGACATCGATCTTGCCGTAATTGGTCATCAACTCGCGAATCAGTCCGTGGGTATACGCGACGAAGCGCTTCCGCGCGGCTTCATCGGTCTTGCATCGCGCTCCGTCGGGATGGTGCCAGTCCATCAGCGAATAGTAAAAACCAACTCGAAGCCCTTCCGCACGCGCCGCTTCCACATACTCGCGCACCAGGTCGCGTCCCGGACCTTGCTTGGGCGCACAATAATCCGTGAGTTTTGTATCGAACATGCAGAAGCCCTCATGATGCTTGGTCGTCATCACCATGTACTTCTGCCCGGCTCGCTTCGCCAGCTTCGCCCAATCTCGCGCGGCGTTGGGCTTGGGATTGAAATGTTTCGCCATCAATTCATATTGCGGAATCGGAATTCCTTCTGCCTCCATCGCCCATTCATGCTGACCTAATACGCTGTACAGTCCCCAGTGGATGAACATTCCAAACTTTGCCGCATGCCACCACGCCATTCTCTGGGCGCGGGTCGCGGCTTGTGTGGCGTCCGCGGCTGAAACTGTATCGCTACCCGCATTGGATTGAGGGTAGTACCAGCCAGCGCCTTCGCAGGCCCGGAGTATGCCAGCGCCGAAGCAGCGCCCACCTGCTTCAAAAAGGATCGCCTTGAAATCGCGTCAAATGTCATCTGTCTTCTCCTTCATCCTGACTGCAAAATTGTTGTGACAAGACTGCATTGAAATAAATGTGCGATCACGGCAATATCAGTGGCTCCGGGATTTCTATCGTTCCGCGAGATAATTCGGTTCCAAAGAAGGAATACAGCGCAACCCCGGCATAGGCAAGCAGCGGGACGATGTATGCAAGCGCGATGCTGTGCGACCACTCAGAAATCAGAGCCCATCGCCGGAGTCAGCACCGCACCGCCAACGATTCCCATTACGATCAGGGAGCCGCCGATCTTTGTATTGCGGCCCAGACCTCGAATGCCGAGAGCAAAGATAGTTGGGTACATGACGGACATGAAAAAGCTGGTGGCAAAAATCGCCCAAAGGCCCACCCAGCCGGGAAATCGATGCCGATTGCAAGCAGCGCGATATTGATCAGCCCGTAGACACCCATTAAAAGATGCGGATGGACATATCGCATCAGCGCAGAGGAAGCGAACCTTCCCACGCCAAACGCGACCAGTGTTCCTGTCAATAAATATCCCGCGACTTTTTCCGGCTCGTGGGTTGAGCTTTCGATGTACTGAATAAAATAGCTCCACGTACCGACCTGCGCGCCGACGTACAGAAACTGCGCGACGATGGCCAACAGGAAATGCGGATAGCGCAGCAGCTCTATAAATCTTCCGTGATCTTCATTCGCGCTCTCGTGCTCTCCGGCGATGGTCGGGAACTTTGTACGGGCGATCAGGAAGGCCCAGAAGAAATGCAATCGCGCCGATGACGATATAGGGCGTGACGACGCGCATGGTTTCGCGATGAAGATAGGCCTGGTAGGTATGGGCAGCCTGCATGGCAGCGATCTGCTGCGGGTTCAGCTCAATTCCGGAAAAAATAAATACTGTGCCGATCAGCACGCCGCAGATCGCTCCCAGCGGATTGAAGGCTTGCGCAAAATTCAGCCGGCGAGCTGCGCTTTCCGGATCTCCCATCTGCGCGGCGAACGGGTTGGAGGCTGTTTCCAGAAACGACAGTCCGGTGGCGATGACAAAAAGCGCTGCCAGGAAAAATGAATATCGTCCGACCAGCGCGGCCGGCCAGAAGAGAAACGCTCCGGTACCGAATAGGATCAGGCCGGTGATGAAGCCCATCTTGTAGCCGAACTTTCGCATCAGCAGCGCCGCTGGCGTGGCCAGCAAAAAATATCCCAGATAAAACGCGGATTGCACCAGACCCGCCTGGAATCGCGAAATCGCAAACGACGTCATGAACTGGCGGATCAGGACGTCGTTCAGATTGTTGGGAACTCCCCAAAGGAAAAACAGGCCCGCCACCAGAAAGAACTGCAGGCCCATCCCGTGGGGAATCAGCGGGTGTTGCTGGTGCGGGTTGTGCGTGGTTGTCTCGGTTTCTACAGGGGGCACCAGCATTACGGGCGAATTCCTCTCGACACCAATGTATCCGCTCTTGCGACCATCGACATTCTCAGCGTTCGACCACATCTCGCTTGCCTCGCTTAGCTGACGCTACGAAGAAGCCTTATTCTTCCAGTCGTAGTTCATATAGACCACGTGCGTCTGCAGATATTCTTCGAGTCCGTGTTTGCCGTCCGCGCCGCCGATGCCAGATTTTCGCCAGCCTGCATGAAAGCCCTGCATCGCCTCAAAATTTTCGCGATTGACATAGGTTTCGCCAAATTTGATTTCGTTGCAGGCACGCATCGCCACGTCCAGGCTGCGCGTGTAGATCGGAAGACGTCAGTCCATACTGGCAGTCGTTGGCGTCTTCGATGGCTTCATCCAGATCCTTGAATGTCGTGATTGGCAATACCGGGCCGAAGACTTCCTGCTGCATCACCTGCGAATCCTGCCGACAGTGGGTCAGCACTGTAGGAGAATAAAAGTATCCTTTCCGGTCGGAATACTTCTTGCCTCCACACTGTAGCTCTGCGCCTTCCGCGACCGCCGTCTGCACGGCTCTGTCGACAGACTCCATCTGCGCCCGACTGACCATCGGCCCCATCTCAGTTTCTTTCTCGAATGGATCGCCGACCACTGTCTGTTCCATGGCCTTCTTCATCGTTTCGATAAATCGCTCAGCGATCGGTTCCTGCACGTACACGCGCTCGGCGCAATTGCAGACTTGCCCGGTATTGATGATGCGCGAAGCACGAATCGACTTTCACCGCCAGATCGAGGTCCGCATCCTGCATCACGATGGCGGGAGCTTTTCCGCCTAGTTCCAGCGACACCTTGGTCACGTTGTCCGCCGCCGCCCGCATCACTGCAACTCCACCTTCCACGCTTCCGGTCAGGCTGACCATGCCCACCTTGGGATGACGTGCCGAGCCCATCCCCCACCAC
The DNA here is from genome assembly GCA_963774515.1 of uncultured Acidobacteriota bacterium. Classification (GTDB taxonomy): domain Bacteria; phylum Acidobacteriota; class Terriglobia; order Terriglobales; family Acidobacteriaceae; genus JAKAAZ01. The sequence goes on along the minus strand of CAVZFK010000013.1, from coordinate 34,525 downwards.
GCTACCTTTGCCGGAAACAAGATTGAAGACGCCTTTCGGCAGATTCGACTTGGCGACAATCTTTGCAAACTCAAATGCATTGTTGGGCGTTTCACTGCTCGGCTTGATCACGATGGTATTTCCGGTAACCAGCGCAGGCGCCATTTTGCGAACGATCAGGAAAAAGGGAAAGTTCCATGGAAGAATGCCGGCGATCACGCCAATCGGATGCTTGAAGAGCAGGATATTTTCTCCGCGGCGATCGCTCTGGATGATCTCGCCTTCATAGCGGCGGGCAAACTCCGCCATGTAGTCCAGGTAATCGGCGGAGAAATCGACTTCCACCTGCGCCAGCGACAAGATCTTTCCTTGCTCTTCGGTAATTACGTGCGCCAGGTGCTCTCGGTCTGCACGGATAGCGTGCGCGATCTCGCGCAAATATTGCGCCCGCTCAATCGCCGGCAACTGGCTCCAGCTTTTCTGCGCTTTTTCCGCCGCCAGGACGGCCGCGTTCACGTCCTCCAAAGTTCCGCTGGGAACTTCGGAGATTACTTCTTCTGTGGTGGGATTAACGACTGCGATCGTTTTCTGTGATGCCACCAGTTCTCCATCAATCAACATCTGGTGCCGAGGTAGGGTCGTGACCGTGCTGTGCATAAAGTGTCCCTCACTTTCTCGTTCATGCGTGCGTGTGTGTTTGCTCCATCCGTGCGTAGGCTTGATCCCAGACATCGGTGTTTTGCGGGAAATAAGTCTCGCATTGGATGGATGCAGCGATTGCGGCGCGGCCTGCGCCAATGTTTGAAAGATGTCCGGTGGCGATGGCTTGAAGCATCACATTGCCGAATGCGGAAGCCTCCGCCGGACCGCTGATCACAGCACGATTGCAAGCATCGGCTGTCATCTGGCAGAGCAGAGTGTTCAGGCAGCCCCCTCCGACAATTCGAATTATGTCGAGTCGGCGCGCGGTTACGGCTTCCAGCGATTCCAACACCGAACGATACTTCAGCGCCAGACTTTCAAAGCAGCCGCGTGCAACCACGCCGATTGTTTCTGGGTTCGGCTGCATAGTTCTGTGACAATATGCCGCAATTGCATGATGCATGTTTTCAGGCGCGCGAAAATCATTCGCGTCCACGTCCAGCACGCACGCAAACGCTGGCGCAGTTGCTGCCATCGCCGAAATGTCGCCCCAGGTGTAATGGTGTCCCTCGCGACTCCACTGCCGCTGACATTCCTGCAGCAACCAGAGGCCCGTAAGATTCTTGATCAGCAGGATCGATCCATCCGCGCCGCCCTCGTTGGTAAATCCGAGCGAATACGCCGGATCGGAAGTGATCGGCTCACGCAATTCAACTCCCATCAAACTCCAGGTTCCGCTGCTGATGAAGGCGCTCTTCTCATCCATGCCTGGGATGGCGGCCACAGCGCTCGCTGTATCGTGCGAGGCGACTGCCACCACGGGAAAACTGCTGCTGAAGCCGATGTTGCGCAGCACTTCATCCCGGACCGGGCGCAACCGCGTACCAGGATGAACGACATCGGGCAAGATGCGGGTCGGGATTTCGAGCGTGTCTAAAACATCTCGCGCCCAACCATGGGTGGGCGAATACATCTGGGTGGTCGTCGCCTCGGTGTGTTCCACCACTCGTTCTCCGCAAAGAAAATAGTGGAAGAGGTCCGGAATCATCAGCAGAGTTTCTGCGGCTTTCAACCTTGGATCGGCGCTGCGCACCATCGAGTACAACTGAAAGAGTGTGTTGATCTGCATGGTTTGCACGCCGGTCCAGTCGAACAGTTGGCGCGGGTCGACGCGCTTGAATACAAGCTCGGGAATGCCATCCGTCCTGGCATCGCGATAGTGATACGGATTGCCAAGCAGTTCTCCGCTTCGATCGAGCAGCGCAAAATCCACTCCCCAGGCATCCACGCCAATCGCGGCCGGCGGGTCTTGGAATCGTTCGCGATAGAGCATCAGGCCGCGTTGGATTTCAGACCATATACCTGAGGCATCCCAATGCAGGCTGCGGCCGATATTAACGCCGTGATTCGGGAAGCGATGCAGTTCGTCGAGCGAAAAAGCGCGGCCATTCCACGACCCCACCATCAGGCGTCCGCTGGAGGCGCCCAGGTCTGCAGCCACGAAATGTACCGAATGGGCCATTGCGACGAGCAAACGCCAGTATAGTTCCATCGTGGCAAACCAATCCCAGTTCGGCGCCACTCTATGATCCATATCGCACCGAGCAGCAATATCGACCAGGTCGTATCGGAGTGGGCATTGAACAGGAGATTTCACAAGTTGCAGAAGAAGATTGTTCACGAGTGCCTGCTGGTGGCGTAGGTGGCACGCTGTCAAGTTTCGGGGGCTCGTTCCATCTTGGCTAAGGGGTAAGTCATCCAGTCATATAGGCATGGCAATGTAGAGAAGGTAGAGTTCAGTGCAGACTTCCTCGCTTGATCGACAGTTTTTCCAGGGAACCGACACAGCGTCCCTGAATTCAGGCGTCTGGAACAATGCGGTAATGCATTGTTCGCCCTCTCGCAAATTCGCTTCCGAATTTCATTCCTGAAAACTGCGTCGGCAGATTCAAGATTTATTCGCCGATTATTCACGCTTCGTTCATGTCCGAAGGTGACAGTGGGTCAGGTCGCGACCACCCGTCGTCCATGGCCGGCATCCCCGCATACATTTCCAATCTAGAGAGGTCTTTTCCATGTTTAAGCAAGCAGCAGCCGTCGGTCTCGTAGCCGGCGTACTGGCGGGATCCGCCATCGCGCAGCAAGACCGCGTTCCCACGGGCATTCCGCATCTCGATCATGTGTTTCTCATCATGATGGAAAACCATGGCTATCAACAGGTGATTAACAATCCGAATGAACCGTACCTGAACAGCCTGATCTCCACGAGGCAAGTCAACCTGGCAACGTAACTATTTTGCGGTGGGCATCCGAGCCTGACCAACTATCTGGAAATTGTCGGCGGTTCCAATTTCGCGGTCCGCAGCGATAATTCGCCTGACTGGGGCAGTCGGTCGTGCACGCCGAATATTGCAAGCGGGGTAGTAAATGCCGATAATGGCGGCGGCAATGCGCCGGTTCCCGTCGATACCGGGAACATCTGTCCCATCTCCGGCACTGGCACAGACGCAGCAACACCGGCCGTAGATACGTGGAATGAAGTTGCGGGTCCCTTTGTTGCGCTCGCGGATCTCGATGGAGTGAAATCAGTCGCCGCAGCGCCCACCAAGGGCGAGACCATTGCCGACCAGCTGGATAACGCAGGGATGGGATGGAAATCCTATCAGGAGAGCCTGCCACTGGGGTCGATCAATGGTGTGAACTACAGCAACGGCACGGCGACGAATCTGTCGGATTTCACCAAGCTTGCGCCGCTGACCTCCTCGAGCGTGGTGCAGCTGTACGCGGTCAAGCACAATCCATTTGCCTACTTCGCCAGCATCCAGGACGGAAACGACCGCGACAACAGCCTGGCCAACATAGTCGGTTTTGACGGGCCGCGGGGCCTCTATTCTGACCTTGCGAGCGGGAACGTGCCGGCCTTCTCGTTCATCGTGCCGAACCAGTGCGACGATCAGCATGGCCGCAGCAACAGCGATGCATTCTGCGCGTTCGACTATGGCACGAACAACAGCGGTTACACCTACGGCACACAAGTTGGACTGAATCCGGGGTTAATCCAACAGGGCGATACGACCATCGAGCGGCTGGTCAAAGCCATTCATGATTCCCGAGTGTGGCAGGAGGGGCGCAGCGCGATTGTGATCGTGTGGGATGAGAATGATTACAGCGGAAGCACTAAGCTGCTTACCGGGTTGTATCCCAGTCAAAACCAGAACCGTGTGGTTCTTACGGTTCAGACGAACTATCAGAACCACGCCGGTGTTCAAAGCGGAACCTACTACACCAGCTTCTCCGTCCTTAAGACACTGGAGGCCGGTTTCAATCTGCCCTGCCTGAACCACGCTTGCGATCCCAACGTCCACGTCATGTCCGATCTGTTTGGCGAGGGCAAGGGCGATGGGGGTCACGGCCACTTCTAGGCAACCAGGATGGAGGGTCTCAGACCCTGTGCGTCTGAGACCCTTTTTCTGTCTTTGGTCATCACCCTCATCCCTCCGCGCTGACTTTTGGCGTCGCCGGCCAAGGCACAGCGTTTCGGCCAACGAGCCGAATGCCAACTGTGTGCGCGCGGATTTCAGAAAAGAAGAGGTTGAATCAAGGGTCGGGACGGGCAGATTTGAACTGCCGAACACGCTCGACGCCGCTGCGCTCTGTCGAGCGCCTGCTGGCATAGCAGCAGTGATTCATCAAAGGACGTGGCAGCCTTCAAGAAGCCGTGCTTCGTATCAGGGCACGCGACAAAAACGTCTGGTGCTTGGCGCATGTCCGGCCTCTGGCTGAAAGTCAAGACTCTTTAGCAAATCGAATACTTTGTCATGAAACTCTTTGGTGCGCGTGACGATGGTGACGTAAGAGTCATGGCTGACATGCAGGAAGAACTGATCCTTGCCATAGGACCATTGAGGAACGTAAACTGCATCCCACCCAAAAATCATGGGTAGCAGAAGCATTCCAATTGTCTCAGTCAATTCATCTGCTCGAAACCGATGGCCCGGGCCAGCTTCAAAAACTTTGATTGACCGGCTGCGCTATGCAGGGCCTCGACAAGTCGATAGCCCACGCCTTCCTCAGCAGTGTTCCATACTCCCCACTCAGTGAACCGAAGGAGAGCTCCCTGGAAATCGTGTTCCTCGTAACCGAGTGTTGCAAGTTGTCTCGCGAGGTAAGGAAGGCGCTCTAGTTTAGCGGGGTATTCAAGATCGATGCATCTGGCCTTGGGGTCCCGGAAAAAAGGACCTCTCGCGTCGAAATGCACGTCTTCCATAGTTCGGTCGGGGAACATTGCCAACCAGTCAACGGTTTCCAATTCGCTAAGAACCAGCATCGTTGTCTCTTCCGAGCTAAGTGGAATCTCTCCTAGAACTATTTGACTTAGAATACATGCAGCCAGGCCTGCAGATGTTCGGATATCGGAAAAGTAAGATATTCAATCAATGGTCGGGACGGGCAGATTTGAACTGCCGACCCCTCGCACCCCAAGCGAGTGCTCTACCAGGCTGAGCCACGTCCCGACGGTCGCGTTCAAAGGATGAACGCAGGGTCTGACACAGTTTACACTGCCGTCTCGACCCAAATCACTTCACGCAAATTTTCTATGCTGTGGGAGGAACATATTCCTTCGGCATGGCGGAGCCTTCGCCGAAGAAAAATTGATTCATCTGCTCGACCAAGAAATTCCTGCGCCTCGGGGGTCCACGGCTGCAGGCGATATTCATTCAGCAGCATCTTCTGCCGCTCCAACCACTCGCCCCAGGCCTGTTTGGAGACATTGTGATAAATCTTGTTGCCGAAATCGCTGTCGAAAGGCGGCTCGTCGAGCCCTTCCATTTGCGTCTTATACTTCGCGCATTGAACCATGTGTGCCATGCTTGTTCGCTCCAGAAAATCTTCTCTTGTTTAGTGTACGGTGTTGGGAATCCGTTTGCTTCAACCTCACGACGTGGGTGCGGCGCCGGATTCTTCTAAATAGATTTTTGTGTAGTCGAGATAATTTTTCGCGTACATCAGGATCGTCTCGCGATCGGCGTCGGTCAGTTCGCGGCGCTGCTTTCCGGGAACGCCAGCCCATAAAGTTCGCGGGGGGACGATGGTGTTTTCTGGAATTACCGCGCCGGCGGCGATGATGGAGCCTTCGCCGATGCGCGCGTTATTCAAGATCACCACGCCCATGCCGATGAGGCAGGCATCTTCCACGATGCAGCCGTGCACGGTGGCGTTGTGGCCGATCGTGACCCAGTCGCCGACGATGACGGGATAGCGATAGCGCATGCCATGCAGCACGGAGCAATCCTGCACATTGGAGTTGGCGCCGATGCGGATGGAATGCACGTCGCCGCGAATGACGGCGTTCATCCAGATGCTGGAGTGCTCGCCGAGGGTGACGTCGCCGATGATTTGCGCGGAGACATCCACATAACAGGACTGCGGGATGATGGGAGATTTGCCTTGATAGGAACGAATCATAGGGAGTGGGCCTGCTTCATTTTACCGGGCTGAAGGGCGGCATTGGCTGAGAGAGGCTGGACACGGCAAGAGAGGGGATTTTGGGGCTTGTGCGGGGGTTTCTGGGGGTGTCAAACGGGCAGCTAGTTGAAGGTTTATGCAGGCTAATTGAAGGATTGTGCACGCTAGTTGAAGGATTGTGCAGGCTAGTTGAAGGATTATGCAGGGGCGGAAAGTGAGTCAAACTGCTGATTTGATTGGGACACGAGCGTTTTTCTGCCCCGAAATTGGAGCAAAAATTCGCCGGTTGTAGAAAAAAACCGCATGCAGCATGCCAAAGAGGAAACTGGGCGCATAGCGGCGTCTATAACCATTCTATCGTTTTCGGGTGAAATTCAGTGCCAGGTCGGGCGGGGTATTTTGGGAAGCGTTCTCCCTCTTCGTTCGACTCGCCGCCGGCTCGCTCAGGGCGGCTATGTACCGGCGATTCGCGTCAAGTTGCCGAAAGCGTGACTTGAGGTTCATATGCGCTCCACGGTCGGAGGAACTCTTATGAAATAGTCACATTCTTCCTGCCTCAATTGGAGCGATCGTGGGCCTTGTCACCCTGTTGCCCTGCACCAGGACGGCCAGAGGCGAATACTGCCCGGCTGATAGCGAAATCCCTCCGGGACGCGTCTGGAGATGACTGCTGGCCCATGAAGCAGGCGGCCTTAGAAGACTGGCTGCTGTGCGGGAACGATGTAGCGCCCAAGCCTTCGACGCGTAGGGCGGATTCCCTACCCGGACCGTGCCTGCACGCCATTGCGCTCTGCATTGCCGTTACGCCCATACGAGGGAAATCCAATGAAGTGTTAATGCCCATACCGTCATCTTTCGTTCCCGAGGTTCCCACGAACATTCAGTTTATGGTCAGGACTCTATATAGTCGGCGGAACATCGGCCGGGGATTGGTCACTTCGCGCGGTTCATGCGACGCGCATTTATGAAAAGCTGCTTCCCTTGCCACGAGAAAGCCAAAGCGACCGACCTTCCTTTACTCACTATGTACCCTGTGCAGAAAGCAATTGCGACAGAGATGTACCCATTGAACGGAGTTATGCGAAAGCTCTGCGTTACTCCCGCCATCGCTTCCATGGCTAATCGAGCAGGCGCCAGGGTCGAATCTAAGTGGGATTTGGGTGCATGGCAGTCAGGCTGTGACGAGCACAACATCCGCTCCGTGGAAGCGTGGGAAGGCGGAGAGTCGATTGCACAGAATGGCGCGGCCTTCCGTCCCAGCTCAAACGCAAGAGCCCCGTTCAAATCGCATTCTGCTCGCTCAGGGCAGACTTTCCGCAAACTCATGGCAGGCTCTAGTGCGCCTGGGGTTTGCTGCCTGAAATCAGTGCGAGCGCCTATACTTGTTTGCGCCAGTCCCCCTGCACCGAACCCTACTCAAAACTTGCCGCCTATCCAGGAGAAGACACCATGAACTGCGCAGTCAGGGGTCTCACGCTCACCTTTTGTCTTGCATTCACGTCGGCAGGACTCACACAGTCCACATCTGCTGAAGCAGCTCCAGCCGCAACCACTGCTGCTCCCATTGCCCATGTCTACGTGGGGACCACCAAGGGCATTTATTTTTACGACGCTGCCGCAACAGGCAAGCTGACATTAGCTAAGGCGACTCCAGATGCTGCTGCGGCAGGTCTGTTAATCGGAGTCACTGGCGACACCATGATCACACTGGGTTCGTACCTGGTTCATTCGTACCAGCTTGGTTCAACAGGTGTCATAGGAAAGTCGATATCTTCCATTGATACGCGAAAACACTACGGTGGTGGTCCGTGTGGCGATGGTACAGGCCAGACGAATGGCCTTGCGGGCCTGAACCATCAAGGCAGAAATGTGTATGTCACGTTTCCTAATCAGGAGGGTAGTTGCCCAAATTTCATCCAGACGTACGATATTTCAAAATCAGGCGAGCTGACTTTTAATGGCGGCATAGCTACCGGCGGCAATGCCGGGAGTGGTCTTTTCCAACAGCCAACAATACTTCAGAACGATACTTTTGCGTACGCTGCCGCTGACTATGCTTGTTGTGGCGGTCAGTATCCCCAGTGGATGGGATACATACTGGCAGGCAATGGAGAAATGCAGAACTGGTCATTTAATTTATCTAACTCGAACGTTACAAAACCGGCTGGGTATTACCCGTTTTTCGTTACTGCCGGCGTGACCAACCATATAGCCGCAATCGTTGCCAAGGCTGACCCGAACAACATCGATTCTTATCTTCCCGGCCAGCTCGCCAGCTATACCGTCGATAGCCATGGTGATTTATCTACAACCTCTACAGCAGCGAACATGCCAGCCACTCTTGTTGGCGCTGGATGCTGCTTTGGGAACGCTATGAATATGTCGCCATCGGGAAAGGTACTTGCTGTGGCGGGGAGTGGCGGGGTGCAGGTCTTCCACTTCAACGGTGGTGCCCCAATCACGGCTTATAGCTTGCTACTTACGAAAGATCCAATCAGCGCGATTCGTTGGGATGACAACAATCATCTGTATGCGTTGAGCAGCGTGTCAAAGAAGCTGTATGTGTTTACCGTGACTTCGACTCTGATTGCCAAGGTTGCTGGGTCGCCATTCACTTTGCCCACTGGCACTCCGAACGCTTTAGTTGTTGTGCCGAAATGAGAAACAGGTTGCCAATGAAGGAACTGGACGGATGGCGGGGTCTACAAGCTTTCTGCCGTTTTCGGGTGAACTTCCAGGCCGGGTCGGGCGATGTATTAGGCAAAAATGGGTAGTGTTATGTGTTTAGACTCCAATGCTTCACTCCATCTGCTTGTACATTGTTTCGAAGTCAAAGTAATTCCAGCTTTCGACAATTTTGCCGTCGCGTGTCCGAACCATGACCATTCCGGTGAAGTGGATGGGCAGGTTGAGAGGAACTCTGCCGAGTCCATCGCCAGTGTGGACAGCGGTAATCACGCAACGGGCGGCCGAGAGATCGCCTTGGGTTATCTCATCCTCAACCGCGACCTGAACGTTGGAGAGGGCGGAGCGGAAGGCGCGAAACATCGCTTTGAACGTAGGGATATCGTAGACCTCTTCTCCGTTCCCCCCAAGGAGGTTGTGGATGGCGACATCGGGTGCGAGGAGCCGGTCGATGGCTGCTTCGTTTCCCTTGTTCCAAACTTCTTCGAACCATGTTTGCAGAATCATGACGATTTCCCTCCGGAACTGTGGGTGCTCGGAAAATTCCTTGAGATAGGAGCCGTGGACTAAACGAATTATAGAGTGTGGAACCTGGGACGCGACGTGGCGTCCCCACCCGTTACCGGCGAAGCCATTCTCTGCATCCTGCGACAGAATGATACGGCTAGCAATCACGGCGCAATCTACTCTTTTTGGCTTCATAAAATCAAGGAGGTGAATCGCGACGGACTGCAGCAGGTCTCCTGGCTCTGGAAAAACAAGCGGGTTCGCTGGGAAGACATCGTCGAGATAAACACCGGAGCAAAAAGTCGCACGGTGACGATCACGGGTTGCGATGGAACAAAGATTGTCCACACCTCTGTATTGCCAGACAGGACGCGCTTGCTACTTGAACTCAGGGATTACTGCGGCGATAACCTGCCGTCGGATTTCCCTCGAGAGCCAATTGTTGGGCTCTGATCGCAGCCCTTTTCCGGATTTAACATCGCGTGAGTTTGCCTTTTCGACAATCATGCTTCGGCGTGTTGGGGGATGAGTTCTTCTCATCCCACTCAAGCCAACTGAGGGCTTGAATGGGGCACCCGCCTCAGGAATCCCAGGTCTCAGATGCGAGACCTGGGGCACCCAGGCGACAAGCCACTTCCCGTTACTGCTCCAACCCCGACGGCTTGTGGGCCGGAGACGCGCCAAGAGCTTCTACAATCCGAGCGATCATCGGGCGGGTATAGGCCTCCACTGGATCTTCATCTCGATTGTTGCCGTGGTGGTACTCGCCTTCATCGAACGCCGAATAGACCTCCCAGAAAATTTGAGGCTTGGGTCCACTTGTATTGGTGACGGGACCGGTGAGGTCGTTCGCCACCATGTCGCAAAAGTCGAAGGATAGCTCTGAGGCGTTATAGCCGAGCGCCAGGCGCTTAGCAATCTCGTCAAAGAGGTGAGATCGAGACCAGCCGCACAGGTTGCTCCAACGCTCGACATCTGCGTCTGTAAGGTGGCGATTAAGGGAGCTGTATTCAACGCCGTCCTTGTAGAACGTCTTTAGTTCGTCAATGACGTCAGACGCATTCATAACACGAGGCTAAATCAGTCCGAAAACGCCGCAGGCTTTTCAGTTTTGAATTTCGCTTCTCATCCCACTCAAGCCAACGGTGGGCTTGTAATGGGGCACCCGGGCACCCAAGCCGCGGCATCGACGGGTCGCCGATAATTCATCGGTGCGATCCCGTCCGAATGAATATCTATGTCCCAAGCTGCCCAAAATGACTGCAATGAAATAACAGATAGAGGGCAATAGCCCCAATCCAAGTGATGATTCGAATGGTGCGTTGGATATTCCTGACTGCTCATGAAACGAGGGTAGTCAACAGCATAGGTCTGCTGTAAATGCGCACAATCGTCATTGCGCCGCAAGCCGGAGAGTTGCGGGAAGTATCGGAGTGGGGGGAAATACGGTATTCTAGAGGGTGTCCAACCGGAGCGTTGGGAGGTGTAATCTCATTTGGCAGAAGTAAAGATTCAAGAAGGCGAACCGCTGGAGAATGCACTGCGGCGATTCAAGCGCAAGGTGCAGCAGGAAGACATTATTAAGGAAGTCAAGCGGCACTCGTACTACATGAAGCCAGGCGAGAAGATGCGCATGAAGCAGGCGTTGGCCCGCAAGCGCAATCGCAAGAAGGCACGCAAGGAACAGACCGACTAATTCAGTCGAAGAAACAAGGGAAGCCCGGAGCGCGACAAGCGTTTCGGGCTTTCACTTTTGCTTATATTTTCTTGAGCGTGTTTCATCCATGCTTCTCATGCCTCGTCCGCAATCGCACGGGGTTAAAACCCCTTCGTTTGAAGGCCCTTTTCGGCACGACTGAAGTCGTGCCCTGATACAAAGCGGCTCGATGAAACACGCAATCCTTATTTTTTATCCGGTGTTGCGGAGGCCGGCGGCGATGCCGTTGATGGTGGCGGCGATGGCGCGCTGCAGGGAATCGCTGGTGTCGCCGGCACGCTTGCGGCGGAGGAGCTCGACCTGGATGAGGCTCATGGGATCGACGTAGGGATTTCTGACTCGAATGGAACGCGAGAGGACTGGATTGGTTTCCAGCAGAACTTTCTGCCCGGTGACGGCGAGGACGGCGCGGCGGGTGCTTTCATATTCCGCTTCAAGACGGGCGAAGACACGATCGCCCAGAGCGCGATCTCGCGTGAGCAGCGAATATTGTTTGGCGATGTGGAAGTCGGCCTTGGCGAGCGAGAGTTCCACGTTGCGAATGAGGTCAATGAACATGGGAAACTCCCGCATCATGTGCTGCAGGATGGGAAGATTTCCGTGGGCGATGGAATGCTCGAGGGCATGGCCGACGCCGAACCATCCGGGGACGCCGTGGCGGCTCTGCATCCAGCCGAAGACCCAGGGAATGGCGCGCAGGTCGGCGAAATTATTTTTTGCTTTGCGGCGGACGGGGCGGGAACCGATGCGCGCAAATTCGAGTTCATTCACCGGCGTGGCTTCGGCGAAATATTGCAGGACCTCTTCATCTTCAGGAATATTTTTGCGGTAGAACGCGTAGGCGAGGGTGGAGAGCTGGTCGCAGACTTCCTCCCAGCCGGGCATCATTTCTCCGGTGCGATGACCGCCGGGACGATTCGCTTCCGGACGCGCCAGCGCATCGAGCGAGGCGGCGACCATCAGCTCCAGATTCCATTCGGCGAGGACGACGTCAGAATATTTCCAGTGGAGGACTTCGCCTTGTTCGGTGATGCGAATTTCACCGTTGAAGTCGCCAATGGGCTGGGCGTAGATGGCGCGATGCGTGGGAGCGCCGCCGCGACCGACGGTGCCGCCGCGCCCGTGAAACAGGCGCAGATCGATGCCGCATTCGCGAGCGACGGCGTAGAGAGCGCGATGGGTTTTATAAATCTCCCAGGTGCTGGTCAGCATGCCGCCGTCTTTATTGGAGTCGGAGTAGCCGAGCATGACTTCCTGACGGCGCTGCCAGGATTCGAGCAGCGGCTGATAGGCGGGGGCAGTCCAGATTTCGCGGCAGATGGCGGCGGCTCCGCGCAGGTCCTCGATGGATTCGAACAGAGGCACGACGCGGATGGCGGCGCGATTTTCGCCGGGCATGCAGGAGACTTCATGGGTGCGGGCGAGGTGGAGGACGCGCCAGACATCTTCTGCGCTGGTGGCGCCGCTGATGACGTATTGCTGAATGGTTTCGACTGGCTCCTCGCGCTGAATTTGCGCGATGGCGCGGAAGGTGGCGAGGACGTCGGCGGTCTCGCGCGAGAGCGGGGTGGCGAAGTTTTCTTCTGAGGAATTTTGATCGCAGTTCTCTTCGATTTCTTTCAGAGCCTGCGTGAGTTGCCGGGCGTGCGCGCGGATATCGAGCGTATGGAGGTGCAGGCCGAAGGTGCGGACTTCGCGGACGAGTGGATCGATCAATCCGCGGGCGAGGCGAAGACTTTTTTCCTGGGCGAGACTGTCGCGGACGAGGTGGAGATCTTCGAGCAGCTCCTGGCTGGAGCGATAGGGCGGCAGGCCGATGGGCGCGGATGTATCGTGCAACGCGCGTGCTGCGGCTTCGAGACGCATGCGAATGCAGAGGACGAAGCGACGATGCAGCTCGTGCGGATAACGCTGATCGATGCCGGCACCGGAGCGTTCCAGCTGCGCCGAATAGCTATGCAGTTTCTTTTCCAGCGCGGGGCTGAGGCCAACTCGCTGGATGGAAGGCGTGAGCAGGTCGAGGATCAATTGAATGCGAGCGCAATAATGTTCAATTAATTTGCGGCGCGCCATGGTGATGGCCTGCCATGTAACTTCTGGAGTTACAAATGGGTTGCCGTCGCGATCGCCGCCAATCCAGGAGCCGAACTTGACTACTTGCGGCAGGTCGTTCGCTTCGATTTCGCAGACCGTACTCGTCGCGGAGGGCGCCGGCGATTTCTTCGAAGAGCTGCGGCAAAGTTTCGAAGATGGCGATGTCGTAATAGTCGAGGCCGAGTTTAATTTCGTTCTGAACTGTGGGGCGATGACTGCGAACTTCATCGGTTTGCCATAGCGCGGTGATTTCGGCGAGGATGTCTTCTTCGCGAGCGGCGAGTTCTTCATCCTGCAGCGGGATTTGATTCAGGCTTTCGAGGGTTTCGCCGAGGCGACGCCGCTTGAAGAGGACGGAGCGGCGGGCGACTTCCGTGGGATGGGCGGTGAAGACGGGGATGACGCAAATTTTCGCGAGGAAATCCATGGCTTCGCTGGCGGTGATGCCGGCTTCGCGCATGCGACGAAGAGTTCCGCGCATTTCTCCGGGCTGGGGCGGGCTTTGACTGCCTAACAGGCGATGGGCGCGACGACGACGCTTGCGATGATTGGTCTCGGCAAGATTGATCAGCTCAAAATAAAAAGCAAAGGCGCGGGTTAGCTGCTCCGCAAATCCGGTATCACAGGTGGCGATGCGGGCGATGGCTTCGGCTAAGAGGAAGTCGGCCTTCTTGGCATCGCCTTGCAGGCGCGCTTCGCGGCCATCGGTGGTGATGCGGCGCAAATCTTCAACAGCCTCAAAGAGGGCGTCCCCGGCCTGCTCCCGAAGCACGCGCCCGAGCAGCGTTCCGAGCGAGCGAACGTCGCGGCGCAGCGGAGCTTCCTTCCGTTCCGGGTCGAACGACTGCAATTCTTCCAGGCGCTCCGCCCAGTTTTCCGGCTTCCACAAAAGGTCCATACGTATTTGCATTATGCAGGAGCGAGCGGGCAGATTCCTAAGACCACAGTTGTACTTCCTTTTTAGGGTTCGATCCGGGCCTAAAGGCCGCCTTGTTTTTTGGCTGTTTTTCAGGGGGTTGAAACCCCCTGCTCCCTCCGCAACCGCTATCTGCAACTGTTGTACTAAGGGGTGGAGGAAGAAATTGCGGCTTGTTCTTCCAGCTGCACGACTAATTCTTCCCACTCGGTCAGCATGGCGGCATGTTCGGCGCGCATCTGGTCGAGCTGGTTCTGCTGCGCCTGGTAGTGCTCGGGGGAAACATAGACTGCTAACTGCTCTTCAGTGGTTTGGATGGCCGCTTCGATGCGGGGAATTTCTTCCTCCAGCGTGTTGCAGCGGTCCTGCATTTGCCGCAGGCGGATGGGATTGATGCGGGTGACGCGTTTCGCGGCGGGGATTTCTAGTTGGCCATTCGAGGATGGGTCAGGCGCGGTCTCGAGCGGAGGATTTCCGTTCGCCTTCTTTCCATCCACTGCTGCGGGAGATTTCGCTGCTGCTTCGGCCTGGCGCGAGGTTTGCCAGAGATAATCTTCGTAGTTCCCGGTGTAGACATGGACGGCGCCATCGCGAATTTCAAATACGCGCGTGGCGAGCGCATCGATAAAGGCGCGATCGTGGGAGACGAATACGACTGTACCCGGTGAAATTTCGGATTGCTTCCAAGAGAACTTCTTTGGCGCGCATGTCGAGGTGGTTTGTGGGCTCATCCAATAGAAGAAAATTTGCCGGACTGACCAGCAGGCGCGCTAACGCGTAGCGATTGCGTTCGCCGCCGGAAAGCACGCCGAGCGGCTTGAATACGTCGTCGCCGGAGAAGAGAAAGCACCCGAGCAGGCTTCGCAATTCGGTTTGCGGGATTCTGGGGGCGCTGCGTCCGATGTCGTCGAGCATGCGGGCGTCGGCGTCGAGTTCTTTGTATTGGTCCTGGGCGAAATACTGCAGCACGACATTGTGACCCAGGCGAAGCTGGCCGGTGGTGGGATTGTCCATGGTCGCGAGGAGACGAATCAGCGTGGATTTTCCGGCGCCGTTTGGTCCTACCAGGGCGATGCGTTCGCCGCGCTCGATGGTGAACTGCACGCCGGAAAATACTTCTTTCGCGCCGTAGCTTTTGCTGATCTGTTGCGCCTCGGCCACGGTGCGTCCACTGGCAGGCGGCTGGGGAAAGGTGAAATGAATTTCGGTTTCCGCGGGAGGGAGTTCGATGCGCTCAATTCGCTCCAGCTCCTTAACGCGGCTTTGCACCTGGCGAGCCTTGGTGGCTTGCGCGCGAAAGCGGGTGATGAAAGATTCCAGATGTTCGATGTGTTCGCGCTGATGACGATAGGCGGCTTCCAACTGAACCTGGCGCTCTGCCTTCTGCTGCAAATACTTTTCGTAATTTCCGGTGTAGCTATAGAGGCGGTGATTCCACAGCTCGACGATTTTGTCGGTCGCGATATCGAGGAAAAAGCGATCATGCGAGACGAGGACGTAGGCGTGCGGATAGGCGTGGAGATAGCCTTCGAGCCAATTGCGGGCTTCCAGGTCGAGGTGGTTGGTGGGCTCGTCGAGCAACAACAGGTCGGGTTTTTCGAGCAGCAGTTTGGCCAGGGCGATGCGCATCTGCCAGCCGCCAGAAAACTCCTCGGTCTTGCGTTGCCAGTCTTCTTTTGAAAAGCCAAGGCCGGACAAGACTGTGCCGACGCGGGCTTCGATGGTATAGCCATCGAGCGCGTGAAATTCGGCATCGCTGCGGGTCAATTGTTCGATGACGGCGGCGTATTCGCCGGAGTGAGGCGGCAGTTCCGCCAATTGCGAATGCAGTCGCTGAATTTTGTGTTCGAGGGCTTGCGTCTTCGCGAAGGCGGACAGGCATTCATCGAACACGGATCGTCCGCGCAATTGCAGGCCATCCTGCGGAAGATAGCCGAAGGTCATGCCGCCGGTCGACTCCATCGACCCATCGTCTAAGGAGTCGAGGCCCGCAAGGATTCGCAGAAGCGTCGATTTGCCGGTGCCGTTACCGCCGACCAGTCCGGTGCGCTCGCCGGGAGTGATCTGCCAGTCGATTTTTTCAAACAGAAGTTTGTGGCCGAAGCGTTTGCCGGCGCGGGTTAGCTGCAGCATTGTGGTCGCGGTTGGAGGGTGGATTGAAAGCGCATCTGATTTATTGTCGCATCGAATATTTCTGTCGGCATTGCTGAGCGGCCGCTACGCTGCATCCTAGGTAGCAGCGACATCGCACTTCGGATTGTTCTTCATGCACGGCGATTCAAGTGACTGAAATGACAAGTGTGCGTTGATTGGTATACTCGCAACGAATCGAATTTCGGCAGGATAGGCAAATCAAATGCCCTCGATGAAAGATACCTTGGGAGTTCTTCTGGCAGGTGGGGCCGGCGAGCGGCTCTATCCTTTGACCCGCGATCGTGCCAAGCCGGCGGTTCCGTTCGGCGGCAACTATCGCATCATCGATATCACGCTATCCAACTGCATTAATTCTGACCTTCGCCGGATCTACATCCTGACACAATATAAGGCGCTCTCGCTGAATCGACATATCCGCGAAGGGTGGGGCTCGGTGGTGGCGAATGAGCTGGGCGAGTTCATTGAAATTCTGCCGCCGATGCAGCGGGTCAGCTCGAATTGGTATATGGGTACGGCGGACGCGGTGTATCAGAACATTTATTCGATCGGCAGCGAGCAGCCGAAGCGGGTTCTGCTGCTTTCCGGCGATCACATTTACAAGATGAACTATGGCCGCATGGTGCAGCAGCATATCGATTCCGGGGCGGATGTGACGCTGGCGACGCTGCCCATCGATCCGTCGGAGGTTTCGCGTTTCGGTGTGGTCGAGGTGTCTCGAACGGGAGAAGTGACCGGGTTCCAGGAGAAGCCGCAGCAGACGAATATGCGCTCGCCGTTTAATCAGGATAAGGTGGACGCGTCGATGGGCATTTATTTGTTCAACACGGATGCGCTGCTGCCGGCGCTGATTCGCGATGCGGAAGATCCGAATTCGCAACATGATTTTGGGCACAATGTTCTGCCGGCGATGCTGGGCCAGTACAAAATGTACGCCTTCAATTTTGTCGATGAGAATAAGCAGGAGGCGCTGTACTGGCGGGATGTGGGAACGCTCGATGCTTATTACGACGCCAATATGGACGTCGCCTCGGTGACACCGATTTTTAATCTCTACGATAAGAGCTGGCCGATGCGCACCCGGCCGCTGCAATATCCGCCGGCAAAATTTGTGTTTGGCGAGCCTGGACGTACGGGCATGGCGATTAACACGGTCGTTTCGGCCGGCTGCATCGTTTCCGGCGCGACGGTGCGGAACAGCGTTTTGTCGCACGATGTACGTGTCAATTCTTATGGGGAAGTGGATTCGAGCATTCTGTTTTCGCATGTCCGCATCGGGCGGCATTCGCGAATTCGGCGCGCGATTATCGATCGAGACGTGCAGATTCCTGAGGGGACTGTGATCGGCTATGACGCGAATGAAGACCGCAAAAACTACCTGGTGACGGAGAGCGGGATTACGGTTGTGAGCCGGGATTATTCGCTCTACGAGAACCCCGTCGCATCCGATTACGTGCCGCACGACGGGTAGCTGCGCGGTGCTGTCCCCAGCGCCTGAAGGACACCTCAATCAGAACTCGGTTCCCCGGACTAAAGTCCGGGTCTACCTGCAGGCAGCCTGGGGTCTGCCGGCAAGCAAGTCCGGGGTTATCAAAATCCTGTCGCTCAGTGGCCGCGGTTTCTGTAGTATGTGAGGGAACTGAAACGTGGCGGCCCTCGTATCCTGTGGTATGGGATTGTCGGCCTTTCCATATCCGTGCAGCAGCATCACGCGGTTTGACGTGCGGGATCGCCGCGGCAGTGTGGGCCACACTACCAACCCCTCTTCAAAGGGGATACCTGAACCAAGACAGCGGATGCCCGCAAATTCCGACTCCGTGGAAGAGACCAACGCACTCGTACGACGCTGCTTACAGGGGGATGGCCATGCCTGGCAGCAGATCGTCGAGACCCAGCATCGTCGCGTTTATGGCCTCTGCTATCGGTTTACCGGCTCGGCCGGCGATGCGGAAGACCTGACTCAGGACGTATTTCTGAAGGTCTATCGCAACCTGAAGACCTTCGATGTCGAGCGCGGCAGTTTTCCTACCTGGCTGACGACCCTGACCCGGAACCTGCTGGTGGATCATTTCCGCCGGACCCGGGCCGAACAGACGACCCATTCGCTGGACGCAGGCTGGGAAGATCCGGAAGGCAACGCCGCCTCCCCTGCTGAAAAACTACAGACACAACAGGCTGATCCGCTGAAAAACGTCATGGACCGCGAATTGCAGGCGCTGGTACAGCAGGCGTTGCTTCAGGTGTCCCCGGAGCTGCGGGAGGCTGTGATTCTGCGCGATTTAAAAGATATGGATTACAAGGAAATTGCTGAAGTCTTGCGCATTCCAGAAGGTACTGTAAAGTCGCGCATTAGTCGCGGCCGGATGGAACTGGCAAGGCTGCTGGAACGTACTAAAAGGCAGGTGATGTAAATGAAGGACCACGGCCAATTTGGAGACAAGCCGGCTGGAAAGTCGGCAAACGTCCCATCGGACCAGCTTGACTGCGCCGCGGTTGAGCTGTTGTGGGTTGAAGCTGCCGAGGGCACACTGGCCTCGACGGTGGCTGAGAAGCTTCGTGCCCATACAAGCGAGTGTGCGTCGTGCCGCGAGAAAATTTCCCAGGCGCGCAAGGGCCGCGAATGGCTGCTGATGTTGAAGCTGGAACCGCTAATTCCTCCGTCGGATCTGGTTGCAAAAATTCTGGCCAAAACCACGGGGGCGGGGGAGACCGCACATCCTCGGTGGTCGACGCCGAAGATTCCGGTGGATACGGATACGCGCACCGCGGACCGATATAGTCTGCCGGGTTATTCTTTCCCGGATTCAGAAACGGCGCCGGTCTCAGGCGAAATCGCCGCAGAGAACGAGGGCCTGGGTGGGGATAGAATTCCGGCGATTCCAGTCTGGCAACGTCCGTCGGTGGTGTTGCTGAGGAAAACGGTGTTTGAGCCGCGCCTGGCTTTGGTTGCGGCGATGGCTTTCTTTTCCATTTCGCTGACGCTGAACCTGGTGGGGGTGAAGCTCACCAGTTTTCGCGCGTCTGATTTGGAACCGCAGGCGATGCGCCGCGCTGTTACGCGCCAATATGCTCAGGCGAATGCGCGGGTGGTGCATTATTACGAAAATCTTCGTATCGTGTATGAAGTTGAGTCGCGTGTTCATCAGCTGCGTCAAGCCGCCGACTCGGCACCCGTGCAGGAAAAGACCAGCTATCCGCAGAACAAGCAGGGAACCGGAACGGACGGTCAAGGTCGTCGCAGCGATCGAAACGATAAGAGCGATCGCGATGGAGTACATCGGGAACGAATGGACGTCACCCCTGTCAAGGACCAGAACGCACGGCGAAACCGTTCGACTCCGGTTGAACCTGCACCCGTTTTTAGCGGTCCGGTGATCGATGCATCCCTGACTGCAAATCCAATGTCCGGTTTGAATGTGGTTGAGAGCGGACGCCCACAATTGAGATCTACCGTGCTCTCTGAATTTGTCTGCCGGCCTGCCACGCAGGCTTCGTCACACTTGTTTCAGTTGGGTCGTTTTTCTGTGCCAGAAAGGAACTCGGCATGAATTGCGCAAATCATCCCGAAATACCGGTTGTAGCCTACTGCCAGTTCTGCGGAAAGCCGCTGTGCGAGCAATGCGTTCATAAGGTCAACAACGTCGTAAGCTGCGAGCCCTGCCTGGCGGCCCGGATCGGCGCAGCTCCAGCAAGCAATGCGGGTGGTGGAGCGAGGTATGTGCAAACTCCAGATGGCATCCACGTTTCCGATGGCAAAGGGAATGAGTACACCTCGGGTCCCGGATATCAATACATTTCCAGTGCTCCCGGTACTGCCGGCAATGTACAGCCCAGCTGGGGGACGAACCCCTGGGTAGCTTTCGGGCTTGGGTGGATTCCAGGTGTTGGGGCCATGTACAACGGGCAGTTTGCCAAGGCTCTGGCGCATGTCGTGATTTTTGCGCTGCTGGTCGATTTTTCTCATTACAACGGGGCTTTGGGTGTCCTCTGCTTTTTCTGGATCGTGTACCAGGTGTTTGACGCTTACCAGACAGCCCTTGCGCGCCGCGACGGGATGCCGTTGCCGAATCCACTGGGGTTGAACGATGTGGCTCACTGGTTCGGCGTCCGATCGACTCCGACCGCAAATCCCTGGACGGGCAGCACGGTGCCGCCGAATGCGGCCAGCCAACCGCCAAATCCTCCTCCGCCGGGAGTACCGCCGGTGGGGAGTGCAGGGCCTGTTTCCGGCTTTGCGCCTGCGTCGGAATATATTCCGCCATATACGCCGCCCTACGCGCCGCCGATTCCGCCCAATCCGCCGGACCCGTTGAATCCTTTTGCTCCTAACGGGCAAGTGGGACCGACTCACGGAATTCATGCGGGCGCGGTGGTCCTGATCGTTCTAGGGCTGGCATTTTTACTGGGCAATCTGGGCATCCTGAGCGCGCATTGGATGGATCGAGGTTGGCCGATTCTGCTGATTGGTATTGGTGTGTGGATGGTAATTCGTCATAGCCAGAAGCCGCCTGTGGGAGGTGCACGATGAATCACTGGTATCAAATTCGCCGTTTGCGCGGTGCGGTCATCCTGATTTTGATCGGAGTTCTGGCGCTGTTGAACCAGTGGAATATTTTGTACTGGCATAACAGCTGGCCACTGATTCTGATTGTGATTGGGTTGATGATGGTTCTTGAGCGTGCGGTGTGGACTGCCGAAGCTCGGGCTCGACAGGAAGAGCAGGAGTATGCGGCCAGCACGGGCGCCTACAATCCCAGTCGG
Source organism: uncultured Acidobacteriota bacterium (assembly GCA_963774515.1). Taxonomy (GTDB): domain Bacteria; phylum Acidobacteriota; class Terriglobia; order Terriglobales; family Acidobacteriaceae; genus JAKAAZ01. The sequence goes on along the minus strand of CAVZFK010000013.1, from coordinate 13,607 downwards.
CCGTTAGGTGGTGTTGCAGGATCGGCTCCATGGACTACGCCTCCACCTTCCAACGTAGGCAGCGGACCGTTTGTGCAATCGCAACCGCCCGCGCCGCCGGACGATCCTGGCAGGGAAGGCCGGTAGCTCGATGGGCATGCCTCCACAACCACCGCCGCAATATCCGCCGTCGCGCGCGCAGATGAAGGCCCAGCGCGCCCAGTGGAAGATGCAAAGCAGAATGCAGCGTGATGCCTATCGCGCATCCATTCGCGGAACTTATCGCAGCGATCGATTCTGGGACCGCTGTTTCTGATCGCGATTGGCGTGCTGGCGCTGCTGATGACCTTGCACAGAATCAATGTCGACTACTTCTGGCATTGGTATGGACATTGGTGGCCGCTGCTATTGATCGGCGCAGGCGTTCTGCTGGCGTTGGAGTCGTTGTTCCTCGCGGGGCAGTCGCGGGTTCGGGTGGGTGGCGGCGTCGTTTTTATGATCCTGCTGCTGGTGCTGGCTGGAATTGTCGCCGCGCATAACCACATCAACTGGCAATCCGTCGGAGATCAATTGCAGCTGGGTGACAACGTCAACCTGGCGGAGATGTTCGGCAACAAGCACCAGGCGAAGGAACAGATTGCGCACCCGCTGCCGGCCGATGCCACGCGTAGCGATCCAGAACGCGCACGGGGATGTGATCCTGACCGCCAGCAGTGACGACCAAATGCATTTGACGGTCGACAAAACCGTATACAGCGGCTCCGAACATGAAGCGCAGCGCGAGCTGGATTCGCTGGAACCGTTGATTACAACGGCGGGAAATATTGTCACCGTGCATATGCCTTCCAGTGACAGTCATGTGGCGGATATGACGATCGCATTGCCGGCAGCCGCGCCGGTGCAGGTGAAAGTCGATCATGGCGATGTGACGATCAGTGGTCGCAAGGCAGCGGTCACCGTCACCTCCAACCAGGGCGACGTGGAACTGACCAGCATCACAGGCACGACCCAGGTGATGATGCGGCAGGGTGATTTTACGGGTCGCGATCTGCTGGGAGATTTCACCGTCAGCGGTCGCATGAACGATGTTTCACTTTCCCATGTGACCGGATCGTCCACCTTAACGGGCGACTTTTTCGGAGATGTGAATCTGGATCATCTGCAGGGACCGATGCACCTGCATTCCAGCCGCACGGAGATTCAGGCTAGCCGGCTGGACGGGACGGTCACGTTAAGCGATGGCGACCTGACGATGGAAAATGCGATCGGACCGATTCTGGTCAGCACCCGCGCCATGGACATTTCGCTGAAGCAGATGCAGGGCGTGGTTACGGTAAAGAATTCCGATGGAAGTATTGCGGTGAGCGCGGTCAATCCTGTGGCCGCGATGGATATTACGAATCGCAATGGCTCGGTGGATGTGACGGTGCCGGAGAAAGCGAAGTTCTCGGTGCAGGGTGTTGCCGACGACGGGGAAATCAATTCAGATTTCAAGCTGTCGCAGACTTCGGCGAACGATCGCGCCACGGCTTCGGGTGAAGTGGGTGGGGGCGGGCCGCTGTTGCACATCGTGGCGGAAAAGGGCGACATTCATTTGAATAAGGCTGGGGGCGACAGCGACGACTAGCTGCAGATTGGCAAACGGCTTAATGGAAAATTAACGCCAGTCATTCCGAGGGCCATGGCCTCTTGATCGAGGCCAGCATACTCTGGATTCTTCACTCCAGTCGATCGCTTATGCGACCGACTTCCATTCAGAATGACTCGGGAACGCGGACTTAGAAGCGAGCGGATTTTGGTTGCGCGATTGTGTCAGTCGTTGCGGGCGACGGTGAATTGGCCGGCGGCAGCGACGCCGTTGCGGGTGGTATTTTTCACGTGGTACATGGCTGCGTCGGCGGCGCGGATGACGGCGTGAATATCCAGACCATCCTCGGGAAAACTCGACACTCCAAAGCTGGCGAGGATGCGCAGGTTCAGTCCTGACTCCGGCAGAAATGTGGTGGTGCGCAGCTTATCCATCAGGCGATTCGCCAGGTCCATCGCGCGCTGTTTCGATTGATGCGGCATCAGCACGACAAATTCATCGCCTCCGTAACGATAGGCGGTTTCAATCAGGCCCAGGCTGCCTTGCACCATGTCGCCAATTTCCGCCAGCAGCTTGCTGCCCTTCAAATGGCCGTAGGTATCGTTGACCATTTTGAAGTGGTCGAGATCGAAAAAGATCATGCTGACGGGCTTGCCGCTGCGGCGGCTGCGCTCTAGAGAGTGCTCCAGCCGCTCATATAAATGGCGGGCGTTGAAGAGGCCGGTGCAATCGTCGGTGATGGTCAGCTGCTGAATCTGCTCGAAGGCGCGCGCATTTTGTACGGCGATGGCCGCATAGTCGCAGAGAGCATGGAGAAAAAATATTTCATGATTATCCATGTTCTCCGGATGGCAATTGACCAGCTGCAACACGCCGTAGGTGTGGTTGCGCACGCGCAACGGAAGACAGATGATGGACTCGACGCGCTTGCTGCTCTCGGGCAATTCGTCGGCTAGATCGTGATCGTCGGGAACGCTGGCCAGGATCATCGGCTCGCCGTGCAGTGCCACCCATCCGGGAATCCCCTGGCCCAGGGGGATGCGTTTGTGACGCAGCTTTTCCGTTTGTCCGCCGGAGATGACGCCGTAATACAGCTGGTGATTTTTTTCGTCGACGATCAGCAACGACCAGGCTTCCGGGCTGAAGAATCGCGTCATCTGCTGCATGATGCCGTTCAAAATGCCGGTGAGATCGACGGAAGACGTGAGGGCGCGCGCGACCTCGTGAAAGGTCTGAATCTCCAGCGCCGGCTGGCCGTCGGGAAAGCGAATCGTCTTCATCAGCAGAACCCCTTGTATCAGCGTATTCGGTGGGCTCGCGAGAGCAAAACCAGGGATACCCTATCCCGTCTGATCTCATTCAGGGTCGCCGCTTCCTGATGGTCGCGTCGACTAGAGTGATATCGCTCCGGCATACATTTTCCCTGGTTTTGCTGTAGCGCGCCACGGGTATTGTTCGCGCTGCAGGGGAGGGAAACATTAGTGCCATGACTCTTGCAGCATTCTACCGCAGCGAGCCGGATGCTCCCGACTTCCGAGCTGGTGAATCGAAGTGGATACTAGCCGCCGATGTGGACCATACTGCGCGAAGGCTTGAGAAAATCCGGCTCGCCGATGTGGTGTCGAGCTTCTTTGCGGTCGACCGTGCGGCGGATAAATTCAGCCAGGTCGGCATCGTCTCCGCCGCGCCGCAGAACTCCGTATAAGATCATGATCGGATTGCGAAAACAGGCAGGTGCGCAGTTTGCCATCCGAGGTGAGGCGAACGCGGCTGCAATGTCCGCAAAATGGATGCGACACCGGGGCGATGATACCGATTTCGCCCAGGCCGTCTTGAAATGTGTAGCGCAGTGCTGTCTCGCTGGCGGTGTTGGCGGCGAGCGGTACCACCGGCTGAAAGGTATTCAACGCGGTCAGGATTTCTTCCAGGCGAACGACCACCTGCGGCGTCCAGACTCGATCTTCTTCGAGCGGCATAAATTCAATGAAGCGAACAATCACGCCTTCGTCGCGGGAGAATTTTGCGAACTCGACAATCTGGTCTTCGTTAAATCCGCGCAACAGAACGCAATTGACTTTTACCGGATCGAGGCCGACACGTTTGGCAGCACGAACTCCGGCGAGAACGCGATTGAAGCTGTCGGGGACACGGGTGATGCGGGCAAATTTTTCGTGATCGATGGCGTCCATGCTGACGGTGATGCGATTGAGGCCGGCATCTTTCAGCGGCTGGGCTAGATCTTCGAGCAAATGCCCGTTGGTGGTCAGGGCGATATCGAGGGGCTGACCGAGGCCAGAGGAAAGGGGAGCGCCGTCGGGGGTGAACGCGGTTCGCATGTTTGAAAGCTCGGAAATCATTTCGAGCAGGCCATGGCGGAGCAGAGGCTCGCCGCCGGTGAGACGAACTTTTTCAATGCCCAGGGAGACGAACACGCGCACCATGCGGAGATAATCCGCGATGGGCAGTTCGGCATACTGCGCGCCCTCCGTACCGGTGCGGCAGTAGACGCATTTGTAGTTGCAGCGATCGGTGACGGAGACACGCAGGTCGGTAATGGCGCGACCGTGCTTATCCGTCAGGCGCGAGGTGGCGGAGAGCGAGCGAACTTCGGGTTGCGTTGTAGTCGCGGCCATTTCTCTACCAGTATCGGATGCGGGAAACGGTCGCAGGGAGCAAAGACGGCGAAACCCCATGTACGACCAGGGGCAGATGTCGTCGAGCTTCCTTTCCAATGCGATTTGATGTTGCTTCAAATCGCGGGAGGCGTAGCCGTTTCCAGCCATGCCCTTGGTTCCTGCGTGCTTCCCGCATGCGGAACGCCGCCGCAATCGCCAGGGTATGCCCGTGAGGCGGAAGCGGTCGGAAGACGCTTCCAGTATAAAAGGAGAGCTGCATTCGGCGCGTCGGCAAAATTATCAGGAGTGCGTCAGAAGGGATCTCCGTATCTACATTTTTATTTGCGACGATTTCGCGGAACGGGTGAATGCCCGGGCCTAAAGGCCGTCATCATAAGTCTTTTGTCAGGGGGCTAAAGCCCCCTGCTCCCTCCGGAAAGGCCTGCTCTCTCTCCGAAATGCCCTGCTGCCTTCGTAAAGCCCCGTGCTCCGTCTGAAAAGCCCGCTGCTTCCTCCGGAAAGCGCCCGCTCCCTTCGAAACCCACCCCACTTGCTGCGAAATGCGTGCTGCTTCCTCCGGGAAGCTGATTTGCAGCTGTAGCGCTAGGCGCAGTCGGGCATATGCATGGCGAGCAGCACACGCAGTTCATCCACCTGCTGGGAGTTCAGGCCGCGTTTGGGAACGATGTTGAAGACTTTTTGCGGCCCGCGGAGCACGAAAACGTTAGAGCCCTCTCGCCAGGATTGGTAGGCGGACCAGGCGTGAAACTGAAACATTTTGGCGCGATCTTCAAAGCGAACTCCGTCGGTGTCGACGGAGAGGACGCGGGGAATGCGATCGATGCGACGTTCATATCCCTTCCGCAGCGCTTTCGCACTGAAAAAGACTTGATAGCCGATGATGAAAATCAGGAGGAGCAACAGCCACCATTTTGGTTCGCCGTTGATGGAGGGATCGAAAAGAACTCGAGCCAGAAAAATCATGCCAATCAGGACGATTGCTCCCGAACGCCACTTGGAAGGATTCAGGGATTGCCGCGAACGGCGACGCACAGTGCCGCGCAGCACGCTGGGAACGGCGAGGAGATTTGCTTCCTGAAGTTCTTCGACTGTGATGGGGCCGGCAATTTCCACTGGGTCAAGGTAGCACAGGCGGAGTTACAGGCTGTTGCAGGTGGGACGAAGGTGTGTGGCAGATGGCGATTTGTTTCCGGAGTCGATGCGCGCGCTGCAGCTACCCGGCAACGGCTTTGGCTTTCTTGATTTCTTCGATCAGCGGCGGCACCACGTCGAACAGGTTGGCGACGACGCCAAAGTCGGCGATCTCGAAGATGGGGGCTTCGGCATCTTTATTGATGGCGATGATCATGCGCGAGCCTTTCATGCCGACGATGTGCTGGATGGCTCCGCTGATGCCCACCGCGATATAGAGTTTGGGCGCGATGGTCTGACCGGAGCTGCCGACCTGGCGATCGAGCGGAAGCCAGCCGGCGTCGCAGATGGGGCGCGAGGCTGCGATGTCGCCGCCCAGCAATTTTGCCAGCTCTTCTGCGATTGCAAGATTTTTCTGTTCCTTGATGCCGCGTCCGACGGCGACGATGGTTTCCGACTGCGATAGATCGACAGACTGTTTGGCTTCCTTGAAAATTTCATGCGGCTGGACGCGAATCACGCCGTCCGGCACAGTCACCTGGAGAGTTTCAACCGGCAGCGGTTCCCGCTTCCGCGGTGTCGCCGCGAAAGGCTGCGTTCTGAAAGGTCGCCATCCACAGCGGTCCCGCATCGCTGAAGGAAACATCGGCGGCAAATTTTCCCTGGAACATTTGCCGGGTAAACAGGAGCTTGCCGTTTTCGTATTTGTAGCCGATGGCGTCGGGGATGACGGTCTTGCCGAGCGCGAGCGCCAGGCGTGGGACGAAGTCGCGCACCTGGTAGGTGTGGGGCATCAGCACCAGCTTGGGCTTTTTGTCGGAGAGAAATTCTTTCAGGGTATGGACGTAGCCGTCGGAGGTGTAGTCGGCGAGTTGAGGGCACTCGATGGCGTAGACTTTTGCTGCGTTCTTGCCCGCTAATTCATTCGCAATTGCGGCGATGTCGTGGCCGAGGACTGCGATCTCCACCTGCCAGCCGGCTTCTTTGGCGATGGCCTGGGCGGCGGCAATGGTTTCGAAAGAGACGCGATTCAGCTTCGACTGCTGCTGTTCGGCGACAACCAGAATGGTTTCGGGCATAGGGCTCAATTTCGAAAGGATCTTCGCGATTCCCTGTAATGCGGGCTTCGTTCTATCCCACCCTAGCTTCGCTAGAATGGAGCACCCATGACATTACACAATCTGTGAAAATGCTGCAGCAGCGATCTGGATCGAGGAGCCCGCGGTGAGGGAACCTGCCTCTAGTCGAATTCGGGGCTGCCTTTGCGCAGAATGGTACCGATGGTGATGAAGGTGAGCGAAAGCGTGCCGGCAAGGATCATGTAATAGCCCATGGGATGAATCCAGCCGGGATCATAGGTGAAATCCTGGCCTGCCCATACGGTCAGCAGGATGGCCATGATTCCCAAAATTCCGCCCATCACTTGCAGCATGAGGCCACGGAAGCGGCGCTTGTCGAGTGCGGCCACCTGGTCAGGCGTCAGGTCGCGTTCTTCCAGTGGCAATAACATGTTTGGCATCGATTCAGTTCTCCCTTACATTTCTTCGGCGACGGGGAAGTCGGATTCCCGGTCAATATCCACGCACCATTATTAAATCACGCGAGCTTGGTTGCGGAGTATGTCGACCAGTTTTTTTGCAATGTCGGCGGGCGAGCCCTGCAGCAGCTCCGTCTTTTTCTGTTTTGTGGGCACGTACAGGCGCTCAATTGTCTGCAAATTTGTTCCCAGCTTGCCTTCCAGTTCGGCCTTGGTTAATTGCTGCAGAGGCTTATTTCTGGCCTGTTTGATGCCCATCAAGGTGGCATAGCGTAATTTATTGATTCCACTTTGGATGGTCAGCACGCACGGCAAGGGCATATCGATCGACTGGTATTGGCCGGCTTCCAACTCGCGCTTCAGGCGAAGGCCGGTTTCCGTTTTCTCGATGCCGATGATGATGGTGGCGTGGGGCCAGCCGAGAATTTCTGCCAGCAAAACGCCGGTTTGTGCGAACCCGTAATCGTCTGACTGCAGGCCAGTGAATATCATGTCGAAACGGCTGGCCTTCGATGGCAGCCGCGATTGCGCGGGCGGTACTGACGGCGTCCATGGTGACGAAAGAATCGTCGACTAAATGAATAGCGCGGTCGGCGCCTTTCGCCAGAGCTTCGCGCAATGCCTGCTGCGATCGGGCCGGACCTACGGTGACGACGACCACTTCGCCGCCATTCTTTTCCTTCTGACGCAGGGCTTCTTCCAGCGCGTAGGCGTCGGGCTCATTCACTTCATAAGGAACGTCCTCGCGAATCCAGGTGGCCTTCCGCATTCAACTTGAGCGGAGCATCCTTCTGCGGAACCTGCTTGATGCAAACCAGAATTTTCATGAGCGATGAGCGGTGTGCGCCGAACCAAAGGCGGCGAACAACAGTGTAACGAAGTCCAGCGGGGGTGGTCGAGTGCGAAGCCGACAAGACGCGACACGCTCGCAAGACGGCTCCGTTAGTGCGGACGCAGCAGGATCATTCTGGCGATGGTGAAGTAGATGACGAGGCCGGTCACGTCCACCAGGGTCGCTACAAACGGCGCAGAGGCAGTCGCCGGGTTCAGTCCGCATCGGCGCAAAATGAACGGCAACGTGGCGCCGGCGATGGAGCCAAAGGCCACGACGCCGATCAATGCGCAGAGAATCGTCAGCGATAGCAGAAATGTTTGCGCTCCATACATATTGAAGGCGAAATGCCAGGCGAAGATGCGCACCAGTCCGATGCATCCCAGGATGCAGCCAAGCGCAAGGCCGACAAATAATTCGCGGCGGATCACGCGGAACCAATCGCGCAGTCGAACATCGCCCACCGCCATGGCCTGGATCACGAGGGTCGAGGCTTGCGAGCCGGAATTTCCGCCGCTGCTGATGATCAAGGGCAGAAAAAGGGCGAGGACGACGGCGCGTTCAATTTCATTTTCGAAAAAGCTCATCGCGGTGGCGGTAAACATTTCGCCGACGAACAGGATCATCAACCAGCCGGCGCGCTTGCGGACCAGCTCAAAAAACGGCGCGTGCAGATAGGGTCCATCCAACGCTTCTGTGCCGCCCAGATTTTGAATGTCGCGAGCGCTTTCCTCTTCCACCACGTCGACAATGTCATCGACGGTGACAATGCCGACCATGTGTGCATGTTTGTCGAGCACAGGAACTGCCAGCAGACGGTTGTCGCGCACCACATCCGCTACGACTTTCTGGCTGGTTTTCTCCGGAACCGCAATCAGGTCGGTGTGCATGATTTCGCGGACGAATTTGTTGGGATCGGCAGAAAAAAGATCGCGCAGAGATAAGACTCCGAGCAAACGCTGGTCATGATCCAGGACATAGGCGTAGTAAATCGTCTCGACGGTCGCAGCCTGTTTTCGCAGATAGGAGATCGCCTCTTCAACAGTGGAGTCGGGCCGCACGCGCGCGAAACGCGGGCTCATCAGGCCGCCGGCTTCATCCTCCTTATAGGCCATCAGCGCGGAAACTTCTTTTCGAGTAGGCTCGTCGAGCAGCGCTATCAGTTCATCGCGATTTTCGGGGCCAGCTTCCTGGAGCAAATCCGCGGCATCGTCGGGGGCCAGCAGGCGAATCCAGACGTGGCGCTGATCCTGTGGCAGGCGCAGAAGCAGGTCGCACTGGTCATGCGCGCTCAGCTCGAGGAAGAAGTCAGCTTTTTCCCCGGTGTGCATTTCGCGAAACCGCTTCAGGCGCTCTTCATGACTGAGTGCCGGCCAATCCTCGCGCAGTTCTTCAGCAGGCTCGGCTAGTTGAGTGTTCATATTTGATCCTGTGGTCGATTTGTTTCGGCGTCGCTTGTCTGAAACGCTTTGCGGCTGCGGCACAACTCCATCCGGATTACCGCGGCATCACGTTCGCCGCTTCCGGATTGATGATCCCAAGATACAGGTCGGCCTGCAGAAAGCGCGTGAAAATTTAATCCTGCTGAAACTTCCGTTGCGAAGCTGGATTAGCTGGCGCCGCGAAACTTTTTAACGATGCTGATGTATTTCTGCGCGTTTTCTGTGATGACGCTGGTGCGGCCTTCACGGGCGGCTTTGGCATCGACCAGGTCGCCGCCTACGCCCAGGGCAAAGGCGCCGGCTGCGAGAAATTCCTCGGCGGTGGCGAGGGAAACGCCGCCGGTCGGGATGAGCTGAATCTGGGGAAGCGGTCCCTGCAGGGCTTTCAAATATTTCGCACCGCCGAGCGCGCTGCATGGAAATACCTTGACGACATCGGCGCCTGCCTGCCATGCGGTGACAATTTCGGTGGGCGTTAAGGCTCCGGGCATAATGGGCACGCTGTAGCGGCGGCAGAGCTCGATGGTGCGAAGGTCGAGCGCGGGACTGACGATGAACTGTGCTCCCGCAAGAATGCAGCTGCGAGCCGTCTCCGGATCGAGCACGGTGCCAGCGCCGAGCAGCAATTTTGAGCCATGATGATTTGCAAGCTGCTCGATGACGCGGATGGCGCCGGGCACGGTCATTGTGACTTCCAAGATGTTGACGCCGCCGGCCAGGATAGCGTCAGCGATGGTGATGGCCTCCTCTGCGGAAGAGGCGCGAAGCACCGGAACCAGGCCCAGTTCGTGCATGTGCTGCATGATTTTTGTTTTATCCATCGGAAGTCTCCTCGTTTCCCCAGCGTGCTTGCGTCGGTCGCTATCGAATGACGCGCGCGGTCGCGCCTTTCATCAATCGTTCCACTTCATTGAGTGTCGCCATGGTGGTGTCGCCGGGAGTGGTCATGGCCAGCGCTCCGTGGGCGCAGCCACAATCGACGGCCCACTGCGGACCCTTGTCACTGAGCAAACCATAGATCAATCCTGAGGCGAAGGAGTCGCCGCCGCCGACGCGATCGAAAATTTCCAGGTCCGGCATGGGTCGCGCCTCGTAAAATTCGCCATCGTAATAACAGATTGCGCCCCAGTCGTTGCGGGTGGCCGTTTTGGCATGACGCAAGGTTGTTCCGACGACGCGAAAATTCGGATACTCGGCGACGGCATGGTGAATCATGGCGCGAAACTGCGCCGAATCCAGATCCGAGAGATTTTCGTCGACGCCTTTGATTTCAAATCCCAGGGCAGCGGTAAAGTCTTCTTCATTACCCAGCATCACGTCGACCAGGCTGGCGAGCTCGCGATTGACTTCGCAGGCGCGCTTCTTGCCACCGATGGATTTCCAGAGCGAGTCGCGATAGTTGAGGTCGTAGGAAATGATGGTGCCGTGGCGATGCGCGGCCTGCATGGCTTCTCGCGCGACCAGCGGGGCTGTTTCTGAAAGCGCACAGAAGATGCCGCCGGTATGGAACCATCGTGCGCCTTCGCGGCCAAAAATTTCATCCCAGTCGATGCTGCCTGGCTTCAACTGCGAGGCTGCGGTATGTCCTCGGTCAGAGCAGCCAAGCGCCGCGCGCACGCCAAATCCGCGCTCGGTAAAATTCAACCCATTGCGAACGGTGCGGCCCACGCCGTCGTACGGAACCCACTGCACATGGGAAAGATCGACGCCGCCTTGCAGCATCATGTCCTCAATCAAGCGGCCCACGGGATTATCAGCCAGTGCGGTGACGATGGCGGTGCGGAGATTGAAGCAGCGGCGCAGTCCGCGGGCCACGTTATATTCGCCGCCGCCTTCCCAGGCTCGAAAATTTCTGGTCGTGGCCACTCGCTCATCGCCTGGATCCAGGCGCAACATCACCTCACCCAGGCTCACGAGGTCCCATCGGCAGGTCTCGCGCGGCTTCAGGTTGAGTTGTTTGGTATCGCTCATTCCTGCATTTCCTTTCAGTGTCTTCCGGGCTTCGCCCTGTCTAGCAAAGGCGTCACTCTGTTGATTTTGCACCTTCTGCGGCGATTGGTTGGACTGCTCGCATGATAGTTGACCTTCAAATGAAAACGAAATCAGCGTGCCTCCTCGAGACAATTCGAGGCCGTACCGTGCCCGTTTCCGCTGCAAATGTGAAAAACTTAAGAGTAGATATGATTTCTGTCAGCAATGTAAGCATGCGCTATGGTTCGAAGATTCTGTTCGAAGATGTATCCACCACATTTACCGCGGGCCGCCGCTATGGCCTGACCGGTCCGAATGGAGCCGGCAAAACCACGTTTATGAAAGTCCTGAGCGGAGATCTGGATCCGCAGAAGGGCGTGGTGGTGCGCCCGAAAAAGCTGGGCGTGCTGCGTCAGGATCAGTATGCGTTCGATGCCTATCGAGTGATTGATACCGTCATCATGGGCAACAAAGGTTTGTGGTCGGCGCTGGAAGAGCGCGACCGGATTTACGAAAAACCTGAGTTGGACGATGACGATGGAATGCGTCTTGGCGAATTAGAGGGCATTATCGGCGAGGAAGATGGGTACACCGCCGAGAGCGATGCTGCCATACTTTTGCAGGGGCTGGACATTCCTAATGATGTTCACGAGCGCAAGATGGGCGAGTTGCAGGGCGGCCAGAAGGTGCGTGTTCTGCTGGCGCAGGCGCTATTCGGCAATCCGCAGGCGCTGCTGCTGGATGAGCCGACGAACTATCTTGATCTTGACTCCATCCACTGGCTGGAAGATTTTCTGATCCATCGCGAAGGCACGCTGATCACGATTTCGCACGATCGCTATTTCCTGAACAATGTGTGCACTCACATTGCCGACATCGATTATCAGACCATCATCACCTACACCGGCGGCTACGACGACATGGTGCTGGCGAAGACGCAGGTGCGCACGCGCCTGGAAGCGCAGAATGAAGAGCGCGAAAAAAAGATTGCGCAGCTGAATGAATTTATCGCGCGGTTTTCTGCTGGTACGCGATCCAGCCAGGTGACGTCTCGCAAAAAGGAAGTGGAGCGGCTACAAACCAGCGAGCTGGCGCGGTCGAACATTGCTCGCCCCTACATTCGCTTCGATCAGCTGCGCCCGTCGGGTAAGCACATTCTGGAGGCAGAACACGTTCGCAAGGCGTATGGCGACCATGTGGTCATCAACGGATTCAGCGCCTCGGTGACGCGCGGAGAAAAGATTTGCCTGATCGGCCGCAACGGCCAGGGAAAGACAACGCTGGTGAAGGCGCTGCTGGCGCATGCACCGCACATGGATCATCTTCCTGGAGAAAATCCGGCCAAAGACATTGACAGCGGCAAGGTGAAGTGGGGGCATGAGGCGCAGATTGGATATTTCGCGCAGGACCACACTTCGACGATTCAAAAAGGAACGACGGCGGCGGACTGGCTGCACCAGTTTGATCCCAAAGCGACCAAGGAAGATATTCGCGGCGTGCTGGGGCAGATGCTGTTCAGCGGAGAAGAAGGGCTGAAGCCGACTGAGGCGTTGTCGGGCGGAGAGGCGGCGCGGCTGTTGTTCTGTCGACTGATGATGCAGAAGCCGAATTTTCTGATCTTTGACGAGCCGACGAACCATCTTGATCTGGAAGCGATTAACGCGTTGAACCAGGCGCTGCAGAAGTATGAGGGAACGGTGTTGCTGGTGACCCACGATCAGGAATTGATAGACGAGGTGGCGACCCGCATCTGGAATTTTGAGGACCATAAGATTCAGGACTTCAAAGGGCCATACGCGGAGTTTTTGCAGACTCGCGAGGCCGTCTCGCGGTAGCGTTCAAGGCCGCGGTCAAAGTATTTTGATGGCGGCGCATTCTGTTGCATCATGCCGAAGGTTTCCGCATCTAAAGGATTGCTCCATTTGGTCGCACGATACGTGACCTAACTATGTCGAAACTGATTGCACCCTTGGAACCTGCCGCGCAAACCTTTACTCCAGCGCCCATGCTGGGAAATAAATTTCGCAACCCAGTGCCAACCAGCATGATGGGAGGCAGCAACGCGCCGCGCATGATTCGCCGCTTGCTGTTTGAGCGGCGGCGTGGAGATCCGAAGAAGCCAGTCGGACCGTTTCGTACGGATGTCTCTGCGTACGCTACGCCGCCGTTACAGGGACTTCGGGTCACGTGGATGGGTCATTCCACGCTGCTGCTTGAAATCGATGGAATGACAATCCTGACTGATCCTGTTTGGAGTGAGCGCGCGTCGTTTGTCTCCTTTGCCGGCCCCAAGCGCTTCTATCCTCCAACATTGGCATTGAACGAGCTGCCGCCGCTCGACGCGGTTCTGCTGTCGCACGACCATTACGATCATCTGGATCGCGCCACCATCGAGCAGCTTGCCGTGCTGCTGAAAAATGAGCGCACGCGCTTCATTGTTTCTCTCGGACTTCGAAAAGATCTGGAGGCCTGGGGAATTGCGCCGGAGAAA
>CAVZFK010000012.1:0-161621 GCA_963774515.1 uncultured Acidobacteriota bacterium | reverse complement strand
GGCGTTCCAAATCCGCGGGTCTGCACCAGTTCCGGCGTATCCATCGGAACTCCGGGGCTGACGACGATCCAATCCTGACGACGGAATGTCAGCAGACCGTGACCGCCTGCTTCCACCATCACGCCAACGTCGAGAAGAGCGGGCAATTCGTTCGCCAGCGCTTCCACGCTGCGCACGTCGGACACGGTGACTTGCGCGCCTTTTTTTCGCAGAAATATCGCGGAGGCCAGGCCGGATTTACCCAGACCCACCACCAGGATGCGCTTGTCCTTTAATTCCATCATCGAATCATTCTCCGCCGCGATTTGATTGTCCCATGTTTCATCGCTCTTGTTTCCCACAATTCCACACAGCAGTGAGCGCGACTACGCAGAGTTAACGCAGTTTCAGCGTGGTCAAAGCAAACAGGGCGAACACCAGGGCGGCAATCCAGAAACGAACAATCACTTTCGACTCCGACCATCCCATCAGCTCAAAGTGGTGATGGATGGGAGCCATTTTGAAGATGCGCTTTTTTCGCAGTTTATAACTTCCAACCTGCAACATCACGCTGAGCGCTTCCAAAACGAAAACACCGCCGATAAAGGGCAGCAGCAGTTCCTGCTTGATGATGACGGCCACAGTCCCGATGGCGCCGCCCAAGGCCAGCGAACCGACATCGCCCATGAAGACTTCTGCCGGGTGAGCGTTGTACCAGAGGAAACCGATGCTGGCGCCGACCATCGACCCGCAGAAAACAGTCAGCTCAGAAACCAGCGGCATACGCTGCAGGCCAAGATAGTCGGCGAACACGACATTGCCGCTGATGTAGGTAAGAGCGGCCAGCGCGCCAGCCGCAATAATGGCGCAGCCAATGGCGAGGCCGTCCAAACCATCCGTCAGGTTGACGGCATTGCTGGAGCCGACCAGCACAATCACGGTGAACAAAACGAAGATGAGAAATGCCAGCGGGCCAAGATGCGGAACATGGTGAATGGAGTGGAGAACCAGGTCCGGCCGAAAGCGCTTGACGAACGGAACCATCAGACGGGTGGAGTATTCGCCTTCCTTGCGCAGCAACAGGAGGAATACAGCGATCAGGGCGGCAACGCCGACCTGCGAGGTAAATTTGACTCGTGCAGTGAGCCCCAGGTTTCTCTTGTGTACGACCTTCAGATAATCGTCTGCAAAACCAATGCCGCCGAAACCGACCAAGGCCAGAATCGCCAGCCAGACCAGCGGGTTGGAAAGGTCGCTCCACAATAATGTGGGCACCAAGATCGCGACGCAGATGAGCAAGCCGCCCATGGTGGGAGTGCCGGCTTTTTTCTGGTGATCTTTGGGGCCATCCTCGCGGATGTATTGGCCAATCTGAAATTCTCGTAGCTTTTCGATCAGGTAGGGGCCGATGAGCAGGCCGATCAGAAGCGCTGTTAGGGTTGCAAACGCAGTGCGGATCGTCAGGTAGCGAAAGACGCGGAACGCGTGGATGTACACGAATAACTTCTGATAAAGAAGCCAGTAGAGCAAATGACCTCCGCGCTGCCGTGGTTGCTGGACGTAATTTTGTAGAGCGCTTTTCTCAGGCTATAGTAACCGCTGCCGCAACTCCAGCGCGTCAGTACGAAGAAAGATTCTGCAAATTTGTTCCACGCTAGATAACGGTGAAGGACGTTGGGCGGCAATTGGTTGAAGTTCTCCGACTCAAGCGTGATCGGTTGCGGTGCGACGAGTGATCTGCCTTCGCACCAACGAGTGAAAATTGGGATCGCTGACGATAAGCCGACTTTCTATGAGCAGGTCACTGGTGTCAAGGTTTGTTCTTTGTTTTTTCCTTCATAGGGCTTTTGCTTTTGTTGTTGCTCTTGGTTTCGTTGCTCTCCACCGGGTTTCTATTCGCACTCTGGATGAGCTGTCTTGAAGCAAGCTCGGTGCCGGTTGGGGTTCGAGAGGAGAGTCGATGCTGCCATTTATCGGTCGGCCTTGAAGGCCGAAATCGGCTCGCAGTCATCGGAACACGGTGTCGTCGCAACGGGTAAACATGGTGCATCTCTTAGGCGGCTTGTTCATAGAACGGCATGTACGGCTCCTGGGTGCTCCAGAGGTGATGAAGCAGCACGGCCAGCTTGCGGGCTACTGCAACGACGGCCTTGCTCTTGGCCTGCTTGCCGCCTCTTGCGGCCAAGTGCAGACCCCACTGTCGAAGTGCCGAGTCTCTTCCGTGGGTCGGAGGATGTGGTTGGAGCACTCGATCAGCAGACTTCGAAGATATGCGTTGCCGGCATGGGTGATGCCGAGCTGAGGATCGTGATCTCCGGACTGACTTCGACGAGGTCGCAGGCCAAGATAGCAACCAACATCGCGACTTCGTCCGAACCGCTCCTTGCTGCCGAGCGTCAGCACGAAGGTCAAGGCGGTGAGATGGCCGACGCCATGAACCTTCAGCAGCGCCTGCGTCTCCGGATACTCGGTCTGGCCGAGTTGCTGGATCTGCCGGTCGTACTGCTTGATCTTGAGCGTCATCTCCGCGATCTGCTGGAGCACCGGACCGAGCGCCTGTGCCAGTCCAGGCGGCATAACGGCGAGGCTGCGCTGAGCGAAGCACGTTGTGGCGGAGGCAGGCATACGGTAGCCGCACGACTTCGTCAGCCCACGAACGGCGTTCACCGCAGCAGTGCGCAGTCGCACCAGCAGAGCTCGCGCACGAACCAGAGTGAGAGCCTCTTGCTGCTGGACGGTGCGGTGGGCGATCGGCCGGAGGATGTTCGGATCAAGCCGAGCATAACGCGCCAGCTTCTCAGCATCCACCTGGTCGCTCTTCCGGTCGCTGTGCGAGATCGCCCGCAGCTCGCGGACGTTCGCCACGATGACTTCGTGGCCTAGTTCCTGCAGCTGTTCGCTGATCCAGATCGAGTGTGTTCCAGCCTCCATCGCGACCCGCGCTGGAGCCACGTCGGTGAACCACTTCTCGATCGCCTTCGGGGTGGTTCTGAAGCGGCCACGGTCGACCACTTCTCCGTCCTGGTTGAGGGTGCAGTAATGGCTCCAGACATCGCCAAGGTCGATGCCGATCGTGATCTCAACCTTGGCCTGTCTGCGTGGGACTTCAGCGATGAGGTGCTGCGCTGGCTTCTTCATGGGAACAGTCTGCTCCTCCTTCGGAGGACCTGCTCATCCCATTTCTTGGTACTGATCCGGGGTCGATGAGTGCATTGGCGATTTGGCACTCTTCCAGACGCATAGCCCCCGAGAAGCGCGTTAGATTTACTCGCCAAGAATCAGGGGCACATAGCTTCGGACATCTTCCAGCAATTCCTCGCGAGTGATACCAACCTTGGCGCGAAGCTGTATACCCTGCAGCAAGTCAACGAGCAAACGGCCTCGCAGCTTAGCTGACGGTGTGCGAGTCAGGCGCCTCGCCTTGATCTCCTTTTCGAAACGTTTCGCGAAAATATCAGCGGATGCCGTGAGGCCCTTCGCGAGCCAGGAACGAATCTCTGTCACCCGCTCCGAATGTCCCAGCGCAGCGGCGGCCAACATGCAGCCGCTGCGAGCGTCGCCGGTAGCGGTGTTGACGGTAGCCTCGCAAAAGGTGGTCACGGCCTTGTGGATGTCCGGCTCCGCTTGAAACGCTGCCATTTTGGGAGCTCCATAGATCAGCGCATAGCGCTCGACGGCCCTTAGCAGCAGGGTGGACTTGTCTCCGAAGGCTCGGTATAGCGCGGGTTTGGTGACGTTCACGGCTCGCGCGATCCGATCCACGTCGACTCCTTCATACCCATGCTCCCAAAACATCTCAACGGCACGGTCGAGTGCTTCGTCGGGAATAAAGCCTTTTGGACGTCCTGGGGGGCGCTTCGCAATATTAGTTACCATCGCGTACGAAACTCCTTGCATTGCATCTGTTGGTATCGTACTCTCGCGTATGTAACGCTGCAAGACAGATAAATACAGGAGACTCCCATTGGAACATTCGATCGCACTCGTCACCGGCGCCACCTCCGGGCTCGGTTATGCGGCAGCCCGCTTGCTCGCCGCCAAGGGCTACCGCGAGGTCATCGTCACCGGGCGCAGCCTAGCCCGGATCCAGGAAACAGTCGCTCAGCTCGCGGCGGAGACCAAAACGAAGATCTTCACGCCGCTGGAGTTGGATCTGAACGCGCCGGCCAGCGTTCAGTCCGCCCTCGCCGAGCTGGTCAAGCGAGAGCGGCCGATCGATTTCCTACTGCTCAATGCCGGATTGGTCCCAACCAAGAAGCGCGTGATCACTGCGGCGGGCGTTGAGGCTTCTCAGGCCCCGCTGATCGGCCATCATCAACTGACTGTCGGGTTGCTTCGCGCCAACCTTCTTAGCCCCAACGCGCGGATTGTTATCGCCGGCGCGGAGCCTGCCCGCGGGGGCGTACCCATGTTCAAGTACACCGACGTGCCAGCATTCGCCGCCAAATACTACCGGGGAGACCGAACCGCCGCTATCGAAGCCCTGATTCGCAACGGGCCAAACGTGAAGTATGTGCCCAACAATACGTATGCCGACGCGAAGCTCATTATCGCTTGGTGGGTCGCGGCGCTGGCGCGCCGGCTACCCTCCGGCATGGCCGTGTACGCTGTCTCGCCCGGTGGGGCGACCGACACCAAGGTGGTGCGAAACGCTGGCCCGTTGTTGAAGTATCTGTTTATCCCAATCGTGAACCTCATTCCCGGCATGAATCAGACGCCGGAGACCGCGGCCCGTCGGTACCTCCAGGCGTCGGAGTTCGGAACCGACGTCTCAGGGCAATTCTTCGCCTCGGCTCAAGGGAAGTTCTCAGGCCCAATTGAGGCGCAGCGCCACCCACACCTCCACGATCGCGCCAGCCAGGAAGCCGCGTGGCAGGCCGTCGTCAAGGTCTCCGGCGTGGACTTGTCTTAACCCAGCATCCTTGACCGCGGTGTCCTGAAGGAGCGCTGATCGGCGCGCCACTGGATGCAAAACAACATCGCCACATCCCTAACTTGGAATCACGGCGACAGAACGAATAACAACCAGTCACCAGGAGAATAAACATGAAACGGTACGAAGGTAAAAAGGTGGTAATCATCGGCGGCACGAGCGGCATGGGGCTCGCTACGGCGAAGATGCTCCTCGATGGAGGCGCGCGCGTTCTGGTGACGGGTCGCTCGAAGGAAGGCCTGGAATCGGCGCAGAAAGAGCTTGGGAATGACGCCATCGTGGTTTCAAGCGACGCGCGTTCATTGACGGAAATCGACGCCCTGGCATCTCGGGTGAAGGCCGAGTTCGACACCTTCGACCTGCTCTTCGTCAACGCCGGGTTCAGCATCCGAGCTCCTCTCGAAAGCATCACCGAGGCTGTTTACGACGAGATGTTCAACTTGAACGCCAAAGGGCCGCTTTTCGTGATGCAGAAGCTCACGCCGTTCATAAACCGGGGAGGCTCTATCGTCCTCACGACCTCGATCGCCAACGTCAAGGGAATGGCCGGCAACGCCACATACGGAGCGGCCAAGGCTGCGCTGCGATCATTCGCTCGGACTCTCGCCGCCGAGTTGATTCCGCACGAGATTCGCGTCAACGCGGTGACGCCCGGCCCCATCGACACGCCGATTATCGGCAAAGCGTTTCCCGCTGACGCAGCCGCTCAGATTAGGGAAAAGATGATTGGCATGGTCCCGATGAAGCGCTGGGGGACCTCGGACGAAATCGCGAAGGCCGTCCTCTTCCTTGCGTTCGATGCGACCTTCACGACCGGCGCCGAACTTCCGGTCGACGGAGGATGGTCTCAACTCTAAGGCTTGACCTCCTGGATGAGCTGACCGAGGAGTATCGGCGCGGAGATGCAGGAACACGGTAAAAGGAGGAGCAACAAGATGCATAACTTGCTAGTGAGCTGTTTGGCGGTTGCTTATGTCTCAGCGAACGTGTACGCCATCGTGAAGATGCAGGTGTTTGAGTTAGCCCGTTCGCGCAAGCATCTCCTACTCTATGGCGGCCCCTTCATATTGTGGGGCTCTCTCATCCTGTCGGGATGCAAGCTCATGGAGATTATGCGCCGGTTCGACGAATGGGCCGCCTGACCAAGGCATTCCCAAATCGATAAAACAGGCCGATGCACTCATCGAGACGGGTGAATCCGATTGCTCCTCATAAACGGGGTTACCGACAGCCACGATTTTCGATTTGCGCAAAATCGCCAAAGCAGTTTGGGAGCGACCTAAAGCTGGCGGTGTTCGCGCGGGCGCGTGCGATTATTTTTCGTCGGCGACGCGTTTGCGATAGTAGTCCACTCCTAGCTGGACGATTTGCCAGAGCCAGATCATGGCCGAGATGGCTACGACCCACAGCAGCACGGCGTAGATGGTGTGGTTCATCGAATTGAGGGTTGCGCCGTAGTGGGCTGTATCGGTAATGGGATGTTTTAGCAGCACCCAGACGCGATTCGGCGCTTTGAACAAAACCAGAACGGCAATCAACCCCATGGTCTTGACCGTGATGTGTTGCAGGGAGCGCGACTTCTGCCAGGCTCCGCGCACCAGATCGATCAAGCGCCAGCCCAGCTGCACAACATTCAATGCCACGATGCACCAGAAAAATAAAACCCAGACCGGCGCTAGTTCATAGGGTGAAACGCGCAGGTAAGCGGCGCCCGGTCCCATCAACAAATAGGGATGGTTTGGAATTAGCAGCAGCCAAATGATCCAGAGAAAACCGAACACTACCTCAGCCACCGCGTGGGCGTAGCTGCGCGGACGTTTGGCTTCGCAGCCTGCATCTTCGCTCGTGGGCAAGCTGCCGGGCGACCAATCGACGTGATCCACGACATTCGCGGGAAACTTGGCCGGTGAGTGTGTCATGGCAAATTCAACCGCAGCAAACACGGCGGTGACCCATGCGGCGGTGATGATGAGAGACCAGGGAGCGCCCAGCACCGCGGCCAGCAGAGCGGATCCGCCGGCAGAACTGGAGAGGATCTCGACCGCTTTGACCACCGAGTAGATCCCCAGGCACCATAGGAGCGCGAGGCGCAACACCCACAGATACATCGGGAAAATCGTCGGCCCGATCAGATATCGCTGGGGCTGATAGCGGGCAGCCATCACCATGGGCTGTCCCAGGTGCTTTACCCAATCCTGCATTTCCGCGGGAGTGAGGGGCCGACCCAGATCGCCTTCCTTCTCCTCCAGCTGCGATTCGAGGTTCGCCTTCAGTTCGGCGAGAATATCGTCCTGCCGCTTCCACGACAGATATTTTTTGACGGCTAACAGGTACCGATCGAGAAGATTCATGGCGTCTTCCTAACTTCCTTGCAAGATGTTGTCGATGGATTTATTCAGCTCACGCCACTCATGCAGTAACTCGACAAAAATCATTTCGCCGTCGTTCGAGAGGCGGTAAAAGCGCTTGTTGCGTTTCTCTTCTTCCCGCCACTGGCTGACCAGCAAACCCTGGGTTTCCAGTCGCCGCAACAGCGGGTAAAGCGTGTTTTCGTCGATTTCGAGGCCGTGTTGCGCCAAAGCTTTGCGGAGGGTGTAGCCATAATGCTCTTGGCGCAGCTGAGCCAGGACCGCAAGGGTCAGGCAGCCACGTCGGAGTTCGAGTCGAAGATTTTCAAATAAGTTGTCGGCGAGGGTCATGCTGTTCCTCATACACTGTACATCAACTACTGTATTACATACAGTGTATGACGTCAAGTAGGTTTTGGGCTACCGGTTGGCAAGATAAGCGAGCCCGACTCAGTCTCGGATGACGCGGACTACTTATTGCAATGGAATGCGGTAGAGATTGCGCTTGGTGTCTTGACGACTGTACGCATAGACGAGAGGATTTATCGCAGATTCCACATACCAGGGGATCGGAGGATAAGTGTTCCGATTTGGAATGTCCTCGATCCGCGCAAACCCGCCGGACGGGGTTTTCGGAAGTCCTTCATCATGCATCACGGGAGCCGGGAAGGTCCCCTGTTGGATTGCGGGGAAGATGATGAAAGCGTACTTCCCGGTCGAATCCCACTGGAAAGAGCAGTAATTCACGCACAGCGGTATGGCAACACTCCCATCCAGCGCATAGGCTCGTGTCACGGGGGGATCATCCTCTCCGGCACCTGGCGATGACGCAACGACCCAGCGACCATCCGGTGACACAGAGTCGATTTCCAGGATGCGTCCGGGAATAATCTTGCGGCGATCACTCCCATCTACCTTCATGCGGTACAGAGAGTTCGAGCCGCCTTCGATAGCGCGGAACACCAATTCACCGTTGGGCAGAAAGAAAGGTGAATCTTCCGTGGATGTAGAGGCGAGGTGGACTGGAGATGAACGGCGGTTGATCGGTGCGATCCACAGGCTTGAACGGCCGCTCGGCTTATCCATGGCGAATGCGACCTGCTTCCCATCCTTGGAAACGGAATAGGCTAGCATCGGATACCCTGGCAGCACTCTGTCGATCCTGCCAGTGCCCAGGTCTTTTACCCATAACTCCTGGCCTTGGGTCTGGCCGTTCGCCATCAAGAAATATAGCCTGCGTCCATCCGAAGAAAATTCCGGTGATTGTGCGTTTCCTTCCGAGGAAATCTGATGGTCACCCTCCTTGTCGTGCATCCACACCGTACTGTCCTCTGAGCCGACGGATGTTATGAGCGATTTGCCGTCGGGGGCCATGGTAATGCCTTCCTGAGAGGTGGGGCCGAAGGTTAGCTGCTCTGGCTTTCCATCTGGAAAACGTTGCCGCCAAATATGAAAATCATCCGTCTTGACGGTGAGATAGAGCCACTTGCCGTCAACCGACCATGCGCCCGAGAGGCACACACCACCGGGAGGGCCAACGACTCTGACCTCGCCTTTGCCCAGAAACGGCACCACCCTGCAAGGAAGAATCTCGCCTCGACTGTCCATCTCAACGATAAGGACCGAGCGGCCATCCGGCGAAAGATAGGAATGATGGACCATACTTCGATTACCCGGCGGAGCGTAAACGTCGCGGCGATCTCCTCGCGCTTCATCCGTGGTCACAAGGATCATATGCAGTCCTTCTCTGATCTCAGAAAACAACAGGCGCTTTCCATCTTCGATCCAGGTGAGAGAGGAGGCATTGGGCAGCAGGAGATGAGGTTCGCCGCCCAGAACAGGCACTTCGTATGTGTCCCAGGGCGATACGACACTATAGGCAATATTCGAGTTGTCGGGGGAGAACGACGGGCCTAACTTAGTCTTCGAGTCGTGGGTGAGTTGAACTGGTTCTCCGCCTGGCAGCAACTTGACGTAAATTTCTCCTGGCCCCATGAACGAATTATCTCCACGAATGAATGCGAGCGTTCGTCCATCCGAAGACAGAGCGGGATACACGGCCGAGTCTGTGTAAAACGTCAGCTGCTCCCACTGACTGGGGGCCGGAAGACGAGGTGGAGAGGAGCGACGAAGAAAGAATGCTCCGGCCAGGATCACGAAAACAATGGCTGCGGCTGCAAGGTAGTAGAGATTTCTCCGCAGGCCGGGTTTTTTCGTTAGGATCGGCTTGGCCGGTGCAGAATCTTTTCTTTCCTCCTCCTGAACTGAGGGGTAATCTTTCCAGTGGCTTTGGGAGCTGTCGCGTCGGAGACGCCGCAGGTCGGTTCGCATATCGGATGCGTGTTGATAGCGCAAGCTCCGATCTTTTTCCAAAGCTTTGCGAATGACTTGTTCCAGCTCCACAGAGAGATCGGGGTTGAGGCGGACCGCGGGAATGGGAGCGCGGTTCAGGATCGCCTCGCAGGTGACAGCCGAACTTTCCCCGCGGAAAGGTGCTTTGCCCGTCGCCATTTCATACAGGACGGAGCCGAAGGAAAACAGATCGGTTCGCGCATCAAGCTCTCTGCCTCGCACTTGCTCCGGCGACATGTAAGCTACAGTTCCGAGCATCGTCCCTGGACTGGTCAGATCTTCCTCGAGGGTTGTCATCCCGGGACCGTCGGGATCATTCACCGTGGAGCTCGTCGGCATCATTTTTGCCAAGCCGAAGTCGAGGATCTTGGCCTCGCCTCGCCGCGTGACAAAAATGTTTGCGGGCTTGATATCGCGGTGAACCACGCCGGCAGCGTGGGCCGCGTCGAGTGCGTCGGCGATTTGGATCGCAATCGGCAGAAGAACTTCAGTTTCAAGCGCCCGTCCGGAGATGCGATGTCGCAAGGTCATCCCGTCCAGGAATTCCATGACGATGAACGGTCGACCCTCTTGCTCTCCGATCTCATAAATCGTGCATATATTTGGATGGTTGAGGGCGGACGCGGCCTGTGCTTCCCGGTGGAAACGCAGCAGGGAGACTGGATCCAGAACAATGTCATCCGGTAGGAATTTGAGAGCGACAAAGCGGCGGAGAGTCATATCCTCGGCCTTGTAGACGACGCCCATTCCCCCATCGCCCAGTTTCTCTACAATGCGGTAGCGCGAGATGATTTGCCCAATCATTTGCAGAGAAACTAGCCTCCGGATTGGATCAATCTTAGGGTCGAGGTGTCAGCGCGTCAACAAATGTCCTCTTCCCCTATTGAAGGAGCTCGTCGGCCAATGCGCTAATTTGGCTTCAGGTCGGCGATACGCGCATCATGGAGGCCTGAGTCTTTGACGTTTTCTGCACATTTTCGACCGCAAAGGAAGTTGCCATGAAAGCAGCCAGAATCCATCGTTTCGGACCCCCCGAGGTCATCGTTCTCGACAATGTGCCTCGACCCACGCCTGATCCCCAGCAGGTACTGATCCGCGTCGCGGCCGCTGGAGTCGGCCCGTGGGACGCGCTGATTCGCGAGGGCAAGAGCGCCGTGGATGTCCCGCTTCCTGTGACGCTCGGGTCGGATTTTTCCGGAGTTGTCGAATTGGCGGGCAGCGACGTCCGTGACTTCAAACCGGGAGACGAAGTCTATGGAGCGACAAATTCCGAGTTCATCGGAGGATATGCGGAATATGCATTGGCATCGGCTGGCATGATTGCAAAAAAGCCCAGATCATTGACGTTTGATGAAGCAGCGTCCGTTCCGGTCGTCGCCGTCACTGCGTGGCAGATGCTGTTTGACTATGCCAAGGCCCAGTCGGGGCAAAGCGTTCTTATCCACGGAGCCGCCGGCAACGTAGGAGCTTATACTGTGCAACTCGCGCACCGAGCCGGATTGCGTGTTTTCGCAACCGTGTCTGCAGACGATGTCGCATTCGTCCAGAATCTCGGCGTGGACACAGCCATTGACTACAAGACCACGCGATTCGAAGACGTTGTACCCCGCGTAGACATTGTTCTCGATCTGGTGGGCGGTGATACGCGGATGCGCTCGTTCCAGATCATCAAGCCGGGAGGGATTCTGGTGTCGGTGGTCTCGAATGAATCTCCTCCGCCGGGTCTGGCGACTGATGTGCGCTCTGTTTTCTTTCTAGTCGAAGTCACGACGCAACGACTGCAAGAGCTGACGACCTTGTTCGATCGTCGAGAATTAAAAGCCAGAGTTGGAACCGTGCTGCTTCTGGATCAAGCTCGAACAGCGCACGAGATGCTTGGCGGCGCACCGCACAACAGCGGCAAAATCGTTCTGAAGATTGCCGATCCAGATCTACTCCACGCGTAGCGCGCGAATCGGGTCGACGCTGGCGGCTCGGCCTGCGGGAACGGCGCTGGCAACAAGCGAGACCAGCGTTACTCCTGCCACAGCTAACAAATAAATCCACGCATCCAGGGGCTTCACGCCGTATAGCGAAGAGGTCAGCCCGCGCCCTGCCAGCATCGCCAGCGGAACACCGATCAAGACTCCGGTGCAGGTGAGCGCCAGGCTATCCTTCAAAATCATCCAGACGACTTGCTCGCGCCGCGCACCCACGGCCATGCGGACGCCGATCTCCGCTGTCCTCTTGTTCACGCGGTACGCCAGGGTTCCATACAGACCGGTGCCAACCAGAATGACAGCCAGAAAACCGAAGAAGCCGGCAAGGTGCGCAAACAGCATCTGTTGCGAGATGGTGGTATCGAACTGGGCGCGCTGGGTCATCGGCTGGATCAGCGGCATGTCGGGGTCGATTTGCTGCAGTACCTTGCGCGCTGCCGGCAGAATCGCGAGCGGCTCTCCGTGCACGCGCATCTCCACGGTCATCGGCCCCACCATGGGGATCTGCGCATACATGTACCACGCCATGGGAATAGGATCTTCGTCGATGCTGCGATATTTGTGGTCTTTCACCACGCCGACAATGGTCATGGTGTATCGCCCGTCATCAGATCCGATGCTATGACCCAGAGGATTTTGATTGGGCAGGAAGCGTCTGGCAAATTCTTCGTTGATGATGCCGACAGGAGCGGAGGCCGCCGTGTCGGAATCGGCGAAATCGCGGCCGGAAAGGATGGGCACACCCAGCGTTGTGAAGAAATCCGGCCCGGCCACATTGCTTCGCACAGAATTGGAAGCGCCGCTGCCGACCTCGGGGAGCTTGCCGTCCACCATCATGGCATTGTTGTCGGACGACCAGGCTCCAAGGCGCTCCTCACTGGCGGTCACCGATTGCACACCGGGCAACTGGCGCAGACGACTCAGCAGGTCGCGATAGAAGATCCGGCCCTGCGGGATGGAGGGAACGCTCGGTGTGACTCCAAAGATCACCAGGCCGTCGACCCGCATTCCCAGCGGCGTATTTTCCAGATTGCGCAGCGTACCAATCAGCAATCCCGCGCCCACCAGCAGCACCACGCACATCGTCATCTGTAGCGCAACAATGATTTTGCCCACGCGCGATTTGCCCGCATCGGCATTTGACGTTGCCGCGGAGGTCTTAATTGCCAGCTCCGCCTTCCCGGCCAGGGCTACGCGCAACGGAGCCAGGCCAAACAGCAATCCGGCGATGACAAGCACGCTCAGTGTGAACAGCAGCACAGTTCTGTCCGGAGCCAGGCTCGATTCGATATGTGCCCACCTGCCAGCTGCCTTGTGGCGATCTCTGCGAAGGCCCACGCCAGCGCGCCGCCCGCCGACACAAGGATCAAACTCTCCGTAAGCAATTGGCGGAACAATTCACCTCGGCTCGCTCCCAATGCCTGACGGAGAGAAAACTCCCGCTGCCGCGCCGCGTTACGCGCCAGCAGCAGCATCACCACGTTGGCCAGCGCGATCAGCAGCACTAAACCAACCATGGCCATCAATATGCGCAGAGGATTGCCATAGCTCTGGTCGTATCCGCGAAAACCCTTTACATCAGCAAAGCTCAGTACGGGACGCTTCTCGCCGCGCTTCGGCGAACCGCCCAGACCGATATACGCCGCCGATTGAAACACCGGTTGCAATTGCGCCAGCGCCTGCGACCGGTTCACTCCAGGCGCAAGCCGGCCCACCAGTTGCAAGCACCACCAGGTGGCGTCGGAAGTGTACAGCTTGCCATCTTCCGGCGGATTCCCCCACGCATTCAGCTCCCTGCGATCCTGCAGCGGAATCCAGAAATCCGTCGAACTTCCGGCTTCAACGCCTTCAAAGCCCGCGGACGTGATGCCAACAATTGTCATCGGGACTGCATTCACATACAGCGTCTTTCCCAACACTTCAGGATCACGCGAAAAGCGCCGCGTCCAGTAGTTGTAACTGATCACGACGATGGGCGCATGACGGGTCTCGTCCTCTTCGTTGAAGCCGCGGCCCAGTGGCAGATGCACGCCCAGGCCAGAGAAGAAAGTGCCGCTCACCATGTCGCCTTCGGCTTCTTCCGGACTCGCTCCGTAACGCACCGCGACCTTGCTGCTCGACAGCGGCACATACGCCATGATGGGCGCGAGACCGCTTTTCTCATGTCGCAGCGCATCGTAGACAGCGTAGGAGAAGGTCTGCGTCGTATCAATCGTGCCCGTTCCCTGGGGAGGACTGGAGGTCCGCAAATACACCAAGCGAGATGGATCGCGCACTGGCAGGGAGCGCAGCAGCACCGCATTCATCACGCTGAACACCGCTGTGTTGGCGCCAATGCCAAGCGCCAGCGTCAAAATTGCCGTGATCGCGAAACCCGGGCTGTGCAATAGCGATCGACACGCGAATCGCAGATCGCGCAGCAGCTTTTCAACCCACACCAGGCGCCCCTGCAGGTAAAAACGTTCCTGCGCTGCGGGAAGACTGCCAAAATCACACCGCGCCTTCCTGCGGGCTTCATCCTCGCTCATTCCCTCTTGCCGAAGGTCCTCGGCTTCGAGTTCCAGATGCGCCTCAATCTCTGCCTTGAAATCTTCTGCACTGCGCTTGCGCTTGAACATGACTATCCCTCCTCGCCCAATGGCCCGTTACCCGAATCGAGAATCAAACCCATCGCGCGCGTCAGACGCCGCCATTCATCGGCCTTCTCCACCAACTGCTCGCGGCCCTTCGGCGTGAGTGAATAGAAGCGAGCTTTGCGATTGTTTTCGCTGACGCCCCACTTGGCGGGATCCATTTTTTGTCCTCAAGCCGCTGTAGCGCGACATAGAGAGAACCGTGATCGACGAAGAGTACCTCTTCCGACTGGCGCTGAATGGAACGCGCCACGCCCTGGCCGTGGCAGGGTCCGAGAAGCAGCGTTTTCAGAATCAGCAAGTCGAGAGTGCCCTGCAAAAGGGCGATGCGGTCGTCGTTGTTCATTTGGGTAGCCATTCGACCCGAGTATGCGACCTCTTCGGGTAGAATGTCAACCCAAACATGACATTGGGTGAAGAATTCAAGTTTGTCGACGTTTCCTATCGCGGCAGCCAGTCTTGCAGCCGTATGCCGGGAAGAACGACTTGCCGTTGGAGATGGTCCTCGGCAGCGTAGGTTCTGACTTCGGCCTGCGCTTTCGACAGGTCTTTCCCCTGGATCGGATAGCTGCTCAGGCTGTTTGAGTCTCGGAAAGGAAGGTCGGCTTCGTAGCGGCTCATGCCATCGGGAATCATCACCGGGTATACAGGGGCGTAGTTGGGATTGCATGAAACTTTAGGCACATTGGATACGCCAGCGACAGGGTCGGTGAGCACCGCAGTGGTGCAGAGCGGAATAGTACCTGGCTGCAAGCAACGGATGTCTATCTGCGTCTCCCCTGAATTCATCCGGCTGCTGCATTGACCAAGGGAAGCAAATTTATGGTGTCCTCCCAACGCGACCATCACGCCCTGATCTGCAAGCCGCATCAGCGTGGAGAAATAAGTTACATCGAGGCGCACTGGCTCACTCTTGTAGCGTTGGTACAGGTCGTCTGGAACATACACTGCAGAATAGATGCCGGTTGCCATGCCCGCCTGCGGTAGAGGAGCAAAATCACCTCCAACCCCAAGATTGAAGGTCTTTCCATCCGGAGTAGTCATGGTCACCTCTGCGCGATCATTTTTCAGCAGTGTATGTGCAGGCAGACCTTGCACCGCCAGGGGAATGTAGATGATGGTGTCGGCATTCCTGGTGCCACCGAACTGCCCCTGCAGCACATCCGAGCTCACGCCGGAGAGATTCTTGTAGGGCTGGTGGTCCGGGGCGAAGGCAAGGGTGATTCGCTGTGCAGAGTCGCGAGCGGGGGTCAGCTGTTGCTGCATGGCATATGCGATGTTCCATGGAAGCAAACGCACTGCAAAGCACACCACGGCTGTGGCCACGAGAACGGCGCGGGAAATCGTGGTTCTTCTTCTGAAATATTGCAGGGCAAGGATGGCAGAGACGGCAACCAAAACGACAAGCAGCCGAAGACCATCAGTTATCCAGGCGAGTCCAGTCAGTGTGGTGGGACTCACTTCCAGGATTCTGCGACCCTCACTCAGGCCCACGAATAACATTTCGCCGCCTGAGAGCAGAAGAAAGAAGATGACGGCACCGGCAATCGCCTCTGTCAGATTTCTTGTGAGGGCTCCAAAGGCAACGAATGGCAATGTAAAGATTGGAAGCACGAAGAGGCTGCGCGTAATCGCTGCCGACAACGAGTGCCAGAAGGAGGCTCCGCCGGCGAAAGCCTGCAGGAAATCTGCAATCAGCACCGGCCCTTGAGCGAAGAGTAGAACAAATGCCAGCTTGGCGAACATCAGGTCGAATCGCTTGACAGGTCGCGTCAGCCAGTCCTGGCGATCGCCGGGAATCGAATCTTGCTGTACGCACATGACAATCAGGACAGCCCTGCTGAGGAACGTCATAAATAAAACCAGCTGCAACAGTAAGCCGTAGGGGTTTTTGTCCACAGCAGCATGATCGATGTGGAACAGCATGAGAGCCAGCGCAAACTGGGTAGCGGCGACGAGAAGAACAACACGCCAGAGCAGCTTCCAGTCCTTCTTCATAATGTGAAGAATCACAGAGACACCTCTTTGCAGGCGTTCGCTCGAGTTCTGGATGCGCGCGCCAGAGTGGTGAAAATTGTTCGTAGACTGAGCGGTTTTGTTTCGACACGCCGGATAGAAATCCAGTAAGGGCTGAGCCTTCCGCTCATGGCGCTCTCTGCGAATCGCGTATCGACGAAGGTCACAACGCTGCCAGTGACCTTCATATCAAGCCACTCAACGGGGACCTGTTGTGGCAGCGACGCTTCACCCTCGAGGGTCACCTGCACCTCACGAAATCGCCCCATGAGGGTATCCATCGATTCCTGAAAGAGTAGTTTGCCCCCTTCGATCAATGCGACATCCGTGACAAAGCTATCGATCTCGGCCAGATCGTGCGACGAAATGAATATGGTCATCTGTCCGGCCTGTGTCATCAAGCTTTCCATCAATTCGTCGCGCACAAGCACATCGAGGCCATTGAACGGTTCATCGAGCACCAGAAGCTCTGGATGGAAGGGCAGCGCACAGGCAAGGGCCATCTTCATCCGCATGCCATGCGAGAGATTGCCGATTTTACGATCTGCTGGGAGCCGGAGCTGACTCCGCAACGAGCGCTCCAGATCGCGGTCCCATTTGGAGTAGAACGGACGCAGGTAGTCGAGGTAATCTTCCACCGTTAATGCCAGCGGCATGTCCTGGTTCTCAGAGACATATCCGATGCGATTGAACTCACGCGCCGACAACTTTCTGGAATCGATGCCAAGTACCTTGGCTGTTCCACGGTCCGGCTGAATGATGTTCATCAACATCTTGATTGTCGTAGTTTTGCCGGCACCGTTCGCACCGATCAGCGCAAATGCACTGGCCTCGGGAACGGAGAAGCTGAGGCCTCGAATCGCTTCATGCTTCCGATATTGCTTCCACAGATTATCGGCGTGTATCAATGGCTTCCTCCTCCGACGAGGAAGTGAGGCCAATCCATTCGTCCTCGATGGCCTGAATCACTTCGCGCAAGTTTGCACCGACGCGAATCGCTTCCACGACGAGTTGTTCTACTTCTTCATGAAGCAGGCGCTTCCTGTCGCCGCGGCGGGCTGCGGGCAGTTTGGCAACGACTGTACCCAGACCGGGCCGAGCCTCGAGAAAACGTTCTTTGATGAGGTGCTGAATCACCTTTTGAGCGGTGTTGGGATGAATCTTGAGATCCGCCGCGAGCGTTCGCACCGAGGGGAAGGATTGGCCGGGCTGAAATTCACCGCTGACAAATGCTTTCGTGGCGGCGAAAACAACCTGATCGAAGATTGAAGTTCCGGGTCGTAGTCTAAGGTTGACGAGTGAGACACATACACTGTGACACCTGTGTTACACCGTGTCAAGAAGATGGACCTGCCGAAAAATAAATAACCGCTCACTGAAGATAAAGCCGCACGTTTTCAGCAACCGGACGCAAACTCTTCCGACGGATCATCACGCTCGGGGATGGGGCGGCACTCAAGGATGCGTGGCAGAGGACGGAGCGGGCGTGCCAGGCTGGGGGTGGGGGTTGGCGAAATAGCCGGCGCGGGTGCGGACGGACAGCTTGCCCTGCCCTTTGGCTTTGACCTCGACGCGGATGGCGCGATAGCCACCCTGACTGATCGGCTGGGTCGGGTGATATCCCAGAACATATTGATGGCGAATATCCTGGGCCACTTCGGCGGCGATGCTGTCGACCTGATCGAGAGACTTGGGAAAGAAGGCGATTCCGCCGGTCTCGTCGCTGAGCGATTGCAGAGCTTTGCGGGCGCGGCGGCTCTGGCTATGGTCTGACTCATCGTAGAGCAAGCCGATCGAGTAGACGATGGGGCCATTTAGATCTTGAATACGGCGCACGGTTTCTGCCAGCGTGGCGCTGGAGCTATTGTCCTCTCCATCCGTGATGATCAGAATCACCTGCTTAGGATGTTTTGCCTGTTTCGCCAGGTGATCGGCGGCAGCGATGACCGCATCGTAGAGCGCCGTTCCACCCTGGGAGTCAATGTGAGACAGACCTTTCCGCAAGAGATCGATATTTGAAGTGAAATCCTGATCGAGAAAAGCCTCGTCGGAGAAGTTCACGATAAAAGCCTCGTCCTGCGGGTTGGAAGCCTGAATCATGTCGATCGCGGCGCGATTTACGGCTGCGCGTTTTTGCGCCATAGAACCGGAATTGTCGATCAGAATCCCTAGCGATACTGGAACATCTTCCTGCCCGAAGGAGGTAATCGTCTGGGCCACATTATTTTCATAGACGGAGAAGTCTTGTTTCTGCAGGCTGGTGACCAGATGATCATGGTTATCGATGACGGTGGCATAGAGAACCACTTCCGTGACAGAAGTTTTGAAGGTAAAGGGGTGGTTCTGTCCGTTGCCTAGCGCCGTCTGGGGAGTGGTCGCGGCTGTGGGAGCGTTTTGCGTGGAAATATTCGAGGCCTGTTGCGACAATCCTGGCAAGACGCCAAGCGACAGGTAAGCCACGATCGCCAGTAGCAGGACAAAGTAGACCGGCTTTGTGGTGCGAACTGGCATACGATCCCTTATGCAAAGAAGCTGCGACGGTCTGCAGGACCTGTTGGATGCTTTGCAACAAAGTCTCGCAGGGTGCGCTTTGATTCCTCTCGCAAGCCTTCCTCCACCATAGTCTTATGTCTGGGTGCCGTCGGCAAGCGATCCAGCTGACGATTCGTCTTTCTTTTCATGCACTCGGCGACCTGTTCTGCAAGGAGGCAGACGCCGCTGCGATAGAATCGGGAATAACAGAGTCGCATATCATTCGCTCGCCGCGCCAAGTTGCGCGTGATCTGACAGGAGTTCGACCTTACCATGGCTCGCATTTATCCTTTTCGCGCTTTCCGCTACAACCCAGGACTGGTCCGCGCTGAAGACGTGGTGACCCAGCCGTACGACAAAATTTCGCCTGCCATGCAGCAGTCGTACTACCAGCGCAGCCCCTATAACCTGGTGCGCGTGATTCTTGGACTGCCGGAGTTATTCGATTCCGAAGAAAACAACGTTTATACCCGGGCTGCCGAAAACCTGACGGAGTGGCGTAAGGAGGGAGTGCTTAGCCAGGATAATGAGGCGGCAATTTATGCCTACAGCCAGCGCTATGAAGTCCCCGGCGCGCCAGGAACGACCGAGGAGCGGAGAGGTTTTATCGCCCTGGGCGAGCTGGCTGACTACAGCCAGGGAATCGTTTTTCGGCATGAGCGGACGCTGGCCAAGCCGAAGTCGGATCGTTTGAACCTGCTGCGGGCGACGCGGGCGCATTTTGGCCAAATTTTCATGCTCTATTCTGACCCTGGATTAACGGCAGAGCAGCTTCTGTTTGCCAATCCGCCGACTCCCGATATTGAAGTGACGGATGAATACGGAGTGCTGCATCGCGTCTGGAAGGTTTCCGAGCCAAGCAAGATTAATCTGCTATTGAGCGCCATGCAGAATAAAAAGCTGATCATTGCGGATGGCCATCATCGTTATGAAACGGCGCTGAACTATAGTCGCGAGCGCGCGTCGCAGGCGTCCATCGCGCCAACGGAACGCCCTGCAGGAAATCTGCCGCAGCCGCCGTATCCAGAGGCCGCCGCCATGATGACGTTCGTGAACATGGATGCCAAGGGGCTGACGATTTTGCCTACGCACCGCGTGGTTCACGACCTGAAGGATTTTGAAACTGCGAAGTTTCTGAAGAAAGCGGCGGAGTATTTCGATGTACGTCCGCTATCGCATGCGTTGGATATTCCTGAAATTTTGAGCCAGCTGGCGGAGGCGGGCAAAGCGGGCACCAGCTTTGTCGCAGCGACACGAACTGGTAATCATCTGCTAACGGCAAAGAAGGCGGCGATTGAAGCTCGTCTGACGGATCAGCCGGAGCGGCAGCGACGCCTCGACGTGGTGCAGTTGCACTCCATCGTGCTGGAAGATGTGCTGGGAATTTCTGCGCAGGCGGTGCTGGATCAAACAAACCTGCGCTATGTTCGCGAAGCCGCCGATGCCCTGCAACAAGTGCGCGCGGGAGATGCGGACATTGCGTTCCTGATGAATCCTGTAACGCTGGACCAGTTGCGGGAAGTGGCATTCGCAGGCGATGTGATGCCGCAGAAGTCGACCGACTTTTATCCAAAACTGTTGAGCGGTCTGACCATCTATGCGTTGGATTAGCAACCGACAGACGACGAGAACAAAACGGCTGACACAAGGACGCATGGAACTGCGAGGCTGCGGTTTTGCTGGGCCATCCAGGTTGGGCCGTGATGGGTATTATGTGTTGCATTTACGCAGGAATAGCACAGGCGCAACAATCGCGAACGCAGACAGGTGCACAGCCTGCCGCCACCCCGCCTTCGACGACATCGCAGCCGCCAGCCGTTTCGCAGACAACACCGGCCCCGACAAATCTTCCAGCGGCGACGCAGCCACGACCGACGGAATTGCGTTTTCTTGTGCTGCTGGACCCGGCCCACGGTGGCGCTGACACGGGCGCGATGTTGAATCCGACAACTCCGGAAAAAAGCTATACCCTGACGCTTGCCGAGCAATTGCGAGCCGCGCTGAATGCACGCGGAATCCGAACCATCCTGACGCGCACCTCGGATGTTGCTCTCGACAACGACGCGCGCGCAACGACCGCGAACCACTCCCATGCATCGGCCTGCATATCGCTGCATGCGACTTCGACGGGAAACGGCGTGCACCTGTTTACATCTTCCCTGCCCGCACTGACGGAGGCTGATCCGCGACGCGCGTTTTTGCCCTGGCAAACGGCGCAGGCGGCCTACGAGACTTCAAGCTTGCGGTTGGAATCGGACGTCGATGCCGCCATGACGCAACAACATGTTCCGGTCCTGATCGCGCGAACCTCGATCCAACCGCTGGACAGCATGGCCTGCCCGGCAATCGACATTGAGGTAGCTCCGCTGGACGCGAATACGCCGTTGAGTGACCCCGGCTATCAACAGAAAGTTGTGGACGCGCTGGATGCCGCGCTGGTTGCGTGGCGTAGTGATTGGAGGCAGCAGCCTTGATCCCTCGCTATCAGAAAATCATCTTGTGGGTGCTGCTGGTCAGCTCCGTGCTGATGGCTGCTTATTTGATTAGGATGCGCGCGCGGGCGCAGGATCGTCTGGCGGCGATTCCGGACTCCGCGCCGATGCCGATACCCGTAGAGGCAGCGCCGGTGCAGGTGACATTGTTGATCGCGAATGATGAGGATGGATCGCTGGCGCCGGAGCAGGAGCAGTTTGCCTTGCCCGCAGAGACCACCACTCGCGCGCGAACGCTGCTGAATGATCTTTTCGCGGAGTATGCCAAGTCGGACTCGCCGCATCCGCTGGCGCCGGTGGTTGCGGTAGATGACGTGTTTCTATTGCCGGTTCCCGAATCGAATGCAGCGCATTCGCAACAGATGGCCGTCATCAACCTGGATGGAAGTTTTGTCGATCATCATCCTTCGGGAATTCTGGTGGAGAACCTGACCTTGCTTTCCATCCTGGGAACGCTGCACGCAAATTTTCCGCAAATTGCGCAGGTACGATTTCTGGTTGATGGACATGCGAGAGAAACCTTGGCGGGTCATGCGGACCTGAGCCGAACCTATCTGACCGCGAACGATGTTCCGGAAGCGGCCGGCTCGGATACATCCGCTTCGGAGGGCGCGAACTCGCCCACGAAACAACCGGCGGGGAGCCAACCATGACGGCCTCAGAGAAGATTCGCATTGGCGTCTTCGATTCTGGATTTGGCGGCTTGACGGTGCTGCGTGCCCTGCTGCCGCAAATCCCATCGGCAGAATTTTTCTATCTTGGCGATACTGCGCGATTGCCGTACGGATCAAAATCGCAGGCAACGGTGGCTCGCTACGCGGTGGAAAGCGCGCAGTTGCTGGAATCCTATGGCGCGGACTATTTGGTGATTGCGTGCAACACCGCCAGTGCGTTGGCGCTGGATGCAATCAAGTTGGCTGCGAATGTTCCCGTGCTGGGAGTGATTGAGACGGGCGCCGATAGCGCCGCGGCTGCGAGTACAACCCGCGACGTCCTGGTGCTGGCTACACAGGCTACTGTCGACAGTCATGCCTATGCGCGCGCCTGTGCCGCACATGGTTTGCGGAGTATCGAAAAAGCCTGCCCCTTGCTGGTTCCGCTAATCGAGGAGGGATGGATTGATTCTCCTGTGACGCGCGAGGTGCTGCGGATTTATCTGGATCAGGCACAGGCGGATGCAAAGGCCGCTGGAATGGCGCTTGATACGGTGCTGCTGGGCTGCACACATTATCCGTTGCTGCGTGCGCTGTTGCGAGAGGCGTTGCCGCAGGATATGACGATTCTGGATTCCGCGGAGAGCACCGCGCTGCGTGTGCGCCGTGAGTTAGAAAAAATAAAGTCGTTGGCCGGCACTCCTGACGTGGAAGAGGCGGTCAATCCGGTGTGCCACTTCTTCGCGACCGATTCAGTTGAGAAGTTTCGTACCCTGGGCAGCCGATTTCTTGGACGGCCGATCGAGAAAGTGGAACTCATCGATCTCGGCGGGTAAATCGGATGGACTGGTATTCTGCGTAAGGCAGTCGCCTCGGCGACCCAGCAAGCAATCACGGAGGAAGCATGTTGCAATTGGACGGTCGCATTGCGGTGGTTTTCGGTCTGGCGAACAAGCGCTCGATCGCGTGGGCCATCGCGCAAAAGCTGCACGAGTCTGGATGCAAGCTGATCATCGGCTATCAAAATGACCGCATGAAGCAGGAAGCGGAGGGGCTGTTGGCGGAACTTCCAGGGGCCGAGGCTCTTGCAGTGCGACGTCTCGAACGATGCCGAAATTGCCAGCGTGTTTGAAGACCTGAAGCAACGGCATGGCAAGCTGCACATTCTGGTGCACTCGGTCGCATTTGCGCCTGCAGAAGACCTGAAAAATGATTTTCTTCAGACCACGCGGGAAGGATTTCGCATCGCGCATGATGTCAGCGTCTATTCACTGATCGCTTTATCTCGCGCGGCTGCGCCGCTGATGACAGAGGGCGGCAGCATCATGACCATGACCTACTATGGCGCGGAAAAAGTAGTGCCGCACTACAAGGTGATGGGCGTGGCCAAGGCAGCGCTGGAGGCGACGGTTCGCTATTTAGCTTCTGACCTGGGAAAACAGAATATTCGCGTGAATGCCATCTCTGCGGGACCGATCAAAACTTTGGCGGCGCGAGGCATTGGCAATCTGGGCGACATGCTGAAGTACCATGCAGACCGTGCTCCGCTACATCGCAACACGGAGCAGTCGGAAGTCGGAAATACGGCCGTTTTTCTGGCGTCTGATCTGGCTTCTGGGATTACGGGCGAAGTGATCCATGTCGACAGCGGCTACAGCATCATCGGATTTTAAGAAGCGTTTTTAAGCGTTCGCAAGGCCAGGGTAATCCGGCGTTCATCGCCATGCAGCGTTTCAATGGTAATTTCTCCGTCGCTGCGGGCGGTGACGGAGGGAAATTTTTCTCCCCACTCAATCAGCAAAACGCTCTGCGGCGTGATCAGTTCTTCCATGCCGAGCGTGTCCAGCTGGCGCTGATTTTCGATTCGATACAGATCCAGGTGATAGAGCAGGACGGACTCGCCGAGTTTGGCGTGTTCCACGCTGCGACCCGCGTATTCATGGATCAGAGTGAAGGTGGGGCTGGTGACCTCTTCCGGTTCTGCGGCACCCAGCGCGGCGGCAATTCCCTTCACCAAGGTGGTTTTCCCGGCGCCTAAACCACCGCGCATCAGCACTACTTTCGGTGGGGCGA
Source organism: uncultured Acidobacteriota bacterium (assembly GCA_963774515.1). Lineage (GTDB taxonomy): Bacteria > Acidobacteriota > Terriglobia > Terriglobales > Acidobacteriaceae > JAKAAZ01. The sequence continues at coordinate 137,631 of CAVZFK010000012.1, read as the reverse complement.
GGAACTTCGCAATTTCGCGTCCTGCCTCGATGGTCTCCTCGGCCGAGTGAGTCGTGAACACGTGAACATTTTCGCTATCAGGTTGTGCGTCGCTCACCGCTGTCCCTCCTGAAGCCAGGTAAAGTTCTCGCGATCGACGGGCGTCTGAATCGCTTGTGAGAGATGCTGCAACATTTCCGTCGCCAGCATAGTGTGTTCATCTCGTTCGCGCGCGAAAAGGTCTGCCGCCGCACCGTGCAGCCATACGGCACACTCGACGGCTTCTTGGATGCGTTTGGGAAATTGCGCGACCAGGGCTGCGACCATGCCGGTGAGGATATCACCGCTGCCGCCTTTCGCCATCGCGGGATTGCCACTGGTGTTGACCGCGACGCTGCCGTCTGGATGTGCCACCAGCGTGCGCCAACCTTTCAGCACGAGGGTTACGTGGTGTTTGGTCGCGAAGTTGCGCGCGGTTGCCAAGCGATCGCGTTCGACTTCGGCGATAGTGACCCAAGCAGTCGAGCCATCTCTCCGGGATGCGGCGTGAGGATCAAGGGGCGCTTCGATCCGTCGAGCAAATCGGTGCGACCTTCGAATGCGTTCAATCCATCAGCGTCGAGAACGGTCGGCAGGTCGGAATGAAGCACCAGTTCACGGACAAACTCAGCCGTCTCGGGCTCGCGGCCAAGACCGGGACCGATGGCCAGCGTCGTTATGCCGTGCAGCATTTTCTTTATCTTCGCCGGGTCGAGATTGTTGATTGAAATGCTGCCGCTGGCGGAGTCTTCGAGCAACAGCGTCATCATTTCCGGCGCGAAGCCGGCAACGATGGAGGCGATGCCGCGAGGAACGGCCGCCGTGGTAAGACCAGCACCGGCGCGCATGGACGCGAGCGAAGCCATCGCCGCCGCGCCACCTTTTCCGGGGGAGCCGCCAAGTACGAGCACGTGACCGAAACGGCCTTTGTTGGAGTCGAGGGCGCGCGGCTGTTCGATGATTTTTTTCGACGCACCGGTCCAGTGGAGGCCGGCGTTCGAGATGGCAAGATCGGCAGGCGAGCCGATCTGCGCGACGGCCACGGGGCCGCGCGTTAACGCTCCGAAAACGTGCGCCAGCTTGGGCGCGGTAAAGGTGATGACAGCGTCGGAGCGGAATGCGTCGGGGGCGGACATTGTGGTGGAGTCGGCATCCCATCCGGTGGGAAGATCGACGGAAACGACAGGAGCAGGATGGTCGGCGAGTTTATTTTTCAGTGCTGCCGCAACTCCACGCAAAGGCGGATGAAAGCCAGTGCCCAGGATGGCGTCAATCAAAAGCTCGGCATCGTTGGAACAGCTTTCGAACATGGCACGGGACAGATCCTCTTCGGCGGTGACGGTGACCAGGCTCTGCATCAATTGCCGCGGCAGCTTCTGGTATGCGCCTCGCGCCTCCGCCTGCAGATCTTCCGGCTTGGCCAGCAGAACAATGCGAACCTGCCTGCCCGCGGCGTCGAGATGACGCGCGGCGACCAGGCCATCGCCGCCGTTGTTGCCTTTTCCGCACAACACCAGGATGTGTTTCTGCGTGGGAAATTCGCGCGCCACAAATACGGCGACGCGGAATCCCGCGGCCTCCATCAGCGCCTGCCAGGAAATGCCTTCGCGCTCGACGGTGCGTTCATCGCACTGACGCATTTCGGCTGCGGTCAAAACATCCATGTTGCCGTTGTACGCGAAGGGCTGTGAATTATGCAATCGGCGAGTGCGCTCGAAAGATTACCGGCGAAACTAGAACCTTGAGCGGAATTGGTTGGCGCGGTTGAATTCTTCGCGCAACTCGGGCTGCTTGAGATTTTCGCGGATGGAGGCGAGGCGCTGTTCGAGCGCCAGCAGAGCGGCGGCGATCGCCTCGTCGTTGGTCTGGGCGATATCCCGCCACATGGAATAGGGGCTGGCGCCGAGGCGCGTCATCTCATGCATGGCGCGGCCGCCAATGGCACGCAGTTGCGCCGAAGGGCTGTCGAGTTTGCCTTTTCCTTCGGAGTCGTCGGGAAAGGTATCTTCAAGAAGCGCCGCCAGTGCGGTTCCCAGCATTTGCGGCAGATGACTGGCCCAGGCGCAGATTTCATCATGGCGGATGGGATCGAGATCCAACATGCGGCAGCCCATGCGAGCTACCCAGTGACGCCATTTCTCGGCGCGCTGCTGGCCTGGAGTGAGATTCTCGCGCGATTCGTTTGCTTTTTCGGGGGCGGTGAACAGCCAGACGGCACCCTGAAACAAATTTGCGTCGGCGTTAGCGGCTCCAAAAACTTCTTTGCCCGCCATGGGATGGCCCGGGAGAAAATACGCTGCGCCGGGAGAGGAAAAAGCCTCTTCCGCCAGCGCACAGATTTTTCGCTTGGTGCTGCCAACATCCGTGATCAGTTGATCGTGACGAAGGACCGGCGCCAGCTTTTCAATCCACTCCAAAATGCCGAAGACCGGCGTGGCCAGCAAGACGCAATCGGATTCACGAGCGGCGGCCAGCGGATCGGAAGCGACAGAATCGATCGCGCCCTTGTCGCGGGCCGTTGCGGCTTCTTCCGGCGAGCGATCCCATCCAACGATGCTGCCGGCAAATCCATTGGCGCGAAGAGCCAGCCCGACGGACGATCCGATCAGGCCGGTGCCGAGGATGGTGATGCTCTGGATGGATTCGGCCACGGTTTGTCTACACTTCGGCGTGCAGCGCAGCTTCGTGGGCGCGTGGGCCGATGTTGCGACCGACCGCGGTGGCGATGATGCGCAACTCGTCCATCAATTTTTCAAACTGCTGCGGGAAGAGCGATTGTGCGCCGTCGGAAACAGCCTTGTCCGGATTGGGATGGACCTCCATCAGCAGGCCGTCGCAACCGGCGGCCACCGAAGCGCGCGCCATGGCCGGAACCATATCGCGGCGACCGGTACCGTGGGAGGGATCGCCCAGCACCGGAAGATGAGACAGATGCTTCAACACCGGAAGCGCGGAAATATCCATGGTGTTGCGAGTGTAGGTTTCGAAGGTGCGAATGCCGCGCTCGCAGAGCATCACGTCGTAATTTCCGCCCGACAAAATATATTCCGCGGAGAGCAACAGTTCTTCAATGGTGGCCGCGATGCCGCGCTTCAACAACACAGGTTTGCGGATCAGGCCAAGCTCGCGCAGCAGATTGAAGTTCTGCATATTGCGAGCGCCGACCTGCAGCACATCGACATAGGGCAGCATCAATTCAATCTGAGAAATCTCCATGACTTCGCTGACGATCAGCAGTCCAGTGGCGTCGCCAACTTCACGCAATAGGCGCAGGCCATCGAGGCCCATCCCCTGGAAGGAGTAGGGCGAGCTGCGAGGCTTGAACGCTCCTCCACGGAGGAATTTTGCGCCGGCATCCCCCACCTGGCGCGCGATGGCGAACATCTGCTCGCGCGATTCAACTGAGCAGGGACCGGCCATCACCATCACCTCTTCGCCGCCTACAGTGACTCCGTTAGGAAATCGAATGACAGTGCCCGAGGGCCGGAACCCTCGGCCGGCAAGTTTGTAGGGTGAAGTGATGCGGTGCGCTTCGGCGACTCCGGCCATCACCTGAAAATCCTGGACATCAAAGCTGGCCGGCTGGCCTACGCCCGCCAGAACGGTTTGCTGCGTACCGGTGGTGCGATGAACATTGAAGCCAATTTCGACCATCCGGGCCAGCACATGCTGGATCTCTTCCTCGGTGGCGGTATGCAACATAGCGACAATCATTTTGGTTCTCGTTTCGTCGTATTTTCTACTTTGCTGTCTTTCAGCGGATCGTCCGCCAACGCCGCCGCCAATTCATCCTTTTGCAAGGTCCGCATCACATCAATAATGCGCTCGTAGATATGAGTCAGTTCCATATCCGGCAGCGGACCTGGATTGTTCTTGCGCACATTCTCGAAAATTGTCATTTCCCGCGTCGGTTCATAAATCGGCAAGTCGGTTGCGCGTTTCAAACGACCGATGGCCTGCGCCGCGGAAGCACGTTCGCTGATCAATTTCACGATCTGGCGGTCGAGCTCATCGATCTTCTGACGCCAATCTGCAATATCCATGTAGCACCCTCAAGACAAGTTCACAGAGTTCGTAGCGGACGCTCGGTGATGTTCGCTGCCTGAAAAAAGATAATGAAGTCCATCCTAATTGACTGCGAACAATTTTTCAGGAAACTGAGCTCTCGCTGGCGACCGGAGCGCGGAGTTCAGCAATAAATTTCCCTACCGCTGCGGGCGCTTTGTCGGCACCAGACTGCTCAATCAGCGCCACAATGGCGCTGCCCACGACGGCTGCGTCTGCATATTCCGCAACCACGGCGACGTGCGATGCGTTGGAAATGCCGAAGCCCAAAGCGATCGGCAATTTTGTGTAGCGGCGCAACCGTGTGACCAGTTCGCGAGCATCGCCGGCGACCTGCTGCTGTGTGCCGGTAATGCCGACGCGAGAGATGGCGTAGATAAAACCTTCAGAGATTTCGGCGATGCGTGCCAGGCGAGAATCCGGACTGGTCGGCGCGGCCAGAAAAATCGGTTGCAGATGATGTTTCTTGAGAGCGGCGCGATATTCCTCCGACTCTTCGGCGATCAAGTCCGTGACCAGGACGGCATCGACGCCGGCTTTTTCTGCAGCTGCCGCAAATGGCTCCAGACCCATTCGCAAAATGGGGTTCAGGTAGGAAAAAATGACCAGGCCGACGGACGGTCGCTGCTTGCGAAGTGAGCCGGCCAGTGCCAGGACATCTTCCATGCGGGTTCCATTGCGGACCGCACGCTCACTGGCGCGCTGGATGACGGGACCGTCCGCCAGCGGATCGCTGAAGGGGACGCCGAGTTCCAGCACGTCAGCACCGGCATCGATGGCGGCCAGGGCAATCTTTTTGCTGGTTTCGAGGTCAGGGTCGCCGATGGTGAGATAGACGACGAGGCCGGGTTGATTGTGAAATTGAATGGCCATCGATCACGCCCCCTGCAACATCAGTTCGCGCGCCAGGATACCCATATCCTTGTCGCCGCGACCTGAAACATTGATCAGCAAAATATCGTTGCGGTTCATGGAAGGCGCGATTCGTATCGCCTCCGCCACGGCGTGGGCGCTTTCGAGCGCGGGCAGAATTCCTTCCGTCCGGGCAAGCTTCACCGTGGCCTGCAGCGCCGCTTCGTCCGACGCGGAAACATATTCGGCGCGACCGGAATCGTGCAGCGCGGCATGTTCCGGGCCGACCGACGCATAATCGAGACCGGCAGAAACGGAATGCGTGTTTGAAATTTGGCCCGCTTCATTTTGCAACACGTAGGAGTACGTGCCCTGCAACACGCCGGGAACGCCGCCCTGAAACCGGGCCGCGTGTTCGCCGAGCTCGGGACCACGACCGCCGGCTTCCACGCCGATCAGGCGCACGTTTTTATCGGGAATGAATTCGTAGAATGCGCCAATCGCGTTCGAACCGCCGCCGACACAGGCCAGCACAGCATTCGGCAAGCGGCCTTCGGCTTCGAGTATCTGCCGACGCGCTTCGAGGCTGATGACTCGTTGAAAATCGCGAACCATGGTGGGATAGGGATGCGCACCGAGAACGCTGCCGAGAAGATAGTGGGTGGTGCGAACATTCACGACCCAATCGCGCATGGCTTCATTGATGGCGTCTTTCAGGGTGGCGGAGCCGGCATTGACGCTGCGGACCTCGGCACCCAGCAGGCGCATGCGGTAGACGTTCAGCTCCTGGCGGCGCATGTCCTCCTGGCCCATATAGACGATGCATTCCATGCCGAACAGCGCGCACACTGTCGCGGTGGCCACGCCATGCTGACCTGCGCCGGTTTCTGCGATGATGCGGCGCTTGCCCATTCGACGCGCCAGCAAACCCTGGCCGAGGCAATTATTGATCTTGTGCGCGCCGGTGTGCAGCAGGTCCTCGCGCTTGAGATAAATTTTGGCGCCACCCAGGGAGTCGGTCAGCCGCGAGGCGTAATAGAGCGGAGTCGGCCGGCCCGCATAATGATGCAGCAGGTAGGAAAGTTCGCTGGCAAATGCGGGGTCAGCCTGTGCTTCGGCGTATGCAGTCTCAAGTTCCTGCAATGCCGCCATCAGAGTTTCAGGCACATAGCGACCGCCATAGGCGTCGAAGCGGCCGGGAATGTTTTCCGCCTGAGGGGTTGCGATTGCTGTTCGATTCTGTTCTGCCATTCGATCCTTCTATCGTTGTGTTGCTTCCGCAAATTCGAGAGCAGCGGCGCGAGATACACGGATAAACTGCTTCACTCGCTGATGATCTTTTCTTCCTGGGGCACTTTCAACTCCGCTGGAAACGTCCACCCCCCACGGTTGCATGGTGTGGATGGCCTGGCGAACATTTTCCGGGTGCAGGCCGCCAGCGGCAATCAAGCGAAGATTTGCGGCGTGCTGACGGAAGGCGGTCCGCGCCGCGCCCCAATCAAACGGAATCCCCGTGCCTCCAACCTTATCGCCGACACGCGTATCGACGAGCACGGCGCTGGGGCCGTCATTACTGTCCGGCATGGCGGCGAGCGAGTGCAGACGGCGCGCAAAGCCGGCGGAATCTCTATCGTAGGGCACAACGTAGACCACGCGCACGGGAAGAAATTTCTCCTTCATCCGCATCCGCAACTCCGACAGGTGTTCGGGCGAATATTCGCCATGCAGCTGCACTCCAGTCAATCCGGCGGTCTCGAAAGTGGCGACAATTTCATCCATCGACGAATCGACGAAGATGCCAATCTTCTCAAGATTGAATGGGAGCGCACGGGTGATTTCGCGGACCGTCTCCGGCGTGACCCGACGCGGGCTGGCGGCAAAGACGAAACCGACGGCATCCGCTTCGGCATCGACGGCAGCCTTTGCATCTTCCAGTGATGTGATCCCGCAGATTTTTATCCACATGGCGGCCGCCTTACGCGGGAACCTCGGCGGGCGCGACCGGGACGGACAGCAGGCGCGTCAAAGCCTGATCCGGATTGGGCTGCCGCATCAGCGATTCGCCGACCAGAAATGCGTTGAACCCGGCGGCTCGAAGCCGCGCGATATCGGCGGCGGTATGAATTCCGCTTTCCGCGACGCGGACCACACCCTGCGGCAATTTCGAGGCGAGATCGATCGAGGTTTCCAGTCGCACTTCAAATGTATGCAGGTTGCGATTGTTGACGCCGATCGCGTCGCAGCCAAGATCGAGAACGCGCGACAACTCCTCCGCATTGTGGACTTCGCACAGGACATCCAATTGCTGGGCGTGGGCGGCGGCTGTCAGCCGTTTCAGAGCAGAATCGTCGAGTCCGGCGGCAATCAGCAAAATCGCGTCGGCTGCGAAGGCACGCGCCTCCAGAATCTGAAATTCATCCACGATAAAGTCTTTGCGCAGGCACGGAATGGTGACGGCATGCGAAGCTTCTTCCAGGTTGGCAAGGCTGCCCTGAAAAAAATGCTCCTCCGTTAGAACTGAAAGGGCCGCGGCTCCTGCACCTGCGAGACGAGCGGCAAGAGAAGCGACGTGAAAATCGGCCCGAATGAGTCCCTTGGAGGGCGATGCTTTTTTCAGTTCGGCGATGATTGCAGGCTGTTCGGTCGTACGACGGCGCAAGGCCGCGACAAATCCTCTGGGAACGTGCGCGGCAGCACGACGTTCCAGGTCAGGCAGGTTCGCTGCCTGCTTGCGGCGCTCAAGATCGCGTCGGGTGGTCGCCAGAATTTCATCTAAATGCGTGGCCATAGGCAATCGCTACTGAATCTTTAGTATAGCGAGCCGGGGAGTGGTTTCGATACTGCGCCCACGCCACTGTCTATCTTCGATAACATCTGTCGAACGCGGCACAGACCCAATCTACACCGGGATTGCGTCTGCTCAACATCGAATGAGCACGCCGGGGAAAACATGCGATGGCGCTGGGCATCCAACTGTATTAAGGACAGAAGGCTCGTTGGGACGTTGTGACTGCAGGCGTTCCGCGTCTTCTATGAGCACATCCTCGGATCATGATCCCCCACGCATCACAAACGTCGAAAGGAAGATTTATGAAATTGATGTCAGCGAATATCGAAGATCTCCGCAGCCTCTACATCAGCAATTTGAAGAAGGCGCTGGACATGGAGCAGAAGATTACCAAGGCGTTACCGGACCTGATCGAAAAATCCACCGACTCTGAATTGTCCTCAGCATTTCGCACTCACCTGGAGGAAACCAAAGGCCACGTCGCGAAAGTACAGCAACTGCTCCAGAAGAATGACGGCAAGGCCGACACAGAAACCTGCAAGGTGATTGACGGGCTGACAACGGAAGCCTCGGACACCATCAAAGATGTGACCGATCCTTCCATCCGCAACGTGGCTCTGATCGGAGCTGCGCAGCAAGTGGAGCACCACGAAATTGCGGTCTACGGAACCCTGCGCCGCTGGGCCGATCTGCTTGGCCTGACTGATGATTCCCGGGTATTGCTCTCGATTGAAAAAGAAGAGGCGAACGCCGATAAGCTCTTGACTCAGATCTCTGAGCGGGTCAATGTTCAAGCCGCCGCATAAATCTCTTCACTGATGTCTCCGGGGCTGGCGAGATTGAGCTCGTTGGCCCTGGAATTCTCACCCTTCAGCGGCGAAATGCTGCTCCCCACGCAAAATACACCATCTTTTTACCCTCCTGATCCATCGCGGCCACGTCTCTAAGCATCTCAATAACGCCCGATCTGTCTTTCGCGAGCATTAGACCGAGCTGAATCTTATTTGGCCTCCATTCCGTCTATTCATTCATTGTCGTAAAACCATCTCGTACACTTGAATTTGCGCTGCCTGTGAAATCGTGCCGCAATTTTGAAAAATACGCTGGAAAGCGAACATTATTGAAATGGAAAAGGACGAATTGGCACAAGAAGCTCCTGCTTCGCACGTTGGGCCGGACCATCAATTGCCCTCTCCCAGACCAGAACCCCATCGCTCCCACACCGTTCGCATTCTGATCTGGGTCTTGATTTTGCTGCTGTTTGGCCTACTTTTCTGGGCGGTTCTTCGCCATCAGAAAGCCGCCAAAGCGCCTTCCGGCAGGGCGGCGATGATGGGCGGCACAGTCACGGTAACAGCCGCGACTGCGAAGAAGGGGGATATCGGTGTCTACCTGAACGCAATCGGGACCGTGACCCCGGTCTATACCGATGTGATCACGAGCCAGGTGACCGGGTTGGTCTCGGAAGTGCATTATCGCGAAGGCCAGATGGTGCGCAAGGGCGATCCGCTGATTGACATCGATCCGCGACCCTACCAAGCGCAACTGGTCCAGGCGCAGGGAGCGCTGGAACGCGATACCAATCTGCTGGCACAGGCCAGAATGGACCTTGAACGATATCAGGCGGCCTGGAGCAGGCAATGCAATTGCCAGGCAGACGCTGGAAGATCAACAAAAGATCGTGCTGCAAGACGAGGGGACGGTCAAAGTTGACCAGGGAGCGGTGCAATATGACCAGGTCCAGGTTGCATTCTGCCACCTGACGGCACCCATCTCGGGCCGCGTTGGATTGCGGCCGGTCGATCCAGGAAATGTGGTGCAGGCAAACAGCACCACGCCGTTGGTGGTGATCACGCAGATTGACCCGATCACTGTTGTCTTTACGATTGCGGAAGACGACATTGGCCAGGTGCTGACGCAGATGCGTCGGGGGAAAACGCTTCAAGTAACGGCGTACGACCGCGGCGACCAGGCGAAAATCGCGACCGGGAAGCTACAGACCATCGATAACCAAATCGACACAACCACGGGAACAGTAAAGCTGCGCGCAATTTTTCCGAATAAAACAGACGCGCTATTTCCAAACCTGTTCGTCAACACAAAACTGCTGGTGAATACCCTGACCGGAGTCACCCTGGTGCCCAGCTCGACGATCCAGCAGAACGGGGACGAGTCCTATGTGTTTGTGATTCGTGACGGCACGGCCCATATGCAGGATGTAAAGCCTGGAATTTCCGATTCCGGAGAGACCGTGGTCCAGGGAGTCAATCCCGGGGATGTCATTGCGGACAGCAGCTTTCAAAAGCTCCAAGATAAATCGAAAGTCGTGCTCTCAAAGACGCCGCTTCCGGCCACCACGAGCGGGAGCAAAGCTCCGTGAACCCTTCTCGCCCTTTTATTCTGCGGCCGGTAGCGACCTCGCTGCTGATGGCCGCAATCATGCTGGTCGGCATCGTCGGCTATACCCAGTTGCCGGTTTCCGCGCTGCCAGAGGTGGACTACCCGACGATTCAGGTGGTGACGTTTTATCCCGGCGCCAGCCCGGACGTGATGGCGACGACTGTGACCGCCCCGCTGGAACGCCAGTTTGGCGAGATGCAGGGCTTGAGCCAGATGACGTCGACCAGTTCCGGTGCGACGTCTGTCATCGTGCTGCAGTTCAACCTCAGCCTCGAAATGGATGTTGCCGAGGAAGAGGTCCAGTCCGCGATCAACGCAGCGCAAAGTTACTTGCCGTCGAACCTTCCGGCGCCACCGATTTATAACAAGACGAATCCTGCGGATGCTCCTATTCTTACGCTGGCCGTGTCGTCGAAGACGATGCCGTTGCCACAAGTGGAAGACATGGTGGATACGCGCCTAGTTCCGAAGCTTTCGCAGCTGAACGGCGTCGGACTGGTGAGCATCAGCGGCGGCCAAAAACCGGCGGTGCGAATCCAGCTGAATCCGGCGCAATTGGAATCCTACGGGATCGATGTCGAAGCGGTACGTACAGCATTGACGCAGGCGAGCGTGAATGCGGCCAAAGGCAATTTCGACGGCCCCAAGAAGGATTATCAGATTGATGCCAACGATCAGTTGATAACCAGCGGGGACTACCAGAATATTGTCATCGCTTATCGAAACAATTCGCCGGTACTGCTGAAAGATGTTGCGAACGTCATCAACGGCGTCGAAAACACCAAGCAAGCCGCGTGGATGAACGAAACTCCGGCGGTGATTGTAAATATTCAGCGCCAGCCAGGCGCGAACACCATCAGCGTGGTGAAGAGCATTACGAAATTGATGCCGCAGCTGAAAGCGACGCTACCCGCGGGAATCGATGTCACTACGCTGACCGATCTGACCACCGGCATCAAGGCTTCTGTGTCCGACGTGGAATTCGAATTGATGCTGACCATCGTTCTGGTGGTCCTGGTTATCTTTCTGTTTCTTCGCAATTTGTCGGCGACCATTATTCCCAGCGTGGCTGTCCCTCTTTCCATCGTGGGAACATTTGCGGCGATGTATGGGCTTGGCTACAGCCTCGACAATCTTTCGCTGATGGCACTCACCATCTCCACTGGGTTCGTGGTGGATGACGCCATTGTGATGATTGAAAACATTTCGCGATACCTGGAAGAAGGTCATTCGCCCATGCAGGCGGCGCTGGAGGGCGCGGAGCAAATTGGATTCACCATTCTTTCTTTGACGGTATCGCTGATTGCCGTTCTGATTCCATTGCTGTTTATGGGAGGAATTGTTGGCCGGCTTTTCCGCGAATTTGCCGTCACGTTGGCTGTGACAATCATCATCTCCGCAGCGGTTTCGCTCACCCTAACGCCGATGATGTGCTCCCGCATTCTGCGGCATACGCCGGAATCGCAGCGAGGTCGGTTTTATCAGGCGTCGGAACGCGTATTTGACCGCATGATCGCGTTTTACGGACGGACGCTGAAGGTTGTTCTGGAGTATCAGGCGGCCACGCTGCTTGTGGCAGTGGGAACGTTGGTGCTGACGATTCTTCTCTACATCATCATTCCTAAAGGATTTTTCCCGGTACAGGATACCGGCGTGATCCAGGGCATCTCGCAGGCCCCGCAAAGCATTTCATTTACGGCCATGGCCAAAGAGCAGCAGCAAGTGGCAAAGGTTGTGCTGCAAGATCCAGCGGTGCAAAGTCTGTCGTCGTTTATTGGAGCTGACGGAACCAATACCACGCTAAACAGCGGACGCATGTCGATCAACCTGAAACCTCTGTCCGATCGCAGCCTGAGCGCCTCCGACGTGATTCGCCGCCTGAACCAAAAGCTGCAAAAGGTTAATGGAATCACACTCTACATGCAGCCGGTGCAGGACATCACGGTGGACGATCGGGTGAGCCGCACGCAATATCAGTACACGCTGGAAGATCCGAATGTCGACGAGTTGAATTTATGGACGAGCCGCTTCGTCGCCAAGCTGGATCAGCTGCCGGAACTGGAAGATGTGGCCACCGATCAGCAGACAGGCGGGCTTGCCGTAAGTTTGGCGATTGACCGCGTGACAGCTTCGCGACTGGGAATTGCGCCGGCAACGATTGACAACACGCTGTATGACAATTTCGGCCAGCGCCAGATCAACACCATGTATACACAGCTGAATCAGTATCACGTGATCATGGAAGCGCAGCCGCAGTTCCAGAAAGATCCGGAGAAGCTGAGCAAGATTTACATCCAGGCGAATGCGTCGTCTGGTGCGTCAGGCGCGGGAGCCGCTTCCACGTATGCGTCCTCTGCATCGGCTTCAGCTGGTTCGAACGCGACGACGACAGGCGTACTGTACACGCCTTCCTCCGGCGTTCTTCAACCGCCGACAACCGCGCTGACTGGAAAAAGCACCAGCTCTTCCGGGACAAGTTCGCCCAACACAGCGACCACGACCACGCTTAGCAATGCGGTCCCCCTCAGCGCCTTCAGCCATTTTGTAAAGACGACCGAAGCTCTTTCCATCAACCACCAGGGACAATTCCCTGCCGTCACAGTTTCATTCAACCTGGCGCCAAATGCGGCCCTGGGAAGCGCGATCACTGCGATTGAAAAAGCGCAGAAAAGTCTGAACATGCCACCGACGGTGCAGGCAGCGTTTCAAGGAACGGCAGCGGCTTTTGAAAGTTCGCTGTCGAATGAGGCGCTGCTGATCCTGGCGGCTCTGGTGGCCGTCTACATCGTGCTTGGAGTGCTGTACGAAAGCTTTATCCATCCGATCACGATTCTTTCGACATTGCCCTCGGCCGGTGTCGGCGCGCTGCTGGCGCTCATTCTGTTTCGGCAGAATCTGAGCGTCGTGGCGATTATCGGCATCATTCTTTTGATCGGCATTGTGAAAAAGAACGGCATTATGATGGTCGACTTCGCGCTGGAAGGCGAGCGACAGCACGGGAAAAATGCGACTGATGCGATCTATGATGCCTGTCTGCTGCGATTCCGGCCCATCATGATGACCACCATGGCGGCGCTGTTGGCGGGGATTCCGCTCGCTTTCGGTCATGGCTATGGATCGGAAATTCGTCGACCGCTGGGTATCGCGATGGTGGGCGGACTATTGCTGAGCCAGGCTTTGACGCTGTACACGACGCCGGTGATTTACATCTTCTTCGACAACCTGGCGCAGCGTTTGGAGCACTCCAAGAAACAGCGTAGCGCGGCCAATGAACCGCAGGCAGGCCCGGCATGAACATCTCCGAACCCTTCATCCGGCGCCCGGTCGCGACCACCCTTCTGACGATTGCAATCGCCATTGCGGGAGCGATTGCGTTTACTGTACTGCCGGTTTCTCCGTTGCCGCAGATCGACTTTCCCACCATTTGGTTCGATCGGGCCTACCGGGTGCAAGCGCTCAGATCATGGCATCCTCGGTCGCGACGCCGCTGGAGCGCCAACTCGGACACATTGCGGGCATCACTGAAATGACCTCCTCCAGCCAGTTGGGGAGCACCTCCATCACGCTGCAGTTCGACTTGAACCGCAATATTGATGGCGCTGCCCGCGATGTACAAGCCGCGATCAATGCGGCGCGCACCTACCTGCCTGCAAACCTGCCGGCAACCCCGACCTATCGCAAGTCGAACCCGGCCGACGCGCCGATCATGATTCTCGGACTCACGTCCAAGAAATACGACAAAGAAAGCTGTATGACGAAGCCTCCACGGTGATGGAGCAGAAGCTTTCTCAGATCCAGGGAGTGGGCGAAGTGGTCGTAGGCGGAGCGTCCCTGCCTGCGGTGCGGGTGGATGTCAACCCGACACAACTGAACAGCTATGGACTGACTCTGAACAGCGTGCGCTCTGTCTTGAGTGTGCAAAATTCCGATCTGGCAAAAGGTCAACTCTCCGACGGCTCAATAACCGCGGACATTCTTGATAACGATCAAATCTCAAAGGCTGCACAATACAAGCCGCTGATCGTTGGCTACCACAATGATCAGGCCGTCCGGCTCTCCGATGTCGCCACGGTTACGGATGCAGCGCAGGACATCCGCAACGCCGGATATCTGAATGGAATTCCTTCCGTCACGGTCATCATCTTCCGCCAGCCGGGCGCGAACATCATTGCGACTAACGAATTGATCCGGAGCCAACTTCCTTTTTTGCAATCGGTGATACCGCAAGGCATCAATACAACGGTGGTGCTTGATCGCACGACGACCATCCGCGCATCCGTCAACAATGTGGAGCAAACGCTGATCATCTCCGTGCTGCTGGTGATCCTGGTCGTGTTTGTGTTTCTGCGCAACTGGCACTCGACGTTGATCCCTACGGTTGCTGTGCCGGTGTCATTGATCGGAACCTTCGCGGTGATGTGGGTGTTTGGCTATAGCCTGGACAATCTTTCACTGATGGCGCTCACCATCTCCACTGGATTTGTGGTGGATGACGCCATCGTTGTGATGGAAAATATTTCACGCCATCTGGAACAGGGGATGACGCCTTTTGCCGCGGCCCTGAAGGGTTCGCGAGAGATAGGGTCCACGATTTTCACGATCAGCATGTCGTTGATCGCGGTCTTTATTCCCATTCTTGATGATGGGCGGAATTGTGGGCCGCCTGTTTCGTGAATTTGCGGTGACGCTTTCGACCGCAATTATTATCTCGATGGTCATCTCGCTGACCACGACTCCCATGATGTGCGCCTACATCCTGAAGGAACATAAGACGGAGAAACATGGGGTCCTGTATCGGACCAGCGAAAAGTTCTTCGAAGGATTGTTGTCGACGTATCGCCATTCCCTCACCTGGGTGCTGGACAATCCATTTCTAACGTTGATCGTGCTGTTGCTGGTGATTGCGTTGAATGTTGTGGTGATTGTCGAAATTCCCAAGGGATTTTTCCCGCAGCAAGACACGGGATCGATCATCGGCCACGTACAAGGGCCCGCAGGACGCGTCCTTTGCGGTGATGAACGATTCCATCAAGCGACTGGTCGCGCGTCATCAAGGCCGATCCGGCGGTTGCGAATGTGAACGCCTATGTGCGGCACTGGGAATGGCGGGTTTATTTACATTGCGCTGAAGCCGCTGGATGTAAGGAAAGTGAGTGCGGCGCAGATCATCAATCGCTTGCGGCCCAAGTTAAACAAGCTTCCTGTGGCATCCGCATATCTTCAGGCGGCACAGGATTTGCGTATTGGAGGCCGAGTCGAGTGCGGCGCTCTACCAATACACATTGCAGTCGGACAATGTGCAGGATTTGAGCAAGTGGGGACCGATCCTGCTGGCCAACATGAAGAAGATTCCTGGATTTCAGGATGTCAACACGGACCAGCAAAATGGCGGTCTCGAAGAATACATAACCTATGATCGCGCCACTGCGGCCCGGCTGGGCCTCACTTCGCAATCGTTGGACTCAAGCCTGTATAGCGCCTTTGGGCAGTCTGAAGTTTCGCTCATCTACACGGAGCTGAATCAGTATTATGTTGTGCTGGAAGCGGCTCCGCAATATCTGGCAATCTCCGGAAGGGCTGAATTACATTTATCCTTCCGCAAATCACGAGGGCACCGTTCCGTTGAACGCGGTGGCAACAGCCAATGCGGGGAGCACTCCGCTGCAGGTGAACCACACGGGACTGTTTCCATCGGTCACGGTTTCATTCAACCTGGCACCGGGGATGTCTCTGAGCGATGCGACGCGACTGGTCAACCAGATGCAGCAGCGGCTGAATACACCTTCCACCCTGCGCGGTTTTTTTGCCGGAACTGTTCAGGCATACCAGGATTCGCTGAAGACGGAGCCGATCCTGGTAGTGACTGCTTTGCTGGCGGTGTATATCGTGCTGGGAATCTTGTATGAAAGCCTGGTTCACCCGCTGACCATTATTTCTACGCTGCCGTCAGCCAGTGTGGGCGCGATGCTGGCGCTGATGCTGTTCAAGATTGATTTGAACGTGATTTCAATTATCGGAATTGTGCTGCTGATCGGCATTGTGAAGAAGAACGCCATCATGATGATCGACTTTGCCCTGGTTGCGGAGCGCGAGGGCATGAGCACCGCCGATGCAATCTTTGAAGCGTGCATGCTGCGTTTCCGTCCGATTCTGATGACCACGATGGCGGCGTTATTTGGTGCGCTGCCGCTGGCTTTCGGCACCGGAACGGGTTCGGAATTGCGTCGGCCGCTGGGGATTACGATCGTCGGGGGTTTGATCGTCAGCCAGGCTTTGACGCTGTACACGACGCCGGTGATCTATCTGTACATGGACCGTTTGCGGCTGCGGGTGATGGGAAGAAATCACAACACTTTGGCTGCGCCGATGGGCGAAGCCACGTAGAACGAATCAGGATTCAAAAAGTAATTCGGCTCAAATTTAATTGTGAGTCGAGAGAATGAAGCAGGCAGGAATTTTATGAAGAACGTCGCCATGATAAAGACCGCTGCCCAGATGCAACGCACCATACTTGCAAGGGGCCGCTTGCGTTATATCGGTGCCTGGGGTGCAGCGCTGATTTGTTTCGGGGTGACCGGGTGCGTCGTTGGACCGAAGTATCACCCGCCTGTCACGCAGGCTCCCACCGCATATAAAGAGACCCCTCCCGCACAACCGTCGCAAAACGCGAACACGGGAACCTGGACGGTCGCACAGCCGCAAGACGCGATGCTTCGAGGGAACTGGTGGGAGATCTTTCACGAACCCGAATTGAATGCGTTGGAAGATCAACTCAATATCAACAACGAAAACATAAAAGTTTATTTCGAAAACTACATGGAAGCTCGGGCGATTGTCCGCGAAGCCCGTGCGCAGTACTTCCCTACCGCTTCGACGGCGCCGTCTTTTAGCCGTTCGCGCTCTTCCGGCAACCTGACAAATTCCACGCAAGCCAATCCGGGGAAACTGTCCACTCTGTATGCTCTTCCGATCACCGTCTCGTGGGAGCCGGATTTGTGGGGAAAAATTCGGAATGAGGTACGCGCGGCCCAATACAACGCGCAGGTCAGCGCAGCCGATCTGGAGAATGAGCGGTTAAGCGAGCAGATCTCGCTGGCCGACTATTTCTTTGAGATTCGCGGACAGGATGCACTCATCCATCTGTACGCGGACACTGTGGCGGCGGACAAGAACGCCCTGCAGTTGACGCAGACACAATATGAAACTGGCGTTGGCGACAAAATTTCCGTGGTCCAGGCGCAGGCCACGTTACAAACTGCCCAATCGAACGCCACGAATCTTGAGGTGCTGCGTTCGCAGTACGAACATGCCATCGCTGTCCTGGTGGGCAAGCAGGCTTCCGTTTTTTCCATTCCGGTCAGGCCGCTGACGACTGCGCCGCCGCCGATTCCGATTGGCGTGCCCTCGCAACTGCTGCAGCGCAGGCCAGACATTGCCGCGGCGGAGCGGACTATGGCAGTAGAAAACGCGGAAATCGGCGTGGCCCATGCGGCCTTCTATCCCAACCTGACCCTCTCGGCCAGTGGAGGCACGGAAAGCTCCGCGTTTACCCACTTGCTCGACTGGCCCAGCCGCTTCTGGTCGATCGGTCCTACGCTCTCGGAACCCCTGTTTGACGCGGCTCTGAACCCGACGCTTCACCAGTATGTCGCGATCTATAACGCCGATCTCGCCAACTATCGCCAGACTGTGTTGACCGCCTTTGAACAAGTAGAAAATTATTTGGCAGAGGTTCGGATTTTGTCGCAACAGATTCAGCAGCAGCAACAGGCTGTCGCTTCTGACCAGCAAGCATTGGACCTGGAAATGGCCCGCTATCAAACCGGTCTCGATCCCTACATTAACGTGGTGACGTTACAGACCACGTTGCTGATTGGCCAGCAGACTTTGGCGAATCTGCAGATTGAGCAGATGACGGGTGCGGTTGGCCTGGTGGGGTCGCTGGGGGGAGGGTGGGATACCTCGCAGTTACCCACGCCGTCGCAGGTTGAGAAGAGCCCTCCCGCAGCAGAAACGAAGATTCAGCAGTAAAACGATGCAATCAACGTTTACATTGGAAGGGATACAAAAACCTCGCTAAGGATCGTCCATGGAGAACAATAACAGCGCTCCGGTTGGAAGCGCTGCTGGTTTGCGCCGCAGTCTCACCCTGTGGGATTTGGTTCTTTATGGCGTAATTGTGGTTCAGCCGGTCGCTCCCATGTCTGTGTTTGGCGTGCTGGATCAGCGCAGCCACGGATATGCGGTCACGACCATTTTGATTGCCATGGTCGCGATGCTGTTCACCGCAATCAGCTATGGCCGCATGGCGCGCGTCTATCCCAGCGCCGGTTCCGCGTTTACTTACGTCGGCCAGGAAATCAGCCCGGCATTGGGCTACATCACCGGTTGGGGCATGGTGATGGATTACCTGTTGAATCCCATGATCTGCATTATCTGGTGTAGCCAGCAGGCGCATGTGTTCGCGCCGCATGTTGCCTATTGGGCCTGGGCAATCTGCTTTGCGACGATCTTTACCGGATTGAACATTCAGGGCGTTAAGAGTTCTGCCCGCGTAAATTTTGGCTTGGCAGTCGCCATGGGCGTGGTGATCGCGATTTTCTTTGTGGTCGCCGCACGTTACATCTTCAGCCATAATGCCGGAGCCGGCTACTTCTGGCACCCGTTCTACGATCCAGCTACATGGAATACCAAAGCGGTCCTCGGCGGAACTTCGATTGCGGTGCTGACCTATATCGGATTCGATGGTATTTCGACCTTGTCAGAAGAAGTGGAGAATCCACGAAGAAATATTCTGCTGGCAACAGTGCTGACCTGCCTGGTGATCGGCATTCTTTCGGCGATCCAGGTGTATGCGGCCCAGCTTATCTGGCCAGCGTCGGAATCCTTCCCCAATATCGATACGGCTTTTGTTCACGTTGCCGCACGGGCGTGGCCGCCGATGTTTGTTATTGTCGGGTTCACATTGCTGGTCGCCAACTTCGGTTCGGGCATGGCGGCGCAACTGGGCGCAGCGCGACTTTTATATGGCATGGGTCGAAGCGAGGCGCTACCGAAGTCCTTCTTCGGCAAAGTAGATCCCAAGCGACATGTTCCGCGGAATAATGTTCTTTTTGTTGGAGTGATCGCTTTGGGCGGCGCGTTCATCATGAGCTATGCACTGGGCGCAGAGATGTTGAACTTTGGCGCGCTAATCGCGTTTATGGGCGTGAATGCTGCCGCCTTCGTGCACTACTTTGTTCGCGCGGAAGAGAAGAAGATCACCCACTTTATTCCGCCGGTAACGGGATTCTTCATCTGCCTGTTGCTGTGGTTGAACCTGAGCCACACGGCGATCATCGCGGGGGTTATATGGATGGCGGCCGGAATCAGCTTCGGCGCCTGGAAAACCCATGGATTCCGTAAGAACCTGATCAATTTTGAACTGCCCGCGGAAGACGCATAGACTACGACTGCTGTTGCGCGTTCATTGGCTGACACGTTTTATGGAGACCTCGATATGCGAAACGCAATTGCCTCTTCTTTGCTTGCTTCGGCTCTTCTGACAACCACCGTTCTGCTATCGCCGACCTTGTTGGCTCAGCGGGGGGGCGATTCACGAGACGCACAGATCGCCACGAACAACGCGCTGGAAAAAGAGTTGGATTCGGTTGCCATC
Organism: uncultured Acidobacteriota bacterium; assembly: GCA_963774515.1. Classification (GTDB taxonomy): domain Bacteria; phylum Acidobacteriota; class Terriglobia; order Terriglobales; family Acidobacteriaceae; genus JAKAAZ01. The sequence continues at coordinate 117,850 of CAVZFK010000012.1, read as the reverse complement.
ATCGATCGCAAGGTGATGATCCCGATGAGCGATGGCAAGTTGATGGCAGCCGACATTTATCGCCCGAAAGATGAATCGAAAAAGTATGGGACGATTTTTGTTCGGACGCCTTACAACTTTAACTATTGGGACATTGATCTTGGCGCGCCCCGCAACATGAGCGCGGAATTGAATGCGGTGAAGCGTGGCTATGCCTACGTTGAGATCAACGAGCGCGGCCAATATTTTTCGCAGGGAAATTACGACATCCTGGGACCGCCGCTGAGTGACGGAAACGACGAATTTTCCTGGATCGCGAAACAGCCCTGGTCGAACGGCAAGGTTGGAACCATCGGATGTTCTTCGACGGCGGAATGGCAGCTGGCGGTCACGGCCATGGGAAATCCTGCGGACGCGGCATTTATCCCGATGGGATTTGGCGCTGGTGTTGGCCGCGTTGGTCCTTACTACGAGCAGGGAAACTGGTATCGCGGCGGCGCGGTCCAGATGCTGTTCATTGATTGGCTCTACGGCGTGCAGAATTCGGTGCGACCGATGTTTCCGGGGGACACCTCGCAAGCGGACCTGATCAAGGAGTCGAGAGCCTTCGATCTTGATCCGCACTTTCCGCCGGTTGACTGGTCAAAGGCACTCTGGCATTTGCCGGAGATGGACATCATCAAAGCGGTGAATGGTCCGAAGGGGATTTTCGCGGATCACATGCCGGGGATCGCGACTGGTGGCGCGATGATTGAGCGCGCTCCCAACGATCCAGCGTGGTACAAAGGCGGCCTGTGGAACGACAGCATGAAGATCAATGTTCCCGGCTTCTGGTGGATGTCGTGGTATGACGTGTCGATCGGACCCAACCTGGCGGCTTACAACTTCGTGCGCAAGACCGCGCGTCCGGACATCGCCAACGAACAGTATGCGGTGATTGCGCCCACTGGCCACTGCGGTTATTGGCGGGCGACGGATCACACTGTGGTCGGCGAGCGCGACATGGGCGATGCGCACATCAATGTCGACGCGCTGACATACGGCTGGTTCGACCACTTCCTGAAGGGCGAAGACAATCACGTGCTGGAAACAATGCCGAAGATTCGCTATTACGTGATGGGAGAAAATCGCTGGGAGACTGCGAACACGTGGCCCCCGGAAGGCGCGCAGCCGCTGAGTTTCTATCTGTCGAGCGACGGCAAAGCGAACAGCCTGTACGGAGATGGCGCGTTATCCGTAGCTCCGCCGAAGCGAGATGCCGGGGACAAGTTCACCTACGACCCGATGAATCCTGTGCCGACACATGGCGGCAATGTGTGCTGCGAAGGCAATGCGGTACACCCAGGCGCGTACGACCAGCGGCAAATGGAAACCCGCAACGACATCCTGGTGTACACCACCGATCCTTTTAAGGAGGGCACTGAAGTCAGCGGCCCCATCAACGTGACGCTCTACGTATCTTCCGATGCGAAGGACACGGACTTTACGGTGAAGCTGATTGATGTGGATCCCAATGGCCCAGCTTACAACCTGGATGAAAATATCCAGCGCATGCGCTATCGCAACGGATATGACAAACCGCTTGGCATGGATGGAACCCGGCAAGGTCTACAAAGTGATATTTCAACCGATGCAGACCAGCGACTACATTCCTGCCGGCCACTCGCTGCGAATTGAAGTATCGAGCAGCAATTTTCCGCGCTTCGATCGGAACCTGAATACCGGCGGCAACAACTACGATGAGACGAAGAGTGTCGTCGCGCATAACGAGGTGCATCATTCGGCAGAATATCCGTCCGAGATCACCTTCACGGTGGTGCCGCACCCGCACCCTATGAATTAAGCGGAGCACGCAGGAGGGATCCAACGTGCAATCTTCGTTTTCGTCCGCCGGATTGAGAACGCTGCGGATCACAGCGCTCGCTATGGTCGCTTGTTCCCTGCCTCTGGCTCGCGCGGAGGTAAAGCTGCCATCGATTTTTGCGGATCATATGGTGGTGCAGCGGAACCTGCCGGTACATGTTTGGGGAATGGCAACGCCAAATGAAACAGTATCAGTTACATTTCGCGGCGAAACGCAAAATACCACGACAGGACCGCTGGGGCGGTGGAGTCTTTATCTGAAACCAGGGAAAGCGGGCGGTCCGTTTTCCATGGAGGTGCACGGCACCAATACGATCACGCTGCAGGATGTGCTGGTGGGCGATGTCTGGATTGCGTCGGGCCAGTCCAACATGGAATTCCCCATGGCAGAGGGAATGAATCGCGGAGTGAACAACGAGAAAGCTGAGATTGCGGCCGCAAATTATCCTGAGATTCGCCTGATGACGATTGCGACCAACTCTTCCGACTATCCGTTGACCGATGCGGTGAGTCCGCCAGGCGTGGGGAGCATGCACGCCCGCAACAGTGGCTCAGTTTTCTGCCGTCGGATATTTCTTCGCGAGAGACTTGCAAGAACACCAGCATGTTCCGATCGGAGTCATCGACGACACCTGGGGTGGAACCATCGCCGAGGCCTGGACCAGCCTGGATGGGCTCTCCGCGAATGCATCGTTAATGCCGGTGTTTGCATGGCGCGCCAAGTTGATGGATGAATTGCCGACCAATCTGCTGGAGCAGAAGAAGGAGCAACAGGAAATTGCCGCTGCGAAGGCGGCCGGAAAGCCGATCCCGGAATTTCCCTGGCATCCGGATCCAGCATCGTGGAAACCGGCGGGGCTGTACAACGCGATGATTGCACCGTTGACGCCGTTTCCGATCAAGGGAGTGATCTGGTATCAGGGCGAGTCAAACGACGATGCGGAAGCGGTCCCCATTTATGGGGAGCTTTTCAAGACCATGATTCAGGACTGGCGCAATCATTGGGGGATAGGATCGTTTCCGTTTCTGTTTGTGCAGCTGACCAACTGGAATCCTGGATCGACGTGGCCGGAACTGCGCGAACAGCAGAACGAGGCACTTGCCCTTAAAAATACAGGCATGGCGGTGTCAATTGATGTTGGAGATCCGGACAATATTCATCCCAAAGATAAGCAGGATGTGGGAGCGCGATTAGCACTGGCTGCACGTGGAATCGCCTATGACGAGCCGATTGAATATTCCGGCCCGATGTTTCGCCAGGTGACGACCGAAGGCCACAGTTTGCGCGTCTGGTTCAATCACACGGGCGGAGGCTTGACCAGCAAAAATGGAACGCTGCGCGGATTTGAGATCGCCGGCGCCGACCAGAAATACTTCCCTGCCCAGGCGACGATTGATGGCGACACTGTCGTGGTGTCGAGCCCCTCTGTCGCAAGGCCGGTTGCGGTGCGATATGGATGGGCGGCGAATCCGGACTGCAATTTGTACAACGGCGCGAATCTTCCCGCGTCTCCATTCCGGGCAAAAGTATTCAACAGCTACGGATAAGTTTGGAACTCAGATAATTTTGCCGGTTTGCGCGACCGGATCTAGCGGGGGGTTAACGCGTCGATTGAAAATGATACAGCGCTTCCGCATTCCCGCGCAGCACCATGCGAGCAATCTGGTTCGCGCGCGCGCGACTGATCTCGTGATCGCGGAGCATCCCGGTTAGGGAAATGCCGAGGGCTTCGCGCGCATCTCGGCTCGCAATCCAAGTCGCCTCGGGCCAATCCATCTGATCGCTATAGGCATAGCCGTCGGTTCCAAACAAAACTTTCTGCGGCTGCAATTCCAGCCACTCCCGCAACCAGATCGCCTCTGTATGCGGAGGAATGATCAGATCTTGCGACGAAATATCGACGTAGACATTCGGCTTTTGCAGCAGCGCTCCGATTTCATGCACGAAAGGCCACCCGCCATGCAGCAGTACGAAATTCGTCTTCCGCAAGCGAGGATCATTGAACAGCGGTTCCAGCAATAACGGATTCGCCCCGCTGATGGAAAAGTAACTGCCCGCCCCTGCCATCGCATGAAAATGAACGGCCATGCCGAGACGCCCGCATTCCATTGCGATATAGCGGAAGAGAAAATCCTGCAGCAGTTTGTATTCGGCGGCATCGGGAACTCCACCAGTAACCCACTTGGCATAGATCTTTTCGACCTGCGCGCGCGGCGGATCGCTGAAATCGAACGAGCGTAAGTAGGCAACCTCAAACTTTTCGGCAACCGCTCCGCCAGCCTTTTGTTGCTCCAGAATTGGCGTCACCACGTGGGTCAGATATTCATCCAAGGTCGCAGGTGGACTACTGATGCCAACTTGCTTGAAATATTTGGCACGAACCTGATCCTCGAGCGCGAAGAAGGTTTTCCTGTCCGGAGATACCGCTGCCATTCCGCTGTTGTTGAACGGAAACAGCAGCGCATCAACATAAGGGACCCATCGAAAGCGAGGCGGTTCGATACCTCTGCCCATGGCGACACGATTGGCCAGCATGGTTCCAATTTTGGCCTTGTCCAAAACCCACGTGGGATAATTTTCGCCCTGCTGTGCTTTCACTCTATCGCGGGCGGCCACCAGCCGGGCGACGCCGGCGGCATCGAGCGGCTGTGTCGCGTCGAAACCGTACAGCGCTTTCCATGCCGCTCCCAGCAATGGAAAATCCGGCCGCAGAGCCACGGGGTCTGACTGAGGCTCGAGCGAAGTAGCGGGTAACGCGTCGAATTCTCGATCTGTCTTGTCCAGAGGCGGCGCAAGAACAGGATGCGCGTGGTTATCGACCGCCCATATCGAAGAGATATATTGCGCAATTCCGGGATCAACCTCCGGTGCCGCCTGTTGCGCGTGGCAAAATGCGGCGGGTAACGCCATCCAGACTACCGCGGCAACGAGTTTTCTTACATATTTCATGCGTCAGTCTCAATTGCAACAGTGACAGATACATATTTACGAACGATGGCTCTACCGTCCACGCCGCTTCAGCTATGATGTCGGCAATACCGTTTATTTACGCAGGTATGCATCCGTCCCGCGGATCCAGTCCTCGCGAGGCGGGCAAAAGATATCGAGATCGACGGTATCCTCCAACGCCTCGGCGCTGTGCGGGAGGTTGGATGGGATCACGAGAATCTCCCCGCTACGCACGATCAATTCCTTACCGTCGATGAGGAATTTCAACGCGCCATCCAGAACGTAGGTGATCTGCTCATTGTCGTGACTATGCAGCGGCACGATCGAGCCTTTGCGCAGAATGATTCGGGCAAGCATGCTGCGGTCCCCGGCAACAAACTGGCGATCGATCAATGGATTCAGGTGCTCGACAGGCATATCCTGCAGACGAATGTGCTGCAATTTGGAGCTTGCCTGGTCTGTAGTTGTGCTCATTGTGTCTCCCCTTCCCTTTCGTGTGGGCCCATGTATAGCAGTCTAGCTGGACTGTGAACCGCGTCGATACAGGACGCGAACGGAATTGATATTTATACTCACCTAATGGAAACCGGACTTCGAAATCGTGTCGCAATTGTTGCCGCATCCAGCAAAGGAATTGGTCGTGCCACGGCGCTCGCTTTCGCCGCCGAAGGCGCGAATCTCGCCATCTGCGCTCGTCACGCTGATGCCTTGAATCTTGTCGCAGAAGAAGCGCGGCGACTGTACGGGGTGGAAGTCTATACCGCGACGTTCGACGTTGCCGATGACGAGAGCGTGCGCCAGTTCGTCGACGATGTTCGCGGCAAATTTGGCAGGATCGATGTCTGCGTGACAAACGCCGGAGGACCGCCGGCCAAGCCATTCGCGAAAACTACCATGGCGGAATGGGACAGCGCCTATCAACTGAACCTTCGCAGCATCGTCTCGTTCGCACATGCGGTTCTTCCTTCGATGCAACAACAACGTTGGGGTCGCTTCATCGCCATCACTTCGATTGCCGTCAAACAACCGGTGCTCGAGTTGGTTCTTTCGAATGCAGTCCGCACCGGCGTTCTCGGGCTAGTGCGTTCCCTTGCGACTCAATACGGTCCGGACAACATCACGATCAACAATGTCGGCCCCGGTTATACCGCGACCGATCGAGTAAAAGAACTTGCACAATCGAATGCGCAAGCTACCGGTCGAACTGCCTCCGATTACGAGGCCGAGGTGGCAAAAGACATTCCGCTGCGACGGCTGGCAAAGCCCGAAGAAGTCGCCGATGCGATCGTCTGGCTTGCTTCCGAACGCGCCGCATACATCACTGGACAAACCATCCTGGTCGATGGGGGCGCCTATCGCGGCTTGTAACGCCAACGTCTTCCCGCCTTACGGCAACGCAAACGCAACGTAATAACCTTCGTAGGGAACCTTATCCATTTTGCTTCCCGCGGCAGCAATTGCTACATATTGTTTTCCGTCGACCATATAGGTAATGGCTGTGGCTACGCCGGGCGCGGGCAGATCGGCGTGCCATAGCAACTGGCCGGTCTGGCTGTTAAATGCGCGAATTTTTTTATCGTAAGCGGTGGCTCCGATAAACAGCAGCCCTCCGCCCGTCACTACCGGACCGCCATAATTCTCTGTTCCCGTATCCGCCATTCCCTTGGCAGCGAGCGCGGGATAATCCCCTAATGGAATCTTCCAGAGATATTTTCCGGTGTTCAGGTCAATCGCATTCAACGTTCCCCACGGCGGCGTGATTGCAGGATAGCCATCGGGGTCGAGAAATTTCCGATAGCCCGTGAACCTATATCCGCTCACCGCTTTGGTCCGAGCCAGGCGCATGCGGTGGGTTCACTTTCAACCTGCGCGGCTGTCTTTGCCGAGGATGGCGCCTGCGGACCGTTCTTCAAGTATTCCAGCAATGCGACCAGGTCGCTTCCTGTGACGTTTGGAAATGGAGGCATTCTGCCTGCGCCGGCGTGAATCTTGTCGACGATTTGTTGCGTCGTCATGCGCTGGTCGATATCAATTAACGAAGGAAATGTCGGCGGAGAGCCAGCCCTGTCGGTGCCGTGACAGATGCCGCATTGATTCTGGTAGATTTTTTCGCCCTGACTTGCGCCTGCCTTGCCGCGAACCAAGCCCACCCGTCCAGGCCATTTCATTGGAGTTGATGTAGATGACGCCGGTCGTCGGATCGACCGCAGGCCCGCCCCACTCCGCGCCGCCGTCAAACCCTGGAAACACGACCGTCTGCTTATCCACACTGAACGGAACAAACTGTCCCGCACTAATAAATGTCTTGAATTGTTTTTCCGCCCAGGCATGCGCTGCTGGTGTGCGATTCGTCAGCATATCCGCGGTCAGCAATTGGCGCGCATAGGGCTTGGGCTCTGTCGGTAAAGGCTGGGTTGGCGACGCGACTTCTCCCGGCACGGTGCTGGCTGGATATTTTTTCTCTTCGATCGGAAAGAGCGACTGCCCGGTCGCGCGATTGAACAAATACACATATCCCTGCTTGGTTGTCTGCGCCACTGCGTCGACTCGCTTGCCATCGTGTTCTACAGTCACCAGTGCGGGCGCGGCAGGAAAATCGCGATCCCAGATGTCGTGATGAACGCCTTGAAAATACCAGATGCGTTTGCCCGTATTAGCGTCGAGCGCAAGCAGAGTATCGGCAAATAAATCATTGCCGATGCGATCGCCGCCGTAAAAGTCGAATACTGCGGATCCGGTTGGCACATAAACAATGCCTCGTTGGGTATCCACTGTCATGCCGGCCCAATTGTTTGCGGAGCCGGCAGTCTTCCACGCACCCTTCGGCCAGGTATCGTATCCAAATTCGCCGGGACGCGGAATGGTATGGAATCTCCACACCAAAGCTCCGGTGCGAACATCGAAAGCGCGGATATCGCCAAGCGGTGCGGGATGCGTCTCCGGCTCCATGGCGCCCATGATGATTAGATTTTTGTAGACGACGCCGGGAGTTGTGATCGCGAGCGATTCCAGGTGATAGTCGCGGCCCAAGCCCCTTGCGCAGATCGATTCGACCGTTTTCAGCGAAGGAAGAAATCGGCTTGCCAGTACTTGGATCGAGCGCGTACAGAAAATTCATCACGCCCGCGAAGAGCCTGCTCTGCTTGCCATTCGTCCAGTAGGCAAGCCCACGCATCGGTCCTGTGCCGACGATTCCCGAATCAAATTTCCACAGCAATTTGCCGGATGCGGCGTCGAGAGCGATGACTTTTTGAGTGGCTGTATACGCGAAGAGGACGTGACCGATAACCAACGGACTGGTCTGGAGTGCGCCTTTCTCGCCGGTATCGAAAACCCAGGCTCTGCGCAGGTCACCCACATTCTGTCGATTGATTTGGGCGAGAGCCGAGTAATGATCGCTGGCGAGTTCGCCCCCATACACGGGCCAGTCCACCGTTTTCCCAGAGTTTGATGTTGCGCTGTATGCTGCCGCAATTCCGAAGGCGAGCACCGCGCAAATCCCGAGGCAAAGTGAGACAAAAGAAATTCGAAGCCTGATTTTCATCTTCATCCTGGACGAAAGCAACTCCCCGTCATCGAACTTATTGTGGCGCGACCCAACCGTTACTGAGTTCAACACGAATTGGAACGGTGCCAAGGCTCTTGCCGCCAGACTCAGCGGTCACGTTGAAGTTCTGCCAGCCCGGCAGCTTGGTGGAGGGTGCATCTGCGGTCACACGCGCATAATACTCGGCATGCGCGGGTACTGACAAAGGAGCAAGCGGTCTGACCTTCCATCCGTTCGGTGCTTGCGCGGAAAGATTGACGTCGATCGCATGATCCAGTGGATTCTCAATGATCAGAGGAATGTAAAACACTCCGTCCGTGTGGATTGAAATCTCCAGCGGCACCAGCGTCTTCAAATGCTCCAATCCGTGCGCCTGCCAAAGTTTCTGGTAGAAAGCCCAGGGATCGCCGATCAGCAGAGTCGGTTCCGAATATTTCACCGCCTGTATATCCTGGTGCGCGTTGGAAGGGAACGCCATCCGGAACAACGCCGGCAAAAACGTCATCGGTCACGCCCGAGGGCACCAAAGATTTCCCGAAAATAAACTTCACTGGCTGCATTGCAAACTTCGTGAGTTCTCCCGGGTTCGTTTCCGCTGTTCCGTTGGCGATCGCCTTGGTGACTTCGCCCCCACCCTGGGTCACGTGATGGCTCACTTCCTTGGCGGCTAGCATACCGTAGCTCTGATGCTGCGAGGGCGAGATATCGTGCGAAGAATATTGCGGCCCCTGCCCCTCAAAAATGTCATGGGTTGGATTGTAGACGTAATAGATTTTCTCAGGCTGCCACGGTCGAAGCGCTTCCGTCATATTCATCGCCACGTTGGGATGGATGGCAGGAGAGACTTGCTCAGAGAACACCGTTGGATCGCCGGCCAGATCAAAGGCCTCGGTCGCAAGAACGCCGGCAGCCTGGTGATCGGCATGGTTTTCGCCGGTGGTGAAATCCGGGAGCCAGGTAAGAATGACAGACGGTCGTGTGATCCGAACGATTCGGACCAACTGGTCCAGGCACCCTCCATGGCCGCAGTGCTCGAGCGAGGTCAAAACATTTTGACTTGCCGTGTCGTGACCATTGAGAAACCAGACATTGGTAATGCCAAGTGAAGCGACAGCGGTGCGGCCTTCAATTTGACGGATATCACCCAAGGCCGCTGCTTGCTCGGGACCCACGTCGTTGTTTCCGCCGTCACCTGGATTTTGAAATACCACCGCGACGCGTTTGTGGTGATCATAGATTTCGCGCGCCAAATACGCCGCGACCATGATCTCGTCATCAGGATGCGCAACCACCACAAGGATGTCGGCCTTGAAGCGAGGATCTGGTGGCCGATTATTCCAATCGTAGGCATCAGGGGTTGTCTTGCTTGCGACTGCGTTCTGGGCCTGAGCAGGAAAGCCATACAACGTGGCAAGCAACGCCACACAAAGAGCCGATCGCACGGCTGCTACGAAGCTTGATCGTGTCATAAACCCCCAGGTTCCCTTCATCAAAACTTGATTGGCGCTGCTCAAAAAACTATGTGTTTCGAAATTTTTCGCGGACAACAATGGTGGCGGATTGAATCTACGGAGCAACACTTTCGGCGGTCGCCATGATTCAATCGATTTAATCTCTGCCGTCTATCCGGTGTCAAGCGGTAAATGCAAAGCCTCAGCATCTCCTAGCACCAGTACTCATTCTTGACAGGACCAGCGTTCAGACAGTACAAGACGTATAAAGTATTAAAACGGTTGAATTGTTCTGCAGATTTGTCAATCTCTGCCGCGTTGAACCGTTGCGGAGGTTGAAGGGTACGTTGTCTTCGAGTGCAGTGCTCTCACGCGGAAGTTACATCGATCCAGATACGACGTCTTGTACTACAGGTACTACGCGCGCAGTCGCCATGGCAATCCGGGCTGCACCGTTTCAAGCAGCCCCTCGCCCACAGTCTGCAATCACAGTTGGGCGCGAGTGAGATAATTTTGCTCCGAGAATCATGCTCTGAGTCACATGGTGGTGGGCGCGGTAGCATTCAGCTAGGCTGCACTTGTTACTGAAGAGGATCATTGATGGATCGACGTACATTCGTGAGCATTGCCGGCGCAGCGGCGGTCGCGATGGCAACCGGGTTAGGTCGAGGTGAGTCGGAAGTCCCCGCCAATGTTGGAGCCGAAGGCGACGCGGACAATCTGAAACCTCGCTGGCAAAAGCTGGACGACGCTGCGCGGGGATGGTGGGATGGCGACCTGCAACGCGCCGACGAGGAAGCGATTCGGAAGGACGGCTCACCTCACTCGCTCACTCCCACGGGCGAGCCCAACCCCTGGTCGCACAGCCCACCGAAGACGTTGATCTTTCTTCCGTTCCCCTATAGCTCCGGTGGAGGTTCGGTCGCTTCGTTTCCGGAAATGTATGGCTGGGACACGCACTTTATCAACCTGGGCTTATTCGCGCACGATCGCACCGATATTGTGCGCTGGAATATTCTCAACCAGCTCTCGATGATTGGGCGCTTTGGAAAAGTGCTGAATGGGAACCGCACGTTTTACCTGACGCGCGGCCAGCCGCCGCTACTGGCGATGAGTATCGAGAAATATCTCGGCGTGAAAACAAGATGACGATGAAGTAGCGATGCTGGCATATCCGCTGCTGGAGCGCTCTTACACTGGATACTGGAATGCGCCGGCTCACGCTACGCCGATTGGCCTTTCCACCTGCCGCGACGAAGGCGGCAAAGACCTGCGGCCAGAGCTGGCCTCTGAGTGCGAGGCAGGACTGGATTTCACTCCTATTTTCGGCGGCGAAATCAGTAACTGCGTACCGATCCATGTGAACTGCGCTTTAGTGCGCCAGGCGCAGGTCTTGGCCGAGCTTGCAGATCGATTTGGCTGGAGCGACAAGGCTGCGCATTGGCGCAATGAGGCCGACACACGGGCGCATCGCATCAATCAATATTGCTGGGACGACGGTGAAGGCTGCTATTTCGAGTATGACTATGTTCGCAAAACGCGGCTGCCTTATTATTCGCTGAACGCGTACTGGCCGTTGTGGATTGGAATCGCGTCACCGGCGCAAGCCAAGCGCGTAGCGAATCATCTTGATCTGTTCGATCATCCTTACGGTCTTACTTTCACCGACAAAACATATCCCGGTATTCATCCGGAATACAAGGCACTGGAGTGGGCCTATCCGGAGTCCTGGCCGCAGCAACAGATTGTTGTGGGTCAAGCGCTGCAGCGATACGGCTTCCCGGAACAGGCTCGAGCGATCAGTCAGCGTTACATTGCCAATGTGGTTACAACATGGGAAAAAACCGGACTCACCTGGGAGCGCTACGACGGCGTTGTCGGAGGTCACAGCGTGCCTGTCGAGCGCGATCCAGCGCAGCCGCTGCATGGATTTTCGTCGGCATCGGCGGTCGTAGTGGGGAGAATCGCGTTCACTTAGAAATTGATTGAAGCGGACAACGAAGAGAATGAAAGTATCTACCCGAAGGAGAGTGGCAAGTGGGAGTGACACGAAGAGACATCTTGGTGAATGCCGGAAAGCTGGCTTCCGGTTTGGCGATTGGCGGAGCTGCGATGAATGCCACGGGCGAAGATCAGGCTGCTGCGGGCCCTGAAAAGCGAAAATTGAAAGTAGTCGTGACCGGCGGTCACCCGGGAGATCCGGAGTACGGTTGTGGCGGCACGATTGCCCGCTACTCCGATCGCGGCGATGATGTCGTGCTTCTGTACATGAACAATGGTGCATGGCCGCCGACGCCGGCACCGGTACGCGTCGCAGAAGCGAAGAAGGCTTGCGAAATATTAGGCGCAACACCGGCGTATGCGGGCCAGGTGAACGGACATGCCATTGTCGATAACGCGCACTACGACGAATTCCGCAAAGTGATTGACGGCCTGGCACCTGACGTCTTAATTGTGCAGTGGCCCATCGATCACCACCCGGATCATCTGGCAATGTCGATCCTGGCGCTGGAAGCCTGGCTCAAGTCCGACAGAAAATATGCTTTCTACTACTACGAAGTTGGTCAGGATACGATGATGTTTCAGCCGACGGAATTCGTGGACATCACCGCCCAGGCGGCACGCAAACGCGAGGCCTGTTATGCGCACGCTTCGCAAACTCCCGATTATTGGTATCCGCTGCAAACCCAGCTCACGGATTTTCGCGGCGCGGAGAGCGGATACAAATCCGCGGAAGGTTTTGTGCGGCATTGGATGAGTAAAGGAAATATGCTGCCGTAGCCAAGATCTGCTGCCGTGACTTCTGGTCGCTACCTGCTGAACGCCAGCGAGGACGACCAGAGGGTTTTATTTCTTTCCGCGGCCGCGCTTGGCGATGGGCGCTGTAGAACCACGAGTGACCAAGTTTCGGCACGATCATGTGAGTGTCGCCATAAGGCTGAACGCCATCCTCCGCACCGCGTTCCAGGTGTTTCAGGATGTAGCTGGCGGCATACTCTCCCATCTCTGCCATGGGCTGACGAATCGTAGTTAAGCCTGGTGTTGTAAGTGCGGCGGACGGAATATCGTCGAACCCAATCACGGAACAGCTTTCCGGAACACTTCGTCCGGCTTCTGCCAGAACGCGAATGGCACCGTATGCAGTGAGATCGTCAAAGGCGAGAATCGCAGTAAATTTCTCACCTGCTTCAAGAAGCTCCTTCGTAAGCCGCAAGCCGCCATCGAACACGGAACCCGATTCCACGGTCCCTGGCAGGTCGCGGATTAACGCTGGATTCAACTTCAGTCCGGCGTCTTTGGCAAAGCGGCGGATGCCCTTCCATCGCATGCGACTGTCGGCCATTCGGCGCGGGCCACGCAAGAAAGCGATGTCGCGATGCCCGAGCTGGTAGAGATGCTCGATGGCCGCGTAACCGCCCGATTCGTTATCCACCAGTACAGAATTTATGGTGGGCGATTCGAGATCGCGACCGACTACTACCGTGGGAATCTGCCTGTCATCAATATCCTCGAGCAACGCAATGTCGAAGAGCAGCCAGTTCGGCACGGTAATTAACCCTTCCACGCGGCGCTCCATCATCATTTCGAGATAGCGTTCCAGCTGATGGAGTTGATTGTGCGCGTCCATGACGATCGGCAGGTAGGCCGTCGGCAGCAACTTTCGCTCAATCCCCTGCAGGATCAGAGTGCAGAACGGATCGGCCAGGTCGATCACCAGAACGCCGATCATGTGACTTTTCTGGCTGCGAAGCGAGCGCGCAAAAATGTCCGCCCGATAGCCCAGACGCTTTACCGCATCGAAGATTTTCTGCTTGGTTTTTGCGGGAATGTATCGCGACAGAGGCGCTTCATTCACCACCAGACGAAACTGTGGAGGGAGAAAAACCGCTCGCGCGCGCCACGTCGGTTAAAGTTACGCGCCTGCGGTTTAAATTTGTCTTCTTCATTCCTTCTCCCACGCTCGTACTATCAACTCAATCAACTCGTCGGGGGGAAATTACTGTCACCGTCTGACACTCCAAAGAATCTGCCCAAACCGGATGCTATTCCGATAGAAACATTCGCGCAATGGGCTGTTCCTCGTTTGAAAACGATAATAAACGTCGAACGGCTCATTCTGAAGCGATCGAAAATTCGAATCCCATTACTCCTGAATCACCGCCTTGACCAGGTTGCGCGGATGGTCGACATTGCGTCCGTGCAGCAAAGCGATCTGATAGGCAAAAAACTGCAGCGGGATGACCTCGCATATCGGCAGCAGATACTCGCTGCATCGAGGAATGAAGACGCAGTGCTGGCTATATTGCGGCACTTCCTTGTCGCCCTCGTTCGCCAGTGCAAACACCCGCGCGCCCTGCTGGCGCATGTCTTTCAGCAACTGCACCACTTTGGAATATCGCAGCAGCGAGTCGCGGTCGTTGGGGTCATGGGTCGCCAACACAACCAGCGGAGTTTCGGGGCCGACCAACGCATTCGGCCCATGTTTCAATTCACCCGCCGGATAGCCTTCGGCGTGGGTATAAGAAGACTCTTTCAGTTTGAGGGCGCCTTCGCGTGCGATGGGGTAATGAATGCCGCGACCCAGAAATAAAAACGCGGTCGCGTCGCGATAGCTGGCGGCCAATTCCTGAACCGCCTGCTCCCACACAGGCAATGCCTTGGCAATGATGTCAGGGAGTGCGAGCGCTTCTCCGCACATAGAATCGGCGACATTCAGAGTCATGCGGCCGCGTTGATGGGCGAGGGATAGTGAAAGCAAATAGAGGACGAGCAGTTGGCCGGTGAAACTCTTGGTGGCGGGAATTGCTTTCTCCGGGCCAGCGCAAACTGGAAGACTGGCGCGCGCTTCCTTGGCCATAGAAGAGTCGCTGCGATTGGTGATCGCTGCGGTTTGCAGCCCACGCGAACGCGCTTCGCGCAAAGCCGCCAATGTGTCCGCGGTTTCTCCGGATTGCGAGATGACGATGACCGCGGGATTGTGCAGCGTGTGGGTTGAGCGATAACAATACTCGCTGGCATATTCGACGTCGACGGCGAGGCCGGCAATATCTTCCAACATAATTTCGCCGGCTAATCCGGCATGCCGGCTGGATCCGCTGGCGGCGATGACAATGCGTTCGTGACCGAGCAACGCGCTGTGGGCAGCCAGCATAGGCTCGCGCGCCAGTCTGCCGTTTTGCGTGTAATAGGCGAGCGTGTCCGCCAGGGCCTGCGGCTGCTCGAAAATCTCGCGCAACATAATATGTGGAAACTGTCGTGTGGTATCGAAGGCGGGCGCGTGAGTCGAATCAGTAGTCATAGGATCTCAATTCAGTGAAGGGTGACAGGCGGGAGGCGGAATCCAAAAGACTTTGCATCTGAAACAGCTGCAAACCTGAAGCCTGTAGTTGCTCGTTCCCTATTCTAACGATTAAATCTTCGGTGCTCGATATCTTTGAGCCTCAAAAGAGAAACCAGGCCGGCTAGAAAGTTTTCTCGCTTTCGATAGAAAGGCGCTTCCACTGCTTGAATCGCTATTCTCACAAGGGTGCGATCCATCTGTGAGCCTTCGATAGATGCGGGTTCAATGCGGCACGACGGCATCATCTTTCGGATGATTTACCTTCTGGAAAAGCCACGTCAGAGCCGCAGCCAGAAATGCGAAGAGCGCGGTCCATCGAAATACGTCAATGAATGCCCACAACATTGCCTGCCGCTGCAGCTGGAGATACATGGCAGCCAGAGCCGCGGGCTCTCCGGCAGCAGCCCCGAAAAAGCGGGCAAAATATTGGCTCATCATTGCCATGTGCTGTTGAAACCAGTAGCCACTTTGAGGCACGGTGGCGGCAATGCGCGTCTGATGAAAGTCGGCGCGACGAACCAGCTCAGTTTGCGCCAAAGAGATTCCAATCGAGCCGCCAATATTTCGCATCAGGTTGAAGATGCCGGTGGCATTGCCCATTTCGCGATTGCTGAGGGTTGCAGTGCCAACGCTTGCGATCGGGACAAAGAGAAAGCTCATCGCGAACCCAGTCACAACGATGGGAATCAGCAGTGTGGTCGGCGATATTTCCAGATTTACAAACGAGAACATAACCGAGCAAACTCCAAACACAGCAAATCCAATCGAGAGCAACCATCGGTTATCCATCTTGTGGCTGATGAACCCAATAATGGGCAGACCGATCATGGAGCCAACTCCGCGCGGAGCGACAATAATCCCAGCCGTCAGCGCGGTGTAGCCAAGCACCTCCTGATAAAAAAGCGGCAGAACCGTGATTTGGATATAGAGAATAAATCCCAGCACGAAGATCAGCAGACAGCTGACGCCGAAATTCCGATTGCGCATTACGACATGAAGGTCGACCAGCGGATGGCGCGCTCGCCAGGAATGAACAATGAACCATCCCAGAGAAATGCAAAGGATGAGAGTGGCCCAGCGAATCCAGAGTGCGCCGAACCAGTCGACTTCCTGCCCCTTGTCGAGAATTACTTGAAGGCAACCCGTCCATAAGCACAGCAGGCCAAAGCCAAGATTGTCGAAGGGACCGATTTTCGCATTTCGGATGTACGGCGGATCGTGAACGAAGCGGCTGATCATGAAGACCGCCAGAATCCCGATCGGGATATTGATGTAGAAGGCGTACCGCCAGCTGTAGGAATCGGTGAGCCAGCCACCCAGTGTTGGTCCCAGCACCGGCGCGACCACCACGCCAAATCCAAACAGGGCCATGGCAGCGCCACGTTTCTTAGGCGGAAAGCTTTCCAGCAAAATTGCCTGGGACAGTGGTTGAAGCGCTCCTCCCCCAGCACCTTGAAGCACGCGCGCGATCAACAACAATGACAGCGACGGCGCCGCTCCGCAAAAGAACGAGGAAATCGTAAAAAGCACGACACAGGAGATGAGGAATCTTTTTCGTCCGAAGCGCAGCGCGAACCAGTTGCTGGCGGGCAAGACGACGGCGTTGGCGATCAGATAACTGGTCAGCACCCAGGTCGCTTCAGAATTTGAAGCCGCCAGAGAACCTGCAATGTAAGGCAGAGCAACCGAGGCGATGGCGGTGTCCAGCACCTCCATAAACGTGGCCAGCATCACGGAGATAGCCACGACCCACGGGTTTGTAGGAGTTTTTGTTAGAACGGGTGTTGCTGAGACGGACGCCAGCGCCGCCACGGCCTGCGCCGAAGACGAGCCAACCGAGGGTCTCTCCAACAGCGTGGCCATGACCGAATGCCCCCTGGCCTGAAACACAGAGAGTGACGATTCAGGGTAGGACGGACAGGTGTTCGCGTCTGTGTCTGGTATCACATTCACGCCGCTGCGACGAGTTCATGTACACCTGCGAACGATGGGTTGGCGAGCGAACATATTGCGCGATTCACTGCTCGAATACTTTGCAGCAGTCGACTATGCTGACAATCAAGTACCGTGGGAATGGGTAGCAGCGCCGGCAATCTATCTAAATTTTCGAAGGGGAAACGGATGAGCTCATTGACACGTAGAACATTTTGCAAAGGAGCGATGCTTTGCTCCGCGGGTGCCATCTTCGCAAAAGAGACGAAGTCGCCGCACGCCAACTTTCCTACGGATCCACGCGCAAGGATCGCGGTCGCAACCTACCCTTTTCGAAGCATTCTCATTTCGCCGACGAACGACGATCGCGACACTTCCAAGCCTGGAATGGATCTAGCGGCATTTGCTCGTTATATGCGGACGGAGTTTCACGTGCGTGGCATCGAGCCGTTGTCGCTCCACTTCCCTTCCACAGCACCGGACGAGATTCTGAAACTGCGCGCGGCATTCGATGCAGCCGGCGTGCACACCGTGAACATTCCGGTCGACGACTCGGTTGAACTTTGCAGTACAGACCTTGCGAAAAGAAATGCGGGGAACGCGCGCTATCGCACATGGATCGATATCGCAGTCACACTGAAATCTCCGAGTATTCGCATCTGGATTCCGAAGTGCTCCGACACTTCTGATCTGCCAAGGGCTGTCGATGCGCTGAAGCCGACGCTCGATTACGCAACCGCACATAACATCGTGGTCAACCTGGAGAACGATGACCCGATACTTTCCTCTGACAAGCGCATCCTTGCTGCTATTCAGCTGGCGAACACGCCGTACTTGAGAGCCCTCCCGGATTTCGCGAATTCCCTGATGGGCGGCGATGAACAATTCAATACGCAGGCGGTTCGGCGCATGTTTGCTCACGCATGGAACATCGCTCATGTCAAAGACGCCGAGATGATCCGCGGCAAGCGCGAGACTGTTTCGTTGTCAGAGCTGTTCGGCATCGCGAAAGCAGCGCAATATCGCGGCTACTACTCCATGGAATCCGACTCCGATGTCGATCCGGTCGTCGATACCAAACACCTGATCGAGCGAAGCCTGGCTTTGATCTAGTCAGCGACTCATCGCGCGGATATTCCCGTATTGAAAACCGTTTGCGGCAAGCTGTTGGCATGGAACAGCTGGCAGGAACCGTCGCATGCGAAAAACTTTGGAAACTGCAATTTAGCGCTCATGTTTTTTCGTCCGCGGCCGATGTTTCATTATGACCATCGAGAGCCAATCCACCATGCATGATCGCCGAATTCTTCTTGCAGAGGAAGACCTGGAGCACAGCGGGCAGCTCCGACAGTACCTGCAACAGCTGCACTATTCCGTCGAGGTACATTCGAACGGGCTGACCGCATTGCAGCGCCTGCAAGAATCGGACACGCCCGGCATGGCACTTCTGAGTTCTTCGCTTCCTCGTTTGACGGGGCTTGAAGTTGGATTGGAAATTCGGCGCCGCTCGCGACGGCGGCAACTCTGGATGATGCTGATGAGCGCAAACCCAAGTCCAGATGAAGTCATCATGGCCACGAATGCGGGCATTGATGAGTTTCTTGCCAAGCCGGTCGATTTTCAGGACCTTCGCATGCGGATTCGAACTGGAGAGCGCGTTCAGAATCTGTATGCGGAATTGAGCGACTCCGCCATGGCGATGGAATTCCATTGCACCCACGACCCGTTAACGGGAGCGTGGCGGCGAGAAGCATTCCTGGATCTGATTTTCAAGGAAACGGACAGGGTGCAGCGATTGCAAACTCCGGTCAGCATCGTTCTTCTGGATGTCGACGACTTCACTCTTCTGAATTCGAAATATAGCTCGAACGTAGCGGATACGCTGTTGAAGCTGCTTGCCAATCGGCTGCGCCGGCAGCTGCGAAGTTATGACGCACTCGGTCGCTATTCGGATGACGAGTTCGCCATCATGCTGCCTGGATGCACGCTCCCTGAAGCCGCCGCGAAAGCAGAGAAAATTCGCCTTGCAGTTGCAAATCGTCCATTCATGGTGAATGGAAACGAAATTTCGATGACAGCCTGCCTTAGCGTTGCTGTCAGCTCAGGACGCTCTCCGCTGATCATTTTGCGGGAAGCCGAGCGGGCGCTATCGCTGGCAAAACAACAGGGTCGTAATCCAGTTCAGGTTGCCGGAGAAGCGCCATCGATCGAAGCGGAATCGCCCGCCCTGCGACGATTTATAGCGCCCGTCGATTGAGATGCACAGAAGCGACTACAACTTCATCGAGGCAGTGCATTCCTCCGCCCATAGCAGCGACGTGCGATACAGCTCGTGCATCTGATTCGGACAGACGATTACTCCTTCGCAGCCCAGACACTTCCCACTCACCTGATTGGTACTTTTGAAAACAATCCAGCGAGCGCCGGACGTCGCTTGGCTCTCCTAACAACGCAGCCTTAATGGGAGCGCGCAGCGGAAGCAGTTCCACAACCTGTGACATGGGGAGGCCCAGCAACACCGGCAAAAGCGAGAGCAAGCCAAACAGATATTGTTCTGTGGGATCTTCATTCAGGTGGGCGGCCGCCATCTCACAAAAGCTGGCGCGCTGTAAGGTCTGGCGTACCAGTTCGGGGGAATGGCCTCGTCCGGATTCGGCGGCGATCGCAACGGTAACTAATTTACGGAAATGGTCTTCGCCGGCAACGATCAAGGCTCGTTCAATGGAAGTGATTTCGTAGCGCAATGCGAAACTAGCGCTGTTGACCAGGCGCAACAGGCGATAACAAAGTGAAGTCTCCCGACGAACCAGCTTTTCCACCGCACGCCACTCAAAGGATGGCTTGCTCACAGCTGCGAGTATTTGAACGTAGGAAAGATAGTTCGACGGAATGTGATTTCTGGTCAGGAGATCTGGACGACAAAAGAAATATCCCTGAAACAGGTCGAATCCTTCTTCAACAGCGATTGCAAATTCTTCCTGCTCTTCCACTTTTTCGGCGACGAGCCGGGCGTCACAGCCTTTCAGGAATCGGCGTATGTCTGTCCTCTGGGAGGCATCGCTCAAACGGAAATCGATCTTGATGTAGTCGGCATATGGAAGGAATTTCTCCAGGCCGGGGCGAGGAACAAAATCGTCCAGGGAAAATTGATACCCCTGAGCACGAAGCCGCCCGCAGGCTTCCAGAACTTCACTGTCGGGCTCAATGTCCTCCAAAATTTCGAGGACCGTTGAACGTGCCGGCAGGAGGGTGACCAGGCCGGACGTGAGCGCATCCCGAGTGCAATTGAGAAATGTTTTACCGCGTCCGGCCAGCGACTCAAAGTCGTAGAGAACGGAATTGTCAACCATCAGGCGAGTGGCGGACTCAGACTCCGCCAGAGAGGAAATGCAGAAACGGTTTTCCGATCCGGCGCGAAAGAGAAACTCGTATCCAAACACCTGCTTCTTTCGATTGAGAATCGGCTGGCGCGCGAAGTAACGCGCAGGGGTCGACTGTGACAAGTCTGCTGACCTTTCATGGTTGGAAGAGATCGACGTCAACTTTTGCGCTGACAATGGACATCGCCCTTCTACGCCGACCAGCGATGCGATTCCGCGTCGGCAGATAAGAATGCCGGAACGCCGGAACTTGTCGCTGGCTGATCCCGTCCATTGTGACGCTGAGGAACTTTGATTCGCGCTTTCTGAGGTTTTCTGCGAATAGGTCCGGTTGGCCATTGGGTGAAGCCACTTGCTTCCAGGCATCGCGAACATTCAGAATGTCGCGGATGGATTGTTGCAACAGCGGAATCGAAGCGTCGCGCGACCCGCGCACACACTGCGCATAGATCGCCGCATAGAACTCCGACAAGGCCGCCGCCGGCTCCCCGCCGACATCGGCGCGAAGTCGCGCCTGCAGATATGTCAGGATATCGAGCACGCGACGGATTGCGTCCCGACGCCCTGCTACGTCACTGGCTTCAATATTCGCGATGGCCCGATGCAAGAATCGGATCATGCCGTCGTAGAGCGCCACCACCAAATCCAGGCTATTCATCACCGCCAACGTTTGCTGCTGATAGTTCATCGCACTCCCTCCGCACCGTGGCGGCGTCATCCGTTTGTATTCGTGTTGTAGCCGCTAATGGCGCTATACAGTTCGTTCACGTAATTCAACTGCTGAGGAATCTCCGTCAGCGTGTAATTGGCCTGGTTCAGCTCCGTGGTCAAAGCAGCTGTCTGCTGCGCGATCCGGGCATCCTCGTTTGTAATGTCGGTGTTCAACGTGGATTCTGTTGACTGATCGGATTGCAGCGCCAGGTAAATCAAACCATTGGGCGCCGCGTTGCCAAGGTTATTGAGCGCGTTCGTAAAGTTATCGCCAAATGAAGTAAAACCATTACCTGGCTGCAAAAAATTCGCTACGTCCTGGTAATTGGTGTTCAACAAGCTGTCGAGGGTGCTGGAATCGAATGTCAACGTACCGTCGTTGTTGACGGAGATACCAAGTTGCGTCAGCGAAGTAACTCCGCCGCTTCCGCTGGAGGCGAGCGTTGGGGACGTCGACGCCAGCGTGGCAGGGGATGAGGCCGCAGCTGTTACGGTGAGGATCGTCGAGGTCGGATCCAGGCTCGCTGTGTATCCGGTACCGGCAACATTGAGAGCGGCAGCAATTTGGGTCAGCGTCGAAGGTGTTGTGATGGCCGCGCTACTACCGGATCCACCACTACCCGTGCCGAAGGCTCCGGCGGCCACGGTGTACGTGTCATTGGCGGAGGGCGCTTGTAACTGCCAACTTGCTGGACTGCCCGTACCCGCAGTTGCGGTCACCCCACCGGAGGTCATGAACGTTAACGCCGACTGCAGCTGCTCCTGCAGCATGGCGAGATTCGGGTTGCCGAATAGCGGCTCTGCGTTTGCCGGAAGAATCATTCCCTTCCTGTGTGTTAATGTCCGTGATCGCCTGGTTGTAATTGGTGACGAAGGTGTTGAAGGCGGTCTCCACCGAAGTGTTGTCATTCGTGATTTCGATTTGCACCGGGCTGGAGGGCGCGGCTGACAGCAATTGAAAGGTAACGCCTGGAATGGCATTCGACACTGTATTGGAGCTGCTGATCTCGCTGATACCGTCGACAGTGAAACTAGCATCCGAACCGGCCTGCGCCTGAGTAAATCCGATTGTCGTGGCGGGCGTGGTCGCATCGGTGAGCGCAGAGGCAATGGTAAATCCTCCCACAGCACCGCTGGTATTGCTGGTCAACGATAACCGTTGGCCGCCGGCATCTGTAATCACGTTGGCGGTGACACCGACTTCGGCGTTATTGATGTTGGCTGCGAACTGGGTCAGGGTATCTCCGCCTGAATCTGCGTTGATGGTTTTCTTAGCGCCATTTACCGTCAGGGTCAGGCTGCCGGTAAGCAGGTCAGAAGATTTTGCAAAATCGTTCGAGTAATAGGAATTGGTTTGCGCCAGCGCACTGACGACCACGGTATGACTGCCGGCAATCGCACTATTGCTGGCGGAGGTGAGTTGCAACACGCTGGTGTTCGAGCTCGACCCTTCCATGGAGGCCAGCACTCCCTGAAAGTCCGTCAGCGCCTGCAAACTCGTAGTCAGGTTCGACAGATCCGTTCCCAGCGCGGTGTAGGCTGTGTCTTCGCTTTTCAATTGCGTCAGCTGATTGTTCCAGGGCGTCTCTGTGGCCTGCATACTGGCTGTGATTTGACTCACTGTAGTAGCAACATCGAAGCCCTGACCGCTGGTCGGCGATCCAAAAGAGATTCCTACTGGAGTGCCCATCGTAACCTCGACAGAAATGTCTGCTCGCAAGGGGAGAAGGCAAGCATGCGGCCATTTAGAAAAATGTCTCTAAATCTTTCCTGAGAAATGCAGCGCCGAAGACAGCTGAAAGGCTGCCTTCGGCGCCGGCGGAGGAGGAACTATTGCAGCAGCTTCAAAACTTCCTGCTGCACGGTATTGGCCTGGGCCAGGGCGCTGATGCCGGTCTGGCTCAGAATCTGATACTTCGACAGATTCGAAGTCGCTTGACCGTAGTCAGTCGCCATGATGTTGTTCTGCGCCGAAACCACGTTGGTCTGCTCGGTGTTGGCAACGCTGGCAACCGTGTTCAGCGTATTGATCTGCGATCCCAGGTAACCGCGTTGGGCGGCCACATCGGAAATTGCAGTGCTGATTGCCGTCAATGCCGATTGTGCATCGGTGGAGTTGTCCAGTTTTGTGGTGCTCAAGTCCTGGCCAGTTCCCTCTGTATACGAGATGCCATTGGCTGCCGCGCCGCCGGTC
The DNA here is from genome assembly GCA_963774515.1 of uncultured Acidobacteriota bacterium. Classification (GTDB taxonomy): domain Bacteria; phylum Acidobacteriota; class Terriglobia; order Terriglobales; family Acidobacteriaceae; genus JAKAAZ01. The sequence continues at coordinate 94,502 of CAVZFK010000012.1, read as the reverse complement.
GCTGCGAAGGTTGGGTCGGTGGCAAAGCCCATCGCTGTGCCGACAAAACCGGTCAACGCTGCACCCTGATCACTGATGACCAGACTGTCGAATCCGCCGGCCGACTGCACCGTAGCCGAAATCCCGCCGATATGGGAATTGTTGATGTCGCTGGCGATGTTGGCAATGCTCGATCCGGACGCGATGTTGACGGTCACGGATGGGTTTGTACCCACCTGGATGCCCAGCGTTCCCGCCGCCGTTGTTGTGGTTCCCGACGCAACGCCGGTGCTGGTGTAGATGTTTGCCGTGGTTGCCGCACCAATCGTTCCACCTACGTCACCAACGCTGCTGGAAGTCAGGGCTTTGATGTTCAGCGTATCCACGCTGGAGCCGATCGCCGAGGCATCTCCAGTGAAGATTGCCGTGCTGGATCCGAAAACAGCCACGCCGTTGAAGCTCGACGTGGAACCGATGTTGTTGACTTCGGCCAGAATCGATTGATACTCCTGGTTGGCCGCAGCATCCTGCGTGCTGTTCAGGGTACCGTTGGAGGCTTCCGTTGCCAGTGTGACCGCGCGATTCAGCAGGTTCGTCACCTGCGAAAGGGCGCCATCAGCCACTTGCATCATGCCGACGCCGCTGCTGGCGTTGGTTGCCGACTGGGTAAGCGCGGCTGCATTGGCGCCGAGACCGTTGGCCAGGGAAAGGCCAGCGGCATCGTCTGCGCCGGAGTTAATGCGTGAGCCGGACGAAAGCTGCGTCAGTGTGTTTTGCAGGCTGGCGCTGGTCTGGTTCAGGTTATTTTCTGCGTAAATCGCGGAGATATTATTTAAGACACCTAATGACATACGATTGGCTCCTGTTCATGTGGTTTTACTTGCGAGCCTCCCGCCCTTGCCCTGTCTGCCGGCTCGCTTCAAGTGCTTGCGAGTCGGCTTCGAGGGCATCCATGGTCAGGAACCTCGTGCTCACCCCTTTCATCGACCTTGCCTGAGCGCACTTTATGTTTTCCTGCGAAAAATATTGAAATTTTCTTGCGATCCGCCCCGAATACCGAAGGGAGACGTAATCGCGGGCTGCTTCCGTGATCTTTTTCCCATCTGCGCCGATAAGCCTATTGATGACGCATCTCTGAAGGGGAGCACGCATGATTGAACTGACTCGACTCAACGGAGAACACATGGTTGTGAACAGCGACCTGATTCGATATGCGGAAGCCAGCCCGGACACGGTCATCACCCTGGTGACGGGCGACAAAATTGTAGTCACGGAATCCACTGGTGAGTTGATTGAGAGGGTGGTCGCTTTTCGTTCCCGTCTTTTGCGTACGGCGTTTCCTGGCGGAATGGTGGCGGCGGATCCAACCCAGCCCATCGTCGTAATGTCAGCTTCAGCGGCTCAGTCCATGGCTGCTGCTCTCCCTCAAACCAACATGAATGTCGATCAGGATGAAAGTTGGCGGCGGCGGGGGCGCGATACGGATTAAATCCGATCAGCCTTCTTTCAATAGAGCGGAGCGAGACCATGGACAAAAGTAGTTTCACGGGCGTCTTGATCGCAGTGGGCGGCATTCTAGCGGGCATGATGGTGGAGGGCGGCAAGATTGCGCAGATTCTGCAGCCAACCGCCGCCATGATCGTGTTTGGCGGAACGCTGGGCGCCGTAATGCTGCAGTTTCCGCTGGCCACTGTTTTGTCGGCGGCGAAGAACCTGGCTCGTGTCTTCTTTAGTAAGGAGCCGAACGGCGAAATTGTCGTGCAACAGCTGGTGAAATTTGCCAACAAAGCGCGCCGCAGCGGAATCGTTTCTCTCGATCAGGACCTGGGCGCCGTGACCGATCCATTTCTCAAGCAGGCTCTCATGCTGGCGGTTGACGGTACCGATCCCGCCGAACTGAGAAAGATCATGCAGCTGGCGCTCGACAACCGCAGCGAAGTGGAAGAGCGTATTCCGCTTGTATTTGAGTCCGCCGGCGGCTTCTCTCCCACTATCGGCATCATTGGCGCCATCCTGGGACTGATTCAAGTGATGCAGCATCTGGACAACATCAATGAAGTGGGCCGCGGAATTGCGGTTGCATTTGTCGCTACGATTTATGGTGTTGGACTAGCCAACATTTTCTGCCTTCCCGCTGCCGGCAAACTCAAGATCCGCTATCGCGAAGAGCATCGCCACATGGAGCTGATGCTGGAAGGCGTGGTCGCCATTCTGGAAGGCATGAATCCTCGCATGGTCGAGTTGAAGCTGAAGACGTTTCTGGAGGACAAGGTGGCTGCACCGGAAGGTAAAAGAGCATGAGTCGCAAAACCAGACACAATCACGTCAATCACGAGCGATGGCTGGTTTCTTATGCCGATTTCATTACGCTTCTGTTCGCGTTCTTTGTCGTCATGTTTGCCAGCTCGCGCCAGGATCACACCAAAGTCAAACAAGTCGAGTCCTCCATCCGCCAGGCGTTTCAAAGCATGGGTGTTTTTCCTTCGGACTCGCACCAGCCCAACTTGAGCAGTGCTACGCTGGTTCCCCCCGAATCCGTTGCCATGGTGACCCTGGGCGACGATGTCACATCGCTGCCTGGCGCCATGGAAGACCTGAACAACATGAAGCGGCGGATGGAGCACGCTCTTGCGCCTCAGATCGCGGACGGAACTGTCGCTGTTACTCTCGGCCGCGGCGGCCTGCTCATTTCTCTGCGCGACGTTGGATTCTTCGAGAGCGGATCGGCTGTTCCCAAAGCTTCCTCGATCCCGACTCTGGGAATTATCGGTAGAGGCATCGCGGGAGTACCGTATAACGTGCGCATCGAAGGACACACCGATGACGTGCCCATCAGCAATTCCCAATATCCATCCAACTGGGAACTATCTACCGCGCGGGCAACAGAGCTGACACGCTTGTTTATTGAAGAGGATCGTGTGCAGCCAGCTCGACTGTCAGCCGCCGGCTACGCTCAATATCATCCCATCGCCAGCAATCTCACCGAGGAGGGGCGCAGTCGAAATCGTCGCGTCGACATTATCGTGCTACCGACGCGGCCACTGCCGGGCATAATGGATCGGCAGCTCGCACACTCCGCAGCCGAATTTCCGATGACCAGTCACGGACCGGATCAGAAGACGGTACAGGACTTTTTATTGCGAGCCTCCCACACCAGCCTGCCCTCCTCGACGATGCCTTCCTCGCCTGAGATTCGTTGAGCTCGCGACATGTTGCAACAATCGCAATCTCGAATCCGATACGGATTGCGGAAATTGGGCAATCAGTCAACTACTTCAGGGCCGTGAACAATGTCGGCTCCTGCTCGAGCCCCGCAATCGTGTCGAGCAACGCCGTCTGCTGCGTCTCCGAAGTGCTGAGTTGAGTGGCGACCTGGGCCGTATTGGCCTGGATCAGACTATCCTGCACCGCCTGCAATTGCGTGGTCTGGTTCTGCGTGTAAGTGCTGGCGGACTGTAACCCGGAGATGGAGTTATCGATAATGACTCGCTGTTGCGAAATGCCTTGCAGATCCGTCGTCAGGGCGGTGGTGTCGGAGATGTCGGCATTGCCCGCAGAGTAGCTGGCAATCAGGTTGTTCAACGTCGACAGGATTCCAGTGGTCCCGGAACCAAAAATCTGACTGCCGGGTACATTCAACGGAAAGCTCTGGCCGGAGGGACTCTGAATCGTGGTCTGCATCGAATCTCCGGAATACACCACCGTCGCGGGAGTGGTGCTGGTATCGAGCGAAAACGGCTGGGTGGAAGTCTGGCTGCCGGCAAAAACATACTGTCCTTGATAGCTGGTGTTGGCCAGCGACATGATCTCCGATCGGACGCCGGTCAGCTGGTTCGCAATGGAGCTAAGGTCGCTGGCGTTCAGCGTGCCGTTATTTCCCTCCGTCGCCAGAGAAATGGCTTGAGTAATTTGTGTGACCACGCTCCCCAGGGCTGTGTCTGTCACTTGCAGCGCACCCGTCACACCGCTCGCGGTTTGCACAAAATTATCGTTGCTGCTGATTTCTGAACGCAGCAGAAAATCCTGCCCAGCGGCGGAGGGATTATCGGAGAGGCTATTCACACTTACACCGGTGGCAATCTCGGTACTGTACGTTTGCTGGTTCACCGAGATCTGATTCGCCGCGGTGACTAGACCTTGAATGTATTGTGGATCGATTCTCATGGTTTCCTCGTCAGTCGACGGACGCGCCTCACTATGTCACGGCCGTCTGCACTCCAAGATTCAGCGCGCTCATGATCAGGGTATTGACGATGTTGAATACCTGGGACGCCGATTGGTAGGCCTGCTCGTAGGTTTGCAGATTCGCCGCTTCGTCGTTCAGAGAGACGCTGGAAAGTGAACTGATCTGGGCCTGCACTTGGGCGAGCGAAGCCTGCTGCGCCTGATTTTGTGTGTTCAGCCCGGATACCTTGCTACCCAGGATTGAAATGAAGGAGGAATAAAAGTTGGACGGGGTTTCACCGCCGATGTTGGCCAGATTCTGGACATTGATCATCGATTCCAGATTTGTATTGTCGCCGGGACCATTGCCGGTTGCGGAGGCGGCAATCAGCGATGGATCCGTGAGAGCCACGGAAAGGGTTGCGGCCGGATCGAGCGCCGACATGGTAAACAAAGGTTGGCCCGCATTGCCATTCAAATCTGTTCCATTCGCCTGGATGGAGTTGATTTGCGTGGCCACGCCGGAGGCCAGGGTATTGATCTGACTCAGAACCGACGGAATATCCTGATCTCTCGTAGTGAGCAGTCCGGCAAGCTGGCCCCCGCCGCTCGCTTGAGCCGTGGTGATGTCGGCTGCTCCACCGGGAGCGCTGGTATATACATCCACATTGCCGCCAACATTGCCGATAGTCAGCGGAAAAGCCTGATCTTTCGACAGCAACAGCGCCCCTCCGGTAGTAGTCAACGTCATGCTGTTGTCTTCGTTGGTGATGACGTTGATACCGATATATTGCGATAGCTGCTGTAGATCGTTCTGGCGTTGATCCTCAAGCGAACCGGCATCGGCGTTCGGACTGGTGGTGGAAATCTGCTGATTCAACTGTGCGATCGATGTCAGAAGCGGATTGATCTGGTCGACCACTCCCTGCACCTGCGTGTTCAAAGAAACCGTCTGCTGATTCAGTTGTGAGGCGACGCTGTTGAACGCGGAGGTCATTTGCCCGGCTGTGGTCAACACGCTTTCGCGCAAAGAAATGCTGGACGGGGTGGCGGAGAGCTGGCTCAGCGCATTAAAAAAATTGCTGACCTGATCGCCCAGGCTGTTCACGCCGGAACTACTGCTGGTCGACGTCGTGACCTGGTTGAAAATATCCTCCACCTGGGTCAGAGCGGTCGCTTCGCTGTTGCTTGCCTGTTGTGCCTGGGTCTGCTGCTGGACGGCCGCATCAAGCACCAGGCTTCGCTGGGACTGCGCTGCTGTCATCTGAACGCCCTGGCCGTAGGAAATTCCGTTGATGGTCACCGAATCGCTGGCCTGGAAGATCGGCACTTCTCGGGTGTAGCCAGGAGTGTTGGCGTTGGCTACATTGTTCGCCGTCACATCGAGTGCAGACTGATCGGCGGCAAGGGCTCCGGACATCAATTGCAATGCGGAATTCAATGTCGCCATCGTCTGTATCCTTTCCGCAATGCCTTTTCAATCCTTGTCCGACGCAAACCACACTCCATTCCTTCAGGGGCAACTTGCGAGAGCCGCAGGTTCACCTAAAAGGGCGGAAGCGCGTAACAATCCATGTCAGATTCCTGTCGTCCACAAACCGAACCCGCCCGGAATAGCCGTAGGTTGCGCGCGGTTTCCTGCAGCAATGCGCCCAGCAAGCGATGGGAAGCCTCAATCGCAGCTACGTCCGCCGCAGAGAGCTGTGCCGCGGGCAGACCGTGAATCTCTGACCGAATCTTTTCCAGCGCATAAGCATCGAGCGCTGTCAGCGCAGACACCGCATCTTCAATCAACTGTTGCAACCGCTGCATGATGTCCTGCTTCCTCCTTCACAGCTGACGTTCGCCCCAATGTCGCCGAACATTTCGACCGGTTCAGCGTCAGCCCAGAAGGCTCTGCATCATCTTGTCGGCAACATCGCCGGCAGATACCTGATACGTCCCGGCGTCAATCGCGGAGCGCACGCTTTGCACTTTTTCCATGCGTACATCGGAAGATGCAGCTTGCGCCGCCGCCAAGCCCGTGCTGCTGAGATCCGCCTGATCTGTTTTGCCGCCATTCGGCTGCGTTACCTGCGCGGATGAAGTCTTCGCGCTGGAAGCTGCCGCGGTCGTATTGCCCGTCTGCTGCGAACGCAGTAGATCGGGAAGCCCATTAAGAATTCCGGAAAGGTTCATTGCATATTCCTCCACAACTGAACAAATCGGCAGATCCGCCGCGGACTTTAGGGTTTCGGCCGCAAAAATCTGGAGAGAATCCGATTTCATGACCCCGGCGAAGGCTCATGGGAATCTCTTCCGCCGCGGTCCAGTCATTTCTTCACCGCTGCTAATGGACGAAGAATCTCGATCGACATCGGCCTATCGTGTCCGTCCAGCGACGAACCTTCCCGTGCCAGTTTGTTGCTTGAATTTTTTGCGGTTTCGCTCGCCGACGAGGTAGCTAGGTTTCCCTCCCCGAGCATGGCCAGACTTCCCGCTTCAACCGAAGCTCCGGCGTCCGGCGTCATTGTCAATTCGGGCGCGCAACCGCCGCATTTTGGACCCGCCAAAGCATTCGCCGCCTGCGATGTGGTCTGCTCTACGGGCGCCAGCTGAGCCAGAACCATCTTCGCAATTCCAAGTCCGCCTTGCCTCGCGATGGCCTGCGCCAATGCTTCTGAAGCCAGGCTGCCGATGGTTCCCATACTGCCGCTGCTGGGCCCGTCGCTGCCGAGACTATCCCCACCGAGGCCACTGCCGTTTCCAAACAAAGGATCTTCACGCATTGGTTTCAGAAGTTCCCCTAAGAAATTGGCTTCAAATGCATTGGCTGCCTTGATCAGCTGCGGACTGGCAGCCGCATGCGACGTGGATTCGGGAACCGATTGCATCAGGGAGTTTGGAATGTTCATGGTTACATCACCTCCAGATCGCCTTCGAGCGAGCCGGCCTGCTTCATCGCCTGCAGGATGGAAATTACGTCAGTCGCGGTGGCGCCGATCGACTGCAGACTGCGCACCAGGTCGTCCACCGTGGCGCCTTCTTTCAGCTCGATTCGATTGACTGGAAGATTATTCGCCTGCACCTGCGTCTGTTGCACCACCTGTGTCGTCCCGGTCCCAAACGGATTGGGCTGCGACACTTCAAAATGCGATTCCACATCGATCTGCAGGCCGCCATGCAATATGGAAACCGGCTGCAATCGTACGTTGCCGCCAATCACAACTGTTCCGGTTCGCTCATTCACTACTACACGGGCGGGAGGAAACACTTCTACTGGGAGCGATTGAACTCGCGCCAGCAATTCCGGCACATCCTGTCCAGGCGCGACCACTAGGTCAATGCGCCGGCTGTCAATGGCATGTGCCAGTGGGCCACCGAGAGAATGATTGATGGTTGCCGCCACTCGCGTTGCCGTTTCAAAGTCCGCCTCATTCAACAACAAGGTCAGCGTCTTGCGATGCAGCAGGTCCATGGGAATGGCACGCTCCACCGTCGCTCCATTCGGAACCCGCGCGGTGGTGGGAAAATTCATCTGTTTCGAATTGCCGTTTTGCGAAACCGAATATCCGCCGACGACCAATGGACCCTGCGCTTCGGCGTAAATTTGACCATCCGCACCATAGAGCGGTGCCATCAACAGCATGCCTCCGGACAAACTGCGCGCATCTCCCGTGGAGGACACCGTGATGTCGATCTTCGATCCGGGCTGCGCGAACGGCGGCAAGCTGGCCTCAACAAAAACACCGGCCATGTTCTTCACCATGATGGAGGTGAGTGGATATGGCACCGTGATTCCAAGGCGCTGCAGCGTGGACAGCAATGTCTGCAGCGGGAAATACGTCATCTGGCTGTCGCCGGAGTTTTGCAAGCCGACGACAATTCCATATCCGATAAGTTGATTGTCGCGAATTCCCTGCACCGAGCTGACATCTTTGACCAACGCCACCTGGGTTGCCAGCGCAGGCTGACTCTCCGGATGGAGGAATGGGCGATGGTTTCGCATTGGCGAGAAGCTGCGGAGACGACTCCAGATTCGCGCTCGCCGGCTTCGCAGTCACAGGTACCTTGGTGGCAAGTTGTCCGAAGGCACAATGAATTTCAAAAAGCAGAAGCAGGCCCACAAGAATCACAGCCAGCCGGTAGCGACAGGTCGCGAGGGCTTTCACGGGATGGCGGGTCGGTGTCATATTCTGCGGCTTTCCATATCAGGGGATCAAGATGCGTTGCAGCATCCTCACCACTGGATTGGCGCGGTACGTGGAATCGTTGACGATGCCCTTGCCCACCACCTGGACCTGCAGTCCGGAAATGGCAGTCGACATGACCTGGTTCCCCGGGCTCACGTCCTGTGGGCGCACCAGGCCGCGCATCACAATCGTTTCCGTTTGTTGATTGAACTCCAACTGGCGCGCCGCTTCGATGACCAGAATTCCGTTCGGCAGCACATCCACCACTTCGCCGCCGATGGTGGTGTTCAGACTGGAATCCGTCACACTCTGACCCTGAGCATTCAAACTGGAAGAAGCGTTTTGATTGACGGCATTGTTGGCCGCGCTCGACGCGGAAAAAGTTCCAAACAGAGCGCTCAATTGGGAGATGGCGGTAGAAGCGCGGGAATTCTTAACCGTGCCACCCGTGGAAGCGGACAGGTTCTCTGAAATGATGATTGAAATCAGATCGTGCGGGTTCAACGCCTTCACGTCAGTCGGCAAAGATGTCAGTCGGCCGGTCGCGCTCCAGATAGAACCATCGCTGGTGCCCCCCGGATACATCTTGCGCACCTGCGCAATATATGCGGCCAGGTCCTCGCTGGCTGGGTTCGGCTTGATCGGAGAAGTTTTTTTGTCTTTTCCCCAGGCGACGGGACCTGCAAAGACTGTCAGCACGAGAAATGCTGCCGACAAAACCACGCCAGAAGCAAACCGTGGGTTCATGGGATGAGCTCCGCGGAGTCCTCGCCCACCACGACTCCTGCCAATAATGTTGTCTGGCCCATTCGTCGTACATGGATAACCTGCCCGATGCGCCCATATTCCAGGGAAATAACTGCCATCTCCAAACGCACGTTGCCATCCGAACTCCACAGTCGAACAAGATCGCCGGCGCGAATCACGGGCATCATTGCGGATGGATCCGGCGTGGATGTCTTGGCGACCACTGCAACTTTCGAGGCTGTGATTCGTGGTGGCGAAGACATCGTCTGACGAGGCACCACTTCTGCCTGGACGATCGGTAAAGATCCCCCGGGGGCGAGTGACGCCGAAGCAACTGATTGGGTAGCCCTGTTCGGGACAACGACGTGTCCGGAAAGCGCAACGATTTCTAATGGGCGCTCTGGGTGCGTGCAGTTTGCGATCAGCGCCCAGCGGCGATGTAATTCCGGATCGACAACGATGCGCGCCAGTCGATAGAAGCTGGCAGAAGAATTTAAGACAGGCTGATCTGTCGTGGCCACCGATCCGGACGGGAGTGCCTGCTCCGGTGTGCGCGCCGAGCAAGCCACTTGAGCGAAACCGCAGCTGCTGACCATCCCAACCACTACGCCGAGAATGAGCCTTCGCCACTTCATAAAACTTCTCACTGAATCTTTGTGGACCTGCGCTTCGATCATCGTGACCGCCGTTACTTCACCAGGTTGTTCACTTGCTGATACATGTCATCGGCGGCCGTGGCTACTTTGGCATTACTCTCATACGCCCGCTGCGCCATGATCATGGCAACAAATTCCTGCACCACATCGACGTTCGAATTTTCCAGATACCCTTGCTGCAATGTTCCCAGGCCGGTTGCATCTCCCGGATTGCCCAGCACCGCCTGTCCGGAAGACAGCGTCGCCTGAAACAGGTTGGAACCAACATTGTTCAGTCCGCCAGGATTCGTAAATGTCGCCAGCTGAATCTGGCCGAGCTGCGACGGATTGGCTTGCCCCGGCAAGGTCGCATTTACCACGCCATATTGAGTAATCGTTACGGAGGTGGCATTCGACGGCAATGTGATCGCCGGCAACAGCATATTGCCGTTCACATCCACCATTTGCCCTTGATTATTGAGCTGAAAATTTCCGGCGCGCGAATACGCGATACTACCGTCCGGAAGCTGGACCTGAAAAAATCCATTGCCTTGAATCGCAAGATCGAGCGGATTGTTGGTTTGATTCAGGCCGCCCTGGGTCAGGATCGTTTCACTCTCGGTGGAGCGAGTTCCCAGGCCGACTTGCAGCCCGGCAGAAACAGTTTGCGCGCTCTGCGCTGCTCCCGGTGTGATCAGATTTTGATAGATCATGTCCTGAAACTGAAGCCGCTTGCTGCGGAAACCTACCGTGCCGGAGTTCGACAGATTATTAGCGATCGTATCCAGATTGAGCTGCTCGGCGCTCATTCCGCTGGCGGCTGTGTATAGTGCGCGAATCATAATGGACTCTCCTGGCTGAATCTTTCGTTCCAGCGGTTCTACTTGCTACCGTCGCCACACGCGAGATTCCGGCGGCGGCGGATTGAATCAAACTCGCGGCAACTCCTGGCTGGCTTGCTGGTCAAGATCGTTACTGAATACCGACAACGCCTTCATCATCATTTCCGCCTGCCGCTGCACAAGGATCAACTGCAGGGTTCCCTGCACCACGTTCTGGTTGGAGCCTTCTAATTTGCCTTGATGAACAACAGCCGCGGTCGTAAGTGTGGCCGTCTTCGGCGGCGCCTGATAGCGACTGACCCCTTCCGGCACCAGCGGAGTTCCGCCTGCAAACGTGAAGATGCCGATCTTTCCCGCCACTCCACCGTGCACCGAGATGGTGCCGTCGCCGGCGATGGTCACCGGGCCACTGGGAATGGTGATCGGCTTTCCCTTGGTGTCGAGAATCGGCTCGCCCTTGCGGGTTGTCAGAACGCCTTTACTGGAGCGCGTGAACGAACCATCGCGTGTGTATTGAATGTTGCCTTGCATATCCTGAACTGCGAAGAAGCCCTGGCCTTCGAGCGCCAGATCAAGGGGATTTCCTGTAGTCGTCATCTGCCCCTGGGAAAGATCAATCTGATTGCCGCCAAGCACGCCGTAGTCATTGACCGCCGTGTTCAACTGGGACCCCAAGGCGTTCGGACCGGTCAAGGCATCGCTGAAAAATTCCCGCTCGGCACGAAAGCCGGTGGTATTGGCGTTGGCGAGATTGTTCGCGACCGCATCGAGCGCCTGTTGTCGCGCCAGTAGTCCGGTAAAAGCTGCATAGTATCCGCTGTCCACAGTTGTCTGATTTCTCCAATGCTGTGTATCTATGCACTGCGCATGCCGGAGTGAGAGGGGAGAAGATTAGAAAAACCTCATTTCGATGCCATCGGATTCCACGGCGAATCTTGTAGTCGTTCGCGTGATACTTGGGCGCAGTTTCTCGCTGACACTGCGAGCGCCCGCCCGTGCTATAGATGGAAACTTAGTCTTCCGGCTGTAATCGAATCAAAACGTCTTCCACCTGATGGATCCGGGGCACCAGACTCGGCGAACCGATGTGGGGATGTGCGGCGGACACCGAAGGTGCAGGTTGATGCCACACCCGCAGCCAAAAATAGCGATGCATCCGTACCATCTTCGCCTGATGAGGGCGCACTCGTTCAATCACGGAGGCCATCGCCTCGGCCACCCCGGCTGAAGAATTCGCCTCCATCAATTGCGCCTTGGGAAACGGGGCACGCATCATGCGCTCTTGAACACGAAGAAATTGCGAGGCGGTCACTACGCCGGGCTCGATTCGAATTCCATTCATCCGCTCCACGGCGAGCGCTACCGAGGAATCCACCCGATCCTCAAACGCCAAATACGCGAGCCGACTCGATCCGTTGCGCAACGGTACCATTCCGTAGGTATCTAATAGGAGTCGAGGGATCAGTGTCGACATGGTCTCCGGCGCATTGCCGGAAAAAGACAAGACCGGGCATCCCCACTGCATGCTGAGGGCGCGGGTCACAAGTTCTTCTGACAGGTTGCACTGTTGCATCAGCCACTTGCCAATGCGAGCTTTCCCATCCGCCTGCCGCTGCGCATCGAGCGCTCGACGCAATTGCTCCTGCGTAATCCATCCCTGGGATAACATCAGCAATCCGAGAGGAATGCGATGCTTGTGTTTCTGGGGTTCGAGCGGCGCGCCATCGCCCAACTCGCGCGCCACAGCATCTTCGATCAGCACACGCATGCAGTCGGCGCTGCAGGCCCACTGCCCCTCGAACCGGGGAACATTCCGTCGTCTCCACAGGCGAAGCCAGCTGGTTCTACAGTCAGCATTCATGCAGGTGTTCATCAGCGGCAGATGTGCCGGGGTTTTGCCCCAGTTCGACGGCAAAGCGTCGGGAATGCGTGCCGCCTCGGCCCAGGTGACCGGAAGATCATGCAGCGCCGCTTTTCGATTTGCGCCGAGTTGCTCTGTCCACATCGTCATATCAATTCCCTTTCGTGTGCTTCAAGTTCAGCTTTCATGATGGCTATCTTTCGCAGGCGCATGGCACGAGTCGAGTTTCATAGGGCCGCCGCAAAACTTCTAAAACAAACACCGAATGGTCTCCAGACGTCGACGCGGCTCGGCAACTTCCGTTACATGCAGCGCGAAATTTCCACCCACCAGAACGACTTCGCCTTTGGCAACAATGCGGTCGCCCACCACTAATTCGACTGGCTCGCGAACGTGCCGATCCAGCGGCAACACATCGCCGGGCCCCAGTTCCAACACTTCGCGGAGCGGCAATTCCAGCGCACCGAAGCGCAATGTGGCTTCCAATTCGATATCGAGCAACAGGTCGAGTCGTTGCTTGGTGCGAGGCTCTGTATAAGGATTGGGATCTTGCGCAGTAGCCTCTTCAACCGTGCGTGAAGCTGCGGGAGGCTCGACGCGCGCCTGGGTTTCGGCCGGCTTTGCTGTCCGCGGATCTTCGCCAGGAGCAGCTGCTACTTTCAGCAATGGTGGTTCCACCTTCGATTCGCTCGAGGCGTTTGCTTGCGGCACCGCCTCGACCGGCTCTTGAGTGGTCTTTTCCATCCCGGGCTGATCCGCACTCGCCGCCGCCACATCGTCGCCGGGAAACATCACCTGCGCGCTGACCGAGAGAGCGAACTCGGCTTCACCTGCCTGCAGCATCAACTCCTGAATCGCAGCTCCCGAGGCCGCGGTGTCAGCGCCCCCAGATGAATCCATACCGTCAACCGCGGTCGTACCCTGCAGCAGAATCGTGCAGGCGTTCTTGGCATCGTCCCCAATCTCCTCCGACAATCTCAACGCCAGCTTGCCGCTGGCTCCGGTCAGCCAGATCTGCCAGACCTCCAACCCTTCTTCCGTCCAGGCCGCCTTGGGATCGACTGGCTCTCCGGCCACCATCTGTGACAACTGCACCAGGCTCGAAGCCGATGCGGTGACGTACATGACACCGTGAACGGGACCTTCCAACAGCAACTGGCTACGATAGGCGCTGGCGGACGGAGGAATTTCCGTCGCGGTTCGCGCCGTGACCGGAATGTGCACCAGCTCTTCCAACTCCGCGCGCATGATTTCGAACCATAGATCGAAGACTCGCCGATTGTTTGCCATGCTGTGACGTCTCACTTTCCTCGCAACAAAACCACTTTCGCCGCAGCTGAATTACACCTGCACCAACGACAGGCCTTTATTCCACGGTGCGATTTAACAAAGGATTATTTCTTGCCGTAATCTGCGCACCGCGATGCTGGTCAGCTCGTACCGGAATTGCGTGAAATAGCGGAATCCCCGCAATGCGCAACTCAGAAACCTGTGTGGCCGGCAGACTCAATCGGACAATGGAGCCTTCCTGCAAATCGTCCAGCTCGGTTGCCGGGATACGAACCGACGGCAGTTGCAATGCTCCGCGCAGCCGGATGTGCTGCAGCCGTTCCCCCATGCGCGCCAGAATTTCCGGAGAGCGACGACGATTTTGACGACCCCAATCCGTAATCAATCGCCGCAGAATGGTATTCGAGACCACCGCCGGAAAAACCAGGTTGAGATTTCCCTGCACATGCGGCATGCGAATTTCAAAGCTGATGGAAAGCGTTTTTTCGGTGGGCGACATCAGGCGAGAAATCTGCGTCTGCTGTTGCCGCTTTTCGAAATTGAAGGTCAGTCCCACGGGTTGCCATGCGGAGGTCAGTTCGCGGCAACTGACTTCAACCACGCTGGAGAGAATCGATTCTTCAATGTCCGTCAATTCCCTCACCGCCGCCGCCCGGCCTTCTCCACCCAGCAACAGGTCGATCATGGGAAGCGCCAGCGCCAGGTCCAGTTCCAGGCCGCAAATCGCTCCCAGCGGTTCCAGGCGCACCGAAGCTACATAACAAATCTCCGGAATGCGCTCGATGAATTCCGAATACGGCAGCTGTTCCGCGGAAGCCAGAGCCACCTGAAAATGGCACCGCAGAAACGCGCCCAGGTTGTGGGTCAGGTTGCGGGCGAAATTATCGTTGAGCAGACTGATGGCGCGCATCTGTTCGCTGTTGATCTGGCCCACACGCGAAAATGTGAAGGGTTGAAAGGGTGCGTTGGCCGCGGGCTCCTTGACACTGCTGCCACGAGTGCGCGCCGCGGCAAACAGAGCGTCGATTTCTTCCTGCGCTAACGGCTTATCCATTTGCTTTCTCCCTCCTCAGGCTGTCGCACGATGGCATGCCCGTTGCGTGCGCGCATGCCGAGCGGACCAAGACCTACAGCAGAATTTCCGACCCGCGGTGCCCGGGATTTGCCTCCGTCCGGTTTGCGATTTCTCTCGGAGGAGGCTTTTGCCGGATCGCTCGCCAAGAGCGACCGTAGATGCAAAACTGCGGAGGTGTGAATTTGAGAGACTCGCGACTCGACCACATCCAGCGTGAGTCCGATTTCTTTCATGGTCATTT
This sequence comes from uncultured Acidobacteriota bacterium, assembly GCA_963774515.1. Lineage (GTDB taxonomy): Bacteria > Acidobacteriota > Terriglobia > Terriglobales > Acidobacteriaceae > JAKAAZ01. The sequence goes on along the minus strand of CAVZFK010000012.1, from coordinate 79,496 downwards.
CTTCGTAGTAGTAGAGGGTCAATACCAGACGTTCGCGCTCCGGCAAAGCTGTGATCGCATCTGCCAGCCGGGCGCGCATTTCCGCCTTCAGACATTGGAACAACGGCCCTTCCTCGGGCGAGCTGGGCACATAGGCCACCTCATCGTCCGAGGAATCTTCGGAATGAGCGACATCGAGACTGCCAATTTCCAAGCCCCGCAGATCGGTCAACAGATGCTGGTACTCATCCAACGACATGTCCATCTCCGCCGCCACTTCGTTTTCCATTGGCGTTCGCCCGAGACGTCCGGTCAGGGTGTGCATGGCGGTTTCAATGGCTCGTCCCTTGCGGCGCAGATCGCGTGGACTCCAGTCGAGCGTGCGCAGACTATCGAGAATGGCGCCACGAATTCGAAATTGGGCATAGCTGCGAAATTGCACTTTCTTGCCGGCGTCGAATTTGTTGAACGCGTCGGCCAGTCCAAGCATGCCGGCGCTTACCAGGTCATCCATCTCAACATGGGCCGGCAAATGTTCATGAATGCGGCGCGCAATGTATCGCACCACCGGAAGGTGCTCCATCAGGATTTGCTCTCGCTCGGCTGCGTCCATCTGATTGAACGGTGTGTCTGGAGTTGAATCTTCATCGCTCGATAGGTCAGGTTGGACCTGGCCGGTCAACAGCGTGATAGGGGTACTCAGTTCGCGATCCGTTGCACATGGAAACTTCGGTACTGGCATCGTGCTCACTCCTTCTGCTCGCCGGCGAAAACCCGCCGGCGCCAATCATTTAACTCAACGTGCCTAACGACCGCACCCGTATATCGACTGGAAGTTCCGCGGGTGCAACGACAGAGACCCTGGGCATAAACGGTTCCAGCCAGCGCCGCAAGTAGTACCGTGCGGGACTGGAACAAAGCAGGACCGGACTGCCGGAGTTCGACGCACCGCCGGTCAATTGCTTCCACGACTCAACGATTCGGCGCAGGAATGTGGTTGCATTGCGCGACGGCTGGCTTCCATCCCCTAACAGGCGTTGCGTGCTTTCGCCTTCGACTGTGGCCAGCACTTCTTCTTCCAGGGACGGATCCAGCACGAAGACACGCATCTGACCTTCGCCATCAAGCATCGGTTGCATCAGCGTGCGCCCCATCGACTGGCGAATCGTCTCCACCAGGTGCACCGTATTCTTGTTGGTGGCTGCGGCTTCCACCATCACTTCCAGTAGCGATCCCAGATCGCGGATCGAAACCTGCTCCCGCAACAATTGCTGCAACACACGCTGCACTTCTCCCAGCGTCATCAATTTCGGAACCAGCTCTTCAATCAGCTTGGGATGGGACTCCTGCAGACTGTCGAGCAGCCGCTTGGTTTCGGCGCGGCCAAGGAGACGATGAGCTTCGCGACGAATCACTTCTCCCAAATGCGTGGCGATCACCGTGGTGGGATCGACGACGGAATATCCGGCTGCCATGGCTTGTTCCGACAACGACGGTTGAATCCAGCGGGCAGGCACGCCAAACGCCGGCTCGCGAGTTTCCGTTCCCGGCAAGGCGCGCGCTTTAGGGTCGGCATTGACCGCCAGCAGTTGATTGCCTTCCGTCTGCCATCGCGCCATCTCCGCATTGCGGAGCGAGATGGTGTATTCCCGCGGCTTGAGACGCAGGTTGTCGGTGATGTGCACCGGCGGAATAATGAAGCCCAGTTCCTTGGCGAGGTGTTTTCGCAGCGCGCGCACTCGGGCCAGCATTTGGCCACCCTGCTTTTCATCGACCAAAGAAATCAGCTGAAATCCAATTTCGAGGCTGAGATCATCGATCGGCAGCAAGCCCGCAAGATTATCTGCCTGCGCGCCGGTCGCGGCCTTCGAATCTTTTCCTGGTACAGCACCATCGCTCTCGGCAACCGCTGTCGGTGCTGGCATGCGATAGGCCATGTAGCCCAGACCGGCAGCCATCAGTAGAAACGGTAGCTTCGGCAGGCCGGGGATCAAGGCCATGATGGTCAGCAGGCCGGACGCAATCCACAAGCTGCTGGGACGTTGAAAGATCTGCGCGCCGATTTCTGTGCCGAGCGAGTTCGACGACGAAGCCGCACGGGTCAACACAATGCCGCCTGCAACAGAAACTAATAGCGATGGAATGGTCGTGACCAGGCCGTCGCCGACGGTCAGAACGGTATAGGTGCGCAGCGCCTCGCCGACCGCGATGTTCTGCTGAAATACTCCAATCAGCAAGCCGGCAATAATATTGATGGCCGTGATGAGAATCGTCGCCATCGAATCTCTCTGGTTGAACCGCGCCGCGCCGTCCATGGCGCCATAGAACTCAGCTTCTCGCGCAATCGCCTCACGCCGTTTGCGCGCGGTCGCTTCATTGATCACACCGGCGTTCAGATCGGCATCGATGGCCATCTGCTTGCCAGGCAACGCATCGAGAGTAAATCGCGCTGTGACTTCCGCGGTCCGCACCGCGCCGTGACTCACCACCAGGAACTGAATCGCAATCAGCGCCAGAAAAACGACAAATCCAACAATGTAGTTGCCGCCAACAACAAACTGTCCAAAGGCCTCAATCACCTGGCCGGCCGCTCCGGTGCCTTCAAATCCATGCAGCAGAATGCGACGGCTTGAGGCCAGGTTCAGTGACAAGCGGAATAGTGTCAGCAGCAATAATAGAGTCGGAAAAACAGAAAACTCGACGGCCTTGCGCAATTGCACCGCTGAAAGAAAGACCAGGAACGAAGCCGTAATCGATACTGTCAGCAGCAAGTCGAGCGCGAACGCCGGCAATGGAACCAGCATGACCAGCACCATGCTGATGGCAGTCGCCGGTAACAGCATTTCGTGGGCGCGACGACTCATTTCCGGGGTGAGCCAGCGCAGCAGACTGCTGCCCTTCTGCTGAGATTCTGGGGCCGGGTTTTGTGCTACGACTTGCGTGCTCACTCGCCTGCTCCTGAGCCGTCAGTCGGCCCGCTAGAGGAAAGACTGTCTCCGGACGGATCGTGATCGGTTGCATCCTGCATGGTTGTGCCTGTTGCTGAAGCTGATGCATCCGTCGTGCCAAAGTCGGACTTGTTTTCGTTGGATTTTTCTATTCCTTGGCCGAGCCTTAAGCGTGGAGGCTGATATGCCGTGCCCGGACGCACAGGTTCCTGCGGACGGCGCGTTTCGCGTGCGCTGGCACGCATCTTTTCCTCCACACGTTGGCGATAGAGGAAGGCGAGGATGGCAGCAACGGCGGCATACAAATCATGCGGAATCGACTGCCCCGGTTCCACGGAGCGAAATAGCGAACGGGCCAGCGGAGGGTTTTCGATGATTGGAACACCGGCCCATCGTGCCTCATCCTTAATCCGCTCCGCCATTAGATTTCTTCCTTTGGCCAGCACCTTGGGAGCCTGCAGCGTCTCAAAGTTAAATTCCAACGCCACGGCGTAATGGGTTGGATTGGTAATGACGACGCTGGCCTTTGAAACATCGACTTGCAATTTGCGGCGGCGCATCTGCCGCTGAATGGATCGAATGCGGCTGCGGATCTGGGGATTGCCTTCCATTTCCTTGTATTCCTTGCGCATGTCTTCTTTGCTCATGCGCAGGCGCTGCTCCCAACTGCGCCACTCCACCACATAGTCCAACGCCGACCAGCAGAGAAGGATGCCGCTGGTTGCCAGCAACAGACGATATTGGCTTTCAAACAACAGCGGCAGCTGCGCCAGCGACAGCACCGGCAATGACAGAACAGTGTGCTGCAAAATATTCCAGCCCAGTATCATGACCAGGGTTGCCGGTACGAGCGATTTGAGCAGCCGCGTCGAGGAACGCAGCGAGAACAGGTTTTTCAAGTTCGATGCGGGAGAGAGCCGGTCGAATTTCGGCTGCATCGACTCGCCATGAAACTGCAACCCTCCTGATTGCGCCATGCCGACCATCACGCCAACTGCCAGAATCGCGGCCAGTACCACCAGCACAGGAAACGCAGTCTGATACACGCTGGCGCGCACCATATCGTTCACGATGGCGCCGTCCTGCAGGCTCATATCGCTGTGGCTTCCCAGATCGAGAACATGCACATACGCTGCCCGCCATCCCATGGCGAATCGCTCCGTTACCATCCCAATGGCGAGTACACCCGCTCCCATTCCAATCGCACTGGTCAGCTCGCGGCTGTGCACCATGTCGCCGCGTTCACGCGCCTTTTGTTTCTGTCGCGGGGAGGCTTTCTCTGTTTTGTCGCCGTTCTCGTCTGCCATATGCCCTTACGCGCGATGCGCCGCGAGAACTAGTTGCATGCCTTGATTCAGCAAGCCGTCGAAGCGAGCCTCGATGAAACGCGGCCAGATGCCGAGTGAACCAATCAGAACGATGTACCCGATGAGTGTCTTAAGCGGAATGCCGACAAATAAGACTGGCAGCTGCGGCGACATGCGACCGACCAGCGCCACTACGACTTCCACCAGCAGCGTCGCGGCAATCACAGGCGCCGATAATTGCACTGCCGCAAGAAAGACTCCGCTGGTCATCTCGACCAGAGTCAGGCTGGCGCGTGTGTTGAGCCAAGCTGTTCCCACTGGCACGGCCACGAAGGTATGCATCAGAGCGGAGAGCAAGGTGCGATCGAGACCTGCCGCCAGCAACACCAGTAATCCGACCGTATTCAACAACTGGCTGAGCAGAGGCGTCTCGATTGAGGAGTTGGGATCGAGTACATTCACCAGCGAAAAACTGAATTGCAGCCCCAGCAGCTGACCGGAAAAATTCAACATTTCCATCAGAAGCGTCAGCGACAGGCCGAAGAGCATCCCGGTACTCAATTCGCCCAGCATCGATGTGAGGCCCAGCTCTGGCACAGCGCCGGGATGGCTGGCAGCAATGGGAGTCAGCAGAGCAGCCACGACTACAGTGAAAACTGCTTTGACGGTGCGAGGAATCGCGGCAGAGGAGAAGAACGGAACAAACAGCATCAGGCCGCTGACACGAATCAGCACCAGAATCCCCGCTGCGATGAATCCGCTCCAGTCCGTCATATGCTTCCTCAATCAACTGTCAACAATTTCCTGCCGATCACCACTCGTCGAACACGGAGTCAGCCCAGAAACCGGTGAAAGTCTCGGAACAGTGAAATGGTGTATCCGACGAGGTTGCGCAGTAACCACGGCATGCCCGCAATCGACATGACGGCCACGGCGGTCAACCGTGGAATGGTCGTGATCGTCTGTTCCTGAATTGACGTCAAAGTTTGCAGCACACTCAGGCCTATGCTGATGACCGCAGCTGCCAGCAGAAGCGGCGCGCTCAACAGCATCGCCTCCATCAACAAGTGCCGTGCAAGTTCTGTCACCTGATCCGGACCCATGTAGAACTTCCTTTCGCGGAACGCCATCGCTCGCGATCGAGTTTTAAAAACTTTTCAGGAGCGAACCTGCCAGGAGATTCCAGCCATCCACCATGACGAACAACAAAATCTTCAATGGAGTCGAGATCACGACCGGCGGTAGTTGCAGCATGCCGATCGCTGTCGTGATGGAAGCGACCACCAAATCGACCAACAAGAACGGAAGAAAGAGCACCGCTCCAATCTGGAAGCCCGCCTTCAGCTCCGACAACATGTAGGCCGGAACGACCACTCGCAGCGGCAAATCTTCTGGCTTGGCGGGCCGCTTTTCCATGGTGGCGGAAGCGAAGAGAGCCAGATCTTTTTCCCGCGCGTAATGCAGCATGTACTGTTCTGGCGGCCGTGTACCGCGCTCAATGGCCTGGGTACCAGTAATCTGCCCGTTGCGAAAGGGTTCGACGGCTTGCTGATCGACCTGCACTAATACCGGGTGCATCAGGAACCAGGTCATCATTAATCCCAGCCCCATTAACACCTGGTTGCTGGGCGCGGTCTGCGTTCCCAGTGCCTGCCGCAAAAAATGAAATACCACCAGCAGGCGAACCATCGGCGTCATGGAAAGAAGCAGCGCAGGAATCAAGGTCAGAAAAGTCAGGACGAAAATAATCGTCCAGGGAACCGTTCCATTGCCTGCGATACGGAGCCCGTTCGTTGTCGGCTCCACCAAAGGGGCCGGCGCCAGCAGAAGTAGGCCTGGGAGATTCATAGCTGCTGCGGCTTCCCTGCATCTTGCAGGTTTTTGGTTTGGCAAAGGTTTGCCGACGAGACTGGAACAATCACCGTGATGTGCTCAACACCGCCTCCAACCAGAAATTGCACACCGCCCACTTCCACCAGGGAAAGATGCCGCTTCGCTCCCAACGCCAGCTGCCCGACCAATCGAAGTTGCGTGGCCTGCGGACCTTGGGAATGGCATTTTGCTTTCATCCAATTCGCCAGGCGCACAAAAAATTGCACCAGCGGCGGCGTATGTTCCAGAGTCGGAATCCAATGACGCCAGCTGGACTTCGAACGGCCCGATTCGCCCGCCCCTGTGGCTGCTGGATTCCACATGGCATCCGATGCCTGACGTGACATCTGTCCCGGGACTCCCACTAAACCGCTTGCTGTTCTCCACATTGCAACCATTTCCCTGCCCATCGCGACCTTCCTCTTGAAATCCTGTCTAACTTTGTGTCACACGCCCATCGTCATAGCAGCCGTCACAACAGCCGTGTGATGCGAATCGCCATCGCCTGTTCGACGGCTTCCATCTCCACCCAGGCCAACTGCACATCTTCAATCGCCAGCGGAAGATCCTCCCCACTCGACCAGGTTGTAGCGATCACTTGACCCGCCGACAGAGCTAGCAAATCCCGAACGCAAAAACGCGCTACCGGCAATGACACGTCCATCTGAATCGGCAGCCATTCAACCGCAGGCCACGCGTTGCGCTGCGCGATCGCAGGCAATAGCTGCGTGGACTCCGACTTCGATCCATCGGCGGCAGTAAACACGCCGCCGCTGCTTCCATCGTTCTGGGTCGGAGCGGGTTCCTGCAGTGCTTCCATCGGCCGTGTCCTTCATCGCTGCGATCTATGTGGCATTTCGTTCGGGTCGCGAACGGAGGCCAGTTTGCACCAGTTGCAAAGGGCTGCACCGGCTCGCTTTCCGGAATACGATTGATCCGGCACGCGGCTCGCCTGCTTCGAAATGCGCGTGATTGCCATAACAATCGAAAGATGTGCAGGAATGGAACCAAGGAAGGAGGTGGAGAATAAGAAAATTCTTAGATCTTCTAAAGTTCTGGTCGGAACTGTCGAGGGAACGGGCGAGTTCGGGGCGAAGCCGCAGTAGAATTTCGGCTCCGCCCAGAATCTGCAGTAACTACTAGCCTTGAATCATGTTGATCGTCGCCTGGGTGACGGTATTGAAGGTAGTCACCGATTTGGCATTCGCTTCATAGGCGCTTTGCGCCACGATCAGGTTGGAAAATTCGCTGGAGATATCGACGTTCGATTCCTCAAGCGCACCGCCCTCCATGGTGCCGCGTCCGCCGGTACCGGCGACGCCAACGGTAGCCTGTCCGGAGGCAAGCGTGGCCTCAAAATTGTTGTTGCCGAGACGCGCTAATCCCTGCTCATTGTTCACAGTTGCGACCGCCAATTGTCCGACGGCCTGGGTCTGTCCGTTGGAAAATTGCACCGAGATTGTCCCATCGGATCCGACATTGAATCCCTGGTAACTTCCGCTCGAATAGCCATTCTGAGTGGTGCTGCCCACGGTGGACGCGGAGGCTACCTGGGTCAACGTGGGATTGTTGTTGGCGTCGTAGAGATTCCAGCTGAAGTTGAGATTGCTGGCTCCATCCGCAAGCGTGCCAAAGCTGATGCCGGTTACATCGGCGGCGGGAGCAGTCAGTTTCCCATTGTTGTCGAACGTGAGTGTGCCGGTGGTGTTGGCGGTTGTGCCGGAATAGTCGCCGGCAGGCAGCGAGATGGCGTAGCTCCAGCTATTGCCACCTTGGTTGGTGAAGTTCACTGTGGCGACATGGCTTTGCCCGAGCGAGTCGTATACGGTCACTTGTGCCGGAACAACGGTTCCGGTCGCGGCGCTGGCGTCTAAGTTTGTCGCGTTCAACGTAAACGATGTAGTTGCCTGCGGCTGCTGGGTGGCTCCCAAAGGAATCTGAATTGCCGTCAGAGGCGCATTTGTGTTGACCACACCATTGCTTGCCGGATATCCCATCACGGCGAGTCCATCCACGCTGGTCAGATTTCCATCCTGGTCCGTTTGGAAATCTCCAGCGCGGGTGTACGCAGGAGTACCACCGTTGTTCAGCACAAAGAAGCCATTGCCAGTCAACGCAACGTCACTAGGACTGCCCGCGGCCGTGTTGATACTGCCGGGCGTGAAGTCCGTGGAATTCGCTGCGACCTTGACGCCCTGACCCGCCAGCACTGGATCACCGGAACCGGACGATCCCACTTGCTGATAGAACAGGTCTTCAAACGACGTGGATTGAGATTTGAAACCGGTCGTATTCAGGTTGGAAATGTTATTTGCGATGGTGTTGAGTTCGGTTTGATCCGCGTTCAGTCCAGTTAGTGGAATGGAAAAGGAAGCCATGAGATTTCTCCTCGAAAAACGTGATGTTGGTGCGTTTCGCGTGCGACTCCGCAATCGATTTCTGACCTTTATCGAACCGCGCCACCTGGTCCTGTCTGAATTGCGGCCGGCAACGACGACGAACCGGTAAAGGTGGCCCCAGGAATGGAATGCTGCAACGCTCGCATTACCTCTGGGCTGAGCGGAACTTGACTCGGCGACTGCGCCTGGGTCGGCAAGGTAGATGCCTGGGTGAATGCATTGGCAACGGCAGTATCGGCCGATGCCGGAAGTTGGGTGTGACTTCCCAGCGGTAGAAGATGGCTGGCAATCGCGGACGCGGCAGGGGTCGACGTCGCGCTCTTCGCTGCGGCCGTAGTCGCGGCAGCGGGCGATGGACTGCTGACGGCGCCTCCCGTAGTCGTCGGGGTACCAGTCGCCGTAGTGAGCGTCTGATTGATCTGAACCAGTTGTTCCAGGCTGTTGACCCCGACCAATTGCGTAATGTATTGCATGGGATCGGTCTGGGTGGTGGGATCCTGATTCTGAATCTCGGTGACCAGCAGCGTTAGGAAATCGTTCGCCGTAATCGTTGCCTGGTTGGTGGACGAGCCGGTTGTGCCCGTGCTTCCAGTACCGGAGGAATCGAGCGCATTCACTCCCTTCGCCTGCGCTTGTGGCTGCGTCTTCGATTCGAAGGGTGCGGTGACAGCCTGTTTCACATGATCCAAAATACCCAGCAGAAGACTCATCGTAGTGTTTCCTTTCCGTCGATCGTTCGGTGCCATGTTTATGCGCGAATGCTGAAATGGTGCCCTTCGTTGATAAAACTGTTTCTTTGGCCGCTTGCGACTGCAGCGCTACTTACCGGTACGGCGTTCCAGGAATTTGTTGCTGCGTTTATCGCGGTGCCAGTGTCGGTAGTCGTGCGAGCATCGTGTTGCGATGAAGCTTGTCCTTGCGACCCTGCCCCCGCCTGTCCGCCTGACAGCGAAGATTCCACATGCACCTGCTGCACGCCCGCATGATGTTCCTGCAGATACGTCGCCATGGTTGGCAGCACAGAGGTCAAAGCCGCATGACTGGCCGCGGAACCGGTGGTCAGCGCGGCCGCGATTTGTCCAGAAACTCTTTCCGCCCGCACTTCAACCCAACCCAGCGAGGGATCGGTGACACCGACCGCAACCTGATGCGGTGCGGCATGCAGCAGCACGCCACGCTCTCCGACAGTTGCGCTGTCGAGGGCTGTAAATGCGTCCGCAGTTGTGGCGCTAGCTGCCGTTGATGCGGCAGTTGACGAAGAAAAACTTCCAGGTGCGCCGGAGTGACCACCGGCGGAATAAACACTCGCGCCACTCTGCAATCCAACGCTCGAGTCCAGGGGATTCACATGCGAATCCGGAAGAACTTTCGCAGCCGCTGTGGGTGTCGGCATCGCGGCAGCGAAATCGCTGCGTTTCGAACCATCGCTGCCATGAAAGGAAGTTGCCGATCCATTGCCGGAAGTACCGACCGCATCGTTTCCGGTGGAAACCGAATTGCCAGGTCCACTGGCGCTGACGGAACTAGTTGAACTCGCGTCGCCCGCTACGTTTGCCGATCCGTACGTCCGAGCCTGCGATGAGGTTCCATCACCGACCAAGGTGGCCCGGCTTGCTTCCCCTTCTCCCTTAGATTCGCCGGTCAGTGTTGCGTCTGAGTTCGACGGCGCGCTGGAGCCGCCGTCAACGGCTTGGGTTCCATGCAATGGAACAGGATTGTGGGAAGCGGCCATGGCATCAGTCGAAATGCTGGGTGGATGTTGCAGTATTCCAGCCATCGCTGTGGCTCCATCCGCTTGCGGAATGTGAGCCGCCACTCCAGACATGGTCGCTGAGCTGGCTGACGATGAAGAATTCTTGTCCGGTGCGCGAGCGTCGACCAGTTTCGTTGACTCGATTGCAGCAATCGAACCCTTTGGTACTGCGGCAGACAAATTCAGATCAGGAAGATTCGGCACGATCGCCGAGACCGATGCTCTCACGGTCGTTGTTGCAGTCGCAATGGCCGACGAAGCAGAAGTATTTTCGCCGGTGTTCGCTTTCTTGGCGGTTGATGTTTGTTTCCGGCCCGCGTCCGAAGGCGAAGTCGCTGTCTGCGCGGCGGTCGTCCTCCCCTGCTGCAACGTCATTCCGCTTGATCGATCTCCAGCAGCAGCAACAAGAATCGGCGACTGCATTTGCCCGTCAACCGGCGAAGCAGCAACCCCATTTGGGTCCGCAGAAGAGGACATAGATACAGAAGATTCGACGGTTTCTCCCTCGAGATCTACCGCCGGAAGCGAAGGTATGCCGTTCACATCAGGGGCGGATGAGTTGGACGCCGATACATCCGCTCGTTTCGACTGCGATCCAGCACTAATGCTCGAACGATTGAATTGTGGGCGCGAAGAAGCTGCTGGACTGGAAGGGCTAGAGGATTTCTGTGCTGTCTGTGTCATCTGTGGAGAGGAGACGGCTGATCGCATCACTTCAGCAAATGGATGGCCGGACTCAGCATCTGACGATGCCGTGCTCACAGGCACCTGCAGCGCAGAGTGCGGTGTTGCAACGTCCATCGGTTGTATAGCACTCATGCGGACACAATCCTCAGATGAAGGAGTAGTGTGCAGCTGACATGCCAAAAGTAATTCGGACAGATGAGAGATCGATAAGGATTGGCTAAGAATTGCCGATGAACGCCTTCCTCCGCGATTCAGCGAGCTTCGTTTTTGGAGTCTTGCGATGCATTGCTCTCTGCCCGGCGGAGCTCTCGACGTTGTTGCATCCGGCTTCGCTGCGAAAACCACTCATCGCTCTCAGCCTGGGAGCGGCGATTTTTCTCCATGGCCTCTGCGCCAGCCCTTTGTTCGACCAGTTGTTCGGTCTGGCGCAGCTCGCGGCGACACTCGGTATAAACGGCGATCAATGGCTCCATGCGGCCAAGCTCTGCCTCGCGAAGTTTTTCCAGGCGCATGCGTCTCCAGCCAAAGAACTCCAGTACTGCTTCTTCCATCAGCCAGCCTTTTCCTTCGCTGGAATCGCTGGAATCCTGTGCATCCCTGGCGCGTCCGAGACTTGCAGGTTCGTCATGCGGACTCAACTTCCAGCTAGCGGCCAGCGCAGATCGCTGCTCCTGCTCGAGAGTTAACTGACGTGCGCAGGCCGCGGCGACCTGGCGGGCGCGCTGCGCTGCTCGTTCGACTTCCAGACGTGCTTGTTCTTCCGCCAGCTGCCGAATACGCAAAATACGCTGCAAAGCTTTTGCCACGCAATAACGTCCTCCCGATCAGATCTGCAACGCCAGCATCTGGCTGAAGGTTTGCTCGAAGGAGGATCGCTCCTCCGGCTTCTGCTCGAGAAAGGCGCGAAGTTTTTGACGCGCTGCCAGTGCCCGGTCGAGATCGGGATCGGAGCCTGCCTTATACGCTCCAATGCGAACCAGATCCTCCGATCGTGCATAAGCCGCGAGCAGTTGGCGAATCAACATTGCCCGCTCGCGATGCTCGGGCGTGGTCACCGCCGGCATCAATCGGCTGATCGATTCCAACACATCGACCGGCGGATACCATCCTTCCGATGCCAGCGCTCGAGACAACACGATGTGTCCGTCGAGAAACGATCGAGCCGCATCGACCAGCGGGTCCTGCAGATCATCGCCCTCCATCAACACGGTGTAGAAAGCAGTGATGCTCCCGGTGGCGTATTGACCGGCACGTTCAATCAGGCGGGCCATTCGGCGAAATACCGATGGAGTGTATCCGCGTGCTGTGGGCGGTTCGCCGGCAGCCAGACCAATCTCCCGCGCCGCCATGGCATAGCGCGTCAGAGAGTCCAGCACCAGCAATACGTGTTTCCCTTGCGCTGCATAAAACTCTGCAATCGAGGTGGCTGCCATCGCCGCCCGCATGCGCAGCAGCGGAGACTGATCGCTGGTTGAAACCAGCACGACGGAACGCTTGCGGCCTTGCTCACCCAGGCTGTCTTCAAGAAATTCTCGAACTTCCCTGCCCCGCTCCCCAACCAGATCCGACGACGGTTAAATCCGCTGCGGTGTTGCGTGTCATCATGCCGATCAACGTACTCTTCCCCACGCCGGAGCCGCCGAAGATACCGACCCGTTGTCCTCTGCCGACGGTGAGGAGTCCGTCGATGGCACGCAATCCGGTTCCGAGTCTGGTCTGAATGGGCACACGATCCATCGGTTGCGGAATTGCCCGCTCGAGAGGCCAGCTTTCCTTTACTCGCAGCCGCGGACCGCCATCGAGCGAGTAGCCCTGAGCATTCAATACCCGACCCAGCAAATCGTCGCCCACATCGATGGAAGGCGTGTCGCCCAAGGCTGCCACACTATCTCCAAACCGTATGCCGTCGGAAGAATCGAGCGTCATCGAAAGGACATGGGGCCCGCGAAAACCAATCACCTCCCCGGGGTGACTGTTTCCTTCGCGATCGAGAATCTCGCAGCATTCTCCCACCGAACAAAACGGCCCCTCCGATTCAATCGTCTGGCCAGTCGCCTCGATGACCCGTCCATGCCAGCGCCATGCCGGCCGCTTTTCAAGCCGCCGAAAATACGCGTTCAGAATTTGCTCGGAGCCGGAGGCAGCTTCGTCGCCAGATGTCTCATATTCAACGCGGCCACTGCCGTTCTGCGCGACGGATCGCATCCATCGCGCACCGTAATCCTCGGTATCGATGTCGGCGGAATTCGGCTGCCACCGATCGTCTTCCAAAACCTCGGGCACTGCACGAGATTCGATCTCCTCGGAGTTGCTCTCGCTCGCCAGCGAGTCCTTCTGCGGCCGCTCCTTCGCGTCGCGCAGCGGATGGATAGACGGCTGGAAGAGAGAAATCGGGTCAACTCCAAATGCTTCCGGCAACATTGGATCGGACATTGCGTTCTCTCCTTTCCGCGACACAAATCTTGCGCATGCTCCCGTTACAATCCATTCCGGGCGTTGGAAGCGGAGTTTGTGATGGTTTCCACGGGCCTGCGATCCAGTAAATCGAAAAAGCCCTTTTCAATTTCCTCCAACTGCGCTCGCACGCCCAGCTCAATGGTGCCCAGCTCCGTTGCCAATAGACATTCTCCAGGAGAAAGCGAAGGATCCTCCAGAACTCCCGGCTGAATTCTCAGATTGGATCCTGTCCGAAAGAATTCCTTCCACGTCTCGACCTCCCGTGGCGGAACCCGCATGACGACACGGCTGGAATCGCCCAGCTTCTCGAGTGCCACTCGCACTGCGCCCGCCAGAAGCAGCGGATCGAGATGCGCCTCTCGATGCAATACGCGCGCCGCAATCGCCAAAGCCAACCGAACCACTTCTCCTTCGACATTATGAAAGTAGCTTTGCCGTTCAAGCCGGAATTGTTCGAGGGACTGCAGCATCTGTACCTGCAGCCGCTGCTGTCCGGCGTTTGCCTGCTGCTCCATGGCTTGGCGTTCTTCGCGACGTCCCTGCTCACGAGCTGCGGCGACAGCCTGTGCCATGGTGGTTCGTTCGTCCTGCAAACGCTGTTCGAGTTCGGCCACCCTGCGCTGCCCATCGGTGTCTCGCTCTGAATGCCCATCCGCCGCTCGGGAGTTTTCCACTCCGGCGAAGCCCTCTCCGTGGCTGGGGAATACGGTGACCCAGGAGTTGGCAGATCCAGATCCGTGATGCGAATCTCCCGCTGTTGAACCGTCCGTCTTTCCGGACGGCACGGTGGGATATTGCAGCCGCTCCAGAACTGGAAGGCCAGGAGAGTCGGCTTCCTTTCGATCTGCCCGGATTGCTCGTGTCGCTGCCAATCTGGTTCCTCTTTCATCTTGCGATCACTTCATCGCAATCGTTTTCCACTTTGGTCGCAACCATCGCGTCTCGAACCCACCTGCGAAATCCGGTTCCCTTACACCATCAAGTCATCCTCTTTTTCCGTGGCGAGAATCAGCTTGCCGTCCGCTTCCAACTTCCGCGCCAGGACAAGAATTTCCTGCTGCGCTCCCATCACTTCCCGCACCCGCACCGGCCCCAGAACTTCCATATCTTCCTGCAGCATTTCGATGGCCCGCGAGCTGAGCGCCTTAAATAGATGCGCCTTCAATTCTGGATTCGCGCCTTTCAAGGCCAGCGCCAGCTGCTTCTTGTCGACCTGCGAAATCAGTTCTCGAATGCTTGCCGCGGGCACCGTGACCAGATCTTCAAACGTAAACATCAAATTGCGGATGTTGATCGCCAGCTGCGGATCGTCCTTTTCAATATGTTCCAGGATGGATTTTGCGGCGAGAGCATCGAGACGATTCAGCAAGTCCGCGACTCCCTTAAATCCTGAGTAGGACTTGCGGTGCGTATCTCCCAACGACAGCAATCGCTTATGCAACACCAACGCCACTTTCTGCGCCATTTCCGGGGAGAATTGCTGCATCTCCGCCAGCCGCCGGACGGAGTCTACTCGCTGACCTTCGGCGAGCTCCTGCAATACTTGCGAGGCTCGCTTGGGATCCAGATGCGCCAGCACCAGCGCTACAGTCTGCGGATGTTCTCCTTCAAGAAATTTGCTGAGCTGATGCGGATCCACTTCCTGCAACATCGCCAAATCGCCGTGCTGCGCATCTTGCGCATTCTTCACCTGACTCAGCAAATCCCCGGCGCGCTGCTTGCCAAATGTGTCGACCAGCAGCTTGGTGGCGTATTCCAAACCGCCATGCACCATGTACTGCTGGGTCTCGATCAGTTCATAAAACTCTTCGAGTACCGCGCTCGCCACTTCCGGCGAGACATCTCGCACCGAAGCAATCTCTTCCGTCAATAACTGCAATTCCTGCTCAGAAAGATTTTGGTAGATCGATCGGGCCAGCTCATCGCCGATCGTGATCATCAGCACTGCGGCCTTGCGCAGCGGGGTAAGATTTTTGAGCGGCGACTTGTCCTTACTTTCAGAAGAAAGCGGCGCCGGCAGGGACTCCTGTACCGGAACCTGCGGAACTGTGGTTGCGGTCGCCATCGATCTAATCTCCTTATCTTCTAATTTCAAGCGTGATCCGAATGTTCGCGCTCATTCGCTTTCGGCCGACCCAACTTTGCGGCACGACATTAAGACTTGTGTGACGAGCGAACCCAACTCTGCAACAGCCGCGTACCTTGCTGCGGCTCTTTCCTTACGTAGTCCGAAACATGGTCGAACAGAACCTGCGCCCGCGCCTGCTGACGCTCGAAACTCAACTCCTCCGTCTGATCGAGGCTTGCCGCACCCGAAGCGGACTTCAACTGGGGCGCTTGGCCACCGGCCGCCGACATGGTTTGCACGGACGAGCTCAATTGCTTGATCTGGGCGAGAACCGGTCGCACGATGAAGATCAGCACCATCAGAAACACGGCGAACAAAACCCCATAACGGACAAATCCCATACTGTCACCGACATGATCCATCAAGCGGGTTGCCAGGCCGGAGCTGGTCGGATTGGCATTGGTGGCGAAAGCAAGATTCTGCACCGTCAACTGATCGCCCCGGGCCGCATCAATCCCGACGGCTGCCTGCGCCAGTTGCTGTATCTCGTGCATTTCCGCCGGCGTCCGCGCAACCCAGGTGACATGCTTGCCATCTGCAGAACGGACCATGCGATCGTTGATCAAGATCGCGGCCGTCACGCGGCGCAGTCGACCTGGACCCTGTACGCGGTGATGCACCGCCTTGCTGACCGCATAACTATCTTCTTCCCGCTTGCTGTTCTGCATCGGGGTGGTCTGCTGCGGATACACGGGTTTCGCGTTGGGAGCATTGCTGGCCGTTCCTGGAACTCCACCCGTAGTGGGCAGACCTCCAGAGTTAGCCTCGGTGCGATCGGTGGAGAGAGTCGCAACTTTAGTTGGATCGTAAACTTCATCGACATCGTCTTCGCTGCTGGTGTCGAAGTCTGCCGTCACCGAGGCTCGCACATTATCTTCGCCAGCAACCGGCATCAGAGTCGCGAGGACTTTGTTGGTGAGCAGTTGTTCGTACTGAGCTTCCTCCGCGCCCGCCGATTTCGGACCGAATTGCTGGCGGCCGTCTGCGTCCACCAGGGTGACTTGATTTGGCTTCAAGGTATCGACCGCACCCGCCACCAGGCTACGCACCGACTGCGCCTCTTCGTCGCTCAAGGTACGCCGCAGCTTCAAGACCACGCTGGCCTTGGCATTGCGTTGATCATCTGTAAATAACGAATCATGCGGCAGAACAAGATTCACCCGCGCCTGCTCGACCGCGTTGAGGGACTCAATGGTATGGTCCAGCTCACCTTCGAGGGCTCGCTGATAATTCACCCGCTCGTCGAATTCCGATCCCACCCAGTTCGGTTTATCGAAGATTTCAAATCCCATTCGACCGCTCGAAGGCAATCCCTTTCCGGCAATCGCCAGCCTGGCCTTGTTCAAGGAAACGTCCGGAACGCGAATGGTTGTGCCATCCGGTGTCAGGTCATAGGGAATGTTGGCTTCCATCAACTCCTGCTCGACCTGCTGAGCATCGCGCGCCTCCAGTCCACTCATCAGCACCCGCATGTCGGGCCGGATCGCGAGCCAGATCATGCCTCCGCCGACCGCCAGCAGAATAGCCAAAGACGCGAGCAGGCCCAAGCGCTGACGCGAAGACATGCTGCCGAAACGGGCAAGTAATGCCTGGGTGTTCGCCGTCAGGCGTGCCTCAATGCCGGTCTTGACCAGGGCGGAGGAGGGCGGCGGAGATGGTGTTTTCTCTGGCATTATGAATCTCGTCTAATGAGCGATCGCTGGATCAAAATTGCAGACCCATCAACTGCTGGTACGCGGCGACCGCTTTATTGCGAAAGGCCAACATCATCTCGAACCCCAGATTGGCTTTCTCTGTTGCAATCATCGCGGTATGCACGTCGACTCCTTGTCCGGATAGAAGGCCTGTGACTGCGTTAGCCGCATTCGTTTCCAATTGCTGCGTTTTGCCGATCGCATCCTGCAACAAACCGGCGAAGGGAGTCGGATACGATAGCGACGAATCGCTGCTGGCTGCAACGCCTGACGTTCCATGGCTGGAAGCGACGTCAGCCACTATCCTTTGCGCGGCGGCCTGAACATTTGCAATCGCTGTCATCGCCTTCTTCCCTACCCTTTCTCTGCGCGCCTTAAACGACCGCGCAAGACTTTCCCTGCGCTACTTCAAAAGATCCAGCGTGGACGTAATCATGGACTTGGCCGCCGTCACCGCGGAAACATTCATCCCATAGGCACGTTGCGCCCCCATCAAATCGACCATCTCCGTCAACGGATTGATGTTCGGATAGGTCACAAAGCCATTCTTATCCGCATCCGGATGGCCGGGATCGTACCGTTGCAACGGAGCTGCCGTATCACTGATGACGGCAGCCACACGAACTCCATCCCCGACGTCCGGCGATTGCCCCGACGAGCCGGCGGACGACAACAAGGTGCTGGCAAAATCCTGCGGCTGATCGACGGCCGAGCTTTGAAACACGACATGCTGGCGTTGATAGGGCTTCCCGCTCTCGGTTCGCGTTGTATTCGCATTGGCCATATTCGCGGCAACCACCTCGGCACGGATTCGTTCCGCTTCCAGTGCCGATCCGCTAATATCCATCACTCCAAACAGGTTCATGTATTCCTCTCGCGCCGCAACAAGCGATGCGTCTACTGCGCCTGGATGGCGCTGCGAATCTCTGATAGCTGTTCCTGCACCAGCTCAATCCCGGTTTTGTAATCCAGTTGTTCCTTAGCCAAATTCAAACCTTCCCGATCCATTGAGACATCATTTCCATCTGGCCGTTCTAACAATCCATCGACCTGCTCAATTGTCGGCGCCTGACTGGTCAGCGCGGAGCTTGAACTTCCAGCCGGCAAACCATCGCTGCCATCCTGGCGAGCCGCCAGGGCCTGCGATGCGGCTGCGGAAAACTCTGCGGCAAAATCGATGCCGACCGCGCGATAGTTCGGCGTATCCAGATTCGCGACATTGCTGCTGGTCAGCTTGAACTGCGTACTCGTCAAGTCGAGGAACTTTCCCAGCACATCGATCAGTGGTGTTGTAATTTCCATCGATCCTCCTGGTGCTCGCGCTTGCTCAATTTGAAAGCCTGAATCGCTTTTTCCATCCGCGGCGAATTCGGCGAAACTTTTCCCGATTCGCTCTCAAGATTCGCTCCACTCAGTCGATGTGCAATAGAAGGTCTAAATTTCGGCGTGGCAGATAAGAGAATTCTCAGAATCTCGTTTCAGCCATCGTTCGTTCACGGGACCTTATGCGGATTTCTTCTGCGGTGATCATCAAACGATCTTCGGCCAGGATGTAGGCTCGTTCCACTACATGACCCAACTCGCGCACATTGCCGGGCCAGGTATGACTGCATAACTTTTCCATAGCCTCTGGATGAAAGACTTTTGACGGACCCGTCTGCCCGAGCTTCTCGAGGAAATACATGGCCAGTTCTGGAATATCCCCGCGCCGCTCTGCCAGCGACGGCGTTTGCACCGGAAAAACCGCCAAACGGAAATATAAATCGCTGCGGAATTTTCCTTCTTCAACGCATTGCAACAGCGGCTGGTGGGTGGCTGCGACCACGCGTACATCGACGCGAACGGGTTCATTTTCGCCGATCCGCTGCAACTCCCCAGCTTCCAGAAATCGAAGCACTTTTGCCTGAAGCGCCATAGGCATTTCGCCAATTTCGTCCAGAAACAGCGTGCCCCCGTGCGCGGCCTCCATGCGTCCGGTGCGCGACTGGATTGCGCCGGTGAATGCACCGCGGGTGTGGCCGAACAGCTCCGCCTCCAATAATGCATCAGGAATGGCAGCACAATTCAGCACGATAAATGGCCGATTCGCTCGCGGACTCAATCCATGGATGGCGTGCGCGACCAGCTCTTTTCCGGTGCCTGTTGGCCCCTCGATAAGTACTGTCGTTGTGCGCGGAGCGACCAGGCGGACAGCATGCGCAAGGCTCTGCATTTCGCGACTACTGCCTATCATTCCCGGCAGACTGGCGATGGGCTGGATGCGCGGCAACGCCGCAACCGATGGTATGGCAAACGAACTTGCGGACCTCGTCGCCATCTCGGGTTCGACCTCATCTAAGTGGTCGCGGGCGCTTGAGCCTTCAGATACGGTGGAGACAATTCGCACCGGCTTGGTGTACAGAAAGCTTCCGGCCGGGTTGATTCCATGGGCTTGCGGAGAACGAATGCCACGCGGCGCCATGGGCTGAAGATTCGCTGGGCGAATTTCAGACTGGCCGGCCCACGCAGCGCCCCCGGATTCCTGGGCGCGGTGCAGGGCATGCAGCAGTTCTGGGCGGCGAGCGGATCGGGGTTTCCCCATCATCTCCTCGGCCTCATTGACGCAGATCAGATCCAGATTGGGATACTGGATACGCAGTTGCTCGGCAAAATCGCCAGCTTCAAGGTCCGGCAGCCAAAAATCCAGCAGTAGCGCTTCGCTCGGCGATTCCTCCAGATACGACAGGGCTTCGGCCCCTCCAGAGGCTTCGCGCACCTTCCATCGCATACCGATTAGAATTTCCGCCAACCTTTGGCGAAACGAAGCATCCGCACTCACCAGCACGGCCGTGCGAGACATCGCCGCGCGAACATCCATATTATGTAAGGCTTGCATTTCGAAACTCCTCCCCAACTCAAAACCGACAGGAACAACGACCGCTGGCCACGACAATATTCGAGGTCAAGCCGGCCCAAGGGAGGGTACGCGCATCACATATCCGTTGCCACGCACCGTGTGAATCAATTTGTTCTCTGCGCCTTCATCCACCTTGCGGCGCAGATAGTTAATGTAGACATCAACAACGTTGGTGGTGACGTCGGGATGCATTTTCCACACGTGTTCAAGCAGACCACTTCTCGAAACGCATTCCCCACGGTGTTCCAACAGATATTCCAGGAGCGAATATTCCTTCACTGTCAGCTCAATCGCCCGTCCGGCACGCTCGACGGCGCGACGGCTGCGATCGAGCACCAGGTCGCCGCAGCGCAATTGCGAACCGGCGGTCGACTCCAGGCGCCGAATCAGGGCGCGGCACCGCATCTGTAACTCGCGCAATGCAAAAGGCTTGGACAAGAAATCGTCAGCGCCCAGCTCAAGACAATGGAGGCGCTCTTCGAGCGTGTTTCGCGCTGTCAGAATCAGGACAGCCGCATCACTGACCTGGCGAATCGCGCGTAGAACCTCCCGCCCGTCCTTGCGAGGCAGGTTCAGATCAAGCAATAGAAGTCGAAATTGAGCTGTTTGCCACGTGGTCAGCGCAGATTCACCATCCTGCACCCATGCCACCGTATGGCCATCGTTTTCCAGCGTGCGCTGCAGCAAGCTTCCCAGCGCAGGGTCATCTTCAGCTATCAGAACTCGCATCGGCAGAAATCCATTTCCAGAACAACAAGGGAATTACAGTTCGTGAACTCTCGAGCTACATCCTCGAATGGAACGACACTCGTGCCACTGGAAGGTTCCAGAGGAAAGGTGCCTTGTTTCCATGTAAGGTGTATTCACCATCGCTTGAGTG
Source organism: uncultured Acidobacteriota bacterium (assembly GCA_963774515.1). Lineage (GTDB taxonomy): Bacteria > Acidobacteriota > Terriglobia > Terriglobales > Acidobacteriaceae > JAKAAZ01. The sequence continues at coordinate 58,496 of CAVZFK010000012.1, read as the reverse complement.
GGGGGAGAAAATCAAGCGAAAACCCGGGTGGCTAGTCACGAAAGTAATTCAAATTGGGACTCATTTAGAACAATTTCCTAAATAGAGGCGTGTCGGCGCTCATGGGAGTGTGAATCCTGCCGATAGGCTATCGCGCAGCCGTTCCTATGGGAGTTTCGGCCGCTTCAGGCGGTAGCATCCCGCCGCAACTCCCGGAAGGGGCTCGAATTCTTCGGCGATATTCAGTGTAGTTTCGGCGCTTCCAAGGAAAAGATATCCACTGGCGGGAATCAGGGGAGCAATCTTGCTAAGGATTTTCCGCTTCGTCTCCTGATTGAAATAAATCAGCACGTTACGCATAAAAACGACATCGATTTTCGGAAGAAATGACCACGCTTCCGTCAGGTTCATTTCGCGAAATTCAATCATGCGGCGAATTTCCTCGCGAATCTGCCAGTCGTCCCCATCGCGGTTGAAATACTTGACGAGAAACTTGACGGGCAGGCCACGATTTACTTCCAGTTGGGAGTAGTGGCCGCGAATCGCCCTTGCCAGCACGTCGCTCGACAGATCGCTGGCGATAATACGTATGTTCCATCCCTGCAGTTGTGGAAAATATTCCCGCAGGGTCATGGCGACCGTGTATGGCTCCTGACCGGTGGAGCAAGCAGCGCTCCAGAAAGTCAGGCAGCGTTCAGCAGCCCGGGCGGCGATCAGGTCGGGAATAATTCGGGTGCGCAGCAGTTCAAATGGGCGAATATCACGAAAGAATAGGGTCTCGTTCGTGGTCATCGCATGAATCAATTTCCGATGCGATCCGTTGAAGGTATCCCGCTGCAGGCGACCCAGATACTCCCCTAACGAATTGAAGCCTTCTTTTTCCGCCAGGGGGCTCAACCGCGCCTCAACCAGATACTCCTTTCCCTGCTCCAGCACAATGCCGGCGCGTTGGTGAATCAGGGCGCGAACATACTCGAATTCGTTGGGCGTGACGCTCATCTTGGGCTCCGGGTCGTAAGAGAATAGTTCTGCCTGGGGCGAATTGCAGGCACGCGCCCGACCGCCGCTCGACGAACAATTTCAGCAGCGATGAGCCCCAAGGGCAGAACAACATCGGCCAAGCCGGCATTGGCAACATATCCTGGCATTCCCCACACCACGGAAGTGGCTTCATCCTGCGCCAGAATCTGGCCGCCTTCTTCGCGGATTCTCCCGCATCCGCGCAGCCCATCCTGGCCCATCCCGGTCATGATGACGGCTAAAGCATCCTCTCGATACACATCCGCCACGGAACGAAACAGCACATCCACCGATGGACGACAGGAGTTCTCCGGCTGTTCCTGCTGGGTGCGGATGCGCACACCTTCCTTGCTTCGCTCCACCATCATATGGAAGTCCCCCGGAGCGATGTAGGCATGTCCCGGCAGCAATTCCTGCAGGTTGGACGCTTCCACCACGGGCATCTGCGACTTCGCAGAGAGTCGGTCGGCAAGGAACTTGGTAAAAATGGGCGGCATATGCTGCACGATGACGACGGGCACTGGGAAATTCGGTGGCAGCAACGGGACCAGGTCGCCCAACGCATTGGGCCCGCCGGTCGAGGTGCCGATCGCCACCACTTCGACGCGCGAAGTGACCGCGCGCGGCGCGGAAAAGGGAGATGAGAGCTGCGCCATTTTCACTGCAGTCATCGGGAAAAGATGAGCCGCCGATGGTGTTGCTCGCGGTACATGGGCGCGAATCTTGGGAATCAGTTCCGCCCGTATTTTCTCCAAAGCAGCCGCCGCACTTCCCACATTGGCCGGTTTGGTTACGTAGTCCGACGCTCCCAGTGCCAACGCATCCATGGTGGCGGATGCGCCCCGCTCCGTAAGGGTGCTAAACATGATGACCGGCAACCGGCGATGCGTTTTGCGAAGCTGCTTCAATGTTTCCAGGCCGTCCATCACCGGCATTTCAACGTCCAGCGTTAGGATGTCGGGGTTTACCTGTTCGATTTTCTGCAGCGCTATGCGCCCATCGGCCGCGGCGCCTGCAACTTCAATATCAGGCTCCGCGGAAAGTACATCGCTGACCATCCTGCGAATCACCACCGAATCGTCCACAACAAGAACCCGGATCTTTGGCATAGGGTCACGACCATCGACTGAAAATCAAACAGCGGTTCAGGCTCGCTCGCAGAAATCCGCCGCCCAACCAAAACGTCGTCGCAGGTTAGAACGATGACATGTTCAGAGGAGTTTCGGCGCCTGCAGGCAGGGTCTCGATGCTTCGAGGATCGAACCCTGTCTGCCGGCGCCTGGCGGCCTGTTGCGGTCGCCATACGTTTAGGCAACTCTCATCGCCCGTTTCTTGCTTGCCGCTCCCGCCTGCACTTCGTCGAAGCGGAATTGACCGACCAGCTGCTGTAGCTCCGACGCCATGCGAGACAGCTCCGTGGCTGCGGATTGCGTGTTGGAGGCTCCTTCCGTGGTGCTCTTGGCGGCGCCTGCAACCGAGCTGATATTCTCGGCCACCTGCTTGCCACCTTGAGCTGCCTCGGCTACATTGCTGGCGATTTCGTTGGTTGTCGCGGTCTGCTCTTCGACGGCTCCCGCAATCGTGTTGGCAATGTCGTTGATCTGGGTAATGATCTGGCTGATCTCCGCAATCGCCTGCACCGCTCCCTGGGTATCGCCCTGAATTTCTTCAATCTTCTGGGTGATGTCCTCGGTAGCCTTGGCGGTTTCCTTCGCCAGTTCCTTCACTTCGTTTGCGACCACGGCAAAGCCCTTGCCTGCCTCCCCTGCTCGCGCTGCCTCAATGGTGGCATTCAGCGCCAGCAACTTGGTCTGTTGCGCGATCGATGTAATGACTTTGATGACCTGCCCAATCTCGGCGCTCGATTGTCCGAGCTTCGAAACAGTAGCGTTGGTCGATTCCGCGGTTTTTACCGCTGCGGTTGCGACGCGAGCAGCGTCGTTGGCGTTGCGCGCAATCTCCTTAATGCTGGCCGTCATCTCCTCGGTGGCGGTCGCGACCGTTTGCAGGTTCTTGGTGACCTGTTCCGCGGCAGCGGAGACCACATTGGCCTGTGTCGCCGTTTCTTCGGCATTGGCACTCATCTGATTGCTGACGGCCGATAGTTCCTCGGACGAGCTAGCCAGTGTGTGTGAGTTTTGTCCGATGGCGCGCATGCTGGTGGAGAGCTGATCGCCCATGCGGTTGATTGCATCCTTGATGGCGGCATGATCACCCTGGTATTGGCCTTCGACGCGAGCCATCAGATCGCCTTCTGCAACCTGTTCGAGAACCCGTGCCGCTTCCTGCACCGGCTTGATGACGGCATCCAGCGTGTCGTTGATGCCCTGCACGATCTTGCCGAAATCTCCGGGGTGCTTGCTGGCGTCCGCGCGGGTCGTCAACTTTCCTTCCACTGATGCCTTGACCAAGCTGGAAGCGTCGGCAATCAACGCCTTCAGATTTGTCCGCACCTGCTCGATGGTGTCGTTGATGAAGGCCTTTTTGCCGGGGAATTTCTCCAGTGGAGCTTCAAAGTTTCCACGTCCAAACTCGCCCAGGCAGGCCATCGCCTTTTTCTTGACCGTGATGTGGCCCTGGACCATGGTGTTGATACCATGCGCCATGGTGCGATAAGCGCCTTCAAAGTGATCTTCAGGAATGACGACATCGATATCGCCCTTGTCGTGTTCATCGGACATGCGATTCATTTCGGCGATTAAGGACTTCAGGTTTGTACGAAGCTGCTCGATGGTGTCATTGATGAACGCCTTTTTACCGGGGAATTTATCGAGCGGCGCATCGAGGTTGCCGCGTCCAAGTTCTCCAATACAAGCCATCGCCTTCTTTTTGACCGTAATATGGCCCTGGACCATGGTGTTGATGCCATGAGCCATCGTCCGATACGCGCCTTCAAAGTGATCTTCAGGAATTACGACGTCGATATCGCCCTTGTCGTGTTCATCGGACATGCGATTCATCTCGCTGATCAGACTCTTTAGATTGGTGCGAAGTTGCTCGATGGTGTCGTTGATGAACGCCTTCTTACCGGGGAATCTGTCGAGAGGCGCATCCAGATTGCCGCGGCCCATTTCTCCAATGCAGGCCATGGCCTTCTTCTTGACCGTAATGTGACCTTGCACCATGGTGTTGATGCCGTGAGACATCTCACGATATGCGCCTTGGAAGTTCTCCTCCGGGATCACCACATCGATATCACCCTTGTCGTGCTCTTCGGACATGCGATTCATCTCGCGGATCAACCCGCCGAGTGAATCGATACACGCGTTCAGGCTACTCTTGATCGCGTTGAACTCTCCGTTGTATGTGTCCGTGATCTTGGCTGGGATAATTCCCTTGGAGATCTGCTCGACATAATTCGCTGTTACGTTGAGTGGCATGACCACCGCATCCAGCATTTCATTGAGTGCGGTTGCGACTTCCAGGTCCCTGCCCTGGAATTTGCTCGTGTCGAACCGCTCGGTGAGGCGGCCGTCCTTGGCCGCCTTAGCCAAGCGCATAGTTTCCTGAGCCAGATCAGCCTCTTCCGCCTTCATGCCAATGCGCGACGCGTTCTTGACTGCCTTTGCAGGAATGAAAGCTCCATTCGGTTTCCCATTTCTCTGACTTTTCTCCAACATCGTTTCCATATCATCCCCTTCGTTTCTCTGATTTTGTTGCGTTCCGTTGTGGTCGCTTGCGCGGCCGTCCTGCCGCTGCAGCCTGGCTTAACTCTGCCCCTCAGAAAATCCAATCAACACTTCCTCCGTGTCCAGCACATGCATGAGTCGCTCATTCAGCTTGTGCACGCCGCGTATCATCTTTCTGGCATCGCCGTCGAGCGTGTCTGGGGGCCGCTCAAAGCTCGACTCCTCCGCCTCCACCACGTCGCCAATATCGTCGACGAGCAGGCTGACGCCGCCGCCGGAGCTGCGTACGACAACGTTCATCAGTGGTTGACCTTCGCTACGTTCCGGCAATCCAAGACGACGACGCAAATCGATGGCCGTAACGATCTGGCCGCGCAGGTTGATCAGGCCGCGAACCACCGGAGATGACAGCGGTACTGGAGTCATCTCCTGGCTGCGCAGAATTTCCTGCACCCGCTCTACCTCGACGCCGAAATAATTGTCACCAAGAAAAAACGTGGCGAACTGCTGCCGATCGCTCATGATGCAACTCCTGTCAATGACTGCTCCGGTTCAAAAAAGGTGGGATCCTGCACGCGAATGATGCCGTCCACATCCAGGATTTCGGTGACCTTCCCCTGCACTACGAAGGAGCCTAGTACGCCTTCGCGGCTGGCTGGACGTCGCGTGCCCAGATCGTCTTCGACTATGTCGAGAATTCGTTCCACCACCAGGCCAACGCTACGCCGGTTGCGCGTGTGAACGATTACCTGCACCTTGTCGTCTGTCGCTGGAGAAGGACCACGAGGCTGAAGCCGGCGCTCCTCGACCAGTCCAGCAACATGCACCAGAGGCAGAATCGTGCCGCGATACTGCACCACCTGCTGCTCCCCAGTGCGCTCGATCGAGGATCGGGAAAAGGTTTCCAGGCGCGTGACGTCGGAAAGAGAAATCGCCATCCGTCCATCATCGGGGCTCTGGAACAAAAGCAGAGTTTTGCGCTCCTGGGCGCGCTCGGCAGCTGGTGTCGCATCCTCTGAGAGCTTGCGCTGACGCACTTCGCTAATTACGCCGGCATGTTGCGCCAGTCCCAGTACATCCAGGATCAGAGCCACTCGGCCATCCCCCATGATGGTCGCCCCGGTATAGACCGAAAGCCCTTTCAGCAACTCTCCCAGCGGCTTCACTACGATTTCTTCGGTGTCGTTCACTTCGTCCACAATCAGGCCGAACTGACAATCGTCCGCCTGCAGTACGGCGATGTTCACTACGTCCTGCTGCGCGGAATCACGGGCGGCGACAGAATCGAAATGCAGTTCGCGATTGAGATACACCAGCGACAACAGGTTGCCGCGCAAACGATAGACTGGCGCCCCATGGACACTCTCGATGCCTTGCCGAGCTCCATTGCCTTCCAGCCGTACCAGCTCCAACAGACTCACCTGCGGGATGGCATAGCGTTCGCCGCCGCAGGTCACAATCAACGCCGGAATAATGGCCAGGGTTAGCGGGATCTTGATTTTGACCGTCGTCCCCAGCGCCGGCAGCGCTTTGCAGGTCGACCATGCCGCCAATTTTTTCGATGTTCGTCTTGACCACATCCATACCGACACCGCGACCCGATACGTTCGTCACTTTTTGCGCGGTGGAAAATCCTGGAAGAAAGAGCAATTGGTAAGCCTCGCGCTCACTCATCCGCGCAGCGTGTTCCTGTGGAATCAGCCCTCGTTCTACCGCTTTTGCTTTAACGGCGGTCAGATTGATGCCCGCACCATCGTCGGAGATTTCGATATTGACCTGGCCACCTTCGTGATAGGCGCGCAGAAACAACCGGCCCTCGGGCGGTTTTCCCGCAGCTTCACGCTGCGATGGGCATTCGATGCCATGATCGACTGCGTTGCGAATCAAGTGGGTCAGCGGATCCTTGATGGCCTCGAGAATGGTCTTATCGAGTTCGGTATCCTTGCCCTCCATCTCCACCTGCACTCGCTTGCCGCAGGCCAGTGCCAGATCGCGCACCACGCGAGGAAATTTTCCCCAGACGTTTTCGATCGGCTGCATGCGCGTTTTCATCACGCCTTCCTGCAGCTCGGTCGTGATCAGGCTCAAACGCTGGGTGGTGTTCAGAAAGGTTGAATCCTGCTGCGTGGTGCTGAATTGCAGAATCTGGTTGCGGGCCAGTACCAGCTCCCCGACAAGGTTCATCAGCTTGTCCAGCTGACCCACATCGACGCGAATGTTATTGCTGGAAAGATTGGAAGTAGCTCCTTCCGTCTGAACCTGCAACGCTTCCAGGACTTCCTCCGGATGCACCGCTCCGCGCGCCACAAGAATCTCTCCAATACGCCGCGGATCGCCCTGCCTTTGCTCGTCGAGCGCGCTAGCCAATTGCTCCTCCTTGACATGACCTTCATCGACCAGAATCTGGCCCAGCGGCAAGGGCTCGTCCAGATCGAGTTCTCCCATGCCGGACGAGGGCTGCTCCTCTTGGGCCTGTTCCTGTTTTGTCTCAGTGACGCAGGGTGCCGGCAAAGCCGATGCCGGAACATTTTGCATTTTTGTTTCCGCACTCTCGGCTTGCAGTCGAGTCAGAACATCGATCAGCGGAGCATAGTCAGTATCACCATCCGATCCAGTCTTCTCGATGGAGGCCAGCATCGTCCGTAGCGCATCCACCATGGCCAGCAGGCCGCTGGTGATCGAGGGAGACAGCACCAGCACGCCGTCCCGGAGGCGGCTCAAAAGATTTTCGCCGGCATGGGCGACCGATTCCAGATGGGAATAAGCCAGAAATCCGCTGGTACCCTTTACGGTGTGAACCGCCCGGAAGATGGAGCCCAGAAGTTCTTTTGAAGTGGGATTTTTCTCCAGGCAGATCAGGTCACGATCCAATTGGTCGAGATTTTCCGTACTTTCGACAATGAACTCTTTCACAATGTCGTCCATGCCATCCGCGCCGTTCATCAATGTTTCTCCTTCACCGAATTCCTGACACACATTTGCGCCTGCTTCGGGTTGAACTTTCCAGTATCGGCGCGGGTCGGACACAACATGAGCGACACGGCCCGCAGAAGAAGTCCGAGGTAATCCTGGGCCCTCCATTCGGCCATCGAGCAGCCCGCTGCTTTACTCCAGCACTCCCATCAGGCGTAGCTTGTCGGCGATGATGTCTCGGCTGAAAGGCTTCATCACATACTCGTTCGCCCCTGCTTCCAGCGCCGCCATCACCTGGCGAGTTTCAGTCTCCGTGGTGATCATCATGATGGGAACTGCACTGAGACGTGGGTCGGCCCGCAGCTGTTTCACCAGCTCGAGCCCGTTCATCTCCGGCATGTTCCAGTCCGCCATGATGGCGGAGAAGCTACCCTGTTCACGCTCCACCATCTCCAGCGCCTCTTTTCCATCGGCTGCCGGACAGACTTCGAATCCCAGTTCCGTCAACATTTTCGTCAGAATGATTCGAATTGTGCGTGAGTCGTCCACTACCATTGCCTTCGACATACGATTCGCGCCTGCTTCCCTTTTAGAATTCTTTTGGCTAAGCCAAAGTGATCGAGCCTTGAGTCACGGATACGATCCACCCGCGACCTGCGAACAAGCTTGCTATGGACCCACCAGCATCCGGCGACGGCTCTCCGCTTCGCGATCGAACGGACTGCGTGGAACCAGGTGCATCATCACGTCTAGCATGTCTTCTCCGCAGCGAAAGCTGATGACGGTCCCGCGACGCCGGCCAAGCGAATGAGCGGTCAGGTCATGCCCCACAATGCACGTTGGCGTGCTCAACGCCATCGGACCAACGGATTGCTCGATGGTTCCTTTTACGTTACCGATGATGATGTTGGTCAGCTCGCCAATGGCGTCCAGCACATCGTCGTCGACGGTTGGAAAATCCATCATCAAGAAGCTGGCCGCGATCCGCCGAGCAAAGGATGCGTCGCAAGAAAGGCCGCCGGTTCCCAGCCATGCTCCGGCCATGCCGACAAAGGAAACCACGCCGTCGAAATGTCCCGGGAAGTCATGCTCGAAGATGGGTGCACCGGGCACGATCTCCATATTCAGCATGGTGGCAAATACCTGCTCCGTCGCTCGACATACCGCCTCATACAATTCTTCCGGGCTCGGTCCGTTCATCTCGTCCGACATACTCTTCTTCCCTCGCCAACCAATTCTGCTTACCTTGAATCGCGTTTCGACCGTCGACGCTGATAACGCCGCAGATTTGGCTGTCTCCGGAATACAGTCCGGTTCGGCCGGGACTTAGCCATTTCATCGGCGTATGTTTTGACTATCGACGAATGGCAGGCGAAACGTTAATGGGGCGGCGGAGTTGATGGAATTTGCCGCAGTCGCTGTCACTGTTGCGCCATCGCGCTCATCGCTCGGCGTGCGCGGCACTTTCTCAGGCGGCGCGACTGAATCGATTCAGATCAGGCCGATTCGCATCCTTCGCCAGTTCTCGATAAAGTGGCAAGGACAGAGAAATGCGCGCCCAGACGTTTTGAGCGCAGCGGTACTGGAATAGCGTTGACTCACTTTATTGATCAGGAGGAAGTGCCTTGACTCGATCGATTCCGCGGCTTGGGGGAACCATCTTTGCCATCGTGACGTTGGTACCGTTGTTGCTCGCGCAGCAGCCAGCGAACCGGAGCGCAGGCGCCGTGCTGAAAATTCAGACAGACACCTCCGTCGCCGACGTCAGCCCAACTCTGTATGGATTGATGACAGAGGAAATCAACCACTCCTACGACGGCGGAATCTATGCGGAACTGATTCGCAACCGCGCCTTTCAGGACGATCCCAATCACCCTGACCACTGGCGGATTGTGCGGGATGGAGACGCTCGCGCTTCGATGAAAATCGACAAGTCGACGGGCCCCAGCGACGCCCTGACCAGCAGCCTGGAGCTGACTGTGAATCGTGCGGATCATGCCGATGCCGCGGGCATTGCAAACAGCGGCTACTGGGGAATCCCGCTGCGACCCGATACCACCTATGCCGGCTCGTTCTATGCCAAGGGTAACAGCGACTCCACGGGCCCAGTGACGATGAGCCTGGTGGATAACAATACCGGCGTCATCGTCTCCACTGCCAGCGTTCCGGCGCTTACCCAAGAGTGGAAGCAATATAAGGTAGCGTTGCAAACCGGGCAGATTGCAGCGTCGGCCAGCAACCACCTAGTGTTGACGGTCACGAATCCGGGAACGGTGTGGTTCAGCCTGGTCTCGTTGTTTCCGCCGACCTACGACAACACGCCCAACGGAAACCGCATCGACCTGATGCAAAAGCTGGCGGCCATGCATCCGGCCTTCCTGCGCTTACCCGGCGGAAATTATTTAGAAGGTGACCACATTGCCGAGCGGTATCCGTGGAAGAAGACTCTTGGCCCATTGGTGGATCGGCCGACCCATCCCAGTCCCTGGGGCTATCGCAGCTCCGACGGTCTTGGATTGCTGGAATTTCTGGAGTGGTGTCAGGACCTGCATATGCAACCAGTCCTAGCGGTCTATGCCGGCTACTCCATGGCGCAGGAGCATGTGACGCCGGGTCCCGATCTTGCCCCGTATGTACAGAGCGCGCTGGAGGAAATTCAATACGTCAGCGGCGGTCCGGAAACAAAATGGGGAGCTGTGCGGGCAAAAGATGGCCATCCCGCGCCATTCCCGCTGACGTATGTGGAAGTTGGAAACGAGGACGAATTCGATAAATCCGGCAGCTATGATGGCAGGTTTGCGCAATTCTACGACGCGATTAAAAAGGCGTACCCCAAGCTGCAGGTAATCGCAACCGCTCCGGTAAAGAGCCGAACGCCGGACGTAATCGACGACCATTTCTACCGCACCGCTCAGGAGTTTTTCGACGATACACACCACTACGACAAAAGCGATCGCAAGGGACCTAAGATTTTCGTCGGAGAATGGGCTACGCGCGAAGGTTCGCCATCTCCGGACATGGGAGCAGCTTTGGCCGACGCCGCGTGGCTCACGGGCCTGGAGCGCAACAGCGACATCGTGATCATGGCCAGTTATGCGCCGCTGTTCATCAATGTCAATCCGGGGGCTTCACAATGGGTTCCGGATCTGATCGGCTACGACGCGCTGCACAGTTACGGTTCGCCCAGCTATTATGCGCAGGCAATGTTCAGCAACAACATTGGCAATGAAGTGCCGGCCACCAGTTTGATTAGTGCGCCTGAGTTGCTGTTTACCTCTGTTACACGGGACACATCGAAACGAATGCTGTATGTAAAGGTGGTCAACGCCTCATCGAAGGCACAGACCGTCGAAATTCAACTGACGGGAAAAGACAAACCCACGGGAACCGCTGAACTGACGACACTCAGTGGGCATTCGACGGCGGAGACCAACTCACTCACTGATCCAACCAGGATTGTCCCGGTGCAGAGTGAACTCCGTGGCATTACTTCCGATTGGCACCACACGTTTCCACCGTACTCGATTCAGGTGATCGACGTGACTCTGCAGTAGGAGTGATAGATGAACGTTCTTACCGTAGGCCGTAGAACATTCGCGTATATTTGCTTGTTGTGCATTCTTGGTTTTGAGGGGTTGTGTATGCAGGCGGAAGTAAAAAAGTCAGTCTTCGGCACCATGCCGGACGGCACAAAGATTGAGATTTTCACGTTAAATGATGGCGATTTGACAGCCCGCATCATGACCTATGGCGCGCGCGTAGTTTCGCTGGATGTTCCTGATCGAGACGGCAAAATCGCCGATGTCGTGTTGGGATATGACTCCCTTGATGGCTATCTCAACGACCCTAAAACTTACTTTGGCGCAATTGTAGGACGCTACGGCAACCGCATCGGCCATGGGACATTTGTTCTTGATGGCAAGCGGTATGAAATTCCTAAGAACGACGGCGATAATAGTCTCCACGGTGGAACAATCGGATTCGACAAGCGCGTGTGGACCGCCCATGAGATTCCAGGCGGAGTCGAAATGACACTCGTCAGCAAGAATGGCGATCAGGGATATCCGGGAACTTTGACCGCGCACGTGCGCTATACGCTGAGCGCGCATGCCCTGAAAATCGAGTATTCCGCGACGACAGATGCGGACACTGTACTGAACCTGACCAATCACAGTTACTTTAACCTGGCAGGCGAAGGCAGCGGGAACATTCTGGACGAGGTGATGACCATCCCCGCGGATCGCTACACACCGGTGAATGCCGGACTGATCCCGACCGGGGAATTAGCACCTGTTGCGGGAACGCCATTCGATTTTCGTACTCCGACGGTGATTGGAAAGCGGATTGATCAGGACAATGAGCAACTGAAATTCGCCAAAGGGTACGATCAGAACTTTGTGCTGAACAGTGCGACCGGCGGACCGGCGCTGCATGAGGCTGCGCGGGTGATGGACCCCAAGAGCGGCCGTGTATTGACTGTCAAAACAACGCAGCCTGGCGTGCAGTTTTATTCAGGAAATTTCCTCGACGGCACGGCGCATGGAAAACACGGACATGTCTACGAGAAACGCGCCGCTTTATGTTTGGAGACGCAGCACTTCCCGGATTCTCCGAACCATCCAGAGTTTCCGACAACCGAACTGAAGCCCGGCCAGACATTTCACAGCGTCACGGAATATATTTTCTCAACGCAGAAATAAACTCTGCTCGCGTACAGCCAGGACTTTCATCCGCTGAAGAGATCTCGCCGCAATAGCCGCTAATCTTCTTCCGGCTCGTGGAAATACATATTCCAGTCGAGATAGTTGCTGGCAGCTTCATACACCGCGGCGGCGCTATCCGAGAAATTCGCCGCGACATGGTGCTCGAAGCCTTCTTCGCAGATAAAGCGCAGCAGGCTTTGCAGCCGCGGAATCTCCACCACGCCCGCGCCACCAAAGGTCTCCAGCGGATCGTTGGTAAACTTGCCGCGACCAACATAGCCGCGCATCTCGCCATTGAAGTCATCGGTCGAGAAGCGAGCATAGCTCATGTCGCCGGCCTTGACGCGGCCCACACAGGTGCCGAAAGTGTTTTCTTTTCCAACCGTGCCGGCAATGATCGCCTGAAAATCCATCACCACATCGTTGAAGAAATGTTTTGGCAGGTTGGAGCAGTGAAAGCACACTGCCTTGTCCGGATCGTCGCCGTAATTGTTATTCCAGTCCAGCAGCGCGCTCGGCGACTCCGAGGCCAGCGCTAGCGCATGCATGCTCAGGGTCCCCACCACATCCACTTCGCAGGCCGATGGAATCAGGTTCTCGCTCATCATGCTCATAATGGTGCACGGCACCACGCCAAAATATTCTTCCAGCGAAGTCCAGCACTGCACCGCGCTGATCGTCGTCTGCGTCTGCTGCATCCACTGCTCGATCACCCAACCCAGCTTGGCCATCTTCACCAGCGCAGGTTCAGGAACGGCCGATGTTTTGACATACTTCTTGATCGCCGCCAGCTTGGCTTCGACATTGCTGTCGCCATCCTTCAGCCGGTCGATGCGTCCCAGGATCTCCGACAGATCGATGGGCTCAACTGAGATGCCGTTCGCCTCCAGCAGCTTTTCGCTGTAGCGCACCGTGTTAAATGCTGCCGGCCGAGCGCCAATCGAACCAATGCGCAGGTTGCGCAGTCCACGCACCACGCGGCAGACCGCAGCAAACCAAGCCAGATCCTTCTTGAATCCGTCGGAACTGGGCGAGACCGTATGCAGTTTGGTCAGCGAATAAGGGATGCCGTATTGCATCAGGTTATTGCAGGCCGACATCTTGCCGCAGAAACTATCGCGACGAAACGCAATCGTCATCTTCGAGCTTTTGTCCGGCGTCGCCTGCACCAGCACGGGAACCTTTAACGTCGAATAGCGCATGGCATCGGCTATTGCCCGCTCGTCACCGAAGTTCGGCAGGGTAACGATGACGCCGTCGATTTCGTCGCGATGCTGACGAAACAGATCGCCGCAGCGGCGCGCTTCTTCATGGGTTTCGATGGCGCCGTATTTCGATTCTTCCGGGCTCAACGCAATCACGTGAATTCCTGCACCTTCGAGAACCTTCAGCATCTCCTCGCGACCCTCTTTTGCCAGATGGTCGGGGAAAAAACCGCGATTGCCAACGATCATTCCAAATGTCATTTGTCTACCGTTCTTCATCGCTCTCCTGCCTTCTCTTGCCGCAGCGTTGGCTGGATTCTCGCTGCCCGGACAAAATACCCTACGATATAGACGATACCGAAAATCCTCATCGGGATTCCCTGCCAGCCATCCGTCCGCAGTTTCAACACCATCGAAACCCGCTCGGTTCCACGTTCAGTATTATGCCACCGATATACGATATAAAACGATTTAAATCATGTTTTTCATCCTCCGCTAATCTAGGTAACCCGCAAACAATTGTCAATTTTGAAAGATGGGTTACAAGCCACTTCGGTATACTTCTCGCCGTTAGTCAATGCTTCGTGGAGAATACTCGAATGCGCCGATCCGTTTTGCTGCTCACTTTCGTTGTCGCGTATGCCACTTTGCGTCTATCCGCAGCTCGCAGCTACCCCGCCTATGGGCTGGAATAGCTGGGATTCCTATGGACTGACCGTCACTGAGCAGGAATTCAAGCAAAATGTGGACTGGCTTCATGCGCATCTGCAGCCCAGCGGTTGGCAATATGTCGTCATCGACGAAGGATGGTACCTGGCCAGCCCGGAAAAGACTGATCAGGGCTATACGCTGGACGCGAACGGGCGATACATTCCAGCAGCTGATCGATTTCCCTCTGCAGAAGGCGGCCGCGGGTTCAAGCCACTGGCGGACTACGTCCATTCGCTGGGACTGAAGTTCGGCATTCACATCATCCGCGGCATTCCTAAAGAAGCGGTTGCGCACAACCTGCCAATTGCCGGATCGAAGTATCGCGCCGCCGAGGCCGCCGACACCTCCGACACCTGCCGCTGGAACCATGACAACTACGGCGTGCGAGATAACGCCGCAGGTCAGGCTTATTACGATTCGATCGCCAAGCTCTACGCCGGGTGGGGCGTCGATTTCGTCAAAATAGACTGCATCTCGCAACCCTACAAGACAGCCTCCATTCACATGGTAAGGCGCGCGCTGCGGAATACGGGCCGACCCATCGTGTTGAGCCTGTCCCCGGGGCCGACGCCACTTGCTGATGCTTCCGACGTGGTGCAGCAAGCACAAATGTGGCGGATTTCGGATGACTTCTGGGATGTATGGAATCAAGACGAGGCGGCCGGTGATTTCCCGCAGAGTGTGGTGCACCAGTTTCCGCTGCTTGCCCACTGGGAACGCTATGCCGGACCAGGTCATTGGCCGGATGCGGACATGCTGCCGATCGGCTGGCTTGGGCCTCAGGCCGGATGGCAGCAGGCACGCGCTTCGCGCCTCACGCCGGACGAGACGAAAACTGTTCTCACACTGTGGGCCATTGCGAGATCGCCACTGATTCTGGGAGCGAATCTAACCCGCATGGACAGCGCGACCGAGGCCATGCTAACCAATCGCGAAGTGCTTGCGGTTAATCAAAGCTCGACGAACAATCAAGCGCTATTGCACACGCCGACAACCTGGGTATGGACCGCACGCGCGACTTCCGCGAAAGGAGAATACGTCGCCCTGTTCAATGTCAGCGATGGGCCGATCGACCTGCATTACACATGGCACGATTTGGGCATAGCCGGCGGCAAGCACGGCGTGCGCAATCTGTGGCTTCATAAGGAACTTGGGAACGAAGACGGAATCAGGGTGACGCTAGCGCCGCATGCATCTGTGCTGTACCGGGTCGAATAACACCTTCTACGTTGATTGCGTCGCTAGCGTTCGCACTGGATCGCTGCGGCTGGTGAAACTTTCTCGACATGCAGCTAATGCGCAGCCCCATTCTCGTGAGTTTCGAGGTCTGCATCACGATATGACCGACGCGCGGCACTCATTTCATGCTCAAGCGAACTGGGCATACAGTTACTATTTTGTTACTTCAAGCGATTTAGTTGGCCTATTCAGGCATGTGCGCATATGATTCGACACTGGACACTGCTACTGGTAAGCTTGGTTGTAATTTCGAATTGAAACGTTATGAGCCCACGTCAGCCGCTTGACAAATCAGCGAGTACAGCTCAAAAGCCCGCACGAACAACTCTAAAAACACTCGCTAATCATCTCGAACTTTCTCCGACAACAGTCTCCTTTGTCATCAGCGGATCGCCTTTCGCCGAAACGATTGCGAAACATACCCGCGAAAGAATCTGGGCAGCGGCGGAAAAACTAAATTACCGTCCCAACGTTTTTGCGCGCTATCTACACACAAAGAGAACGTACAGCGTGGCCGTGCTGGTGCCCGATGTAGGAGATGAATATTCGGCGGCCTTAATCGGCGGGATCGAAAGCTGTCTGTCGAAGAAGGGTTTTTTCTACTTCGTCGTCAGTCACCGCGGCGCGCCCGATCTTTTAGAAATGTCGCCCGACACGCTCCTCGATCGTGGCGTGGAAGGAATGATCTTCATCAACACACCGTTAAATCGAGCATTGCCGGTGCCGATCGTTGCCATCTGCGACATCACAGAAGGGCCCGGCATCACTCGCATCAAAATCGACAACGGCAAAGCCGCGACCCTGGCAATCGATCACCTTCTGAAGCTTGGGCATCGCGAGATTGCGGTGCTGAAGGGCCCGGAAGGAAATGGTGACACCGACGACCGCTGGGACCAATTTCAAAAGACATTTAAGCGGCACGGCATCCGAATTCGCCCGGAAAATACGGTGCATCTGGGTGTCTATCCAGCCTGCAACGAAAAGACGATGGCAGAAAACGGATATGTCGCGGCACAGAAACTGCTGGAGCGTAAAAGAACATTCACCGCGCTGGTTGCCTTTAACGATGCCTCCGCCATGGGCGCGATTCGTGCCCTGTCTGACGCCGGGTTGCGTGTTCCGGAAGACGTCTCGGTAATAGGATTTGACGACATTCCGCAAAGCCTTTTCACGGTGCCGCGCCTGACGACGATCCGCCAGCCGCTTTCCTACATGGGAGAACTGGCGGCGAATACTCTCCTCGAAAAAATCTCGGGAAACAACGGCGTCCCCAAACTGCTGAAGATTCAGCCGGAGTTGGTGGTACGCGAAACAACGGCACCCAGCCCTCAGTTTTCGCAGAAGAATTCCGCAGTGGGTAAAACTTCGCGGCGCCCGCGATAGCTCGAAGTCAGGCCCTGACACCTCTTCATTCCTTCCGCCGCGGACCGCGAGTTTTGAACCTCCATTCCTGTTCCATACGCTTACGTTATCCGACCATCTAAAACGTTTTTTCTGCTCATTTCGTACGAGATTTCGACTTATAATTGACCTCGCTTGTTCGATGGGGTCGACGCCGTTTTGTACGTAGGAGTCAGATTTCCGGGTCCCACAAAATGCGCGGAAACGCGAGTGTCATCCATGTCTACGAACCAGTATCATCGCTCACGCTATCGGTACAACCAGGCAAGTAGCACGCATCGGCTCTGAGAGGTGTTTCCATGCGTTTGTTCGCTCTGTTGTTGCTCGCGGGGTTGAGTTTCCCCGTGCTCTCTCCCGCACAAGAGCATTACCAATATCCATTTCAAAATCCAAACCTGCCGACGGAACAACGCATCGACAATCTGCTTTCCCTGATGACATTGCAGGAAAAGATCGATGCTCTCAGCACAGATCCAGATGTGCCGCGCCTGGGCGTTCACGGCTCTGGTCAGATAGAAGGGCTTGCACGGCGTCGCCCTCGGTGGGCCCGGTGGCTGGGGCCGTGTGTTTCCTCCCGGCGTCAGGCATGGCACCCCGGGCGTTCATCCATTGAATAAGCCGCTGGAAACGACGCAATTTCCGCAGGAGGTGGGCCTGGGTGAAACCTGGGACCCTGCACTGCTCGAGCAGGCTGCCACCGAAGAAGGAATCGAGGCGCGCTACATTTTTCAAAGCAGCGGCCGCGGTGGTCTCGTCATCCGAGCTCCTAACTTGAATCTCGAACGCGATCCTCGCTGGGGACGCTCTGAGGAATCCATGGGCGAGGATCCCTACCTGGTCGGAACTATGGGCGTCGCATTTGTCAAGGGTCTTCAAGGAAACGATGATCGCTATTGGCGCACATCATCACTGCTGAAGCATTTTGTGGCTTATAGCAACGAAACCAATCGCAGCGGATCTTCTTCCAATTTCGACGCACGGCTCTTGCATGAGTACTACACCGTGGGCTTTCGCATGGCCATTGAGCAGGGCGGCGCGAATGCGTATATGACCAGCTACAACGCGGTGAACGGCATCCCGATGACCGCAAACCCGATGCTGAAAAATCTAACCATGAAGAAGTGGGGATTCAACGGCATCATCTGCACGGATGCTGGCGCCCTGACGTTCATGGTGACTGCGCACAAATATTCGGCCAATGGCGATGAAGCTGCTGCCGCGGCCATTCACGCGGGTATTAATCAGTTTCTCGACAAGTATCGACCCGGCGTCGAAGGTGCGTTGCAAAAGAAGCTGATTACGGAAGCAGACCTCGATGAAAATCTGCGCGGAGTCTACCGTGTCATGATTCGGCTCGGCTTGCTCGATCCGCCCAGCCTGGTTCCATTTACTTCCATCAACGCGAAGAATGGTCCTGCCCCGTGGGAAAGTGACACTACCAAACAGCTCGCGCTGCATGTCACTGAGGAATCGATCGTCCTTCTAAAAAATTCTCACCACGCGCTTCCGCTGGACATGTACAAGCTGCACTCGATTGCTGTCATCGGTCCGCGCGCCAACGAAGTGGACCTGGATTGGTACAGTGGAACTCCTCCGTTTGTCATTACCCCACTGCAGGGCATCCAGAGTTATGTTGGATCCTCCGTGAAAGTGAATTACGCGGCAGATAATACGAACGGCGAGGCGGTCCAGGCGGCAAAGTCATCCGATGTAGCAATTGTTTTTGTTGGCAACCAGCCAACCTGTGGCATGGGTTGGGGCCATTGCCCCGATCCTACCGAAGGCAAAGAAGCCTTCGACCGCAAATCGATCAGCATGAATCCTGATCAGGAAAAGTTGATCGAGGATGTGTATGCCGCCAATCCGCGAACCATCGTGGTCCTGGTCTCGAGTTTTCCGTACACCATAAACTGGGCGCAGGAGCATGTGCCCGCCATTTTGCATATGGCGGCGAACAGCGAAGAAGAAGGCCCCGCAATCGCGAATGCCCTGTTCGGCAAATACAATCCAGGCGGACGTCTTGTCGTTACCTGGCCGAAATCCATCGATCAGTTGCCGCCGATGATGGACTACAACATTCGCGATGGCCGCACCTATATGTACTTCAAAGGTGAGCCACTCTATCCGTTTGGGTATGGCCTGAGCTATACCAAGTTCGGATTCTCCCACCTGGATATCAGCTCCCCAACGATCAAGAATGATGGACAAGTGACAGTGAGCGTGGATGTGAAAAACGAAAGCTCGCGTGCCGGTGATGAAGTGGTGCAGATGTACGTCAGCTATCCAGATTCCAAAGTTTCGCGGCCGCACGAGCAGTTGGTCGGTTTCCAGCGAATCCATTTGGAGCCCGGCACCAGCCAGACAGTTCACCTGCCGCTGGCAGCCAAGGGCCTGGCCTATTGGGATGAGAAGGCCGGGCATTTTGTTGTGGAACCGGGAACGGTCAAAGTCTTGATTGGAAGTTCATCTGCGGATATTCACTTGCAAAAATCACTTGTTGTCGCGCAAGCTCAGCCTTGAGCGATCGATTCTGTCGGAGGAAAATACTGTGCCGCATCGGTTCACCAGAATTTTTGCCAACCGCTCCATGTTGCTGACCTCTTGTCTTTTCTTTTCGTCTGCGATGTTGATGGCGCAGAACGGGATTGTCGTCACCAAGACCGAAGGTGGCGCGACGGTCAAGACTCCGACCGACACGCTGCACCTGACAGTGTGCGGCGCCACTTCAATCCATGTCGTCGGCGCGCCGAATAGCGAAGACGATGGCAATGTGCTGGCCGGAACTCCTAAAGAGCCGTGGATGGTGGATGCCTGCACGCCGGCAAAGTTCACTCTGGACATTCCGTCGAACGCCTCTGCGGCGCATGACGACAAGCGACTGTGGAATCCCGTGGTTGCCACTTTGGACACGGGCACCGTGCGTGTACTCATTTCGCTCGACAGCGGCAGTCTTGAATTCAAGGACGAGCAAGGCAATCGGCTGCTGCAGGAATTTCAAGATCGACCGCGCACCTATCGCCCGGTCACCCGCAATGGCGAGGCCCTATTCAGTGTCGAGGACCGCTTCTATCCGCAGGTACGAGAGGCGCTGTACGGATTGGGACAGCACCAGAATGGAGTATTCAACTATCGCGGCACGGTGGTCGAACTGGCGCAGGCCAACACGGATGTTGATATTCCTCTGCTGGTTTCAACCAATGGATATGGGATTTTCTGGAACTCAGCGGCAATTTCTTACTATGACAATCGCTTCCCGTCGGAGATGCGTTTCAGTTCCAACGCCTCGCACGCCATCGACTATTACTTTCTTTATGGCCCGGATATGGACCAGATCGTCCATCAATATCGGGTGATGACCGGCCACGCACCCATGTTCCCTGAATGGGCCTATGGCTTCTTCCAGTCGAAAGACCGATATCAAAGTTCTGACGAACTTTTAAAGATCGCGAATGAATATCGCAGCCAGCATGTTCCTCTCGACGCGATTGTGCAGGACTGGTTCTGGTGGGTGAAGCAGGGCGACCCGGAATTCCGACCCGACGCGTATCCGAACGTTCCGGAAATGCTGCAGAAGTTGCACGACCAGCACGTCCACGCCATGTTGAGCGTCTGGGCTGTTTTTAATCCGCAGTCGAAAAACTTTCAGGAGATGAAGGAGCGCGGCCTCATTATTCCCGGGACCACCGATTATGATGCGACAAATCCCGCGGCGGGGAATTTCTATTGGAACCACCTTGTCGGCAAGTTATTTTCGCAAGGGTGGGATGCCTTCTGGCTTGACAGCTCTGAACCGGAGATCGCGTATCCGCACGGCGGTGAAAGTGACGCTTCGCTCGAAGACCGAAAACTCTTCATCGGCAATGGCGCCCTATATACAAACGTGTTCCCGTTGATGCACACCGGTAATGTGTACCAGCATTGGCGTGAGACTACGGACAAAAAACGTGTCTTCATCTTGACGCGTTCTGGATTTGCCGGACAGCAGCGCAATGCAGCGACCACTTGGTCAGGCGATGTGTTCAGCACCTTCTGGTCATTCTCTCGCCAGGTGCCTGCAGGCTTGAACTTCGCGCTCTCTGGCATGCCGTATTGGACGACCGACATTGCCGGGTACGGTCCACCGCTCGCTCGCGACACGCACGATCCGGCCTATCAGGAACTGTATGCGCGTTGGTTTGAGTACGGCGTCTTCTGTCCGATTTTCCGTACCCACGGCCACCGCGCCAACAATGAGAACGAATTGTTCTCCTATGGTCCGGTTACGCCCATTTTGATTCGATATGACAAGTTGCGCTATCGCTTGCTGCCTTACATCTACTCGCTGGCGTGGCAGGTGACGGATCACGATTCGACCATCATGCGTCCGTTGGTGATGGATTGGCGCACCGATCGGAAGACGTGGAACATCGGTGACGAATACATGTTTGGCCCGGATCTTCTCGTCAGCCCAGTTACGCAAGAAGGAGCCACCAGCCGATCACTCTACCTGCCGGCATCTCCTGCGTGGTATGACTTCTGGACCGGAGAAAAAACGACGGGAGGCCAGCGCATTGAAGCCATTGCCCCTCTCGATAGGATTCCGGTCTACGTTCGGGCGGGATCGATTCTTCCCATGGGGCCTGAGGTTGAATGGGCAACCGAAAAACCAGACGCTCCGATCGAGTTGCGTGTCTATCGCGGCGCCGATGGCAGCTTCCAGTTATACGAAGACGCAGGCAATACCTATGCCTACGAGAAGGGCGAGCACTCGGTCATCCCCATCCACTGGGATGAGGCAACAAATACGTTGACCATCGGCGCCCGCAAAGGATCTTATCCGCAGATGGCGCGAGAGCGAACCTTTAAAGTTGTTTTCGTGGCCGCAAATCACGGGTCCGGCATTGAAGAGACAGGGACACCGGACAAGCAGGTGAAATATAGCGGTGCCGCGATCACTGTGACGCCATAGCTGCGCGATTGCCGGCGGTCGAGACTCCAAGACGGTAAGAGCTGATGCTATTTCGCGGGCCGGGTGAAGGGAGTTGTCTTGACGATTCCCTTCCCTTCGACGATGGTGTAGATTGCATCGGCCGGGACATTGTTCAGAACTTCCTTTTTCCCGCTCGGCCAAGCAATTTCTACTTTCGTCATCATCGCATCTTGTCCCAGACCAAAATGCAGGCGGGTATCGTTCGACGAAAGGTAGCTGCCCCCGCCATGGACTTCATCGATCTGCGTCATCTTCGGGGTCACAACGGTGATGCGTGCGCCGATTGCGGCGCAGTTGCTTTTCGTCCCAACCAGTTGAAACAAAACCTTGTGATTGGAGTTTTTCGTTTCGTTCAAGAAAACGGAGGGCGGCGCGCCGACGTTATAGACAACAACATCGACGTTGCCATCATTATTCATGTCACCGAATGCTGTTCCACGTCTCGATTGCAACGGCCCATCATTCAAGCCGGCGATATCCGCGAGTTCCTTGAAGGACTTGCCATCAATGTTCCGATAGAGCTGGATCGGTTCGCGATATTTCAATTCATCCGGCAGCGTATCGACTAGCGGACTTACGTTCCCCGTCGCCACAAAAATATCCGGCCAGCCATCATTGTCAAAGTCCGCGAACCCGCTGCCCCAACGTACGGGCGAATACTTGAGCTGATGAATATTGGCATCCCACGTGGAGTCGACGAACCCCTCCGCGCCCTGGTTGTGGTAGAGCGACATCGGCTGATATCCATACCGGGTCACGACCAGGTCGAATTTTCCATCGCGGTCATAATCGCCGAAGTCTCCCGCCATGTTGCCCATCGGGTGGCCATCCTGACTAAGGGCAACGCCCAGCAGCATCGCATCTTCTTCGAACTTTCCGTTGTGGAGATTATGGTAAAGAAAATTCGGCCCCTGGTCGTTGGCGACAAACAAATCGGGCCAGCCATCGCCGTCGTAGTCGCCCCAGGACACGCCCATGCCGAGGCGTTTATCCGGATTGCTGACGCCCGCCTTTGCACCCACCTCTTCGAACGTGCCGTCACCCTTGTTGTGGAATAGCAAATCGGATTCGCCTTCGCTGATCGGAACTTCGATGGGAAGACCTCGATACGATAACGCCTTCGCGCCAGGCTGGGGAAGATGGTGAATGTCGCTGTTGACGTACCGCGACACAAAAAGATCCAAGTTGCCATCGCGATCGTAATCTCCCCAGGCTGCACCAACGCTAAAGCCGCCGCCAGCGATTCCCGCTTTCTGAGTCACGTCTTTAAATTTGCAGTGCCCCATATTTTGGTAGAGGACGTTATGTCCATAACCAGCGACATATATGTCGGGCAGGCCATCGTTGTTGAAGTCTCCAATTGCCAGGCCCATTCCCCAACCTTTGGTGGTCAGCCCCGCGGCCTGCGTGACATCCGTAAAGTGCAAGCCTGCACCTTGGTGATAGAGCGTGATCATCGGATCGCCTCCGTGCAGGAAGTGATCGATCGACGAATCATTCACCGTGACAATGTCGAGCTTGCCGTCACCGTCACAATCGAACAGCCCGATCCCGCCTCCCATGGTCTCCAGCAAATATCGCATCTCCGGCGACGTATAGGGAACTTTGGTGATGCCGACTTGAGACGCAACATCGTGAAAATGTATGGGCGATGGAGTTGGGGGCGCCGTTGTCGGTGGCAGGAACAGCGCGAGAAGAAATAGTACCGAATGCATAAGCGATTGATCCGTATACAGCCTTGGCTGCATTAGCAGGGTTGCCGGAAAGCCTCTCTACTTCAAACTTCCCTTTTTCTGACTATTTCCATATTGTCTTGTTCGATCCTTGCTGGTCGTCAGCATCGCTCGAGCGCTTTCATCCTCTGGGTGAGTTTGGAGATATCGCTCCAATGGCGGGATGGCCTGCTCATATTGGCCATCGAGAAATGCCGCCCGCCCCCAGTTCAAGTCCAGTCCCTCTAAACCGGGCGCCCATTTCGCTGTGTCTTGAAAATACGTCGTGGCCAGCTTGTAGTCCTTATTGATCGCGGAAATCACCCCAAGATTGTTATAGGTATCTGCGATCGCCGGGGCAAGTTTGGCTTCGATTGCTCTCGCCTGCTGCAACTGCTGCGCGTCGATCGCCGCAGGACGGGTCATATTACTGCTTGGGAGCTGCGCCGGCGCCTCTCCGTGCGCGGGTCCAACGGACTTACCCTGTTTCGCCTGGTCCATTTGCTGTAATAATCCGTTTGATATTTGAATCTGTTGCCTGGCTTCCTCCGCTTTGCCTGCCTGCATCAAGACTCGGGCCAACAAATAGTGGGCGCGTTGCACCTGGAAGTTGTTTCGAGATGGTTCGCGAGTCAGCTCGATTGATCGCCTGAGCGCCGCCTCTGCCTTCGCCGGCTGATTCATCTCGATATACAACTGGCCCAGCATCAAATCGATATCCGGATCTTGCGGAGCCAGCGCGCTCGCACGCAGCAACTCTGTTTCTGCCTCTGGAAAATTATGTTGCTTCATCGCGATATATCCCAGCTGCGAATGACTCAGTATGTCGTTGGGGGAAATTTCGAGTTCTTTACGGAACTCGCCCGCAGCCTTAGGAAAATTCATTTCCCCCATATTCTGGAGATAGGCCGCTCCCAGCGAATAATGCGCGCCGGGTAGTTTGTCATTTTCGGCGATGGCTTTCTTGAATTCCTGCTCGGCCTGCTCGGAATAATCTGTCTCCGCATACTGCAGCCCAATATCCATGTGCAACTGGGCAGTATCGCCAAAGCCCTTCAGCATTTCATGAAAGATGGTTGCAGCTTGCGCCTCTTGCTTCAGCGTCAGGTCTGCTCGTGCAAGAGCAAGGCCGTCGGCATAGTTGGGATCGAGCGCTACCGCAGATTCCATTTGCTTTTGCGCTTGCAAGTTTTCCTTCTTCAACAGCAATACGCGCCCCAGGGCAAGATGTGCCGATGCGTTGCGAGGAGCCTGTGCCACGGCCTCCTGCGCCAGCTGTGTGGCTTTCTCGAGGTCGCCAGCGGCAATGGCTTCCTGCACGTAGTCCAGACGCATCTCCACGTCACCTGGGTCGAGCAGCAACCCCTCGTCGAATAACGAAGTCGCTTCGCCGTAGTCACCCACGGCACCGAAATTATGACCCAGCAGGTTTAAGGCGTGCGTGATAAAAAGTTTAAAATGAGTCGCCGCACTCGCCCTGTCCCCTTGCGACTGCGCTTGCTGCGCCGCATCGTAATCCTGCTTCAGATCCGATCCGGAGATACGGCTCGCCTGATATGCATAGGAAGGAACAACAAACACAGCTGTGAGGAAAATTACCGTAACCGGCAAATCATGCGGACGTCGGTTTCTCAGCGAAAGCTTCATGCAGGGATTGGGGTCGGCAGTTCCGAGAGATCCACAACATTTTCTCGGGTCCTTGATAGTGAGGCAAGTATAAATGGCGGCTTGGAGAATAGGCTCCTCCTTCCGAAATCACCCGCAGCACCAGGAAAAAAGGATGGGGCATCTCTTGCGAGATGCCCCAAAGCACTGCGGAGGTTAGGTTAGAAGATATATTTCAAGTCCAACGAGATGATTCTCTGCGAAGGCGCTCCGGATTTTTGATCGAGAAAACCGAACGTAGGGGAGTTGGTGGCCGTGTTCGGGGTAATCGCCTTGGTTTGATAATCGACGAGATAATTGAGCTTCAACTGGTTGTTGCTGCTGAACTGCGGCAATGGGTGATTCATCCAGTTACCCATCCCAAAGCGGAATTGAACGTTCTGAGTTCCCTTGATAGGAAATGTCTTGTAGAAAGCCAAGTCGTTTTCAAGGTAAGCGGCGTTCGCCATGTATGGATACTTCTGGCCACCGTATTGACCGATTGCCGGTGCGGCGAAGCAGCCCAATTTCACTCGCTGCTTGCTCGCCAGCCCGGAGGTCGGATTGCAGGTCAGCACTGCCATAATGTTCAGCGGAGCGTCTGTTCCGTAGTAGGTGTTGGGGCCGATGCTAGAGGTGATTCCTTGCGCCCCAGCGTTGGCCGGAAGGTTGTCGTAGCTCAAGGACAGCTGTTGGACAAAGCCACCTTGTACTTCTTGCTCGAGACTGCCACCTGCCTGCCATGACGTGATACCTGAAACGGTCCAACCATTCACCGCCGCCCGAACCAGCGCGTTGCTGCCATGGATCAACTCGCCAAACTGGTACATGTAGTTTGAGTTGAACAGATAGGGGCGATTGACATTCAACACGCCGTAGTTGGCGCGGACTACGAAGGGATTCACCTGCAAGGCCGCTGTTCCCAACTGCTTCTGCCATGTGAAGTTGAAGTCAAAGATGAACCTGCCAGCACGTTTTGACCACTGGGCTTGTAGTGCATTGTAGTTGGAGAAGAAATTCGACTGGTGCATGTACACCGAGTTGGTGCCGTAGGCAAAACCCAACGGATGATAGTCCGCAAACTGGTTGCAGACGGTGCCAGCGCACGTCGTGCTTACGTTCTCCGGATTGGTGGCAACCAGTCCCGTTGCCGGATCAGGAGCAAATAATCCACCTACAGGAGTTTTATTCTGGTCGGCAATCGCATTGAACGATGAACCGTTGCTGGATTCGCCCATGTTGGTCATCTGGCTGCTGCTGCTGCCGACGTAGGCAATATCCAGCAGCGAGTTCCAAGGCAATTGTTGATCCACGGTCAAGTTCCATGTATAGGTGAGCGGAACTCCGTAGTCGGTGGGATCGGCGCCGGTTTGACCACCATTGATGCCTGTTCCAGGCTGGAACCCGGGTTGTCCTGCAACTGGGGCAGGCGCGATGTGGGCCGCCTGTCCTAGAGGCGTATTGATGAAACCGATTTGTGATTGCAACACTTCCTTACCGCCGGGCAAGCTATAGGTCCGGATATTCTGTGCGGTTTGCAGGTCTGCAGCATAGTCGTTGTATTGATCCTGCCAACGATAAGCACCCCAACCGCCGCGTACCATTGTCCGGCCAGTGCCAAACACGTCATAGGCCAAACCGAAACGCGGAGCCAGGAACGCAAGGCGGTTCGGCTGACCGCTCAGCGGTATACCGGAGCTGATGCCGTGCCAGTAGAAACCAGGCTCTGCTTTACCGGAGTAATAGTCCGAGGCAACGCGGCTCTGATAGAAGACCGCCATACCGTTTCCGGTGCGGTCGTACCAGTGACCGACGTGTTCCAGACGGAATCCAATGTCCACACTCAGCTTGTTGTTCACCTTCCAGTTGTCGTTCCCGTAGAAGGAGACGATCTGGTAGGCCATGTCGCTGTTTGGCGATTTATTGGCTTCGTTGTAGCCCGTCACCGAGCCCATGACAAAGTTGGCAGTTGGGTTGTTCGGAGATCCAACGATGTATCCCAGGAACGGATTTGGGTTCTGGCCACCGTAGCTGAAGATACCGTTCACCTGCTGACCGCCACCCTGGTAGTTGGAGGTGTTTTGTGTAAAGGCTCCAAATTTCAAAGTATGCGAACCGACGACTTTGGTGAAGTCATCGGCGAATGCCGGATCTTCTTTGCGGACCTGGTAGACACCGGACGGCTCATAGTCATCTCCCTGCGAGAAGTCTGGAAAGGTGAAATTTCCAGCCGAGTTATAGGCAGGGGCCAGCTTCGATCCCGGGCTGAAAACCGAACCATAGCCCGGAGTGGTGGGGTAGCCGAAGGTAGTTCTGTAGGCTCCCGTCGGATCGGCGGGCGAATTTGGTAAATTGCCGTAACCCCAACTCGCGATGACCTCATTGGTTGTAGTGGCGTTGAACACATGGACAAAGTGGCCGGCAGCGCTCTTGGTGTAGGAGTATTGATACAGACCGCCGCCTGGATACGGAATCGAGTTGCCGGGGGTCCAGTAAATATGCGCGCCATTGCCCTGATCGAGCGAAGAGCTGTATTCCTGCTGATACGAGATGTAGAACTTCGTGTTGGCGCTCAAATTGTAGTCGACGCGGGCACGCCATACCCAGCCGGGAACCTTGTTAGCGATTGGTTCGTAATAGTTATAGCCGCCAGGTGTCGTCTGTGGATTCGCATTTGCCTTCGGCCAGAAAGAAGACAGCGCCGCCGAAGCTGGGTCAATGAAGGTCGCTGGGATCTTACCATTCGTAACCGTGGTTCCGTCCGGCAGAATCGTTCCGGTCAAGTCGTTGCACCACTGCCCGGAGACCGCCGACGAAAAACCATTCGGGCACAGAGCCCTGTTGTCCGCATTGTCGCTGGTAAAATCACCGGCCATCATTTCCGGTGAAGGAATGTAAGACTGAAGGACGTTGGCATTTCCCTGGTTCTGGATCCATTTCTCGTAACCGCCCCAGAAGAACAGCTTTTTGCCCGTTTTTGGAACATATCCGCCGAAATTGCCGCCCGGATAGTAGTAATACGCGCCGCCTTTCGGTTTCCCCTGGTGGTTGCTCTGCCAGTCGTTGGCGTTCAAGGCGTCGTTGCGTGCAACGAAGTACGCTTCTCCGTGAAAATGGTCGCTACCGGATTTACTGATGGTGCTGATCACAACCGGACCAAACTCCTGATCTGCCCCGAAGCTGGACGTCAGCACCGTCATTTCCTGCACCATTTCAGGGTTGATGGTTCCGATCGAGCCGCCCATATCTCCTGGATCGATGACGTTCACACCGTCCGACAACAGCTGCGATGGACCGCGATATTCAGAGCCGCTTACATTCAATCCGTTGCCAACGGAACTGGTCTGCGCAGTCACCGTGACGGGGTTGAACGACGGGCCGTTGCTGAGGCCGTTCGGCGTTTGAACCACGCCGGGCAGTACTTTCAGCATTTCTGTCACGTCGCGGCCTGTCAGTGGAACGTTTTGAATGTCTCTGTAATCGAGCACTTCAGAGCGCGCGCCCGTGGTGAGCGGGATAATTTGAGTCTCGGCCTGGACCGTGACGCTTTGCGTGGCGCTTCCGACCGCAAGCGCAAAATTTGGAATCGTGCGTGAGTCGCCGGCATGCAACACAATGCCGGTGATTTCCTTGGGAACAAATCCTTTTGCAGTTGCCTTGACGGAATACGTACCTGGAACGAGAGAGCTAAATGCGAAGAAGCCAGTTTCGCCACTCGTTGCTTGACGCGTGTCCTGCGTGGCTTGATTGGTCAGCGTGACCTGGGCGCCAGGAATAACAGCTCCCGAAGGATCCTGCACGGTGCCGGAAACTGTAGCCTCTGTCTGCGCATGTGCGAAAGGTAAAAATACTAAAAGCAGTGCCATGGCCATCAGGATGCCTACACTGCGTTTTACAAGGGATAGGTTGACGTTCGCAGGCCTGCCGAACCCATAAAACTGTTTCATCTTGCCTCCAAAGCCCCGAGGGGGTACACGTTCATGCGACTTTTCAATCGTTGACTTTCCATATGGCAAGGAGCGACCGCTGAAAACACAGCACCGACTAAATCGCTTTACTTGGCCGCAGCAATGTTTATTCCAATCGAACATGGCTTGTCAAGTTGTTTTTTGGGTTTCTAAACTGTTTTAGTTACCACCGAGGAGCAGGAATTCACCGGATGGCAGATTTGCTGAGGGATACGAAAGGGCGGAAAAATTTAGACAATCGCTTTTCTAGATGTGCCCCATAACTGCAGCACCATTCAATCCTCATATTCTGAGGCGATAAAACAGGCCAAACATTTTGACTGGAGATAACTAAAATTCCTCACCGCATTGGCGAATATGCGGCGAACATTAGCTGAATTGAGGGGGATGATCGAACGCTTCGACACAGCGAATGCGGCCTTTGGTCGGAGATTTGAAAGTTGGATTCATCGCCGACATCGCGATCCGAACGGCGCGCGCCGCGTCTTGCAACTCGCGAAGCCAAACTGATCCTGGCGTGAGGATTATTCGGGCTGCGGCTGTGGTCCTGTAAACGGCGAGCAGCAAGGCTTCTGGCTTGGAAGTAGTTGCATGAACTCAACCCGCACATCATCCGGGTCATACAAATTGAGCTGATATTTTCCGTCGCGACCCATCTGCTTGTGCGATGCCGGCGAAGGCTTCCAACCACGCTGCGAGAGTTTGGTAACGACAGTGTCGATGTCCACCACTCCCAGAGAAAAATGGTCGACAACACCCAGCTCGCGATGGCTCGGATTCGCCGGAACATTCAGCATGTACTCGATCCAATCCGTGCCGTTCGGCACCTGAATCGAGATGAAATCCGTCACGCCGTCTTTCATCCCACCCTTCCAATAGGGCCTGAATCCAAGGGTTTTCTTGTAGAAGTCGTCCTCCGCCGCTACGTTGTGAACTTGAAACCCAGCGTGAATGATTTGAGAACTGATGGCGCCCGGATTGGGAGTGACGTGTGCAGGCAGCGGACCGCGCTGGATAAATTCGATCGTGTTCCCCTCTGGATCTTTCACGCGAAAGCCCTGGCTTCCATCCGACCAGCGTGTAACAGAATCCGGAACCGTGACCCCATGTTCGGCTAGGTACGACCGCATACGTTTCGCATCCGTCGTTGCAAAGGCGACATATCGGAAGGGATGCTCGTCGGCGCTCGTGGCGGGCAACACTTCCACCCACTGCTTAGGCACACCATAGAAGCGAAAGCCATTCGGAGCCTCGACGGATGGGAAGGCAACCCAGCCCAACGTTTTCTCATAGAACGCGCGATCCGCAGGAAGACTTTGCGCCGCCAGTCCAATGCCGGCGATGCCTGTGATGGCCGGGCGAGTCACTGTGCTTTTCTGTGAGAATGCGAGCGTGCCCATGCAAGCCACTAGCGCCAGACAAAAAAAGTTTTTCATCAGAACTCCTATGTGCTGTCGGTTTGAATCTACCCCTACAGCATACTGCGGGGCCGAAACTCGTCGCACCTGAAGACAGCTACTGAAACGATTTACTATTGGCATTTCGCGCTGGATTTCATATATATTGGGCTCCCTGAATCATGCCTCTTATGCTGCTTTCCGCAAAGCGCACAAGCTTCACGCTAACCATCATGCCGCACAGTTTTGTCGCGCCAGCGGGGGAATAGCTTACGGATGAAATAGCGAGAGCGGAATGGCATTCGCCATCGCGCGATACCCGACTGGCGACGGGTGCAGGTGGTCGCCGGAATCATAGCGCTGCTGCAGGCGGTCGGGATGATTCGGATCTCGCATCACCTTGTCGAAGTCAATTACCGCATCGAAGTGTTCGGGCGCGCGAATCCACGCATTGACTGCGTTGCGATCCTGCTCGTCTCTAGCCGTGGGATGGTAGTAGTCAGAACCGGCATAGGGCGTAATCGTCGCGCCGATGATCTCAATTCCATGCGCGTGCGCTCGCAGAATCATTTGCTGATACGCCGCTAAAATGCGAGCGACTAACGCCTCATGCTCGGCAATCGGCACTTCACCCAGGCGGGTTAATCCGCCGAGATCGTTCACGCCCTCAAAGACAATCACGTAGCGAACACCGGTCTGCGCAAGCACATCGCGATCAAACCGCGCCAACGCATTCGGCCCCAGACCATCGACCAGAAGATGGTTGCCGCCGATGCCTTGGTTCAGCACTCCTATGTGGTTCGTTGCGGCGGTGCCTTGTAACCGTTCGGCCAGCACATCCGTCCAGCGATCGTTTCCGTTTGTCGTCGTCGCGTGACCGTCCGTGATGGAATCTCCCAGAGCCACGATCGACAATGCATCCACTGGCCCTGTCACATCGACGCCGGCAATCTGATACCAGTGATCGACTTTCGTGGCATTCGGCAATGTGGCTGCAGATACCAGATTCCCATGCACCACATAAGATGTGGCGCGCGAACCCGGGTGCCCTGTCTGCTGCGCGGGCGGTTCACTCAAATGAAAAGTGATCGCAAGATTGGAGAGCGCGGCGACAGGATACTCGACAGGATCAGAAATATATTCCGCCCCCGCTGGAATGATCACATCGGAACTTCCGGCGAACGTCAGCGCCTTATCCGTTGTCGCATCGATTTCGTCGCTCGCCGGTGACAGCGGTCGCGCGAGGTGAACCGAATCGATATGTAACGGTGCTGTGCCGAATGCATTCGACAGATGTACGCGCAACTCTGACCCACCCACGGAAAGATGCACAATCTGGCGCAACGTTGCATCTCGCAACTGGTCTACGGGGAGCGCATTCGCCGGCTCCGGAACCTGCTGCGACGACGCCCATGTGCCTATCCAATGCTCTGTGGAAGCAGGTGCGTTCTGCGCGGAAGTTGGCAGCATAGCGAACCCGAACAGCCACGCCGCAATCGTGAAAGTAACCGGATATCTAAATCGCATTAGTGTTGATCGTTTCCTGCACGTGGACTAGGATAGCCCTTGTTTTCTGCCGCGGCCAAATTTTATCCGGAGGATCAGGTGCGCACCAACCCGTCGGCTCGAGCCGTTAGTCTTCTCTGCTGCAGCCTGTTCTTCTCCGCAGCCGCTACGGCTTCAACTCCCAAACCTGCTTCGTCCGACGGTTCTGGAGCCTTCGCGACCGGGCACTATCGAAATTTGTTTCAAGAAGCCGGCCACTCGCAGGCGCAGATCGATCAGAAAATCAACGCCGCTTTCAACCAGCTGTTTCACGGCGACCCGAAGACGCAGACGGTGTATTACGTGACCGGGAAAAATGCCGATGGTCCCCTCGCCTACATCACCGACGTCGCCCATCACGATGTGCGCACTGAAGGTATGTCGTACGGCATGATGATTTCTGTGCAGCTCAACAAAAAAGCTGAATTCGATGCGCTATGGAATTGGGCAAAGATGTACATGTACATCAGCGACCCGAAACATCCTTCCTACGGATATTTCTCGTGGTCGTGCAAGCCCGACGGCACGCCGAATGAGGAGACTCCGGCGCCGGACGGAGAAGAATATTTCGCGATGTCTCTCTATTTCGCCTCGGCGCGCTGGGGCAATGGGCGCGGAATTTACGACTACAAAGCGCAGGCGGACGCGATCCTCACCAACATGCGGCATCATCCGGTGATGTCTGGGCCGACGAAGTTCGGACCGCGCACCGTCGGCAGCATGGTGAACGAGCAATACAAAATGATTCGCTTCGTTCCGGGCATTGGCCGCGGCGACTTCACTGACCCTTCATACCATCTACCGGCCTTCTATGAACTGTGGTCGCGGTGGGGTCCGGAACCCGATCGCGCTTTCTGGGCGCAAGCCGCTACTGTGAGCCGCGGATTCTTTCTGAAAGCGACCAACACCAAGACTGGCCTGGCGCCGGATTATGCAAACTTCGACGGAACACCGCACGGGACAAAGTGGAATCCCATGGCGGCCAATTTCTCTTTCGATTCCTGGAGGACTGCCAGCAACTGGTCCGTCGACTGGTCGTGGTGGGGCAAGGCTAACCAAGAGCACGAACTCAGCAACCGCATTCAGAAGTTTTTTCTCTCCCAGGGAATCGACAAGTATGGAGATCAGTACACGCTCGATGGCCGCGAACTCGAAGCTCGACACTCGACTGGATTGGTCGCGACCAACGCGGTCGCCAGCCTTGCAGCAACGGGTCCGCAGGCGAAAGAGTTTGTACAGGAACTTTGGAGCGCACCCACTCCCAGCGGAGAACAACGCTACTACGACGGCATGCTCTACCTGATGAGCCTGATGCATTGTGGCGGGCGGTTCCGCATCTGGACGCCGAAATAATCCACGCTCCGCAGGAGAGGAGGCACAGCTCGATGGTGGGTCCGCAATGGAAGTTCGCCGCAACGCCGATTCATTTGCGACTGCCATTGCTGTTGCTTTCCTGTTTTGCTGCAGTTCCCTATTTGCATTCACGATCGGCGAAAATCCCTACATTGAGTTCTCCGCATCGTCCGGAAGTTTTCCCATTGCAGCGAACGGCCATGCGAGCACAATTTATGTCGACGCCAACGACGACCCCGGCGTCGTTCGCGCATCACCACGATTTGCAGGCCGACATTCATCGCGTGACTTCGTTGACGCCGAGCATCACGCATGACGCGCCGTATCCAGCCAATGTCATCCTGATCGGGACAATCGGCAGCAGCACCATCATTGATCAACTCATCCGCGATAAGAAAATTGATGTCGACGCCATTCGCGGCAAGTGGGAAGCGAATCTGATTCAGGTGGTTCCGCATCCGCTTCCCGGAGTCGCCAGCGCTCTGGTCATTGCCGGCAGCGACAAGCGCGGCACCATTTTCGGAATCTACGACGTGTCCGAACAGATTGGCGTGTCGCCCTGGTATTGGTGGGCGGATGTGCCGGTGCCGCACCGAGACGCGCTCTACGTCAAACCGGGAAGATACGTCGAGGGCGAGCCCGCGGTAAAGTATCGCGGAATTTTTCTCAACGATGAAGCGCCTTCGCTGACGAATTGGGTTAACGAGAAATACGGCGGCTTCAATCATTTTTTCTACGAGCGCGTTTTTGAGTTGCTGCTTCGGTTGAAGGCCAATTACCTGTGGCCTGCAATGTGGGACAGCGCCTTCTACGAAGATGACCCGCTGAATGGGAAGCTGGCGAATGAGTATGGCATCGTCATGGGCACCTCCCATCATGAACCCATGATGCGCGCCTTCCAGGAATGGCAGCGCCACGGCGTGGGTCCGTGGGACTACGCAACCAATGCGGCCAACCTGAATGCATTTTGGGAATACGGAATCCAGCGCGGTCGAAACTGGGAGAGCACTATCACCATTGGCATGCGCGGCAATGGGGACGAGCCGATGTCCGCAACCGATAACATTGCGTTACTGGAAAAAATCATCGCCGCACAGCGAAGCATCATCGCGAAAAACAAGACGCCTACAATTGCTGCCGATCCACAGGTCTGGGCCCTCTATAAGGAGGTGCAGAGTTATTACGAAAAAGGCATGCGTGTCCCCGACGATGTGACGCTTCTGTGGAGTGACGACAACTGGGGAAATATTCGCCGACTACCAACTGCCCCCGAACGCAAGCGAGTGGGCGGTGCTGGAATCTATTACCACTTCGATTATGTCGGCGACCCGCGATCTTATAAGTGGCTCAACACCTACCCCATCACCAAGGTTTGGGAGCAAATGGATCTGGCGCATGCCTACGGGGCGAATCGCATTTGGGTGGTGAATGTCGGTGACCTGAAGCCGATGGAATTTCCCATTGAATTTTTTCTCGATTACGCGCGCGATCCCGGCCGTTGGAATCAAGACAATCTTTCCACCTACACAGAATTATGGGCAGCAGAGAATTTTGGGCCCGAACACGCCGCAGAGATTGCGGATCTGATCTCGAAATATACGAAGTACAACGGGCGTCGAAAGCCGGAGCAGTTGGAACCGAATACTTTCAGCCTGATTCATTTCCAGGAAGCGGATCGCGTGTACTCGGAGTGGCAAGCGATCACGAAAGAGGCGGAGCGGATTCAGCAGGAGCTTCCCCCAGCGTACCACGATGCTTTTTTTGAGCTGGTCTTATATCCGGTCAAGGCGTCGGCAATTGTGAATGAGTTGTACATAACGGCGGCCGAAAATCAACTGTACGCGACACAAGGACGCGTTAGCGCCAACGATCTGGCGACGCGCGCACGTGCGCTATTTGCCGCAGACGCCGCTCTCTCCGAGGAGTACAACCACCAGCTGGCCCACGGCAAGTGGGACCACATGATGGATCAGACGCACATCGG
Source organism: uncultured Acidobacteriota bacterium (assembly GCA_963774515.1). Lineage (GTDB taxonomy): Bacteria > Acidobacteriota > Terriglobia > Terriglobales > Acidobacteriaceae > JAKAAZ01. The sequence continues at coordinate 23,124 of CAVZFK010000012.1, read as the reverse complement.
CTATACCTACTGGAACCAGCCCCCAGTGAACGCGATGCCCGCGGTGAGCGAGGTGCAACCTGCATCGGGCGCAAAGATGGGAATTGCCGTTGAAGGGTCCGCCATCGCTTCCGATCGCGCGCTTGGCTTTGACGGCGGCGGGTTGAATCTGCCAACATTCGACGTCTATAACCAGCAAACGCGATTCATCGACGTTTTCAACGAAGGAGATCAGCCGATCGCCTTCACCACGCGCGCCGATCATCCCTGGATTGTGGTCAGCCCCGATCATGGAACCGTTGCAAAGGATCAACGGCTTCTGATTCATATCGATTGGAAGCAGGTTCCTCCAGGCGAAAGCTCGGGCACCGTTTCGATTTCCCAGCGGTCGGGAGCGACGATCGCCGTGCACCTCATCGCTTCGAATCCGGCGACGCCCTCTCGGCACAATCTAGACGGCTTTGTCGAGAGCAATCATTATGTCTCGATTGAGGCTGCGCATTTCACCAATCGGACCAGCGAGGGAGCAGCGCATTGGGCGAACCTTCCGGACTTCGGCGAAACACTTTCCGGAATGACAATCTTGCCGGTCACCGCGGCGAGTGTTTTGCTGCCCGTGCCAGCCCCGTCACTCGAATACAAAATGTATCTCTTCGAACCGGGCACTTATCGCGTGGAAGCAATTCTGGCGCCTACGCTCAACTTTGTGCCGGGACGGGGACTCCGCTATGCCATCTCGTTCGATGATCAGCCGCCTCTGGTTGTAGATGCACTTGCTGACCAGTCTGAGAAAGCCTGGGCCATGGCTGTCAGTGACGGAGTTCGCAAAATCACGTCGAAGTTGACGATCACGCAACCCGGCTATCACACGCTGAAATTTCGCATGGTGGATCCGGGTGTCGTGTTGGAAAAACTCGTTGTCAGCCAAGGTGAGGTTCCCTCAAGTTACCTGGGTCCTCCAGAGAGTTATCACAACCTTGGCGCGGTCGAGTTGTCGCGACCCTAAAGTCGATCGATGTGGAAAACGCGTCCCATATACTCGTTCGATCGAACCGCGTGGTTACTACGCAGTTGCTTTTTTGGATAGCGCTGCCGCTAGCTCTGTAAAAAAATAGAAGACTGTACATTAGCTTCTCGGATACGTCGCGTGTCAGAACAGAATCGCCAAACATCCTGAATCTACTGCATGTTGAATTGCCGCAACCCTCCTCGAGCGCTAATTCCACCAAGCCGACAAGGAGAACAGCACGCGATCCCGCCCAGGTTTTCAACCAGCGTTCATCATTTCCTGCATCACAGCGCCTACTATGTTGATACGAGATCGCTGGTTGTATCAGCGAGGGAAAGCTGCGCATGACAGTTCCGATTCGCCTCCGACTTACGTTTTGGAATTTCGCGATACTTTCTTTCGCCGGCATCGCACTATGTGCTGCGACATGGCTCTTGTTGCAGCAAAGCCTCGTAGGACGATCGCCCATAGTAAACGCTGTGGTATCACAGGCGGCATCGATCGCTGTCCTGCATATCTTCGCCCGCGACCTTCTCATGCTGACTCCGCTGCTGCTTTTTCTAGCAGCTGTTCTTGGCTATTCCATAAGTCGCAAGGCTATGCATCCGATCGCGGACCTGGCACGACTGGCCCGGCAGATCTGCGACCACAGCGTGAATCTCAGAATCCCAGTTTCCAATGTGAGCGACGAGCTCTCCGACATTTCTACAACCTTGAATCGGATGCTGAACCGCGTCGATACCAGCAATCGCAGCATTCGTGACTTCACTGCGAATGCTTCCCATGAACTCCGCTCGCCTGTCGCGCTGATTTGCGCCGAGGTGGATGCCGCCCTGTCCTCGCCCAAGAGCAACGAAGACTACCGCGAATCCTTTGCCAACCTGCAGCAGGAAATCATCCACGTGAGTGGCCTGCTGGACAATATGTTGATGCTGGCGCGAGCCGATGCGGGCACAGAAATTCTTGACTATGAAGTGATTGACGTGGGTCGATTGGTGCGCCGTATCGGAGACAAGTGGAGTCCCTCCATGCGGCAGGCATTGCTGGAATTCCATGTCGAAACGTGCAGCGCTCCGGCACTGATCCGCGCGGATCTTGTAAGTATCCAACGACTCCTGAATATTCTTCTTGAAAACGCATGCCGATATACACCGCCTGGCGGTTCAATCACCTTGCGGGCAACCGCTGATACTGAGCGCGTCCTGCTCGAGGTTCGCGATACCGGAATCGGAATTTCCGGAGAGCACTTGCCTCGTCTCTTCCAGCGTTTCTATCGTGTCGACTCCGCCCGCAGTCGTCAGATGGGTGGTTCAGGCCTTGGGCTTGCGCTTGCGAAATGGATCGCTGACCAGCACCAGGCAACATTGATTGTCGAGAGTGAGATCGGTGTCGGAACTTGCTTTCGCGTCGCGATCGAGCAGCAGCGTTGCCCAGTGGCGCGCTTGAGAAAAACACTCGTCATGGCGGGCAGCGCCTAACTACCTTCACTCCCAGCGAACCAAAACAAAAGCAAGTCACGCCGCAGCTCTCCAGGAAGTACATGCGGAGTACCTAAGCCCTGCTGTGTCCTGGGGTTATGTTGAAATATGAAAGTTTGCCTGTAAATATTTGGTGCCGAAGAAGGGACTCGAACCCCCACACCCTTGCGAGTACATGGACCTGAACCATGCGCGTCTGCCAATTCCGCCACTTCGGCCTGTTTTCCAGAGGCTAGCTGTCCGCCAGAAAATAAGCGGCAGTCCTTACTCTTACAAAGACAGCAGATGCTGTCAACATTTCCACCGGGAAGAAATTTCCCCGGCGCGTGATGAGCGTCTCCTAATGTTACATTTGCAATCGTCGCCTACGCGAGTATCCTGAGATTTCGTTCCTGATGCGTAGTGTTGAATACGATGCACACACGCGAAACCGAACAACCCACAACGAAAGGCTTTCGGCATGACGAACTCTTCACTTGCCAATCCCGCCAGTATTCCCCCTGAGCTTTCCACCGAGATTCGCCGACTCATGCATGACCTGAGCAATGCGCTTGAAATCGTGTTGCAGGCTGGGTATCTGCTGACCACTGCGGAAACGGAAGAACCCGTGAAAGAGTGGATCGGCCTGCTGGATGGGGGCGCACAACAGGCCTTGAAGATTCATCAACAACTGCGGGATTACATCCGCATACACAGTTAAGGATGCAGCGCGATATCAACCGCAATTAAGCCAGTTGCGCATCCAGCGTAATTTCCGCAGCCTTTAACAGTCGTGAGATCGGACAATTTACTTTCGCCTCATTCGCTGCAGTCGCGAAGGCCTCTTTGCTGGCTCCGGGAACTTTGGCGCGCGTCGTCAAATGAATTTTTGTCACGGTAGGACCCGTCTGCAGCATTTCCAAAGTCAGATCTGCTGTGGTTTCCAGTGACTCGGGCGTCAAGTTTGCTTTGGTCAACTGACCGCTCAGCGCCATCGTAAAACAACCCGCGTGGGCAGCTGCGATCAACTCTTCCGGGTTCGTACCTTTGCCGTCTTCAAACCGTGTGTGGAATGAGTAAGCTGTATCCTTCAAAACTCCACTCTCGGTTGAAATGGTGCCCTTGCCATCTTTCAGTGTTCCCTTCCAAACTGCGCTTGCTTTCCGTTGCATGTATTTCTCCTTGGATTCATTGAGGATGGGCTCGGAACCTGGGTTCCGCGACCCGCGGTTGAAACTCCAGAATAGCAGCCACACATCGCAGAGTCGAACCCGGCAACATCGCGGTGATGGCACATATTACAGGAGCGTGAATCGCGTCTTTCTCGCCTAGAGTGCTGTAGCCGGCGATTAAAAATGAAATCGCTGCGCTCCAGGCGTTTAACATTTCCGCGCCGGAATTAATGAATATTGGTGGCGCCAAACGGTCGAGGCTGCAGCGGCAATTCGAAGGAGAATACAGACCCGTGCCCAACCTGGCTGGTCACGCTGATCGTGCCGCCATGCGCTTCGACGATCGCCTTGGCAATCGCCAATCCCATTCCAGTTCCATGCACCTGGTAGCGTTGCCCTGTTCCGCGGTAGAACTTGTCAAAGATAAAACTCTTCTCCAGCATTCCAATTCCAACTCCGCGATCGGCAACGCTGACGACCAAGGTATCTTTGGTTTCTTCCGCGCTAATAAAGATTGGACTTCCGGCTGGGGAATATTTCGCAGCGTTTTCCAGCAGATGATGCAGCACCTTTTCGATCATGCGAATATCGAAAGGAACCGGCCGCAAATCTTGCGGAAGTCGCACGGTGACCGGATGGGCAACAACGATTTCCTGTGCATTCTTTACAGACTGATCCACCAATTCCTGCACCGGATGCAATTGCAAATCCAGCTGGACTTCGTGAGCATCCAGTTGCGCCATCTCGACTGCCTCCTCGATCAAGCGGTTCAGGCGTCCGCTCTCTTCGTCGATGATGGTCAGCAATTCACTGCGCTGTTCTGTCGTCAATTGCAAGTCCGAGCGCAGGCTGCTGACAGCTCCCATGATCGACGTCAGGGGTGTTCGAAGTTCGTGCGTCACGGAATCCAGCAGCGCGCTGCGGATGCGCTCACTTTCACGCGCGGCTTCGGTCTTTCCCAGTTGCTCTACAGCCCCAGCTCGCTCAACTGCAATCGCCACCATACTTCCCAGCGCATCCAGACTTTGACGCGAGGGGCACTTACCTAAAATTCCCAAAGCCCCAATGGGACGCACGCCCATCATCAGTGGAACCAGGCAGACTCGCTTCTCGTCATCTCTTTGAATATCGCGTTCACGAGAAGCGGTGCGAAGCATTTCGTCGCTGATCACCTCGCTGCTTCGTCCGGAATGGTAGACGCTGCTCCGCGAGCTCACCAGCAATGCCGTGCCCTCGGTAAAGAACGTGGCGGTAATAATCCGTGGGATCGAATTCAGCAAATCGAGAATATTATCGGTGGTAAGCAGTTGCCGGCTGAAGTCGTACAAGCGTTCCACTTCGATTCGCTGGCTCTTGGCTTCGTTCGCTTCGTCCCGGGCGCGGTCAGATAGCCGGCTGGATAATATTGCAGTCACCAGGAACGCGCTCAGCGAAACCCAATTTTGCGGATCGGCAATTGTGAATTTCCCGATCGGCGGTAGAAAGAAGAAATTGATCGCCAGCGTGGAGAGAATCGACGTGAAGACGGCGTTCGAAAGTCCCCATCTTCCCGCAATAAATAAAACGTATAACAATAATGTAAGAGCAACTGTGGTGTGATTGACATGCAGCAGAGAAAAATAGATCCAGACGATCAGACCCACAGCCATGGCCGACAAAGCGTACCGTATCGCCGGAGATGGAGTTTGTCGCAGCATCATCCCAATTCTACTCAGGTCGTGTAAGCAATGACGCCGCAGTCCGGAAACGTAAAGCCCGTCAAAACACCGGAGCAATGGCTGGAAGCCGCAGCCCCAGAAAAGACCGCGGGTATATTCAAGGTATTTCTTGGCTACGCGCCCTGGCGTCGGCAAAACGTTTAGCATGCTCAGCGAGGCCATCCGGCGTCGCAATCGGGGCGAAGATGTGGTGATTGGATTTATCGAAACCCATCAGCGACCTCGCGTCATCGAACTGGCCAAACAACTTGAGGCGATTCCGACTCGAAGGGTGGAATACAAGGGCACCTTCTTTGAAGAATTGGACGTGGACGCGGTCCTCGCGAGGAAGCCTCAAGTCGTGCTGATTGACGAATTGGCACACACAAATATTCCGGGCAGCAAGCATGAAAAGCGCTATGAAGATGTCCTTGAGGTTCTGCAGCAACGTATCGACGTGATGTCGGCGCTCAATGTCCAGCATGTGGAAAGCGTGGCTCCCACGGTACAAAGCATCACGGGCGTCAACGTTCGCGAAACAGTTCCCGACTGGGTGCTGGGTCGCGCGGATGAAGTTGTCCTGGTCGACGTAACCCCGGAAGCGCTACAGACCCGTATGCAGCGCGGCGATATCTATCCGGCCGAGCGCATAGAACGATCGCTGGCGAATTTTTTTCGTCGCGGCAACTTGCTCGCCTTGCGAGAATTGGCCCTCAAGCGAGTGACTCATGCCGTCGATCAGAACCTGGACGCCTACCTGCGCAGAAAACAGTTGGGACAAGATTGGGTGGTCCAGGAGCGAGTCGCCGTCTGCATCAGTTCCAACCCCGCATCGCAGCAGCTGATCGCGCGCGGCGCCCGAATGGCAGAAGGGATGGACGCAGAATTTTACATTCTGCACGTCGATCTACCCGACGATGCGCTGGAAGAAAAGAGCCGCAATCTGGCGGCAAATCTCCGCTTTGCGGAAAATCTTTCGGCTCGTATTTTCCATGTTCAGGGAGGCAAGGTTGCCAGTGCGATCGCAGATTTTGTACGAGAGCATCGCATCACCCAGATTATTCTTGGCCGCTCGGCCGTTCGGGGCTGGCGCAACTACCTCTACTTTATGGCCATCCAAAAACTGCTGCGTGAAGCTCCCCACGTCGATGTGCATATTGTGACCCAGGAACCGCATTGAGACCTCGATGACGGATGCATCCACCCCACGACGCGATATGGCAGAACCAGCCAAAATTCTGATTGTCGATGATGAGGCGCAAATCATTCGCGTCCTGTCGATGGCATGCACAGCGCAAGGCTATCGAGTGAAATCTGCGTCGGATGGGGAATCCGCATTGAACGTGCTGAAAAGCTGGTCCGCCGACCTGGTCATCACCGACCTCTCCATGCCAAATATGGATGGCGTGGAGCTTTGTCGTGCGATTCGAAATGCAATCCAACGTGCCGATTCTGGTGCTGTCTGTGCGCAACCAGGAAAAAGTGAAAGTGGAAGCTCTGGACGCCGGCGCCGATGACTATGTGACCAAGCCCTTTCAAATCGACGAACTTCTGGCCAGAGTTCGCGCCGCGCTCCGCCGCTTCAAAAACGCGAAAATAGAAGACAAAACGGCGGAAGTAGTTGTTGGGGATTTTCGCATCGATCCCGGATCGCGACAGGTTTTTGTGCGCGGGACAGGAAGTCCATCTAACGCCGAAGGAGTTTGACCTGCTGCACGCGATGTCGATGTCTCCTGATCGGGTCATCACTCGCCGCACGCTGATGGTTGCGGTCTGGGGCGGCTACAACGTCGATCAGCCTGAATCTTTGCGGGTCCTCGTCGGACAGCTTCGCCGCAAGATCGAACCCGCTGGATGAGCCGCAATATATCCTGACCGAACCATGGGTTGGATATCGCTTTGTCCCCGATGGCGCCCGTTCTCAGCCATCCTTATAACTTTCTTACGATCTTCTTATCCCGTTTTTATACCCTTTCAGGCCAACTATCTATGGCGACGAATTCACGCCGAGGCAGAACGATGTCACATGCATTTGTCATTGGAATAATCGCGCTGATCGCGATCGTATTTCTGGGGTTTTGCTATTGGAGTTTTGCGTGCACCAGGAACGCACGGAAATCAAGAGGCACTCGATCGGTCTATCCTTTAGGTGAAATCGAATCATCCAGCAGATCTAAAAAGGCTTCGCGTAACCTCTGGTGCTTGCTGCTCGCTGCACTTTGGATAACCGCGACGGCCCGCGCACAATCGACACCGCAAACAACGGAACAGTTGGAGCAACAAGTCCAGCAGCTTCAAAAGCTGGTTCAGCAATTGCAATCGCGCGTAGAGACCTTGGAAAAAGAGCATGGAGCCGGCATACCCGCCACTACGCCTACCGGCGCATCTGTAGCTCCGGCTGCATCCGCGTCAGCGAACCGAGGAAACACTGTGCAGCCAGCGTCGCCCTCTACCACCCCCGCGCCCGCCGCCGTTGCAACCAGCACCCCAATTACGCCCTCCCCCACGCCTGCAGCTACCGCAAGCGCGTCGACAACTCAAGCTTTGGCGATTCCAAGCTTTCTTGACGGAACCACACTGAATTTCACACTCGACGGCTACTATGAATACAACTTTAATCAACCCATTGGACAGATGAATCAGCTTCGTGCCTACGATATCTCCAGTAACAGCTTCAGCCTGAACCAGGCGGATATCGTGGTCAACCACCCGACAGATGCAGCCCACGGAAAACGAATCGGGGGCCGGCTCGACCTTATGTTTGGCCAGGCAACGGAAACTCTGCAGGGAAATGCGAACAACGAGTTGCACCCAAGCACGTGGAGAAATGTTTTTCAGGCGTACGGCACCTACGTCGCGCCTGTTGGCAGCGGCCTCAATATTGACTTTGGCAAATGGGCAAGCGCTCTTGGGGTGGAAGGCAATTACACAAAGGACCAGCTCAATTACTCGCGCTCCTACTATTTCAATTTTCTGCCGTTCTACCATATGGGATTTCGAACGGCATATACGTTTAACCCCAAACTGACGGTGGCTTATTGGCTGGTGAATGGAGCCCAGCAGACAGACGCGTTCAGCGGATTTAAATCGCAGAACTTCGCGTTCACGCTCCATCCAGTGAGCAATCTCAGTTGGCAGATCAATTATTTCTTCGGCCAGCAGCAGCGGACTTTTGTGCTCAGCGGAAATCCAGACTCGACACAAACGGCGACCCCAATCACTCCCACGCCGAACGGAAAAGAGCATATCTTCGACAGCTATGCGACCTGGAATATCACACCGAAGTGGACCCTGGTCGGCGAAGGCGACTATGTGATCAACCGCGTTTACAGTGAATCTGCCCCGCAACATGTTGCCGGCGGCGCTGCTTATCTCAACTATCAGTGGACCCCGAAATTCGCTATGGCCACGCGTTTCGAATACCTGTCCGACCCGCAAGGATTGTTCAGCAACGCATCTCAAGCACTGAAGGAGTCGACGGTAACCGCGGACTATGAAGTGGCGGATGGGTTCAAAGTGTTCCTTGAGTGGCGTCGGGATTTCTCAAACCAGCCCTATTTCCACACCGCAACCGTCAACCAACTAGTGCCGCAGCAAACCACCGCCGGATTCGGCCTGGTCTGGTGGTTCGGGCAAATGCAAGGTGCTTGGTAATTGTATTAGGAGGAAACTTTATGACTGATTTGTGGATGGTTTTGCTGTCGCTTTTGTTTTTCGCAGTAGCAATTGGTTACACGCTCGGATGCGAGCGCTTGAGGTAAATTCCATGATGATTGAAACCGCAATCCTGCTTATCATTTCGTTATCCATGCTCATCTATCTGGTGTTCGCGCTGTTGCGCCCGGAGAAATTCTAGCCATGACGGCCAATGGATGGTTCCAAATCGCACTCTATTTTCTGCTGATCGTGTTGATTGCGCGACCGCTCGGCATCTACATGGCCAACGTCTTTGAGCGCCGCAAAACATTCCTCGATCCCGTGCTGGTTCCAATTGAACGCATCCTTTATAGGTTGACGGGCGTTGAAGCGGATAAAGAGATGCGCTGGACCGAGTACGGAATCGCGATGCTGCTGTTCAGCCTTGTCTCCATGCTGGTCCTTTATCTCATCGAGCGTGTCCAGACCTGGCTGCCGTGGAATCCACAGCACCTGCCGAATGTGCCCGCGGTACTCGCGTTGAACACGGCTGCATCTTTTACGACCAACACGAACTGGCAGGCCTATGTGCCGGAAGCCACGATGACCTATCTGACCCAGATGGCCGGGCTCGCCTATCATAACTTCGCATCGGCAGCTGTCGGCATCGCGCTGGCCATTGCTTTCATCCGCGGGATTAGCCGGCGCGAGCAGAATACGCTGGGTAATTTTTGGGTCGATGCTACCCGCGCAGTTCTGTGGGTGTTGCTGCCGATTTCAATCTTGTTTTCCCTGGCACTTGTCTCGCAAGGAGTTGTACAAAATCTTCATCCCTACAGCACCGCGCATCTGATGGAATCGCAAAAGATTGTCGTCACCGACAGCGCAGGAAAGCCAGTTCCGCAGGTGATCACTACGCAAACCATCGCGCAGGGGCCAGTCGCTTCGCAGGAAGCCATCAAGATGTTAGGAACGAACGGCGGAGGATTTTTCAACGCCAATAGCGCTCATCCGTTTGAAAATCCTACCCCACTTTCCAACCTGCTGGAGATGCTCTCCATCTTTGCCATCGGTGCAGGATTGACCGTCACCATGGGCCGCATGACAGGATCTCCGCTTCACGGCTGGGCTGTATTTGCAGCCATGGCGATTTTGTTCTTCGTCGGCGTCAGCACCGTGTACTGGGCAGAAGCACGCGGCAACCCACTGATGCATGGCGTGGCCCAGCAAACAACAGAGACGCAGGCCGGCGGCAACATGGAAGGCAAGGAAGTTCGCTTCGGAATTGCCAACACGGCGCTATTCGCAACCGCAACCACCGACGCCAGTTGTGGCGCGGTGAACGGCATGCATGACTCGTTTACTCCGCTCGGCGGCATGGTTCCGATGGTGAACATCATGCTGGGCGAAATCATCTTCGGCGGTGTTGGCGCCGGCATGTATGGGATGTTGATTTTCGTCGTTCTCTCCGTGTTCATCGCAGGATTGATGGTCGGCCGAACGCCAGAGTATCTCGGCAAAAAGATCGAGGCCTACGACGTAAAAATGGCGATGCTATACGTCCTCATTTTTCCGCTATTAATTTTATGTTTTAGCGCGACGACAGTCTTGCTGCCGCACCTGGGGCTCAGCAGTCTGGCGAATGCGGGCCCACATGGACTTTCAGAAATCCTGTACGCATTCTCTTCGGCGGCCGGCAATAATGGCTCGGCTTTTGCCGGACTGAATGCCAACACGAATTACTACAATCTCGCCCTCGCGATTGTGATGCTGAGTGGACGTTTCCTGATGATCGTGCCCATGTTGGCGGTCGCCGGAAACCTGGCGCGAAAGAAAATCGCTCCCGCATCCGCAGGCACATTTCCGGTGACGACGCCTTTATTCACTATTCTTCTGACCGGAGTGATCGTGATCGTCGGCGCGTTGACATTCTTTCCAGCGCTCACGCTGGGTCCAATCCTTGAACACCTGCTGATGTACGCGGGAAAAACTTTCTAGTCAGAGCATGGCTGTTGGGAGAAATAAGATGGCGAAACCAAAGAGCACACATCAACGATCGATCTGGGACCCGCAGATCGCGCGCCGCGCCCTGATCGATTCGTTGCCCAAATTGAATCCATTGAACATGATGAAAAATCCGGTCATGTTTGTTGTCGAAGTCGGCAGCGTGATCACCACCGTGCTTCTACTGAGAAATCTATGGGTCCCTGGATCGCCTTGGATCTTCGATCTCCAGATCACCCTGTGGCTATGGTTCACAGTTCTGTTTGCCAACTTTGCAGAAGCCATGGCAGAAGGCCGCGGCAAAGCACAGGCCGACGCACTGCGGCGAGCCAAGTCCGAGACCATGGCGAATCGCGTGAATGACAAAGGCGTGATTGAGCAGGTTCCCAGTTCTAAGCTTTGCTCGGGAAATATTGTCATCGTATCGGCAGGAGAGATGATTCCCGGCGACGGCGAAATCATTGACGGCGTTGCCTCGGTTGACGAATCCGCCATCACCGGCGAATCGGCCCCGGTTATCCGAGAGTCCGGTGGAGACCGATCCGCGGTTACTGGAGGAACACGCGTACTCTCCGATCAAATCAAGATTCGTATCACCTCCAACCCTGGCGAAACCTTCATCGACAAGATGATCGCGTTGGTGGAAGGCGCCGAGCGTCAGAAGACCCCGAACGAAATCGCGCTGAATATTCTTCTCGCCGGCCTCACCATTATTTTCCTGCTCGCAGTCGTGACCCTGCAGCCAATTGCCCTGTACTCGCACTCGCCGCAGACAGTTTTCGTGCTGGTTTCTCTGCTTGTCTGCTTAATTCCAACTACGATCGGCGGATTGCTTTCCGCGATTGGTATCGCCGGCATGGATCGCCTTGTGCAACACAACGTGCTGGCAATGTCCGGGCGTGCTGTAGAAGCAGCCGGAGATGTGAATACACTCCTCCTCGACAAGACAGGAACCATCACCTTCGGCAATCGACAGGCTACAGAATTTCTTCCGGCCCCAGGCGTTAGCAAAGACCAACTGGCCGACGCGGCACAGCTTTCTTCGCTCGCAGACGAAACACCGGAAGGCCGCTCCATTGTAGTTCTGGCGAAAGAGACGTATGGGCTGCGTGGGCGCGATCTGGCAACCATGCATGCAGAATTTGTTCCCTTCAGCGCAACCACGCGCATGTCCGGCATCAACGTGGACGGACGCACGATTCGCAAGGGTGCGGCCGATTCGATTGCGACATACTTGCAAGCCTCGGGTGGTCAGCTGGCCGACGAGGTCCGCGACGAAGTGGAAGTGATTGCGCGCAGTGGCGGCACACCTCTGGTAGTGGCAGAAAACAATCGCGCCCTCGGTGTGATCCATCTCAAGGACATCGTCAAAGGCGGCATGCGCGAACGCTTCGCGCAGCTGCGCGCCATGGGCATCCGCACCATTATGATTACGGGCGACAATCCGCTGACAGCGGCTGCGATCGCTCGTGAGGCCGGCGTTGACGATTTTCTGGCGGAAGCAAAACCGAAAGACAAGATGGACCTGATCCGCCGCGAGCAAGCCGAAGGCAAGCTGGTCGCAATGACCGGCGACGGCACCAATGATGCTCCCGCCCTGGCGCAGGCGGATGTGGGCGTCGCGATGAATACCGGCACGCAGGCCGCGAAAGAAGCGGGCAACATGGTCGATTTGGATTCCAACCCTACCAAGCTCATCGAAATCGTGGAGATCGGCAAGCAGCTGTTGATGACCCGTGGCGCGCTGACCACGTTTTCCATCGCCAACGATGTCGCAAAATATTTTGCCATCATCCCCGCGATGTTTGCCGCAACATTTCCAGTGCTCGGTGCGTTGAACATCATGCATCTGCGAACCCCACAGTCAGCCATTCTCTCCGCCGTCATCTTTAACGCGGTCATTATCGTCGCGCTAATTCCACTGGCATTGCGAGGCGTGAAGTATCGGCCGATGAACGCGGAAGTTCTGTTGCGCAACAACCTTTTGCTCTATGGGCTGGGAGGGATCATTCTTCCCTTCCTTGGCATCAAGCTGATTGACATGGCAATCACCGCCATGCACCTTATTTGAGGATCGATATGCGGAAACAATTCATTACGGCCTGTTTGTATACTCTGGTGACGACCGTCCTGCTCGGGCTCGGCTATCCGCTCGCAGTCACCGGGCTGGCACACCTGTTGATGCCGGAGAAAGCCAACGGCGAGCTCATCACAAAAGATGGCGTCGTTGTGGGCTCAAAATTGATTGGACAATCTTTCACAGGTCCCGGCTACTTTGATAGCCGCCCGTCTGCCGCGGGTACCGGATATGACGCGTCGAACTCCTCCGGCTCAAATCTCGGCCCAACCAACGCATCTTTAATTACTCGTGTGGAGCAGAGTGTGCAATCCTGGAAAAATCGTGAAGCCAAAGTCGGGAATGGCGCGGCAAATGTACCTGTCGATCTGGTCACAACCTCGGGCTCGGGATTGGATCCTGACATCACGGTTGCCGCCGCCGAATATCAGGTTCCCTCAGTCGCTCAAACTCGTGGACTTCCGCCGGATCAGGTAGAACATCTGGTACAGGCTCACATCGAACCACGGCAGTTTGGATTTCTCGGCGAGCCTCGCGTCAACGTTCTGGAGCTAAACCTGGCACTCGACGCAATGGCAGCTCAGAAAAAATAGCCTGATCAGTTCCAACTGACGTCAACACTCCTTAGCGCTTAACACCGCGGCGGAATCGCCGCACTCGGGAATAGCATACATCACAAGTTCACTTCGGCCTGGATAGGCGTGTTTCGATTCTGCGGCTGTACAAAGGATTGCCGAGCTGGCGCAGCGAATGTGGCTGTCTTCATTTAGAATCGACTATGTCACCGCGCCGGGATGGCGGAACTGGCAGACGCAGCGGACTCAAAATCCGCCGACCTTCGGGTCATGGGGGTTCGACCCCCCCTCCCGGCACCACATATCAGGATTATGAATGTGCAGCTTATAAGCTGCACTTTTTCTTTGTGCCCAAATTGTGCCCGCGATGTGCTCTTCTACCCTTTTTGGCCTATCCAGCAAGACATAAAAACAGCAACTTACGTGCGCTCAATGGATGGCAGAAGACCGGCCCCTCCCGGCATTCATAAAACGAGCGACTTACGCTGTTTCAAGAGTGCCACAAACGCGATGCTCATGCCCGATCGTGGTATTGCGGTCGTGCTCCTTGGTTCTATTGGCTATTTGCACTTTCGCAGACTTTGTCGACCAGCGCCTTCTGGAATATCGTGGTCCCACTTATGTAAGCTGCGATCAATTTGCAGCAATAACCTAACCTCCTTGCGGACAATTAGAAAAGCGGATCAAAAGCCTGACCCAGCGGGAGCATTGGCGGTTTTCCCCGACTGCGGCCATTGTCATGCAATTCAGAGTTCTATGAGGCAGCGTCCACAGGAGATCAAGAAATTAAATCAGGTGTGGATTAAGTGTGGTTTGTTGCTGCAAAGACAGAGCGTTATCATTACCATCCCGAGCCCTGAGCAAAGAGGTTGCCACAGCACGAGTTTTCCAATATAAACGCCTCAACTGTTTTTTCTTGTTTCATTTCTCTGCAGGTGGTTCTCGGATGCCGGTCGACCGCGTCGTTGTCAGTGCCGAAGAGATACAGCAGGTCGCGCCTCCAGCCCAGTTGGACGCACCTCCGTCCATTGCCAGCAAGCTGCCTCCGCCCATACCCTGGTGGGCCCGAATCGTACTCTCAATTCTTATCCTGGCGCTGCCATTACTTTGTGTGATCGCGATTGTTTTAAGGATTGCCTTCCGAACCCAGCCACCTCGAGTTAAATATGCCTGGGTATCGTTCCTTTCGACCCTGCTGGTGATCAGCGGATTTCTCACCACGGTGGGCACCGTTTTATTCTTTTCACTGGTTCCGGTTCCCTCCATGGTGAACACCGGGTTACCAGATCTCGACGAGCGTGCTACCTATCCGGCGCTGCCTTCGACGACAGACCTGACAGGTGCTGACATTTCGGTGGATTTCAAGCCGCTGGTCGTGGTCATTTCGCCGGCCGCCAGATTCTGGAATCGGCAGGAACGACCGTCTGCCGTGTTTGGCGCCGGTGTATTGCTGCACGCCAATAAAGATGGATATCTATTCGCCACCGCAAACCATATTGTGAACTACTCGGGCATCGGGTCGAGTCCGCGCTCTGGGAGGGTGCTTGTCTCGACCGAGTCAGGAACCTGGTCAAAGGCGTCTGTGATCGCGAACGCACCACAGCTGGATTTGGCGCTTCTATGGGTCGGGCGAAACGCCGGTTCCGCCGAGTTCGATCAGCCGATTGCGCCTCCTCGCGACGGAGAAAACATCTTTGTCATCGGCCATCCGGAGGGTCTCAAGTTCACGTTAAGCACCGGTATTGTCTCTGGGCTTCGCGGCCAATCGATCCAGATTTCTGCAGCAGTAAGTCCCGGCAACAGCGGCGGCCCGATTTATGACAATCGGGGCAACCTTATAGGAATAGTAAGTTCGAAGTTCGACAACAGCCAGGACCCGAATGCGGAGAATCTGGGATTCGCGGCAAAAGCCAATGACATCCTGAAGGAATCCAACTGGACTTTCCGCGGTAGTGGGCGAAAATGGCTGGACGAATACGTGAAAGCGATTCAGCATCAACAACCTCTGGCGCAAGACGACCGGAGCCAGGCAAATTCACAGGAATAATTCATGCCTTATATCAATGTGACGGTGTACGACTCCACTGAAAACAAACGTGTACCGGCGGAACTGCCGGACGACGCGCCATGCAGCAAGATCGTTGCTGTATTGGTGCAGAAGCTGCAGTTGCCAGTGAACGGGCCAGACGGCGCTCCATTGAGCTACAAGTTTCACCACAAGAATTCAGGCCGGCAGATTCAAGATGGACAGACGCTGGCCGATGCCAATGTCCACGAAGGCGACATTCTTCGGCTGCAGCCTGAAATTACAGCGGGGTAATGCATGCCGCCCGAGACAATCCGAGTCGACGCCTCGTTCGAAGATGACCGATATAGTCGTCTTCGCTTGATTCCCTGGTGGGATCAAGAGAAGATTCGTGCCGCCAAGGTTCTAGTCGTCGGAGCGGGCGCATTGGGAAATGAGATTCTGAAGAACCTCGCGTTACTCGGCTTTCACAACATCGTGATCGTTGATCTCGATTCCATCGAAACCTCGAATCTATCGAGAGCCATTTTATTTCGCTCGAACCAGATCGGACGATCAAAGGCCGAAACGGTCGCGGAAGCTTACCGGGATTTGTTGCCGGGGGCAACCGTGCGACCGCTTACCGCAAATGTAATGCAAGACTGCGGACTCGGCCTGTTTGCCTGGGCGGACATTATCCTGGCCGGCCTGGACAATCGCGAGGCTCGCCTGTGGATCAACCGCTGCGCATGGAAGACGAATCGCCCCTGGATTGACGGAGCCATCGAGGGCATCAACGGTGTTGCCCGAGTCTTTCTGCCGGGTCAAGCACCTTGCTATGAATGCACGCTGGGAGAGACCGACTGGGCGATCCTGGATCGTCGCATGTCATGCAATCTGCTACTGCTCGAGACCACCACCGAAGGGCGTGTGCCCACGACGCCGACAATTTCTTCGATCATCGCCGGTATTCAAGTGCAGGAGGCGGTGAAGCTACTGCACGGTATGCCAACCTTGGCTAGTAAAGGCTATATCTTTGAGGGACTGCACCACACCTCCTACATCACCAATTACACGGAGAATCCAGACTGCTTAAGCCATTACATTTTCGAGAATGTCGTGCAAATTCCTGAGCCATCGAGCGCGATCACTCTAGGGCAACTCTGCAAGCGGGCAGCCGATGATTTGGCCAGCAATCAAGTGGTGATTGAATTCAGCCGCGACATTATTCAGAAACTGGTTTGCCCGAACTGCGGCCAAGAAGAAGAGTTTTTTGTTCCGGTGGGAGCGATTCAATACGACCGCGGACGTTGCCCGCGCGACGGCCACATGCGAGTGGTGCACACGCTTTCAGGTTACAGAGGCGAACCGGAACTCACGAACCGCCGACTCGACCAATTGGGACTTCCTCTTTTCGATGCATTGACTGCGCGTTCGCAGGACGCAGAGATTTCCTACTATATGGCGGGCGATGCCGAGGCTGTTCTGGGACCGCTCGCCAATCCCAGCATGAGCGAGGCGCGGCTATGAGTCAGGCAGCAGAAAAACCCGTCGCACCGCTCTTTCAGATTGACAATGAAGTGACACGTTGCATTCGCAAACATGCGCGCTCTCACATGAAGACTGAGGTTTGCGGTGTTCTGGTTGGAGAGACGCGCGACGGATTTGTCGAAATTAGTGCCTCGATCGAAGCATTGAATGCCGCCCAGGCGGGGACCCACGTAACCTTCACCCAGGATGCATGGGAGACGATCTATAAAGTCAAAGATGCATCGTATCCCGACCAGCGCATTGTCGGTTGGTACCATTCTCACCCCGGTTTTGGCGTCTTCCTGTCGGAGCACGACGCCTTCATTCATCGAAATTTCTTCTCGTCTCCAGATCAGGTGGCTTGGGTCTACGATCCACACACTGACGAAGAAGGTTGCTTCGGCTGGGTCGATGGCGCGATCCACCGCATATCCAATTTATCCATCGTAGACAAAAACGGCGACGGAGTTGAGCGAACGCCGAAAGAAACCGAGTTCACGTCCGAGGAAGACGAGGCGAACCGGACGATCGACCGCATTGGAACCGACCGCCGTCGGGGACGCGAGGAGAAGACATTTTGGCGTCGTTGGGTACCCGGCGCACTAGCATGTATATCTGCATTGCTTCTCGGCTTTTCGATCAGTTATTTTCTGTATCCCCGTGTGGTTGTTCTTCTCTTCGATCCTGCTTCTGGAACGCTGATGGAAATACCTCCGGAATTGCTTCATCGACTGGAGCAACACCAACCCGCTGACGTTGGCGGAAACCCATTCACTCAACCCACCCCTCCGCCCCAACAAACTGAGCCACCCCATGGCTCCAATCCCGGGAGAAGCAAGTGACCGAGAATCCACAGTCGCTAAAAGTGAGCCTCGAAGATCTGGCGGAGGTTGCCAATTCCGAACCCGATAAGGTTTCTGTGCAGGCGCAACCCGCGAGCCTGAGTCCCGCCGGAAAGAGCTATGGAAACGTCAACACAGCGCAGGATGCACCGGCCGTCGCACAGGAGAAAGGCAGCATTCTTCTGCAAGGCTGGTTCTATCTCGGCGTGGCCGGGATGCTTGGATCGCTGGCAGGCTGGGGGATAGCCGAGCCGGGTTTTGTCGACGGCCCCAGAAACGGATCTCATTGGGGCGACGTCTTGATGGTGCCGCTTGTTGTCACCCTGATGTGCGTGGGCTTTGCAGTGGCCGAGAGCATAGTGGAACGATCCACCAGGAAGGCCCTGATTCGCGGTGGACTCGCACTTCCGCTGGGCATGGTTCTCGGCTTCCTCATCGCCAATCTGGCGAATGTGTTTTATAGTGTTGGGCTCTCAATCTGCCGCGCAGCCGGCGTGCTGACATTCCATAATCCTGCGACGTGGATTGTTCGTGGCCTCGCCTGGATGGTGCTTGGCGCTGCCGGTGGCATCATCTATGGCATCATCGGCCAATCGATGAAAAAAACGGGTTATGGCGCCTTGGGCGGAGCCATCGGAGCGCTTCTTGGCGGGACAGTCTTTGATCCTATCTCCTTCGCAACCCATGGCGGAGCGGCCAGCCGCGCAGTCGGGTTCGGGCTTCTGGGCATGGCCACTGGCATTGCAATCGGCCTGGTGGAAAGCGCTCTGAAAGATCGTTGGCTCCATGTAACCGCGGGACCTTTGGCCGGAAAACAATTTATCTTGTACAAGCCGCGCACTGTTGTCGGTAGCGCGCAAAGCAGTGACATTTATCTTTTCAAGGATCCGGATATCCTGCCCGTACATGCGGTCCTGGAGTTGAAGGGATCGAAAATCTACCTGGTTCCGAGCGGTCCAGTCTTTATTTCCGGTCAGCCGATGCGCGGCCCTCGCGTGATTGAGACAGGTACGACGGTCCAAATTGGTCGATATGGATTTCGCTACCAGGAGAGACACCGCGGATGAGTCTCACCTGCCCCTACTGCCGAACGGGGTTTGAAGAGGATGACGAGATCGTCGCCTGCCCCGATTGTGCCACGCAGCACCATGCGGATTGTCTGCGTGAAAATGGCGGCTGCACCGTCTTCGGCTGCCCCAGCGCACCTGTGGAGGAGCCGAAAATTAGCGTTTCTAACCACGAGCTTGCGCCTGTTGGAGCTGAGCAGGTTCCGCAATCCGTACCATCGTTTTTTAGCCTCTCGGGACCAGTCGAGGCAATTCAAACCGGGGAAACGATCGAGCCTTCGCCGCCACCACCGCTAGTCGCGCCGGGACCAACTCCACCGCCTCCTCGAATCCCCGGGACTGCACCCCCTCCCCCTCCCTGTGTTATTCACTCGACTCATGTACCGGTCATGACTTATCCAACCTTCGGCGGATATGTAGAGACTCCGTCCGTGATCCATAGCCAGACACCGCGTAAAAGCCGTGTGTCCTTTGTCCTGCTGGCCGTGTTTCTGGGGGCCTTTGGCGGACACAATTTCTATGCTGGTTATGTTAAGAAAGCTGTGATACAGCTTTGTATTACTCTCTTTTCCTGCTTCTTTGGCGCAGTAGTTAGCTGGATCTGGGCGATCGTGGAAGCATGCATGGTAGATCGAGATAGCGACGGTATTGCCTTTGTTTGATTTCAGTATGACTGACCTTGGAGAATGCGCATGAACTACTTTGTTACCCGTGACGACCAACGTTATGGTCCTTATACGCTCGCAGACCTGCAACGGTATGTGTCTTCGGGCGAAATCCTGCACACCGACCTGGCTCAAAGCGAAGGCATGAGCGAACCCCTTCCTGTTTCGCAGATTATTGGCACCATCTCGGTACCGCAATCGCCGGTCTCTGTCCGACCAGTCGCTGTCGCAACCGCTTATCCGGATCCACCCAACTTGCACTGGGCACTTGTCCTGCTCTTTGGAATTATCAGTTGCGGTCTGTTCACCGCGGCCTGGGACATTGTCCAGGCAGTCTGGATGCGGCAAGTTGCTCCGCAGAGCAGGGCCCTATATTACTACCTGATCTATGCAGCCGATATTGTTTTGATCGCGATCCTCAGTTACATTGCGGCTCAACATCATGTCAAGAATCCGATGATCAGTTTGCTGCAGCTCGCAGCCTATGTCTTGGTGCTCATCGGCCGTTTCAGTCTGAGAAGCTCCCTGGAAAAACACTTCAACGAGGCAGAACCAATGGGTCTGCTTCTAAGTGGAGTTATGACCTTCTTCTTTGGAGCGATCTATTTCCAATATCATTTCAATGATATTAATCGCCGCAAGAGCTTAGACCGGGTGGAGTTCCAGCCTGCATGAGTCATACGGGCCGCAGATGGACTGCAAACATGGTTGTGCTGGCCATGGCAACAGCCGGCTATGTGCTCCGTCGCTTTCCTCCGACAACCTCAAGCTTCTATCCGCGCTGTCCGGTCTTCACTTGGCTGCATTTGTATTGTCCCGGCTGCGGTGGCACGCGCGCCTTGGCGGCCTTACTTCATGGACGACTGATCGAAGCGATGCACTGGAATGCGATGGTTGTCCTGCTGCTGCCATTTGCGACATTCTATTTTGTCGCAAGTTATTGGCGTGCTATTCGAAGAGCTGACTTTCAATGGCCGAACGTTTCAAGCACTTCGCTGGCATTAATACTCGTTTGTCTCGGAATCTTCACTGTGTTGAGAAATCTTCCGGCAAGTTAGAAGGCAGGTGAGACCATGGCGTCGCCGCGTACCCGCAGATTGAAAACGGATTACGAACTGCTGACTCGGCGTTTCGCCGGTTGGCCGATCATACAGATCGCTGCCACAGCCGGTTTGCCTCCCGAAGTCTATCGCTTCACCTATACCTTAAAGGGTCTCTATGTAAACCCGAGCGGCGAGATACTGGAGCGTGATTCGCACGTTCTGGAAGTCAATTTATCACTCGATTATCCGAGACGAGCCCCGCAGTGTCGAATGCTCACCCCAGTCTTTCACCCGAATTTCGATGATGCCACTGTCTGTATTGGTGATTTTTGGGCTGCCTCCGAAGGTCTCGACGACCTTATCGTCCGTATTGGAAGGATGATTGCGTATCAGGAGTACAACACGAAAAGCTCTCTGAACGGCCTTGCTGCAAAGTGGGCAGCGGAGCACCTGAGCCAATTACCTATCGATCATCGCATTGTGGCTCCTCCATCGGAAAGGAACCAAACTGACACGAACGATCCTCATGAAGCATCCAGTTCTGCGGTCCACACGTTCACTGAACAGGGTCAATAAGCACGGGAAGTTACCAGCGACGAATCGATGGCAGTTGGAACGCAGACCGATTGTGGAAGACGGCAGACTGACGCTCACGGTTGAGCCCAAGTCCGTCACGGTGCTCTCACTTGAGTAGTGATCAAAGCGGATTAGCAGATGAGATTTTTGGAGGGGATACGGATGAGAAGGAAGCGGATGATCTGCAGATCGGCTTGTTCAATCGCGATTGCGATGGGACCGACCCATGGACGCAGGTTCAGACCCGGTTCCCGCGGTCATCCCGACGCCAGGCCTGTTACCGTGGAACATATCAAGGTTCACGGCACGCTCTCGAAGGCAATCTGGAAGGCGACGCCGTCGACCGCGACGTCTTTGTCTTCCTGCCGCCCAGCTACGCAAAATCAAGCATCGCCGCTATCCCGTTGTCTACGCGCTGCATGGCTACTCCATTGGCGCCGAGCAGTGGACGCACGAATCCATGTGCCGGAGACCATCGAAGGTGCTTTCGCGCAGGGCGCCAAGAATGATCGTCGTGCTTCCGGACTCCAAAACGGTGCACAACGGATCCATGTACTCCAGTTCGGTCACCACCGGAGACTTTGAGAGCTTTATTGCGCACGATGTGGTCTCCTACATCGATGCGCACTACCGCACGCTTCCCAATCGTACGAGCCGCGGCCTCGTCGGTCACTCCATGGGCGGCTACGGCGCCCCCGCATCGGCATGAAGCATTCCGACGTCTTCGGCAGTCTCTACATCATGAGCCCCTGCTGCATGTCCGCTCGACCGCCGGCACCTTCAATCCGGAACTCGAGAAAAGCTTGAGTCGGTTAAGACGGAAGCGGACTCCGCCAAGCTGTCGTTCTTTGGGCGCGCCCAGCTTGCCTGCGCAGCAGCGTGGTCGCCCGATCCGAAGAATCCTCCGCTGTATCTCGACCTGCCGTTTAAGGATGGCGTAGCCCAGCCCGACGTTCTCGCCAAATGGGCAGCCAATGCCCCGCTGGCTTTCATCGATCAGTACATTGGAAATCTGCGGCAGTATCGCGCCATCGCGATCGACGTCGGTGACCAGGACGGCCTTCGCATCGACACGGGCAAGCTGCACGAATTCTCGACAGCTACGGCATTGCGAACAGCTTCGAGATCTATCACGGCACGCACACCAGCGCCGTTGCCGATCGCTTTCAGAATCACGTGATGCCGTTCTTCAGCAGAAATCTTTGCTTTCAGAAGAGCTGTCAGTAAGCAAAGGCGCTCACGTAGCCGGTTCCGATTGTCTTCTGCCAGGCCTCGATAGCCTGGAGAATTGGTTGGAGGTCACCTGCCTGGTGGAACGATAAGAACTGGATCTGGATATCGTTGCAACGTGGCTCCGCAGTTAAATCCATTCGATTTTATGCAATATGTACAGTTGCAACCGTGGCGCACCTGGAAACGAGCCGGCGCCGCCTCCGGCTGGAAAATCGGCGGAAGTCGCGCGCATACAATGCCAGCCCAGCGGAAACCGAAGAGTTGAAGGACTTGAAACCCCGTCTCGCAGAGTTGGAGAAATTGCTCTCCACCCTTGTCCCCACCATGTCAAAGTAATAATCACACACGAGATTTCTCGCGGCGTGCGAATGGTATGGAATGCGATCGCCACTAATAATGCATGGATCCGAATTGCATTCGTGTGCACCGTGTTACTAAATTTTTGGCTTGAAGCAAACCGAGGACGACTTCAGAGTCGCTCGAAAAAAACAGCCATTATCCATGGGAGTAGTGCAAGGGATAATGGCTGAGGGTAAAGGCTGTTCAGTTAAAACGTA
>CAVZFK010000011.1:0-162320 GCA_963774515.1 uncultured Acidobacteriota bacterium | reverse complement strand
TGTTGAATCAAGTCAGCTCGCAAGGCGCAGGGCCGGCTTATGTGAGCCTCGACGCGACCGGGAAATATGTTTTCGTGGCGAATTATGGTGGTGGAAGTATCGCGGTTTTCCTGTTTTGCCGGGCGGATCGCTAGGCGCGCCCACCTTCACGCATCGCGACGAGGGCAACGTTGGAAGCCAAAAAGCGACCAGTGCGCCTCCGGGTAGTTTTGCCATCAGTGGACACGACAAACCGCACGCCCACATGATCGCAGCAGATCCTGGCAATCGCTTTGTATTGCAAACCGATCTGGGGCAGGATCGTCTCTACGTTTATAACTTCGACAAAGACACGGGTAAGCTTGCACCCGCCGCGACTCCGTTCGCATCGCTTCCTTCCGGAGATGGCCCGCGGCACTTTGCCTTTCATCCCAATGGGCGATGGCTTTACTCCATTCAGGAAGAGGGCTCGACGGTGGTGTTCTTTCATTTCGATCCGGCAACTGGATCGATGGCGGCGCAGCAGACTGTTTCGAGTCTTCCGGACGGATTTGCAGGAACTAGTTTTGCGTCGGGAATCAGAGTGTCAGGGGATGGTCGAACTCTCTACGCCGCCAACCGGCTACACAACACCATCGCCGTATTTTCCATTGATAATACTGGCCACCTGAAACATGTTGGCGACACTCCTACCTTGGGCGATTATCCCCCGCAGTTCAATATCGATCCAAGCGGGAATTTTCTCTACGTGTGCAACCAGCGCAGCGACCAGATCACGTGCTTTCGGATCGACAAGCGGACAGGCTTACTACACTTCACAGGACAGTACACGCCTGTCGGCACTCCGACGTGCATCATCTTCACGAGTTGATTCTTCGTGGAACAGACAAGTGCGATTCGCTTGCCTGTTCCACCTTGTATTGTTGGGTCAAGCAGTCTTGCCCAGCATTCCGTGAGGATCGATAACAAATTTCTTTGCCGCTCCCTTGTCAAAGTCCTGGTAGCCCTGCGGCGCATCGTCCAGCTTGATGACAGTTGCATTGACGATTTTCGCGATCGGCAAACGGTCGTGCAGAATGGCCTGCATCAGTTGCCGGTTGTATTTCAGCACTGGCGTTTGCCCGGTAAAGAAGCGCTGCGACTTCGCCCAGCCAAGTCCAAAGCGCATGCGGAGATTTCCCTTCTGCGAAGCCTCATCCTTCGATCCCGGATCTTCGGTCACGTAGAGTCCCGGAATTCCGATGCTGCCGGCAGCGCGAGTAATCGTCATCAGCGAATTCAAAACAGTCGCCGGCGCCTCCGTGCCATGTTCCGAACCATGGCCGTGCGCTTCGAAGCCAACGCAATCGATGGCCGCATCCACTTCCGGCACGCCGACAACCTGGGCAATCAGGTCCTCCAGCTTGTCGCTCTTGGTTAAGTCGATCGGCTCGAAGCCCACCTTCTTGGCGTGCTGCAGTCGTTCCTGATTCATGTCGCCAATCATCACCACGGCGGCGCCAAGAATCTGCGCCGAAGCAGCAGCCGCCAGACCCACCGGCCCCGCACCAGCCACGTAAACGATCGAGCCCACGCCAACGCCCGCATTCACCGCGCCATGAAATCCAGTCGGAAGAATGTCAGAGAGCATCGTCAAATCCCTGATCTTCGACATCGCCTGCGCTTTGTCCGGGAACTTGATCAGGTTGAAGTCCGCATACGGCACCATCACAAATTCAGCCTGGCCGCCGACCCATCCACCCATGTCGACATAGCCATACGCTCCGCCCGCGCGTCCGGGATTTACGTTGAGACAAACTCCCGTCTCGCCCGCACGGCAGGTCCGGCATCGGCCGCATGCGACGTTGAATGGAACCGTAACCAGGTCGCCGATGTTGAGATATTCGACGTCCTTTCCCTTCTCAATAATTTCGCCGGTAATCTCATGTCCCAGCACCAAGCCTTTTGGTGCGGTCGTGCGGCCACGCACCATGTGCTGATCCGATCCGCAAATATTGGTGGAAACAATTTTCAGAATCACGCCGTGGGTGATATCTTTCCCCGCCGGATTCTGCATCTTTGGATAATCGATCGACTTCACTTCGACCTTGCCTGGGCCGAGATAAACAACTCCGCGATTTGTAGCCATGGAATCTTGTCCTTTCAAATTGACGCAGATTCACAACCGCTAATCCCGGCGGCAGCCTTGCCAGGCAGGATTCTTAGTATCAAGAACCCTGCGGCAGAACTGCTGAACCGAGACAAGAAATCTGAATCTGCTGTTAGTAGGCCGCGGCTCCGGCTTCGGCGACTGCATGGTCCTGCTCGCCCGATTCCGCCGCTCACTCCGATGGCGCCGACAACCTTACCATCGCGCTTCAACGGGATGCCACCGGCAAAAATCATAATCTTTCCGTCGTTCGAGGCATGGATGCCGAAAAACTGCCCGCCGGATTGGCTGTGGGTTGCCAGGTCTTTCGTACTGATGTCGAACGCCCTCGACGTGTACGCCTTCTTGATGGAAATATCGATGCTGCCTAGCCATGCTCCATCCATGCGAACATGAGCGACCAGGTTGCCGCCGGCATCCGCGACGGCGATGTTCATGGGTTGACCAATTTCCTTGGCTTTCTTTTCTGCCGCAGCAATAATTCTTCGTGCATCTTCCAGATGAACCATCTCGTTCTCCTTGTGTTTCAAGTTCACTTGCGTGATTTGCAGCCAGGCTTCAACATGATCCTACGGCAAGCGGACCACAGTACCTGTACTGATCGTTTTCGGGATGAGTAGATTTGGCAAGCCCCGCGAGCGAATCCGGAGTCAACGCCGCTTCTTGGACTTGGTTCGCGAACGCTTGGTTTGCCTCTTTTTGCTTGGATGCGCGCTGGGCTTTCCCGTCGACTTCGGGCCGGAGAGTTTTTTCGAAGTACGAACTGAGACCTGCTCGACCAAGGCAAACTGCAGCTTGTTTTCCACCGCGTCAATGCGGTCCAAGAATCACGCGCACCGCATCGCCAACAGAAATGCGATGTCCGCTCGATCCCCCCAGAATCTGGCGACTGTTCTCGTTGAAGCGGTAGTGATCTCCCTGTAGCGTTGCCAGTGGAACCAGGCCCTCCACGAACAAGTCATCCAGTTCGACGAACAATCCATACTTGGTCACGTTCAGGATGATTCCAGAAAATTCCTCGCCGATTTTGTCCTGCATGAAGCGGATTTTCTTCCACTCAATTAACTCTCGTTCCGCGTCGGCGGCGCGTCGTTCACACTGGCTCACCTCTTGCGCAATCGCCGCCAGTTCCTGCTCTTCCACGGGAATTTCAATGGCCGCTTCTTGGTGGTGACGACTATGTGATCGTCTGTGGGTGGCAGAAGACGCTTCCTTGCGCGGCAGTTCGCGATGGCCGTCGATGCCCGCCGCCAACAATGCTTTTGCAATGCGATGCACGATCAGATCTGCATAGCGGCGAATCGGCGAGGTGAAATGCGTGTAGCTCGGCGTGGCCAGCGCAAAGTGACCTTCATTTTTTTCGCTATAGCGGGCCTGCTTCAATGAACGCAGCATCAGGTAGGTGAGGATGCGTTCCTCCGGCTTGCCCGCCAATCGCTCCGTCAGTTTCTGATACATCTGCGGGGTCACCAGAATGTCTTCGGGAATCTCCCGCATGCGTTTGTCGCTGCCGCCGCTGCGCATGCGGTCGCGACGATCGCCGCGCAACTCAACTCGTTTGACCGGCAACGCCCCCACGCCAAGTGAATAGCCAAAGTGCGCTGCAATCTCTTCAAAATTTGCAACTCGCTTGGCATCCGGTTTTTCGTGGATGCGATAGATGCTCGGCACGCCCAGCGATTCGATCCAGCTGGCCACACATTCATTCGCCGCCAGCATAAATTCCTCGATCAATCGATTTGCCCAGGTGCGTTCAGAGCGAACAATCCCGCGCATTCGACCCTGATCGTCGAATTCAATCACCGGCTCCGGCAGATCGAAGTCGATCGATCCACGCTGCTCGCGTCGCGCATTCATCTTCTGCGCCAGCGTCAGCATCCGCTCAAATTCCGGAACCAGCGGAGCAAATTCTCTTCGCGTCTCCGCATCGCCCTGCAGAATGTTGTGGACCTGGGTGTACGTCATGCGCCGGGCAGATCGGATCACACCTTCCGAAACCTCGGAGGAAAGAACTTCTCCGTCCGGCCCCAGCTGCATCACGCAGGAAAGCACCAGCCGATCCTCATTCGGACGCAGGCTGCACACGTCGGTCGATAATTCCATCGGCAGCATGGGAATCGCGCGATCCGGAAAATACACTGAGTTGCCGCGCAGGCGTGCTTCCAGATCAAGCGCCGTCCCCGGACGAACGTAATGGGCGACATCGGCGATATGCACCTGCAGCTCATACCCGCCATCTTCCAACTCGCGAACCAGCACCGCATCGTCGAAGTCCTTCGCCGTCTCGCCATCGATGGTGACAATCGGCAAGCCACGAAAATCGCGCCGTCCCGTTCCGATTTGCTCCTGGATTTCGGGTTCGTCCGCCGGCGCCACCGCAACCTCGCGCGCTTCCTGCAGCACCCGATCCGGAAAGATATGCGGCAAATAATGCTTGCGAATCAGGATCTCAACGTCCACCCCAAACGCGTCGCGATCCCCCAGCACCTCAATCACCCGGCCTCGCGCCGGTCGAGTCGCTGTCGGCCAATCCGTAATCGCCACATCGACGACCAGGCCCTCCAGGTCCTCATAGCTCTCATGCTGCTCGGCCGCCTCCGCCCCTAAAACTCGGTCCAGCGTTTCCGCATGCTCAGGAATCTCCGCGCCGAAGGGAACCAGGATCGCCTCGCTGATGCGCGCATTCAATGGCGTAACAAAATTTCCGGCCAGACGATCGCCGCGCGCCGTGCGCCTCCCGTTGGCATAGTGGAAGATGCCCACCACAGTGGGATTGCGCCGCTCCAGCACCCGCAAAATGCGCCCCGCCCGCCGGCCATCTCCTTTGCGCAGGCATGGGTTCCACCAGCACCAGGTCGCCCTGCATGGCGCTTTCCATGCTGTCTGGCGGAATGAAAATATCCTCTTCGCCGGTCTTTTCGCGCGTGTCGGGGCGAACAAACCCATAGCCGTCACGATGCAGATCCAAACGCCCGCTGATCCAGTTATTGCGCTTCCGCGCGGTGGAGGCAGGCTCACCGTGGCGGGCCACCGCCCAGATTTCGCGATCAATCTTCACCAGCTGCCCGCTGGCGGTCAGGCGATTCAACTGTTCCAGCAGCAAACGCCGTTCCCGCCCGCCGCCAAGACCGAGCTCTCGAACCAGCTGTTTGTAGCCCGCGCGCTGACCTTGCGATCGGGAAACGCGCTCCAAAAGTTCCTTGTCTGTCATCCGTCCAGCCTCAGGCTTGCGCGCCTCCGGGGCCTCTGAACCAAAGGGGTAAGCATTGACCATGATGTTACCCTGCGAACGAAGATTGCAAATTCTCTTAGGATTGATTCCCCATTTTGCGATAGAGTCAGTAAAATTTGAGTAACTCGACAGGACTGCTCGACTCGCCCGGGTACCCATTCCCCCGCGAGATTTCAAAATTAAACCGAATACCCGTTCTGCAAAAAATGATGCCTGGGACGATCGATGGTGCGTTGGCAGACGGATGAAGCAACAATAGAAAGGATTTATGAACGCGATGTGGAAACCGAATCAGCCTGGCACCAGCCCCACTTCCCCTTCGGACCCGATCCGTCCGCAAACGCCCACCCCGCTGAGTCCTGAACCGGCGGCGCAGCGTCCCAACCCAACCCCGTCCAGTTCCACCACCGAGCAGGCGACGATTGGCAAATCCCTCACCATCAAAGGCGAAATCACCGGCAGCGAAGGCCTCTATATCGACGGTCATGTGGAAGGCTCCGTCAATCTGCCCGGAAATCGCGTCGTGGTGGGCCGCAATGGCCAGGTCTCCGCAAACATCTCTGCCCGCGAAGTGGTTGTGCTTGGCAAGGTCAATGGCAACATCAATGCCAGCGATCGCGTCGACATCCGCAACGAGGGTTCCTTAACTGGCGATGTGGTGGCGCAGCGCATCAGCATTGAGGATGGCGCCTACTTCAAGGGCGGCATTGATATTCGCAAGCCAGCCCCGGCAGAAGCCAAGACGAGTGAAGCTGCGAAGCCTGCAGCGGCAGCCACTCCAGTACACGCTTAGCCAGAGAGATCCTGATTCCGCCTTTGCGGCAGGATGACGCAACGGTTTCGCTCCCCCCTCCAGCGAGACCGTTGCGTGAAGTTAGTCTGCCCGCACTTCAGGCCTCCTTGCGCCCATCCCCTGGATTGAACCGGCTGAATCTTTTTCCACCCTCCTCCATCTAAAGAAACGGAAATTAGGAGGTAGTTTGATGCTAAATATTCGTTTAAACGAGGATCGCGGACACGCCAACCACGGCTGGCTGGATACCCACTTTACCTTTTCCTTCTCAAATTATTACGACCCGGAGCATATGGGTTTCCGCGCCCTGCGCGTGATTAATGAGGATTTCATCGCGCCCGGCATGGGCTTCGGCACTCATCCGCACAAGGATATGGAGATTCTTTCCTACGTGCTGAACGGGGAACTGGGCCACAAAGACTCGCTCGGTTCCGGCGGTGTCATTCGTCATGGCGATGTGCAGTTCATGTCGGCGGGCACTGGCATCCGCCATAGCGAAGCCAATCCGTCGTCAACCGAAACGACCCACATGCTGCAGATCTGGCTGATGCCGAATCGGAACGGTCTGGATCCGAAGTATGAACAGAAGACGTTTCCGATCGACGCGCAACCGAACCGGCTGCATTTGATCGCTTCCCGCGATGGCCGCGATGGATCGTTCTTGATCCGCAGCGATGCCGAAGTGTACGCAGGGAAGCTGGACGGTGGGACAACGATCGATCAAGCCCTGACCGGCAACCATGGCTGGGTGCAGGTAGCTTTCGGCGAAGTGACCGTGAACGGCAAAACGTTGCAAGCCGGCGACGGTTTGGCGATCGATGGGGAAGGTTGGGCACAGATCGTCGCAACCGATAAGGCGGAAATTCTGGTGTTCGACCTGGGATAATCGCGAACCTCTCACGCGACCGGCTACAAATATTTCTCCATAAAAACGGTCGCGCGCGCATACGGCGAAGGCGGTGCATCTTCCGGCCGAAGATGCACGAAGCCTTCCGCTTCGTACAGTCCGATGGCGTTCTTCAGCGAGTGATGCGTCACCAGGTACAGCCGTCGCGCTCCTAGCTTGCGAGCAGCCTCAATGGTTGCGCGCAGCATCTGTTTTCCAAGTCCCTGCCCGCGATGGCCCTCGGCAATCGCCATCTTCGCAACTTCAAAGCAGCCGTCTTCCATCGCCAGCAAAGCACAGCAGCCCAGGACCTCCCCGGATTGCGGATGA
Organism: uncultured Acidobacteriota bacterium; assembly: GCA_963774515.1. Taxonomy (GTDB): domain Bacteria; phylum Acidobacteriota; class Terriglobia; order Terriglobales; family Acidobacteriaceae; genus JAKAAZ01. Next base: position 154,951 of record CAVZFK010000011.1, on the reverse strand, counting down.
ACGGCAAAATAAATATGGCCGCCCGCGTCCAGAATGTGGTGTTGGGGATCGCCCAGGATTAAAACATCTTCTTCTTCCAGTTTGAAAGATGCTGTGATCCAGGCTTCGTTCAACGCGCGGAAAGCAATTTCATCTCCGGGCTGAAACTCGCGGATCTGGACATTCATACTTCAACGGCAGGCGCAGGCAGAATGGAATCGACATCGACCCACTGGGTTGGATACACGCCGGTGTAGCAGGCGGTGCAGTAGCGGTTGCCGTCCGCCCCATCGCAGGCTTGCAGCAGTCCTGGCAGCGAAAGATACGCCAGAGAATCCGCCTCGATGAATTCGCAAATTTCCCGCACGGATTGATTGGCCGCAATCAGCTCGCGCTTGCTGGGCGTGTCCACGCCGTAAAAACAGGGCGAAGTCGTCGGTGGACAACTGATGCGAAGATGAACTTCTTTCGCGCCCGCGCCGCGCACCATGCGCACGATCTTTCGGCTGGTGGTCCCGCGAATGATCGAGTCGTCAATCAAAATCACGCGCTTGCCTTCCAGCAGATTGCGCACTGGGTTCAATTTCAACTTGACGCCGAAGTCGCGCACCCGCTGCTCCGGCTCAATAAATGTGCGCCCAACATAATGGTTGCGAATCAGCCCGAAGCGGAATGGAATGCCGCTCTCCGCTGCATAGCCAATCGCCGCCGTGACGCCGGAGTCCGGCACAGGGACGACCAGGTCGGCGTCCACGCCGGATTCGCGCGCCAGTTGACGTCCCATCTCTTCGCGGCTTTCCTGCACCCATCGTCCGAATACTCTGCTGTCGGGGCGCGAAAAATACACATGCTCAAACACGCAGCTTGCCTGCGGAAGTCCGCTGGAAAATTGCCGACAAGTCACGCCTTCGCGCGAAACCATCACCAGTTCGCCCGGCTTCACTTCGCGATCGTAGGTCGCACGCAGCAGGTCGAAGGCGCAGGTCTCCGACGCGAACACAATCGTCTCAGTGCCGTCGGCGTTGGCGATGCGCCCCATGGAAAGCGGTCGAAAGCCGCGTGGATCGCGGGCGGCAAAGATGCGATCCCGCGTCATCATCACGATGGAGAAAGCTCCCTCCACCTGGCGCAAGGAATCGGCAATTGCGTCGATCAGCGTCGGCTCTTTCGAGTGCGCGATCAGCTGCACAATAATTTCCGAGTCGCTGGTGGTCTGAAAAATCGCGCCTTCGCGCTCCAACTGCGTGCGAAGGTTGCCAAGATGCACCAGATTTCCATTGTGGGCAATCGCAATCAAGCCCTTGGTGGAGTCGACCCGAATCGGCTGCGCATTCAGCAGCGCCGAATCTCCCGTGGTCGAATAGCGTGTGTGGCCGATGGCTAACGATCCCGGCAGCTTGGCCAGAACATCGTCGGTAAAGATTTCCGCGACCAGACCCATGCCCTTGATGTTCCACAGATTTTCGTGGTCGGCCGTGGCGATGCCCGCAGACTCCTGCCCGCGATGCTGCAGAGAATAGAGCGCGAGATACGCCTGACGAGCAGCGTCCGGGTGGTTGTGAATGGCCACGACGCCGCACTCTTCGCGGAGTTTGTCGAATGGAGTGGGGTCATGCTCGGGTATGGGCATTGGATCCATCGATGGGTTGTATGCGTTCATTATGCCTGATTCATCGCGGAACTTTCGCGATGAAATGTAGACTCCAGCGCATCGGGCAATCCACGGCGCCACGGCTCAAATAGGTTCGCAATCGATTCGGAAATGATCGGTTCACTGTCCACGCGAATCTCCACCTGATCGGCGACCGTCGAACCCAGGTTCACGATGGTGACGAAGCCAAAATCGTCGACGATCTTCTTGATTTTCTCAATGGATTCAACCGCGCAGGAGATCAGCACCTCGCTGGCATGTTCTGCGAACAGCGCGCATGCCACCGGATCTGCTGTCAATCCACCCGGAACTTCCACGCGCACTCCGACTTGTTTTGCGAAGCATCCTTCCGCCAGCGCAACGGCGATTCCGCCATCAGAAATATCGCGCGCAGAATGCAACAACCTTTCATCCGCCAATTTCGCGAGACATTTGTGCAATGCTGCTTCCGCCTCGAGCGAAAGTGCGGGCGGAGTGCCCCACAATACATTCAGAAAAAGCTTGGCATATTCAGAGGAGCCAAATTCCACGGTGGCGCTGCCTTCCGATGGCGATTTCGGTCGCAGCAGTAAAACCGCGTCGCCAATGCGCTGAAAATCCGCCGGGACCGCTTTCGAAACATCCTCCATAATCCCAACGATCCCGACTACCGGCGAAGGATAGATCGCTTCGCCTTTGGTCTCGTTGTAGAGCGAAACATTGCCGCCGGTGATCGGCGTACCGAGCGCCGTGCAAGCTTCCGCGATGCCGTCAATCGCGCTTGAAAGCTGCGCCATGATCTCCGGCTTTTCCGGGTTGCCGAAGTTCAAGCAGTTCGTCGCCGCAATCGGCGTCGCACCGGTACACGCCACTTTGCGCGCCGCTTCCGCCACCGCATGAGCCGCACCCAGTTTCGGATCGAGATAGCACCAGCGGCTGTTGCCATCGAGCGCCATCGCCAGCCCGCGCTTGCGTGCCTTTCAGCCGCATCACGCCGGCTTCTCCGCCCGGACCTTGCGCGGTATTGGTCTGCACCATGGTGTCGTACTGCTCAAACACCCACCGCTTATCGCAAATATTCGAGGACGCCAGCAGCTTCTTCAGATCAGCAGTCAAATCGCGCTTCGCCTGCAACTGCTGCAGAATTTCCGCCGAAGGCTCACTTGGCACCGGAGCTTTCCATGTTCCAATCGGCCGATGATATCGCGGCGCTTCATCCGTCAGCGATGCATTTGGAATGTCCGCCACCAGTTCGCCATGGTGCAAAATGCGCAGCCGCGATTCAGCGATCACCGTGCCCACCGCCACCGCGTCCAGCCCCCACTTTGCGAAGACGCGCGTCACTTCCTCTTCGCGACCCTTATCGGCCACCAGCAGCATGCGCTCCTGCGACTCCGACAGCATCATCTCGTACGCCGTCATCCCAGTCTCGCGCTGCGGAACTCGATCGAGTTCCATCTCAATTCCAACCCCGCCGCGGCCGCCCATCTCGCAGGAAGACGACGTCAATCCTGCCGCACCCATGTCCTGAATCCCAACGATGGCGCCGGTTTGCATCGCCTCCAGGCAGGCCTCCAATAGAAGCTTTTCCATGAAGGGATCGCCCATCTGCACATTGGGGCGCTTCTGCTCGGAACCTTCGTGGAACTCCTCGCTGGCCATGGTGGCGCCGTGGATTCCATCGCGTCCGGTCTTCGCGCCTACATATAAGACCGGATTGCCGACGCCCGTCGCTTTGCCGTAAAAAATCTCGTCCTTGCGCACCATGCCCAGCGCAAATGCATTCACCAGCGGGTTGCCGGAATAGCACGGTTCGAATCGAGTTTCGCCGCCCAGATTCGGCACGCCAAAACAATTGCCGTAGCCGGCGACGCCGCTGACTACTCCTTCCAAAATCTGGTGATTTTTATTCAGCAGAGAGGTCGGCGTCGAATTCTTTCCCATCCGCTTTCGTCGAATTCTCCGCAACAATCGGCCCAAATCGCAGCGAATCCATTACCGCCAGCGGCCGCGCGCCCATGGTAAAAATGTCGCGCAAAATTCCGCCCACTCCCGTAGCCGCGCCCTGGTACGGCTCTATATAGGAGGGATGATTGTGCGATTCAATCTTAAAAGCGCAAGCCCAGCCGTCCCCCACGTCGATGATGCCGGCATTTTCTCCCGGCCCCTGCACTACGCGCTGGCTCTCAGTCGGCAGACGCTTCAAATGCACGCGCGACGACTTATAGGAGCAGTGTTCGCTCCACATCACGCTATAAATTCCCAGCTCCGTGAAGCTGGGAGTTCGCCCCAGAGCCTTCAGAATTCGCTGATATTCGTCAGCGGTAATGCCATGCTGGGCCAGCAGCTCCGGCGTGATCTGTGCCGGGTTAGGAATCGCGGAAGAGGTCGCAGATTTCATTGTTTTCCTGGTAGAGGGACACTTTTATTGTTACATGACGCAACTGATTCGGCAGCCCTCCGGCTGGGCGAACGGTACAAGCGCTTGAAAACACCATGCGCCAGACCGTGTAATGATGAATTGTGAACCATGTCCATCCATGACGAACCTTTAGATGAGAGAACGATCGAGAGACTACGACGAGAGGTAGACGAGCACCTCATCCTTCCCCCCAAGCCGCCGCGTCGACACAGACATCTGTTCAATTTCATCTGGTTTGGGATCGCGGCCATCATCGCATTGACGGTGCTCGCAGGACAGATCCAGAAATGGCTCTGGATGCGGCAACTTCATTACCTTGGCATCTTCTGGACGCTTCTGTCGGTTCAATGGGCCATGGTCGGGGTCGCATTTGTCTGCGCATTCGGCTTCCTCTGGATCAACCTTCGCTTTGCCGCCAACACCATCCAGGCACTGCATCGAAGCAATCAGCTGGATCGAGTTGCATTCGTCGATTCGCCAACTAGCGGAAGAAGAATCAACCTTGACCTGAGCGGCAGAATTCTCACGCTGGCTATCGCAGCTGCGGCCGCCGTCATTGGGTTGCTCTTCGCGGTGGGCATCTCTTCTCAATGGGACACCTACCTTCGTTTCCGCTACGGCATACATTTCGGACTGCTGGACCCTCTCTTCCGGATCGACGTGGGTTTCTTTGTTTTCCGTCTACCGTTTTATGAACTGCTGCAGGGCAGTTTTCTTCTTCTGACACTGATTGCGCTGGCGCTGGTCCTGCTCTGCTACAGCACATTCGGATTGCTCCGATTCGTCCCCGGCGGCAGGGTCGTCGTCCGCAGAAATATCGGGCAACATGTGTCCGCACTTCTGGCTGTGTTGGCGCTGGTCCTGGGCTGGGGCTTCTACCTGGACCGCTACGACCTCGTCTACTCAACATTGGGCGTCGTGTATGGAGCCGGCTACACCGCCTCCCACGTCACCATGACCATGCTGTGGATCATGCTGGCTCTATCGGCGACGGCAGCCGTGCTTCTCGCCATCAATTTTTTCCGGCCACATTTCAGAGTTGTGGTTTTTGGCGCGGCCGTCTACGCGCTGGTCTACGTTGCGGGAATGATCGCCCTGCCGCAGCTGTTTCAAAAGTTCGTGGTGCAGCCCAGCGAATTCAGCATGGAATTCCCCTACCTGAAAAGCTACATTCGCTTCACTCGCAAGGCCTACGGTCTGGACGCGATTCAGGAAACCTCGTACCCGGCACTTCCTGATCTGACTCCTGATGTGATTGCTCGCAATGAGGACACGATTCAGAACATTCGCCTTTGGGATCCGCGGCCGCTGCTGCAGACCTATCAGCAGACCCAGGCAATCCGACTGTATTACCAGTTCTATAACGTGGATGTTGACCGCTACCACTTGGCCGATGGCTATCACCAGGTGATGCTTTCGACGCGCGAGTTATCTCCCAAGTTGCCGGAGCAGGCGCAAACCTGGGTGAATCAGTACCTGCAGTTCACCCATGGCTATGGCCCAGTCATGAGCTTCGCCTCACAGACGGTGGGCGGGGGTTTCCCCAAATATTTGCTGCAGAACATTCCGCCTCAGTCCGACTACGACCTGAAAATCACCGAGCCGGGCATCTACTACGGCGAGGCCACCCCGGGATATCGCATCGTCGACACCGGCATCAAGGAGTTTGACTATCCCAAGGGCAATCAGAATGTCTACACCAATTACGCCGGCACCGGGGGCATTCCGCTGGATAGCCTTTGGAAAAGGCTGTTGTTCGCGTGGACGCAGGGAGATGACAACATCCTGTTCACCTCCTATCTGCGGCCACAGAGCAGAATTCAGATATGGAGGAATGTTCAGGAGCGGGTATCCCAAATCGCTCCCTTCCTCACTCTTGATCGAGATCCTTATGCCGTCCTGAGCGATGGCAAGCTCTATTGGATTCAGGACGCCTATACCACGTCGGACCGATTTCCCTATTCCGCTCCCTATTCTGGAGACGCCGGGGCCGACCTGAACTACATCCGCAACTCGGTCAAGGTGGTTGTGGACATGTACGACGGCACCGTTTCTTTTTACGTGATGGACCCGAAGGATCCGGTGCTGACGGTATACCGGCGTGCGTTCCCGGGAGTTTTCAAAGATCTGAGCCAGATGTCGCCGGACCTGAAAAGCCATCTTCGTTATCCCGAAGATCTGTTCTCCATCCAGACCCATGAGTACAAGACGTTCCACATGACGGACCCGCAGGTCTTCTACAACCGCGAGGACCTGTGGGATTCACCGCAGGAAGAATACGGCGGCAATGTGATGGCGATGGATCCGTATTACATCCTGATGAAGCTTCCCGGCAGCAGCAAGCTGGAGTATCTGCTGATGACTCCCTTCACGCCGCAGAACCGCGACAACATGATCGCATGGGTGGCGGCGCGTTGCGATTTTCCGGAATACGGAAAGATGATTTTCTACGAGCTTCCTAAGGAGAAGCTGATTTACGGCCCCAACCAGATTGAGGCGATGATCGACCAAAACACAACCATTTCGCAGCAGTTGACGCTATGGGACCAGAAAGGCTCCCAGGTGATTCGCGGCAAGCTGGTCGTCATCCCCATCGAAAACTCTTTCCTGTATGTGGTGCCTGTGTATCTGAAAGCCGAAGGCACAAACTTCCCCCAGCTCAAGCGCATTATCGCGATTACCGCCGACCGGGTTGTGATGGAGCCGACGCTCGACGAAGCGATCGCCGACTTGTTCGGAGCGCAGCAACCAGGAAATGCCGTGGGAGGATCCTCAGTGAGTGGGCCGCCGCCGCAAACAAAGGCGCAATCCCAGCCGCAGTTGGATGAAGCGCGAAAACAACTGGCAGCCGCGCAAAAAGCCGCGCAACAGGGAAATTGGGAAGACTTCGGCAAGGCGATGCAGTCGCTCTCGCACCTGCTGGGTACTTCCAATTCAAAATAACCGGGCGAAGACTGCTCTCGACGTGCTCACGATTTTCCCTCCCTGGTTTGCAGCATCGGAGGGGGCACGATAGACTACTGCAATACCGGGACAAATCAACAACGTCGGGGAGTGGCTCAGCCTGGTAGAGCACCTGGTTCGGGACCAGGGGGTCGGAGGTTCAAATCCTCTCTCCCCGACCATTCTTTCTCACACAATCAATTAGACTTACGCGACTTTCTGCTTTGCGAAAAGTCTAGACCAACCCGGTGATGAAGTTGGTCGAGGCTCCACTATATCGAGTACGGCTCCCTCTTGTGACCTGATGCGAGACGAGGTCATCCACTGCACCGCAGCGTCGTTTCGCTGATGCCGCGGCTCTCCGGTTTTACTTTGCCGTGCCGCATGGAATGCGATACGAATTGAGCGCCATCTTCTTGAACGCGCCTACCATCCGGTCCTTCGCGTAGGTCGGGCAGAAACGCATATCTTTAAAGTCCGCTTTGTATTCCACCCCTCCTACCCATTTGCCGGCTTGAACCATGGGCGCGGACTGCTGGCAAAAGTGGTAGTGATAGCACGATTCGAAGATCAGAGCCTCCATATAAGGCTCCAGCACCGCAACGTTGGTAGGCGCGTTTTCCCATGAAGCGGAAAGCCCCATCTTATGCGCCTGGTTCGCCATCCATGCCGTGTAATATGCGGATTCCTGCTGCGTGATAGGAATGCCGGTGGGATTATCCCAGTCCTGGACGTTGTCGAACTCGACGCCGTCGAAGCCCTTCTGGACGCAGACCTGCATGCGCGCGATCATGATCGGCGCCAGAATGCCCAGCTGGCGGATATCCAGCCAGCGCTCATGAGGCCATCCTACATAGCGTTTGCCGAGTACACTCTCAGGGAACTTGGAGGCGTCGGAGCGTTTATCTTCCCACGAGCCGATATCCACGTAGCAATACGCGTGCTCCCCTCGCTTGTGAATCGCGGCGATAGTGGATGCGGGATTCTCCACCGCATCAATCACGTAAAACGGCACGTGAACGTCAAGGTTGGTGCAGGTCTTCGCCGTATCGCAGCTCAACTGCCACTGCCATTCCATCCCCATGGTCGGCTTCCAGCAACTGCCCTTCTTTGCGTCGCAGGGAACTGGAGCGGGCAGGGCTGCGGCGAGTTGCGGACTCAGGACGCGAGGCGTTGGTTCGCCGCTACCGGCCTGCGCGAATCCCAATCCGCTGCACACAAATGGCAGAAGCACATATGCCAGGGCTGTCAAAAAGCTTCGCATTTTACTGACTCTCCGTTGAGAATTTTCTGTTTCCTGACGCGTCGCTCGAGAAGCCATCGGAACCAGGCGCGGAACACGGCGCTCGGTCGGTGACGATTTGTACGGAAACTAGCCGCCGCCAATCGAACAGCCCCAGAAATGCGCTGCTCAATCATCAACCTTAAAGCGCGGCCATCCGAATTCTCTTGCGTGGTTACATTAAACATCCAGTCGCGCGCGCAGTCACTCTCGTCGTTGCTAAACGAGTGGCCGGTCAGCTGTCCGAGCACCAACTTTGCAAAGGCTACCCCGCCGATCGAGAACACGATGTCGCCGGGTACCCGCACAGGGTCTGTATCGAACCGGACTGCATGAACTCAGCGGATCACGCATACCGCATGCCGTGTCGGATATCTACCCGTTCTGATTCCCTGGACCAAGAGTCCTGTCGGGAGTGGCTTCGTGAGAGCGACAGGTTTCACGCATGTACCTCGCGATAGGTGACGGAAATCACAAGCGGATGTGTGCCATGTAGGTGATGATGAGTCTCAACTCATACCGACTGCCACGATCCAGGGATAACAACGACCCCAGGTTGCGAGGCTGAATCAAGAAGGCTTGAGTCCCTTTTGTCCTGAAGATCAGCGCGCGAGCAATAGACGGGGGCAATTTCGGTTCGAATCGACATTGGCTCTGAATGAAGAATCCGGTAGTCACCCTGAATTCTCTCCCAGGATGGGCTGCAATGAAACCAGCATCAAGCAAGTTAACCTTTGCAAGTCAAATCGCGATTGCACGTAGAGATGGATCGCCTGCATCCTGGCTGCCTGAGCGACACTGTCACGACGCAAGCGACGGCCCGCCAGTCGTCGTGTTGGCGGTTGGTTTTGATCCCGCCATATTGAAAGTCCAACGCTCGAGCCATGCCTCCCGCGGGTACGTCGTTGCGGCTGCGGAATCGATCAAGGAAGCAATCACCTGCATACACGAGCTGGATTTCGATGTAGTGCTGCTGGGTCATCGGCTCTCTGTAGAAGATCAGCAGCGACTCACTTTCCTCGTTCGGTCCAGCGGTTGCCGTGTCCCTGTGATATGCGTCACGAGCTCGTCGGGTCAATCGGACAATTCTTCCGAGGGAAATATCGAGAGTACTCCGGAGACACTTCTCATCGGCATCGCCGAAGCATTGGCCGAGCTTGCAGGAAAGTCCCCGAAAGCCGATACGGCCCGGCAGCCGCGATCAGCCGAAACAATGCTCTAAGGTTTGCAAATTCTCAACACTCCGGAGAGTCATCCTATGCGTTCTGAACTTGTATTTGGCGCCACTGCTCACGTCCCGAATCGCTACCTGCTGGTTCGCTTGACTTCGAAAACTACACGCATGTTTCACAAGCCGAATGCGCGATTGGAAGAAACCGCGAATGATGTCTTACGCATTTTCTCTTGCGCGAAGAAGGAAGATGCGCTGAGTCGGCGTTTGTTTACAGAGCCGAAACATCCTGGGAATTACCACAATGAAGGCGTATCCCGGTAAGAGTCTGCATGTCATATCACGACGCCATGCGAACTTCTCCTAAGAAGAATCGCCATAGCGGCATTGAAGTTGGAGGCAAATGATGGAGCGCACGTCGGAGGTTTTTCTTTGGGCCCGGCGACTTTTCCAGCGGCACGCGGAAAGGCCGGCAAGGATCCATTCGAGAAGAATGCTCACGCGTAAACAGGGACGGGCATTGGAGTTAATTGGTCACGGAGTGGACTATCTGGTCGATAACTATGTGCACGAAGGAGCCGATGACGAACTGATCGACGTGGGAGTGTTCTCTAAGGATGCAATTCAGATACTGGTTTCGATGCGGCTGCAGATTTTGCTGTCGGCACACGTTCCGGCGAGCGAAGGACAGAAAACTTGCACCGCTGTGACGCATCGAAATCTCGACCCTTTCCCTAGCAATCAAATCGACCCATGTTGACTCGCCTTCCGATCCGGGGGTGCTAAGCATAACTTCATTCGAACAATATCTGGATGTATTTCAGCCAAATCGGCTTATCCCCACAACAAGTTTCGTCTCCAGCTTGCCATTTCCTCACCAACTCCGGAACCCGAATCAAATGGTCACTCCGCGCATCCAATCTTTGCGAATGTAGAAGGAGGAAAGCCATGTCCCTGCGCCCCGTCAAAGAGGTTATACAAACCAAGCCTACGCTGGAAGGCGCAGGAGTTAAGCTGCAGCGTGCCTTTGGTTTCGGCAAAACCAAGGACTTCGATCCATTCCTGCTGCTGGATGATTTTCGCAACGATAATCCGGCAGATTATCTGGCCGGTTTTCCCTGGCATCCGCATCGCGGCATCGAGACGATCACTTACGTGCTGGCGGGCTCGGTAGAGCACGGCGACAGCCTCGGCAACAAAGGTGCAATGAAAGCAGGCGATGTGCAATGGATGACGGCTGGCAGCGGCATCCTGCATCAGGAGATGCCCAAGGGCGATTCGCAAGGTCGAATGCACGGCTTCCAGTTGTGGGCCAATCTTCCTGCATCTCTAAAGATGACGGATCCCCGATATCAGGACATTCCCTCGAGCGCGATTCCCGAAATCACCGAGGACGACGGCACCCATGTGCGCGTCATCTGCGGTGATTTCGCGGGCAAGAAGGGTCCCGTCGAAGGAGTCGCCGCCGATCCAAATTATCTGGATATTTCGGTCGCCCCAAATCAACGCAAGCGAATCAAAGTGGAAACCACGCGCAACGCATTTGCCTATGTTTTCGCTGGCTCCGGCACGTTTCGCGATGCCTCCAACCCGAAGGCAGTTCTCACCGAGCAAGTGGCGAAGCCCGAGGCCTCGCCCGTGTATGACATCGGAAATCATTCGCTGGTCTTGTTTGATCGTGGCGACGAAATCACGGTGCAGGCCGGCCCAGAAGGTATTCGATTTCTCCTCGTTTCAGGCCGGCCTATCGAAGAGCCCGTAGCCTGGTACGGCCCGATCGTCATGAACACGCAGGAGCAGTTGCGCACGGCCATGGCGGAGTTGCAGGATGGCACCTTCATCCGCCACTCTTAGCTCGCGCCCACTCCCCCGTTTTAACCAGCCAGTTCGGCTTGTGAATTACTTGCCAACCACAAGGACGGTGAAACTCCCCGGAATCATTGGCGGGCGCGAGTGCGGCTGATCCTGCGCTCCGGCAGGACGTGGGCCGAATTTCGCCGTCACCAGGTACACCTTGCTTTCATCCGGACTGAGCGTCATGGTGCGTGCGCCTTTCTCCGTCGACAAATTTTGCAAAACGACGAAATGCCGCGGCGAATCTTCAAGGACCACAGTCAGGGTTCCGCTTTCGCCGTTTGAACTGAAAGCATAGTGGTCTTCCTTGGAAAAGCGGGCCGCGTCCGGACCATCCCCGATGGTCGGCGTCGCAATCACCTTGCCCGTTTCTGTGGAAACAATCGCCATCTTCTGGTTGTCGCACACGCTGAACAGGATTCCGTTCGCGCGATCGATCGCTAGCCCGGATGGGCTTTCGCCAGGCGCAACCGGCCACGTCGCCAGCAATTTCCTCGATCGTGCGTCGATATGCGACAATTTCGCTCTTGTCCTCGATATTGTCATAGATATTGCCCTTGCCGTCGGCCACCGGAAATTCCGGCTTGCCCGGCAAATCCAGTGTCGCCAGCACTTTGTCGTCTTTTGTATCTATCACTGTTACATTATGGCTGCGCCCGTTAAACGCCCACACTGTGCGGGTGACCGGCTCATACAAAATTCCATCGGGATTGGTCCCGGCGGGGATAGTGCGGATCACCTTGAACGTTTTGCGATCGAAAACCGCGACCTGGTTGCCGCGGCCGTCGCTGATGTATCCGTTGCCGCCCTTTGCAAAAACAACTCCGTGCGTCCCATGCAGCCCGGTGATGTCGGCCACCTGCTTGCCACTCTCACGGTTGACCACCTGCACATGGTCGCCGCGCGTGATGTACAGCAGATCAGTTTGCGGATCGACGGCAATGTAATCCCAGCCTCCTTCTCCACCAACCTGCCAGGTATGCTCAACGTGAAATGGCCCCTCGGCTGCGAACGCGACGCTTGTGGCCGCTGTAGTCGCCAACATTGCGCCTGCAGCCAGCATTAGGCTCCGGCAAATCAATCCGCATAGTTTCATTTTTGCTCTCCTTGTTATTTCGTCGCCGAGAATATCCGGCGGTCCACTAAAACATTTTCTCTAACCATCGCTGAGAACTTCCTGAAGACGGTCGGGCAATGCCTGATTTCATCTGACGCTGGAATCGTCACCTCGGCCACGGTTCCGCGGCCAGCCTCGCTGGTGATTTCGATTTGGCCGCCGGCGTTTTCAGCGAGCGCTTTGCAAATCGCGAGCCCCAACCCAGCTCCGCCTGTATTTCTTGAACGCGATGGATCGCCGCGGTAGAAGCGATCGAAGATGTGCGGCAAATCTTCCATAGGAATACCTTCGCCGTTGTCTTCAACACGAAAGCCCGTCGTACCGCCCCGTGACAAGATCTTCACGATCACGGTCCCGCCCGCAGCAGTATGCTGCAGCGAATTCACCACAAGATTCGTCACCAGCGTCGCGCAGTCATCGAAAGCGATTCGGGCAATCGCACCCTCGTGCAATTCCACAACTAGCTTCACCCCGCGGACTGAAGCCAGCGGTTCCATTGCTTCCACCACTTCGCGTAGGCATACGCTCAGGTCGGTCTTCGCTGTAGCAACCAGTTCTTCTCGCGGCTGCTCCGCCCGTGCCAGCAGCAGCAATTTCTGCACCAGGTCTTCTAATCGAGCGCAATCCGACAGACACAATTCCAATCCGCGTTCATACTCTGCCGTCGTTCGCTTGCGGGACGTCAGCAACTGCAGCGACGACTTGATGATCGTGACCGCTGTCTTCAATTCATGTGCGGCATCATGCACAAATATTTGCTGTTGCGCGAACGCTCGTTCCAATCGGCTCATCGCCGACTCCAGTGCGTGTGCCACCACGGCCAGTTCCTGCACTGCAAATGCATTCGGCGGCGCGCGGAATCGCAGCGAATTCGAGGATATGGCCGCCGCAGCCCCCGCCAGTTCCTGCAGCGGAGCCATCCCTCGCCGCAGTAGGATCAACAACGTTCCCGCGGTGAAAAGCAATATCAGAAAATTTGAAATCAACAGGAATTTTGCCGCATGGCTCATCGCCGCCCAGAATGGCTTCAATGACGCCGCATAGAAAATGACCACCGGACGCGCAATCCCTGGGCTCTTGTCGTCCTGATCAATTTGTCGAACCCCGTGCAGCGCAAAACCACGATAGCGCTTTCTATTCAAGCGAAAATCATGCGCCTTTTCGCGGCCTGCTAATTTCTGCTCCACTTCGCCGTTCCAGTTCGGCGAACTGCCAACAACGCGTCCGCCTTCATCGCGCACTTCGTACAGATCCCCCTGCGGCAGATCGAGCGCCTTCGGATCCAGCATCACATTGTCGTTGGCATCCTCTGCGTCCTGCACCGCTCCCAGCAAGGAATCGGCCCGCCCGCGCAGCATCAGATCGAAAGAATGCAGGTTCTGCTGGCGCTCATAGAACAATGCCAACCCCGTCGCCGCCGCCGCCAACAACAGTTCCACCAGCAACACCGTAACAACCAGCCGTCGCGTCAGTGAGTATGGCTTCATGGCTGTGTCTCCCGCAGCGCCGCGGTCAAACGATATCCACGTCCACGCAGCGTCTCAATCCAGCGCTCTTCTCCGCCGCGATTCAGTTTGCGGCGCAGATTCGAAACATGAGCCTCAATCACATTGGAGTGGCGTTCCCAGTTGAAGTCATATAGGTGTTCCAGCAGCAGTTCCTTCGAAACGATTGCACTCGGTCGATGGCTCAGATATTCCACAATGCGATACTCCGTCGGCGACAATTCCACTTCCACGCCTCCACATCGCACGCAGCGTTCCACCGTATCCACTTCCAGATCGCCCACGCGAATCACTGGATGACTAACGCCCTTTACCGCGCCGGATCAGCGCCTTCACCCGCGCGATCAACTCACCCAGGTCGAACGGCTTTCCCACATAATCGTCGGCACCGGAATTCAACAGCTCCACGATGGATGCCTTCGATGTAATCGCAGTCAGCACTAGCACCGGCGCTTTCTGACCCTTCTTCCGCAGGCGCTGCAACACATCGGGACCACTCACCTTCGGCAGCATCAGGTCCAGAACGATCAGGTCATACTCGGCTCGCTCTGCCAGGTAGGCGCCCGTCTCTCCATCACCCGCAATATCTACGGCGTATCCCGGCCCTTCGCGCAGCGCCGCCGCAATATTCTCCGCTAACCGCTCTTCGTCCTCCACAATCAGTACTCGCATAGGCTCTAGGTTCACCTTAGACCTTCTATTGCAGAAGCCCTCACCTTTCGCTGGCCATGTAATAGTGCACTGCCGGAGTAATGACCAGCGACAGCACCATGGAGATGAGGATGCCTCCAATCACTGCGATAGCCAGGGGTTGCAGCATCTGCGAACCCGCGCCCAGCGCCAGCGCCAGCGGAAACATTCCTGCCACCGCCGCCACGGCTGTCATCATGATGGGACGCAGCCGTCTGCGGCCTGCCTGGATCATGGCGTCTTTCGGAGACATGCCTAGCGCACGAAACTTCACATCGGCATCCAGCAACAAAATTCCATTCTTCGCCACAATGCCCACCACCATAATGAGTCCCATGAACGAAGAAATGTTGAATTCCGTTCCCGTAATCATCAATGCAAGAAACACTCCCGAAGTCGACAGCACCGCTGATGCCAGAATGGACACCGGCGCCGCAAACGAGCGGAACTCAAACAGAAGCACCAGGAACACGAGTAGCAGGCCCGCAAACAGCACCATCAGTAAATCGCGGAAGGACTGCTGCTGTGCCGCGTAGGTTCCGCCATACTCCACTCGAATCTGCGGCGGCAGATTCAGCGACGCCACAGCTTTTTTCACGCCAACAATCGCCTGCCCCAAACTTGTTCCTTCCAGGCGCGCGGAAACTTCCACCAGCCGCTGCAAGTTCTCTCGCAGGATTTCTGTCTGCCCAGGAAGATTTTGCACGGTCGCAAGCGAACCCAGCGTCGCCGTCGTTCCCGCGGAGCTGACCAGCAGGGTGTTGTCCATCGCTTGCGGCGACACGCGATTCTGCTCCGGAAATCGAACGCGGATGTTATACGCGCGATTGTTCACGACCAGCGGAGTCGGCGCCGTTTCTCCTTGCAGCAACGCGCCCGCATCCGTCGCCACTTCATCCGGAGTGAACCCGCTGGTCGCCGTCACCGACGGTTGAATGTGGTACACCGTCTCCGGGCTGCTGATGGTGTCGTCAATTCCGTTCAAGACTCCCACCACTCCCGGCACGCTCGAAATTTTGTCCGCAACAAGCGGCGCCCAATGGCGCAGCAGATCCGGATCTTCACTGAACAATTTGATATCGACCGGCTGCGGCGCATTCGTCAGATCGCCGATCATGTCCTCCAGCGTCTGGTGCAGATCGATATCCAGCGCCGGTTCCGCGCGACTCACCTTGTCCTGCACTTCGTCCATGATGGCGTAGATATCGCGGCTGCGATGATTTGTCAGGTTCACGGAGATATCCCCGGTGTTCGCTTCCGTCACCGCTGCCAGACCCAGTTGCAGGCCGGTACGTCGTGAAGTTGCCTGCACCTCCGGGATGGAGCGAATGATCTGGACGACATGACCTACCACACGGTCCGTCTCCTCCAAAGAACTTCCGGGCGGCATAATATAGTCCACCGTAAAAGCGCCTTCATCCATTTTTGGCAACAGGTCGGAACCGAGCGACGCGTACGAAAAATAAGAAATCACAATCAGCACAAGCGCGAATCCAGCCAGCCACAATGGTCGAGCCAAAACAATTGTCAGCAGGCGCTCATAGACGCCGATAATGCGCTTCATGAAGCCGCTGATGCTGGCCTCTTCGGCTTCCATCATCCGTCGCGTTTCATCCTCGTGCGATGCGAATCCGCTGATTCGATCTGACGGCGGCACCGTATCCCTGCGCCGAACAAAATATTGACTCAATGTTGGTGTCCACGTCAGCGCCAGAAACAGTGACGAGATCAGAGGCGGACGCCCATCGTGATCGCCAGCGCGCGGAAGAACGTTCCCGTCACGCCCGTGATCAGAATCAGCGGCAGAAAAATCACGACCGGCGTCAGCGTTGAGCCCACCAGCGGCACTTTCAGTTCGCTCAGCGCGCTTTGAACTGCCTGCATTCTTCCCTGGCCCGCATCGCGATGCAGCACGATATTCTCCACCACCACGATGGCATCGTCGATCACCAGTCCCACCGCGGCGGCCAGGCCACCCAGCGTCATCAAGTTGAAGGTCTGTCCCAGCAGCTTCAGCACCACGAATGTCAGCGCAATTGTCACCGGAATGACCAACCCCGCCACCAGCGAACTGCCCCAGTCCCGCAGAAAAACAATCAGCACAATGCACGAAAGAACAATGCCGATCAAAATCGCATCGCGAACGCTGGCAATCGCTTCCTTCACCAGTTGCGCCTGATCGTAGTACACGGAGATGTCAATTCCCGGTGGAAGATCTTTTCTGATCTGCGCCAGTTCCGCATACACCCCGTCCGCCACCGCGACGGTATTGGTTCCTGGCTGACGATTGATGTTCAGCAGCACCCCGGGCTTTCCGTCCGCCGTCACCACGGTGTAGACAGGCTTCACGCCAGCTTTCACCTGGGCCACATCGCCAATGTGCACAGGCACACCCGCGGAAGTGTTCTTGATCACTATGTTTCCGATCTCACTGGGATCGTGAACCTGCCCATCCACCAAATCCAGCACGAGGTTGTGATGTTCCGCAATCAGGCCGGGAGATTCAATCAGGTTCGTTCTGCGCACTGCGTCTAGAATTTCCGTCACCGTCACCGAGGTTTGCAGCAATTTCGCCGGATCGGGAACAATGTCGAACTCCGGCTCTTCCCCTCCTTGCACCAGCACCGTAGCAACGCCGTTCACGCGGTTCAGTCGCGGCTTCATATCGTAGGTCGCCACTTCCCACAACCGGGTGGCCGGCATTGTGGTGGAGGTGAGTCCGAAGCCAAGAATAGGAAAACTGGAGAAGCGTAGCCGTGTCGCTTCAATCTGTGCGGTGGGCGGCAGCGAGGCCTGCACTGCAGCCATGGCGGAATTCACCCGCTGCAGCGTCTGGAACATATCCACTTTCCAGTCGAAAAAGAGATCCACTTCCGCCGTGCCGCGGCTGGTGATCGACCGTACCGTCTGCAATCCCTGCACACTGTTCACGGCCTCTTCGATCGGCCGCGTAATTGTAACCAGCATCTGATCGATCGGCATCACGCCGTTGTCGATGGCAATCAGCACGCGTGGAAAATTTGTCGTGGGAAATACCGCGATCGGTATGCTCAACGCCATGATCGCGCCCACCAGCGATAACACCAGAATCACTGAGATCACGGCTTTTGAATAGGTGACAAACCAGGCAGGCTTCTCTGCCGCGTCCGTTTCGCGCGCCAACGCGCGCATGCTTCTCCGGCCGCTGCTCTGGATCCGGCGAGTTCGAAGGAATATCCGCCATCGCCATCTACGCCTCGGCCTTCTTGCCAGGGCTGGCGCTGGCCGGTGTGACCTTCACTTTTGTCTTGTCGGGCAATCCATATTGACCGCTGACAATGACCTGCTCCCCCGCCGCAAGCCCGCTCAGAACCTGGATCATTGGGCCTTGCTGAATCCCCGTCTTCACATCCTGCGCATAGGCGCGACTGTCCGCCTTCACCACCATCACAGAAGTTGTACCGCCCTCTCCCGTCAAAATCGCAGCAGCAGGAACGACCAGCGCATCCGCGACAGTCTTCGCCGTGATCGAAACCTGTGCCGTCGTTCCTGGCTTCAATTCGCCTTTAGGATTGTCCGCCTCCACCCAAACTCTCTTCCGTGGTGCTATTCGGATCGAGCGCTGGACTCAACACGGTCACCTTCGCAGGAACATCCTTGTCCAGACCAGGAACGCGCAACATTGCCGCCTGTCCTAACTGCAATAACTGCGCCTGTTGTTGCGGAATATGCAGCCGCACTACGACCTTCGACGTGTCCATCACAATCAGCAGCGGCGTCCCGGCCGGCGCAATGTCTCCGGGATAGACAGCGCGACTTGCAACCACGCCGTCGATCGGGCTACGAATTTCCGTATATCCAAGCTGGGCCGCCGCTCCCAGATACTGTCCATGTGCCGTCTCAAGTTGCCCCTTCGCTGCCTTCTTTTGCTGCGACTCTCCTGCGGTTTGCAAATTCTTCAAATGTTTCTCTGCGGTCTCGTAGGCGCTCTGCGCCGCAGTCAGCGCCACTTCCGTCGCGTCCAACTGCTTGCGAGCGATCGCGCCCTGCTGGTACAGCTTGCTCTCGCTGTCGTACAGCTTCTGCTGTGACTCCAGACTGGTCCGTGCATTCACCACGTCCAGATTTGCGGTTTGGATTTCTTCCGGCAACGTTGAAGATGTTGTCGAAGCATAGGTTGCCTGCGCCTGATCGTAGCCGCCTTGCGCAGACACAACCGCAGCGGCCAGATCCTTATTCTCCAGCACCGCCAGCAATTCTCCGCGATGCACCTTGTCGCCACGCTGGACGTAGAACGTGCGCACCGGCGCTGTAATTTTCGGAGAGATGGAAGCCTGATGAACCGGAAACAACACGCCCTCCGCACACACCATATCGGTGATGCTTTGCGCTTGCACCGGCGCGGTCTCCACACTCACCAGCGCCTCCGGCGGCGGCACCGTATTCTCGCTGCTGCACCCGGAAGAAATCATCAGCAGCGTCGACGCGGCGATCATTGCAACGCAGCAACTCGTCCGAGCGGTTCGTCCGAAACGTCCCGCTTTCCTTCGCCCAAGGCATCAGAACTCTCCTGTCAAAGTCTGCAGCGTTGCCAGAGCGATCTCGATAACGGGCCTCTCCCATATCCAATGCATTTTTCGCGGATGAAAGCGTTGTTTGCGCACTCAACACTTCCAGCTCAATTGCATCCCCCGCCTTGTACTGCAACTTCGTCAACCGCAAAGAATCGGACGCAAGGTTGGCGTCCTGTTGCAGCGTTGCAAGCTCGGAGCGCGCAACCCTGGCCTCGTCATAGTACGCGGTCAAATTACTCAGCGCCTCCCGTTGCGCTTGC
The DNA here is from genome assembly GCA_963774515.1 of uncultured Acidobacteriota bacterium. GTDB lineage: Bacteria > Acidobacteriota > Terriglobia > Terriglobales > Acidobacteriaceae > JAKAAZ01. The sequence goes on along the minus strand of CAVZFK010000011.1, from coordinate 135,545 downwards.
GACAACTCCACCCGCGCCTGCTGGCGCCGATATTCCGCTTGCCGCAGCTTACTTTCCGTGGAGCCCCAGTTCCAGAGTGGAACATTCATGCCTACCGTGAGGAAATATCCAAGATTCGGCAGAACTCCTTTCTCCGGAAAGGCGGCCACCGTGCTATGCAGCGCGAAAGCGTTGGCCTCAATGCCATAGTCCGCATCAATGGTGAAGGTCGGGAAAAAACCAGCCCGCGCAATCGAAACATCAGCGTTCGTCTGTTTCAGCGTGGCCATGGCCGAGCGAATATATGGATTGGCATGTTCGGCCAATGCATCCACCTGATCGACTGATGGCAGTGCAGGAGGATTGTCGAGATCATCAACCGCAGTGAAATTGTCGTCCAGTACTGGCGACAGCAGAACGGCCAACGCCAGATGCGCGCGTTCCATTGCCAATTGCGCTTCCTGGAGTGCAATCTTTTCCTGATCGAATTGCAGCTGTGCCTTCACAACATCGGCATGAGGAATCTCTCCACCCTTCTCCAGTTCTTTTGTGGTGGTCAGGAACTGGGTCGCCGAATCCAGATTTTGCTGAGCGCTGACAGCTTCACGTTGCGCGACGATCACGTTGTAATAGAGAGTCGTCACCGTTACCGTGAGACCACGGTTTGCAATTTCCGCCTGCGCCCGCGCAAACGCATCGGCCGCTTGCGCGCGTTTGTACGGCGCCAGAGTGAAAAAGCCTGCCGGCATGTCCTGGTGAAACACGCCCCACGCCCGGTACACATGGACGCCGTCATTAGTGACGTACCGCCCCGTTGGGATCACGCCGTTTCCCTGCGTGTTCAGATATTGCTGGGTATAGCTGATCGAAGGCAAGCATCGATGCGCGAGCCTGCAGGCGGTCTTGCTTCGCAAGGTCGGCGGCCATCACCGCGGCTCGATATTGTGCGTAATATTTGCGCGCGCGATCGATGGCCTCCTGCAACGTAATCGCAGTCGAAGCAGCACCATTCGTCGCAACTTGTTCTGACGAGACGGGGCGCGGAAGCCGCTCGCGATGCGTCGGCAGCAGGTGCCGGCGCCTGTACCAGCACCTGGCCATCACATCGAGCCCAGCCCACGCCCAGCCCCAGCAAGAGCAGTATCGTGGAACATTTCGCACGCCAAAAATATCCCCCGGTTCGTGATCTGGGGCTGATCGACAGGCGATGACGAACCGTGTCGCGAAAGCACATAGCTCATTTGTATCGATTGCGGCTGAAGAAAACCTTAAGACGCCAGAAACATGAGCCGGCAGTACCCTTCGCATCACGCGAGAATCCACTCCAGCCCGGCGAATTCTTCAGCCATGGTGCGAAGCAGGTATATTGGCTGGCATGAAGAAACACACCCTCTTCGCCGCTAGTTTTTCCGCCGCCTTCGTGATCTCGACCTCTGCCGCAATCTCCGCACAAACAACAGCGGCCACCGCCCCCACCAAAGATTCCAGCTATATCGATTCGCAAGGCACGCGCCCACGTCACGCGCATCGTGCCCATCCCGCAAACCGTCAGTCCGCAAGCGCAGCAGTTCCTGGCGAAACCGATGTCCGACGCCAAATCGAACCTTTCGATTGAGCAACAGAGGGAAGGCACGGATGCCTGGCAGGCACGTGCAGGAAAAGAATTCGAACAGGCTTATCCAGTCAACGTTGCGCACAGCACCATCGCCGGCGTCCCGGTGCTGATCGTCACTCCGCTGAAGATACCGGCCGAGAAGCAGGATCGAGTCCTGATCAATATCCATGGCGGCGGCTTCGTTGTGGATTCGGGCCGCCTCACCGAAACAGTCCCCATCGCCAACCTGACCCAGACCAAAGTGATTGCTGTCCTCTACCGCCTCGCGCCGGAGCATCCTTTCCCCGCCGGCCTCGATGACGTCATCGCCGTCTATAAAGAAGAATTGAAAACTCACAAGCCCAGCAACATGGCCATCTACGGCACCTCCGCCGGCGCCATCCTGACTGGCGAGACCGCAGTGAAACTCAAGCAGCTTGGATTACCGCAGCCCGCCGCGCTGGGAATTTTTTCCGGCATGGGCGACTTTAATCGCACCGGCGACTCGCAATCGATGTATGCGCTGGGCGGACTCTCTGGATATCTCGAACCGCCCTCCGGTACGCACGATCCAAATTACGTGCGTTCAACCAACCCGAAAGACCCGGTTCTGTCGCCGGTGTACGCCGACCTGACCGGCCTTCCACCAACGCTGTTCATCACCAGCGAACGCGACCTGCTGCTCAGTGGCACAACAATTTTGCATCGCGCGTTTTTGAACGCTGGAGTCGACGCCCACCTGATTGTTTTTGAAGGACTACCCCATGCCTTCTGGAACAATGTGCAACTTGCCCGAGACGCGGGAAGCAGAAGCAGGACATGGCAAAATTCTTCGATCGATATGTGGGAAAATAAGGGTCTGGAGTGGCTGACCGTTCCTGCCCCGCGCGACGGGCGATGTCGCTCAGCCGCCACTTCATTGTTGGAGTAAAGTATGTCGTTCCCCATCAAAGTGTGTGTCGTTTGCTCGGAAGAGTTTGAACTGAAACCGGACAAGCCCGGCTTCGCCAACCGTTGTCCTGCATGCAGTGAGCCCGAGTCGACGGGTGCCAGCAACCGTCCCGCGGATGCCGACACCCGCAAGGGCAACAGCGAACTGAATGAAGCGCGCCGCGGCGCCATCCGCGAGCTGCTCTACCGCAAAGACAGTTAAGCGCTGCCCAAAATTTCACGCGCCGTTGCTGCGTTTGCACATTCCGCAGGGAGTCTAGCCAAATCTCTACGCGGAAACTAGATCACACCGATTTGGTACCATACGGCGATGGAAATTTCTCGTCGTGATCTGTGCGCCTTATTCCCCGCAGCCGCGCTGTTGACTGCCCTCCCGCTGCAAAGCGAATCTACGGAAACGCTTTCGAACTCGCAGGTATTTCCTTTCGACAAGCTACCCGTCCATCGCTCTGCTGACGGCGGGGCGTCGCGTCCTGTATTGCAAGGCAAGTTGCCTACAGGAGAAATGTTGGAGGTTCACGAAACCACCTTGCCGCCTGGCGAGATGCCACATCCACCGCATCACCATCTGCATAGCGAGATGTTCCTGGTGCGCGAAGGCAGGCTCGAGGTGACGGTGAATGGCCACGGTCAAAATATCGGCCCCGGCGGAGTCGGCTTCTGCGCTTCCAATCAGGAGCACGGCATTAAGAATGTCGGCAAAACGCCTGCGCAGTATTTCGTAGTTGCGATCGGCCCCGGCGCCTGATTTGCGAAGCTCGTGCGCCGGCACCCTCTAGCCTACCGGCTCCAGATGCGCGGTGAAGTGTCGCAGAAACGGCGCCTCGTACGTAAGCCGCATGCCTCGAATCTGCATGCGCTTCTCCCACACCCGCAAAATAATCTCCACCACATAATCGATGTGGCTTTGCGTGTAGACGCGTCGTGGAATCGCCAGCCGAACGAGTTCCATCTGCGCTGCTCCCGCAAACATCAGGCTGCCAATTTCGACAGAACGGATGCCACCTTCCAGGTACAGTTCCGCCGCCAAGGCCACACCGGGAAACTGATCCACCGGAATATGCGGCAGAAACGCTTTTGCATCCAGATAAATCGCATGACCACCCGGCGGCTGCACAATCGGCACACCATGTTCGCTAATATGATCGCCCAGGTACGCCGTCGACGCGATTCGATAGCGCAGATAATCCTGCTCCAGCGCCTCCTGCAATCCCACCGCGATCGCTTCCAGGTCGCGCCCCGCCAGGCCGCCGTAGGTCGGATAGCCTTCGGTCAGAATCAGTAGATCCTGTTCCTGCCGCGCCAGAATGTCGTCATTCGTGCAAAGAAATCCGCCAATGTTCGCCATGCCATCTTTCTTGGCGGACATGGTGCAGCCATCGCCCAGCGCAAACATTTCCTGCGCAATTTCCTTTGGCGTCTTCGTTGCATAGCCAGGCTTCGCGCGCCTGGATAAAGTAAGCATTCTCGGCGAAGCGGCACGCGTCGAAGTAGAGCGGAATCCCATGCTTGTGGCACACCGCTGAAACAGCTTTAGCGTTTTCCATCGACACTGGCTGGCCGCCGCCGGAATTATTTGTCACCGTCAGCATCACCAGCGGAATCTTCGTGCGCCCCACCCGCGCAATCAAGGCCTCCAACGCGGCCACGTCCATATTGCCCTTGAATGGAAGCCGCGCCTCCGGCTTTTTCGCTTCCGGCAGCAGCAGGTCCACCGCCTCCGCGCCAACAAACTCGACATTCGCGCGCGTCGTGTCGAAGTGCGTATTGTTCGGCACCACGTCGCCCTTCTTGCACATCACGTGGAATAAAATCCGTTCCGCCGCTCGTCCCTGGTGCGTCGGAATCACATGCGTGTAGCCGAAAATGTCCTGCACCGACGCCTTGAAGCGGTCGAAACTTCGGCTGCCCGCATAGCTCTCATCGCCTTCCATCACCGCTGCCCATTGATGGGTCGACATGGCCCCGGTTCCGGAATCCGTCAGCAGGTCGATCAGCACATCATCGGCTCGCACCAGAAACAGGTTGTAGTGGGCAGCACGCAGCAGTTCTTTTCGCTGCTCGCGCGTGGTCCAGCGGATGGGTTCAACACTCTTAATGCGGAAGGGTTCGATGATGGTTTTTGTCGGCATTCGAAAAGGCTCCTTCACAAGCGAACATCTTCGAGACTACAGCCTTCTTCCATCGCGAGGAGGTAAGGCCCCCAGCAGGCAAACGGGAACTCGCGAAGCGTCGCCAGCGAAAATTCACCGACACAATTTAGTTATCGAGCTGAATCCCCGTGAGTATCCGCATCCTTAGCTCCAGTTGCGTCTTCTGCTTCAGCCAGCGTCTCCGTGTCCAATTCGTGTTCGTCGCGGTAATGTTCGGCATCCATCTTGCCATCCCAGAAAGCCCACTCCACCGGATAGGTATCCGGATCAAAAAGCACTTGATAGAAATGCCACACCACAATCGCCAGCGCCGCCAGAATCGCTTCGTAAAAGTGAATTGCGGTCGCAACATCCAGCCACCACCGCGCCACAATATTTCCTACGGAAACCTTGGCCCACAGCATAATGCCGGTCACAGCCATTAAAGTTGTGCCCCACACCATCGCCCAGTATTCCGCCTTCTCCGCATAGGTAAAGTGGCCGAACTTCGGCTTCTCTTTACTCAGCCCCAGGTAATAGCGCATGGTGCCCCACGCATCGAAAGCATCTCTCGGCCCCGGCGCCATGTGGCGCACCCACTTCCGTCCATCTCGAGTCACCGCGGCATACACGATGTGATACATACACAGAACAATCAGCGCCACGCCCGCCGCACGATGCACAATGCCGCGAAGTTTCTCTCCCATGCCAAACACTGCAGCAAACCAGGAGTCTGGATATTTCAGCGCGAACCCTGTAATCACCAGGACGGTAAACGTAAACATCAAAATGAAATGCTGCCAGCGTTGATTCCGCGTCAGCCGCAGCACGGTGCGATGCTGCGCCTTGCGTCGTGCGATCGCCTTGCTCCGCCAGATGATGCCGTTGTGCAGCAGCATGCCACCAATCACCAGCAGGATCAACGCAATATAAATGCGCGTCACATACCGAACAACGATTCCGCCAATGCCCGTCGGCTGCTTGGGGTCCATGTGGACTTTGCCCAGCGTGAAATCTGCCGCGTCACTCCCTTATGACACTGCCCGCAGGTCGTATCCAGATTGGCGCGATTGATGGTCGAACGCGGATCGCTCGACGGCAGAATATTATGCACACCATGGCAGCTGGCGCAGTTGGCCACCACCACCGACCATTCTTTGACGCCAGCCCGTGATAGCTATCCAGATAAGTAGAGACGCGATTCCCCGCGACGCCAAACTCCTGCGTCAGCCGTACTCCCTGGTGACATCCCGCGCAGGTTGCCCCCGACCGATTCTGCGACACCGTGCTATTTGGATTTGTCGGTGCTTTGATGGTGTGGATGCCGTGGCAATCCGTGCACGTCGGCGACAGCTGATTGCCGCGGGCCAATCCTTGCCCGTGCACGCTCTGCAGAAAGGTATGTTGAATCTGCCCATGGCATTTTCCGCAGGTCGCGGCGACATTGAATTTGTTAATCGGCGAGCCGGCATCGTTCGCCGGCAAGAATCTGGTGCGACCCGTGGCAATCCGTGCAGACGGCCGCGCTCTGTGAGCCCTTCTCGATCGCCCTGCCATGCACGCTGTCCTGATACGACGCGAAAACCTGGGTGCTGACGCCGCTTCCATCCATCACAAATTTCTGCCCATGGCAATGTCCGCAGGTCGCAGGAATATTGGCGTGATTCACGGGCGACTTGGGGTCGCTCGCCGGCAAAATATCATGCGCGCTGCCGTGGCAATCCACGCACGTCGCCGCCGGCGTTCCATCCGCCTTTTTCTGCTTCGCATGAAAGCTGTGTTGATACGCTTTCGCCGCGTCCGCGTGACAATCCACACACGAGATTTTTTTCGGCTCCGCCGTATGCGGCGATTCCTTTACGTCCTTATGGCAATCCACGCAGCTGAACATCGCGCCGTGGATTGAGCCCTTCATCTTGACCGGATCGACGTACAGGCTGACCTTCTTGCCGTTCACGTCCTTGCTCAGCGTCGCGTCGGAGTGGCAGGCGAGGCAATCCGCGTCCTTCGGCTTTTGCGCCGCTTGCAGGCTGCACGCCCAGGTAAGCAGAAAGATACTGACAAGCCATGCGCAGATCTTACGTTTTGTCTGCATACTATGGAGGAGACTCCGGATGTCCCGCGGTGGCTGTGATTCCAATCACGGCTGCATGTTTGCTGCAAAACTTTGGTGATCTGGACGCGGGGAACGCGGCGCAGGCACTGCGTTTGGCCGACTGAAATCCGTTCGTCCAACGATAGAATCGAAAGAATCGTACTCACAGAATCCATGGCAGAGGACACGCAACTGACCCCCGAACCCACAAAGTCTGCCGCAGATTCCCGCCCCAAGCCAGTTCTCCGCCGCCCCGGTTGGTTGCGGCTCTCGCATGAGCACACTGCCTTTTCCGCCATGCTGCTGCTCATGGTTTCTGTCCTGTTATCGCGTGTCATTGGATTGGTGCGCATCAAGGTCATCGCGTTTCTGTTCGGCGCGGGTTCGCTCACCGATGCCTACACCGCCGCATTCCAACTGCCCGATATGCTGACCTATCTATTGGCAGGCGGCACCGCTTCCATCACTTTCATCACCATCCTCAGCCGTTACCGCGAACAGGGCCGCGAACACGAGGGCGAAGAGGCCATTTCCGTCATCCTCAGCAGCATGCTGCTGGTTCTGGGCACGGCCATCATCCTCGGCGAAATTTTCGCGCCGCTCTACGTCAGCATCTTTCTCCACAAGTTCGATCCGGAAACCGCAGCTCTCTGCGTGCACATGACCCGCATTGTTCTGCCGGGGCAGCTTTGCTTCTTCGCTGGCGGAGTCCTCAGCGCAGTCTTGTTAGTCCGCAAGCAGTTTGCCTGGCAGGCGGTCACGCCGCTCATCTATAGCCTCGGCATCATTCTTGGCGGAATTCTGCTGCACAAGGCGCTCGGCGTTTCCTCGCTCGCCGTCGGCGCACTGGTCGGCGCCATCTGCGGGCCGCTGCTGCTGAATTACTACGCAGCCCATCGCGTCGGGCTGCGCCTGCGCTTCTCGCTTAACTGGTCGCATCCCGGTCTGCGCGAGTGGGTGCGGATGTCCATCCCTCTGATGATTGGCGTCTCCCTGGTCACCGCCGACACCTGGATCCTGAATTATTTTGCTTCCGGCGGTCATGGCGACATCGCCAAATTGAATTATGCCAAGACCCTCTTCACCACGCCCATGGCGATTCTCGGCCAGGCCGCAGGCGCAGCTTCTATGCCGTTTTTTGCCGCGCTGATCGGCCAGGGGCGTCATCGCGAATTTGCCTCCTCCGTCAATCGCATCGTCACCCGCATCTATGCCTTCGCTTTTCTGCTTTCAGGCTGGATGATCGGCATGGCCTACCCAGCCGTCGATCTGGTGCTGCGTGGCGGCTCGCTGCATCATCGGGATGTGGGCTCCATCGCGCTCTACTTCACCCTGTTTGCCGGCTCCCTTTGCTTCTGGTCGGCCCAGGCCATCTACGCCCGCGCGTTCTATGCCGCCGGCGATACATTTACTCCCATGGCCGCCAGCACGGTCATTACTGCGGTGTCCATTCCGATCTATTGGTTCCTCTTCCATCACATGGGAGTGCGAGGGCTGGCCATCGCATCCGACTGCGGCATCCTGATACAAACCCTTGGCCTGGCCTTCCTGTTGCACCGCAAGGGTCTCGTCCAATTAGGTGGATTGGAATACGCGGAGATGGCCAAATCCCTTGCGGCGGCCATCGTCTCCTTCGGAGTCTTGTTTGCCGTGGTGCGCCTGCTGCCGCAATCGGGCTCCTTTCCCCGCGATCTGCTGCAACTCGCCTGCGGCACCACCGTTTGGCTGCTCTCCGCCTGGGCCGTCCTGCAGCTCCTTCGCTCGAGCCTGCCCAATCAGTTGATCAGCCGCTTTCGCAGCCGCCGCGCCACCACCAGCCCCTACCCCGCTCGACCCAGCAACGCAACGCATCGCAAAAATCTAGGGCGTCTTCATGCCGAGGTAAACGCCCGACTGTAGTCCGGGGATAAAATCCCGCCAGAACCCGCCTTCAGGCGCTAAGGCCCGAAATCTCAAAATTTACCCCGATCCCGTCAAAAACATTCCCGGGTCGCCCCATCGCCACCCAGCCTTTACAATCCAAATATGCCGGAGCCATCCGATCCGCCCGAACAGGACGACGAGGACTACTATTTCGATGGCCCGTATCTTGTTTTCACTGAGGCCTACCACCGAAAACGTGGCTTTTGCTGCCAATCAGCCTGTCGCCATTGCCCCTATGGCTTCGTAAAAAGTAGCGGACAGACCCTCAAAGTTTCAGAAAATGAGCCCAAATCGCTGGATCTTCCATCCAAATAGATTCAGTCGGCTTCACCGTACCTGCTATCGACGAATGTTCATCCGGATGAGGTAAACTGCGCCGAATGCATTATGTAGCGAGTTCTGACCACGTTGAAACCCATTTCGAATCGACGGCGCTGGTGCGCGACGTGGTCATTGGCATGTCCGATGGCTTGACCGTCCCCTTCGCCCTGGCAGCCGGACTTTCCGGCGCAGTCGGGTCGTCGCACATTGTCGTGTTGGCGGGTCTGGCAGAAATCGCCGCCGGATCCATCGCCATGGGATTGGGTGGATATCTCGCCGCTCGCAGCGACGTGGAGCATTACGCCAGCGAGTATCACCGCGAGGAACGGGAAATCGTCGAACGCACTCGCGACGAAGAAGAAGAGATTTACCAGATTTTTGAGGAGTATGGGGTCGAGCGCACTGAAAGCGATCCCGTCTTGTCGGCGTTGAAGCGCAATCCAAAAGCCTGGGTCGATTTTATGATGCGGTTTGAACTTGGCCTGGAAAAACCGGCCAGCCACAGAGCCCGCCAAAGCGCCGCCGTCATCGCGTTCTCCTATATTGCGGGCGGATTTATTCCCTTACTGCCCTACATGATTATGCTGCATGCCTCCTCCGCACTACGCGCTTCCGTCGTCATAACATTGATAGCGCTTTTCTTTTTCGGCGCCGTCAAAGGTCGGCTGACCGGCGGCGGCACTTGGAAGTCCGCATTTCAAACTGTTTTAATTGGCGGTCTGGCTGCCGGCGCTGCATACACGCTGGCCCGGCTGCTTAGCGTGCATCCTAGCTTTTAGCACATAGGAGATAATCGCGTGGGCGTTCTGGAAGTTACACCCGTAGAACTAGACTCTCCTTCTTTACAGCACCAGTTTCAATCGGTGCGCGACACGACAGAGGCACTGGCGCGGCCGTTGACCGCCGAAGACATGATGGTCCAGTCCTGTCCCGAAGCCAGCCCGGTGAAATGGCACCTGGCGCACACCACCTGGTTTTTCGAGACGTTCATCCTGCGACCCGATGCTGCCGGACTACCAGCCCTTTCATCCTGATTTTCAGTGGCTGTTTAATAGTTATTACAAATCCCTCGGCGGTCACCCGGAAAAACAGCTGCGCGCTTCCTTTTCGCGGCCCTCGTTGCAGCAGATTCAGGCCTATCGCCGGCACGTTGAAAACGGTATCGCGCAATTGTTGGCCGCAGGTGCATCCGCGGAGATACACGACCGCATCGAATTGGGAATGCATCACGAACAGCAGCATCAGGAGCTGATCGCGACCGACATCAAGCACGCTTTCTGGTCCAATCCCCTGCAACCGATTTACGCGGAATCTCGCCTCGCGCGCGGCAGCAACTGCTGAGCCGCATCAATGGCTGGACTACGCTGGCGGCACTGGTCGAAATCGGCAATCGCGGCGATCAATTCGGCTTCGATAACGAATTCTCTCGCCACCAGGTTTTTCTTCAGCCCTTTCGCCTCGCTTCACGGCCTGTCACCTGCGCAGAATATCTTCGCTTCATGGAAGACGGCGGCTATCATCGTCCGGAATTCTGGCTGTCCGACGGCTGGGATGCGATCCAGTCGCTCGGCTGGCAGGCACCGCTCTATTGGAAGCAAAAATCCAATGGCGGTTGGGAAGCGTTCACAATGCACGGTATGGAAAGCCTCGATGACCTTCATTCAACCCCCGTCTGCCACCTGAGTTATTACGAGGCCGATGCCTACGCCCATTGGGCCGGTTGTCGACTCCCCACCGAATTTGAATGGGAACACGCCGCGCAGAAGGTTCCAGTAGCAGGAAATTTGCTCGACACTGGCACGCTACATCCGCAAGCTGCACCACGCGACACCAACCCGCACCAGCCCGCGCAACTCTTCGGCGATGTTTGGGAGTGGACGCGCAGCCCCTATGTTGCCTACCCCGGATATAAAGCTGCCCCGGGCGCGCTGGGCGAGTATAACGGAAAATTTATGTGCAATCAGTTTGTATTACGCGGTGGATCGGTGGCGACACCCGCCTCTCACATTCGCGCCAGTTATCGAAACTTCTTCGCCCCGGCCACGCGCTGGCAATTCTCCGGCATCCGTTTGGCTGCGGATGGAGGGGCTGCGTGAACCTTCCCTCTGTTCTCGATGGGGTTCTGACCCCGTCGATCCAATTACCTCCGAAGGAAAGCCTCGGCGTGGCGCGAGCCGCTATCGACGGCCTGTCCGCGAAGCAGAAATCTCTTCCCGCGTGGCTGTTTTACGATGCCGCCGGCTCGCAGCTATTTGAAGAAATCACGCGCCTGCCCGAGTACTATCTCACCTCGTTGGAGCAGTCGATCTTCTCTCGCCACGCCACCGATATCGTAGCCAAGGCGGCCGGATCGATCGAGCAACCGCTCTGCGTTGTCGAGCTGGGAGCGGGCAGCGCCAGCAAAACCCTGACTCTGCTGCGCGCCGTGATGGATCGCCAGGGCGACACTTTGTATCTTCCCGTCGACGTGTCGGAAGCCGCGCTGGAACTGGCTTCGCAAAATGTTCATGCAGATTTGCCGGAGGTTGAAGTCCAGCCCATCTGCTGTGAGATTACCCACGAGAAAGATCTGAACCTGCCCGCCATGGGCCGCAAACTGGCGCTCTATATCGGCTCCAGCATCGGCAACTTCGATCCCGAAGATGCGATCGAACTGCTGCGTTGGTTGCGCACCCAGCTTCAACCGGGCGATGCTTTGCTGCTCGGCACCGACATGGCCAAAGACGTTGCGCCGTTGCTCGCCGCTTACAACGATCGCGCCGGCGTCACTGCGGAATTCAATAAGAATATTCTGGCTCGACTGAATCGCGAGCTGGAAGCAAATTTTGATCTGGATGCGTTTGAACATCGCGCTATCTGGAATGCTTCGCAGAGCCGCATCGAAATGCATCTGGATAGCAAGTGCAATCAGATGGTGCACGTCGAGTTACTGCATCGCAATTTCGGATTCAAGCGCGGAGAATCCATCCACACCGAGAACAGCTACAAATTCACCCCGCAACAAGTGGAAGAAATGCTGCAGAAAAGCGGCTATGTTCTGGAGCAAAGCTGGTACGACGACAAGCACTGGTTTGGCGTTCACCTGGCCCGTGTCGTCGATGCGGAAATCCTGCCCAGCGACGAAGACGCCGCCGCCTAGGAAGAGATTTGGGTGTCCCACGTCTCGCTTCTGAGACGTGGGGTTCACTCGCCTGCAACGAAGAGTTTCTACTCGCCGGCGATGGTCATGCCTTCAATCACAATCGTCGGACACGCCACCGACACTGCGAAAAATCAAATCGCTGCCGATGCTGGAAATGTTGTGCAGCATCTCTTTCAGATTGCCCGCGACCGTAATTTCCTCCACCGGATACGAGAGTTCTCCGTTCTCAATCCACAGCCCCGAGGCCCCGTGAGAATAATCTCCGGTGACAATGTTGACCCCGTGTCCGATCAGGTCAGTCACGTATAAACCATTGGGAATCGCCAGCGATAATTTCTTCAGGCGTCTTCTCTCCCGGCTCCAGATAAAAATTTCCGCAGCTGATTCCCGGAGCGCCCGCAAGACCACGCGAAGCATTTCCCGTCGATCTGCAGACCCAGCTTGCGCGCCGTGTACGTGTTCAACAAATAGCTGGTCAGCACACCCTTATCGAGCACCGTTTTGCGCCGCGTCGGCAAACCCTCTCCGTCAAATGGTGAGCTGCCAAACCCGCCCGCGCGTCGTGCCATCGTCAATGATCGTCAGGTTGCTTCCCGCCACAGTTTCGCCCAGTTTGCCCGCTAAAAATGAGGAACTGCGATAGACGGCGTTTCCATTGATCGCCCCCATAATCGCGCCCAGAATCGAGTTGGCAACCTCCGGCGCAAACACCAGCGGCACCCGCTGCGTGGGAACTTTTCGTGCCCCCAGTTTTCTGACTGTTCGCCGAGCCGCCTCTAATCCCACCGACTCCGGCGAATCCAGCAACCCCAGCGATCGCTGGCTGGAATACCAATAATCGCGCTGCATACCCCCATCCGGGGAAAGTGCGATCGGCTGTGCGGCGATCGAGCACGATGAGCGCCTCACTTCGCCAACAAACCCGCGCGAATTCGCCAGTATTTTGCGTCCCGTCGCAGCATCGAAACTTCCGCCACCGGAATTCTGAATGCGCGCATCGGCAGCCATCGCCGCAGCCTCCGTGCGTCGCGCATATTCAATCCGCTCCGCCGCAGGCAGCGAATACACGTCGTCGTAATAGAGGTCGAGATCGCCCGCCAGCTTGCCGAATTCCTCCGGCTCCGGCAGTCCCGCAAATGGGTCTTCCGATGTCACCTGCACCAGCGCCATCGCGCCGGAAATCAGCTTCTCGATCCCTTCGGCGGTAAGGTCGCTGGTCGTGGTCGATGCCGTGCGATTTCCCTGGAACACTCTCAATCCCAGCGCGCGCGAACCGGCTTCTTTCAGCTGCTCCACCTGCCCTAAACGCACCAGCGTTTCAAACTCATCGCCTTCAGAAAACACAGCTTCCGCATCGCTGGCGCCTGCCCGCAATGCCTTTGTAACAATATCAGTTACAAATTCGGTCGAAATCACGTTTTCTGAAACAGTGACAGTTGCATTCTTCATGAATCAGTGCCCCTCGTTTGACCGGGTGGCCCATTCAAGCCGTCCGTTGGCTTGAGTGGGGTTGAGCTGAATGTGTCTGACGCCGAATCAATTGCGATCGTGCAGGCTAATTTCCGGTTCCGCCGACGGTCATCTTGTCCAGCTTGATGGTTGGCATGCCCACGCCGACAGGAACGCTCTGCCCAGCCTTTGCCGCAGGTGCCCACACCTTCATCCAGCTTCAGATCGTTGCCCACCATGGAGACAAACTTCAACGACTCCGGTCCATTGCCGATCAAGGTCGCATTCTTTACCGGCGCAGTAATCTTTCCATCCTCAATCAAATAGGCTTCCGATGCGGAGAAGACGAATTTTCCGTTGGTGATGTCGACCTGTCCACCGCCGAAATTCACCGCATACAAGCCGCGCTGCACGCTGCGAATAATGTCTTCCGGATCATCCTCGCCCGCCAGCATGTACGTGTTCGTCATGCGCGGCATGGGGATATGCTGATAGCTTTCGCGACGCCCATTTCCGGTATCCGCGATGCCCATCAGCCGCGACGAAAGTTTGTCGCTCATGTATCCCTTCAGCACGCCGTTTTCAATCAGCACCGTCTCCTGCGTCGGCGACCCTTCATCGTCCACGTTCAAGCTGCCTCTGCGATTCGGCATGGTCCCGTTATCGACCACTGTGACTTTAGGACTCGCGACCATCTGCCCGATAAGCCCCGCGAATGCCGACGTCTTCTTACGATTGAAATCCGCTTCCAGCCCGTGCCCAACCGCTTCATGCAGCAAAACTCCCGGCCATCCCGGCCCCAGAACCACCGGCATCTCTCCCGCAGGAGCCGGCACCGCGCCCAGTTGCAGCACCGCCTGCCGCGCCGCTTCCAGCGCAAAATATTCCGGCGTTTTATCGCTCAGGAAAAAGTCCAGCAGTACACGGCCGCCGCCACCGGAGCTGCCGCGAGCAATGTTGTCGCCTTCTTTCGCGATCACCGAAACATTCAATCGCGCCAGCGGTTGCGTGTCGGTCGCGAAACTTCCATCCGACCCGGCCACCAGGATGCGCCGCAATTCGTCGCCAAAACTGGCCTGCACCTGCACGATGCGCGTGTCATACGCACGTGCCGCGCGATCTGCGCGCTGAATCAGCGCCAGCTTCGCCGAGGTTTCAGAGTCAGTTCCCGGAGCAGCCACGGTGTACAAATTCGCCGACGGCGATTCACGAAATCCCTGCACCTGCTGCTTCGACGGCCCGCTTGCGATCAGTGCCGCCGTGTGCGCCGCGCGCAAAAGCCGTTCCGGAGAAAGATCGTCCGTGTACGCGTAGCCGGTGCGCTCGCCTGAAACCACACGCAAGCCGCAGCCCGCGCTGATTCCCTGGCTGGCGGATTTCACCAGCGACTCATCCACCATCAACGAGCTCGCCGTAATGTATTCGAAATAGAGATCTGCATAATCGCCGCCCGCAGACAATGCTGCCGAAAGACACTGCTCCAGCAGTCGCTCGTTGATGCCAAGATGTTCGTAGAAAAACTTTCTCGTGTCGGGCGATGCAGGTTGCATTCGAAAGACTCCTTCAGAAATCAGCCGGTGACGCGGCGCCGGAGCACCCACCTGATTCAATTCTATCTTTTAGATTCAGCTATCCCTAGAACGACGCATTGCAGCCGCACAATCCGTACCGTGACACTCGCCGCCATTCGTGCTCGACGGCCGCATTCCATGGTAGCGTGGAGGGCATGAACAACGATCTGCGCAACCCCATTGGAAAATTTGTGCGACCTGCCACCCTGACGCCGCAGGAACGTGAAGAAGCGATTCAGAAAATCGCCGAACTACCGAAAAAACTGCGCTCCGCCGTTGACGGCCTGTCCGAATCGCAAATCGATACGCCGTATCGCGACGGCGGCTGGACGGTTCGCCAAACCATCCATCATGTCGCCGACAGCCACATGCAGGCCATCGCGCGCATGCGGCTTGCGCTCACTGAAGATTGGCCCGCGATTACTCCCTATCAGGAAAATGTATGGGCGGAGTTGGAAGATGCGCGCACGTTGCCCGTCGAAGTTTCGCTGCAACTGCTCGACTCGCTGCATACGCGCTGGGTCACGCTGCTGCGCTCGCTCGATGATTCCAGTTGGTCGAAGCGCGGCTATAAACATCCTGAATCCGGCAATCAAACCATCGAGCAGGTCGCCGCACTATATGCCTGGCACGGCCGCCATCACACCGCCCACATCACCTCGCTGCGCGAGCGGATGGGATGGTAGACGGCCCCACACCGGAGCAACTCGCGCAGCAGCTGCAAACTTTTTTTAGCGACCAGCCTGCTGCTGTGCTGCTGGAAAATGGCCGCATCCTTTTCGATCTGCGACTCGCCACCGCCACCGTAACCACGGAGCATGGCCACTGCGTCTTGCATGTGTGGTCGGAAGAACGCAACTGCATTCGCCACGTCGTCGATATCACGGTGCGCAAAACTGGCCTGCGCCTGCACGTGCTGCGCATGGGCCAATCCAAACCGCAAACTTTAGAACTGCAGCCGCAGCAGCGTCGCCTTCCCTCGCAACGAGACTCCACGCGCACCCGATTTATTCCGCTGCTGGAGCGGCTGCTGCCCCGGTATTTTCCTGATTTTCAGGTGGAAGCGCTGCGCACCGCGATGGATCTGGAGCGCAGCTTCGGCCCCTCCTATGCGCGCGGAACGCTTGTCCACGGTAACTCCGCCTGGGCATTGATCGCTATCAACGGAGAAGAAAGTCAGTCCCTGATCGACGGCATTCTGACGCTCGGTGTCTTATGGCTGCATCACTGCCGAGAACACGGTGGCGGCCGCCGCCTTTACGAAGGATTGCGCGTGATTGTTCCTCGCGGCAGGTCCGCCGTCACCGCAGCCCGCATGGCGTGGATGAATGCGCGCGCCGCCAAATGGGAACTGTACGAGCTCGACGAAAAAACTGAGGAACTCTATCAGCGCGAATATAGCGATCAGGGCAATTTCGAATCTCGCCTGGTACACGCGCCGAATACCACTGCGGCGCAGGAGCGTTTTCAACTCTGCCATTCAGCGGGTGCAGGCGCTGCTCCCGGCCCATGCAATCGCAGAAATGGAAGTCGTATTTCGCAGCGGCTCTGAAGTCGGCTTGCTGTGGAATGGCCTCGAGTTCGCTCGAGTCCGCACCAGCGTCGCGGACAACAGCTTTGCGCGGTCGGAAGAAATTCTCTTTGGCAGCGGAGCCAACGCAACTCTGCTGACCGAAGAATCCGCTCCGAAACTGCGCGAATTGGTAGGCGAACTCATCAATCGCAGGCGCCCCAGCGGCGACAAACGCGATACGCTGTATCGCCAGCAACCGGAGCGATGGCTGGAATCCATGTTGCGCCGCTCGCTCGATTCCATCGACGCCATGATCGAGCCGCAGCCTGTGTATTCGCAGGTTCCCGCGTTTTCCGCTGCCGATCGCGCGGTGCTCGACCTGCTGGCAGTGAGACGAGATGGCCGCCTGGTCGTCATCGAAATCAAAGCAGATGAGGATCTGCACCTGGCATTGCAGTCGCTCGATTATTGGGTGCGCGTGCGACAGCATCACCTCGCAACATCCGACAAACCCGGCAGCACCACGGCAAAAAGCGACCTGCAGCGCTTCGGATATTTTCCCGGAAAACAGCTGCGTACCGATGCGCCGCTTCTTTATCTCATCGCGCCCGCACTGCGCATTCACCCAGCAACGGAAGTGGTGTTGCGCTATGTGTCGCCGGAGGTGGACTGGACCTTGATTGCACTCGATGAGCGCTGGCGAGAAAAAATTCGAGCCGTCTTCCGCAAGCGCCGCGAGAAATAACGCGGACGAATCGACGCTACTGCAGCGACACGGATTCTTGCATCGCGTGCGCAGCATCGACCGGAATCGCGTGAACGCGCGTGGCGAAGAACTTCTCCACCGCCTCAATAATTGCCGGCCCCGTCTTCGCTTCGTAAATCGCCTTGCGCAATCCGGCGCCGCCTGGAACGCCATGAGTGAACCAGGAAGCAAATTGCTTCATCTTGCCGGTTGCGTCAGGAAATTCCTGATCCAGCAGCATGGAAAAATATGTGCGAATCAGGTTGTAGCGATCGAGTTCCGTTGGCTGCGTATAGGTTCCGCTGGCCGTGTATTCCGCGATCTGGCGAAAAATCCACGGATTTGCCGGCGCCGCGCGACCAATCATCACCGCATCGCAATGCGTCTCGGCCACCAGCGCGCATGCATCTTCCGGCGTGCGAATATCGCCGTTGCCAATCACCGGAATCGCCACCGCCTGCTTGATTGCGCCAATCCATTCCCATCGCGCTTGTCCGGAATAGCCCTGTTCGCGGGTGCGCGCATGCAGCGCCACAGCATTCAATCCGCTCGACTCCGCCAGCTTCGCCAACTCGACGCAGACGATGCTGTCATCGTTCCATCCCATGCGAAACTTCACCGTGAATGGAATTTTGACCGCCGCCCGCACTCGCTCAAAAATGCGCGCAATCAGCGGCAGATCGCGCAGCAATCCGCTGCCGCCGTTGCAGCTCACAACACGTTTCGCCGGGCAGCCCAGGTTTAGATCCACAATGTCGAATCCCGCATCTTCCACAATGCGCGCCGCCTCTGACAATGTCTCCGGATCGGAGCCGAACAACTGTGCGGCGATCGGATGCTCGTCTTCGTAGTACGTCAGGTACCGCTTGCGCTTCGATTCGCGCATCCGCGACAGGCCATCCGCCGATGTAAATTCCGTCATAATCAACCCGCAGCCGGACTGCTGATTGGTCACGCTGGCTTCAATTCCGCCGGAAAAATCCGTCGACGAACTCTCCGATCCGGTGCCCTCATGGAACAAACTCGCATTGCGAATGAATCGGCGAAACACCGTATCCGTCACGCCGGCCATCGGCGCCAACACCGTCGCAGGCGCAATCGAAACCGAACCGATCTGCAGCGACGCAGGAACGCGAACCCTCTCAGGCATCGCGTGCTCTGCCGGATTGTCCCAGTGCTTTTTCATCGCTTCTCAGACTTCCGATCCAACAACCAAAAGGCCCCCGCCGCGGCGGAGGCCTCAGTGTATTTCAAATGCGAACGCGCTACTTCGCGGTTCCGGCAGCTGCCTCTGCCTTCGAGGAGTCCGACTGCGCATACTTGCGGCGGAAGCGCTCCACGCGACCGGCGGTATCAATCATCTTCTGCTTGCCGGTGAAAAACGGGTGGCAGTTGGAGCAGATTTCCATGTGGATGTCGCCCTTATGGGTCGAACGGGTCTCAAAACTGTGACCGCACGCGCATACCACGCGGATGGTTTCGTAATTTGGATGAATTCCTTGCTTCGGCATGGTGACTAAAACCTTTCTCAAAACGCTAACCTCCAGTTTATGCGAGATTCCCACAGCTTGCAATCCAGGATTTCTCCAGCGACCCTGCCCCAGCCTGCGATACTGAAAAAGCAGCAGAAATCTCCGAATCGCGCATGGAAAAAATCACCGACAATTCCGCATCCACCTGCCCCCATTGCGGCGGCATCGGCGTCACCATGGTGCGGCGCGGCGGGGAACAATTTGCTGCCGAATGTTCCTGCCGCATCAGCGAAAAAGGCGACGCTCCGCCTGCAGAAAGCTCGCATTCCCCAGCGCTATTTGCACTGTTCGCTCGAAAGCTTTGACACCGGCTTTCGCGGCTCCGATCCGTCCCTGGGCATGGCCCTCATGACCACCCGCCGCTTTGCCGACGGTTATCCGCTTGAGACCGCCGGACGAGGACTATTGCTGACCGGCAGCATTGGTTGCGGCAAAACTCATCTCGCCGTCGGTCTTCTGCGAGAGATGGTGGAGCAGCGCGGCGCCACCGGAATTTTTTGCGATTATCGCGACCTGCTGAAGCAGATTCAGAATTCCTACAATCCCCAGGTCGCCACTACGGAACTGGAAATTCTGCGCCCCGTGTTTGAAGCGGAAGTCTTGCTGTTGGATGAGCTGGGTGCGGTCAAGCCGACCGACTGGGTCTGGGACACCGTCGCGCACATCTTGAACACCCGCTACAACGACAAGCGAACCACGCTGATCACCACCAACTATCCCAATCAGCCTTCGGCCTTGTTGCAGGCGCCTTCCACTTCCGTCACCGATCGAGATGTCTCTCGCGCAACGCCGGTCAATGCGGCCACGCGCGCCATGCGCGAAGAAACGCTGGGAGATCGCATCGGAGAACGCATGCGATCGCGACTCCAGGAAATGTGCATCACAGTTTTTATGCAGGGAGATGATTTTCGGCGTACGGTCCGCCGCGCCAGTTTTCTCTAGTCCGCCGCGCCAGTTTTCTCTGGAACGGCCCTCTTCAGCGCTACGCACTCAAGCGACAGCCATCCTCGGTCATCCGGCACCCAACCATCCCGGCCGGGGCAAAATCAAAAAAACGGCGCAGCCGCCAATATCGCCAACGCCGCGGCAACCGCAGCCGCACGATAGAGGGTATCCCCTTGCGGATGGACTGAGCGTTTTCGCGTTTGCTTCTTCAAGGCCCGCAACATAGCTGCTCCCGACCGATACTGCCCAAGCGAAGCGCACGGCCAAGCACCGCACGCGTTCACTGGATTGCTGTATCTATGACGTGTATTTCGGCGAAAGGGATTCGGTACTTGAATCATTTTTCTGTTTTTTCATGGTTCATTCCTGCTTTGGGATTGTTCCCGCCACCACTCCCGCGGAGTTACAATCGCGCGCATGAACGACCCAGCAGCGGGATCCTCACAACCTCCTACCCCACATCGCGAACCCGTTCTCTTCGCACCCGAAACCCCTTCATCGAATAGTGCAGCGGAGGGGGTGGAACGTAACTGGATGCCGTGGATTATTGCGCTGATTGTCATCTGCTGTGGTCTCGGACTTGCGTTCTGGTTAGGCCGGCCAGCCGCCAATTCCTACGGAGATGGCGTCGATCCCTACGCGAAGTCCGTCGCTCTGGGTAATATTCAGGTCAGCCAGGCCAGCAACTTTGCCGGCGATCAACTCACTTACGTGGATGGGACAATCGAGAATCGCGGCAATCGCACCATTACCGCCATGACCCTCCAGGCCGCCTTCCCAAACGAGATGGGCGACGCTCCCCAGATATTGCAAGCACCTCTCAGCCTCGTCCGCTCCCGCGATCCCTACGTGGACACGCAACCGATCAGTGCCGCTCCCCTGGCTCCAGGGAAAAGCCAGGACTTTCGCCTGGTCTTCGATAACGTCTCTCCGATGTGGAATCAATCGCCTCCGTCGCTTCGAATTATCGACATAGGAACGCGGCCCTAAGTAGCGCAGCCGACGGAATAAAAGGCGCCCAAATGAGCTACCTTACGAGGTACTTTTTGCGTGGTTACGAGCAGGTTTTACGCGATCCTCGCTGCCCCAAAATAGCTGTGTTTTCTCTCACTTTCCAAGCCAGACCCATATCATCCTTTCTAATCAATCACTTAACTCACATTTCCAAGACTGTTTTCAGCCGCCTGACTCTTTGGCACCGTGCTTGCAATTAGGAATGGCGTTACCAAGTGCCAGCAGCGCGGCACGGTTATGGAAAAGTGATGAAAACGTACAATTCAAAAAATTGGCTCAGAATTGCAACGATAGTACTCGCCGCCAGCACCGCACTCCCGCTCATGGCACAAGCAACGGACCAGAATTCCTCGTCCAATGCCCAGGTGCAGACTGGAACTTCTACTGCTGCATCGACTTCCGGCACCTCAACGATGACCGGTACGGGTCAGCCGCCGTTGGAAACACAATCCCACGAGGGCTTCTGGGGACACATGAACCCGATGGCTCGCAAAAAGTGGGTAAATCGGCAGTTGAACCCAGTAAAAGATCGTTTGAATGAGCTGGATCAGGTTTCGGCAGCAAATGCTCGCGACATCAAGGATGTTGATGCACGGGCACAGGCTGGAATCTCCAAGGCTCAGGACACTGCGAATACCGCCGATCAGCATGCCACAGCCGCAGGAAACACTGCGAATCAGGCAGAGCAGACCGCGCAGCAGGCCAGCACGCAGACCGCTACCATCGGAACCGCCGTCAGCAATTTGGATCAATACCAGACTGTGACCAGCGTAGAGATTCGCTTCCGCAGCAGCCACAGCGCGCTCGGTCAGAACTCGAAAGATGCTCTCGATCAACTGGTCAGCCAGACTCAGGGCCAGCGCGGATATCTGATCGACGTACAGGGTTATTCAACACTCCGTGGTCAGGCAGGCATCACCGCCTCTCACGATATGGCCTCGGCCGTGACACGTTATCTCGTCACCGACCGTCAGGTCCCGCTCTACAAGATTCGCCAAATTGGGCTCGGCAACGCTCCCCTCACCGTGAGCGATTCCAACAAGACCCATCGTGGCAGCGTCGTGGAAGTCACACTGATGCATAACAGTTTGTCAACCTTGAGTGCGTCGAACCTCGGTGCCTCAACAACCGGCGCGGCGCAGTCCGGTAACGCGCAGTCCTCCTCGAATGGGACTGCGTCGCAGCCCAGCTCCGAGTAGTAACAAGGTTGACTCAAAAGCTCTCACACAAGAGAGAACCAAGGCAGATTGGCCCCTCACACGAGGGGCCCTTTTTTTGCTGTTTTCATCCTTCTATCCACTTCGACACGATTCCGCGCACCGAGCTCTATAGCTAAGCACCTGCATCCGGATTTTCGATGAGTGCGGCCTGACTTGACCTCGGGCTTGAGTCCTGGGAACCCGGATGAACCCAGGTCGCTGCGTAAGCTCCGGACGTTGCTCCACAGAAATTGAAGAGCTCAGGTTGCTGGGGTAGACCCGGACTTTAGTCCGGGGAACCAGATTCTTTATCCGTGAGGTCTTCAGGCGCTGAGATGCGTCGTCGAATTGTGTTTAAAACAGTGTCGGCTCGCTCGCGATCTCGCGGCCCTTCTTCTTGCGCGGAATCGCTACCGATGTAACCGCGACCTGGCCCGCAGCAGGCTTGTTGCCTTCGCCCGAACCCAGCATGGACAGCAGTGCGCGCATCTCTTTGCGCAGCTCGTTGAACTTCGGACTCATCGCCACCGGCTTCGAACCCACGGCCGAAATTCCAGCTCCCCGACCCGTCTTTGCCGGTGGGGTAATAAAGTCGGTCTTGCGTCGCATGGGGTGCGGCGCATTTCCATTGTGCGATTCGACAGCCGTCAGTGCGGCGCGTTTTTCCGCCAGAGATTTGCGTGCGCCGGCGATGGTGAATCCTTCGTCGTATAACAATCGTTTGATCTCGAGAACGATTTCAACATCGCGCTTGCGATAGAGGCGCTGGCCGCTGCCACCTTTGTGCGGCTTCAACTGCGGAAATTCCGTCTCCCAAAATCGCAGCACATACGCAGGCAGGCTGCACAGGCTCGCGACATCACCAATTCGAAAATACAGTTTGTCTGGGATGGAGACAGGCGTCTTCACGGATTGCATCTTGCGTCGGGCGGGTTGCGGTTGTGCCATCAGACTCCCCAATTCCCCAGGCAGAGATGCATCAAACGTTTCACCTTTGAAGCGAGAACAGAATTCATTCTCTTGTGCTGGCCATGCCGCACTTCAGGTCGAGTCGCTTCAATCTCCTGCGCCTATCGATGGCCGCAATCGGCGACCTTATCCAAAGTATAAGTTGTCACAGGCATATTGCGCAGCACCTATTTTTCTTCTTCCAATAAAAAAATTCCGGCTGAAAATCTCGCGCTCAACTTCCTCTCCCATGTCGCATCGCCGCTCGGCATCATTTCGCTCTCGCAGCTCGACCCGTAGTCGAGGTCGAACTCTGCCGGCGGAAACTCCCGCACCGTTGCTGCACCCGCAGCGACGACCTGCAACCAGGTTCATCCACTGACCCGGATCGAGCGGACGTCCATCGTTCTCACGCAGCGCCGGCAACTGCACTTCAAAGCTCGGACCAGCCGCAGGAGGCGCAGTTCGCGCGATCAGGAAGAATCTCTCCCCAGCCTGCGGCGTCGAGTCCTCACCTCCACTCTGCGGCGCAGTCGTGGCAGGAGCATGAAGCGCGACGACGACCGGCACCCGCTCCGCCGGCACAGGCACTGAGCTCACCGGCCGCGGAAGAACGCTCTTCATCTCAGGAGCAACCATAGGATGCGAAAGGATGCGCGCAGAGGCCCATTGCACCGCGGTGGGATGAACTACTGTCTCCGGCGCAATCGCCTCTCCAGAGGCAAGCACGCTCGACGGCACCGCAATTGTCGCCGCCTTCTGCTGCGCATAGTGAATGGAGCGAAAACCGGCCCGCGAATGGTAGTAGGTGTAGTAGCTCGACGCTGGAATGCGGCGTGGGTTCGAACGTGCCTCGCTCAAATTCGACAAGTTCACTTCCTTAAAGCAAGCTGCGCTGCACGCATACGCCGGGTAGAACGGTTCGCCAGCACCCAACGGAATCCATCCGGACAACGCCGCACCGGCTTCATTGGAAAAACTTGCACCCCCGACGAACGCAACCATCGCCGGCGCGTATACCGGGCTCGCAGCCGAAGGCCCTGGAATCCATCCCCAGCGCGACCCTAGATCTGTCCACCGCCCATAATGGAATGGCGCGAATCCCCATGCATCCGCATCCACCCAAGTCCATCCCCACGGCGTGACCCAGCTCCACTGGCCATTCGAATACGGCGTCCAACCTGCCGGAAGATTCGACGGATACCACACCGGTCCATATTCCAGCGTGTCCGACCACTTCCCATACGCGTCCAGATCCTCCGACCCAACCGTGTTCAGATTCACATATCGCCGCGCATCGGAGCTCAGAAACACGCGGTCGCGCTGTTGGCTCCAGACATCGAACGGATCCTTGCCCGGCATGCGCTGCTCCAGGGCCTGAATCGGATTGCTCCCCAACAGGTGGACGCTCTCCCCTGCACCCAGAATCTTCTCTACTCCCGGACCGATGATCTGGATCGCACCGGCATCGACCGTCACCAGCGTGCCGCCGCCGTTGGTATACACATCCAGTCGAAAGTCACCCGGCTGCAACACCGTGATCGCGCCGTTCGGCGTGTCCACTTCGACGGCCTTGTCCGCACTCAACGCAAAAGTCCGCACGTGCAGGCTTCCCTGCGCCAGCCCAAGTTGCGTCGCATTGTTCGCAAGCTTCACAACACTCAGGTCCGTGAACTTCCAGGCCCGCACCGCGAGCATGCCCATCTGCAACTCCGCATGGCCGTCGTGGTTGACATACAAACGATCTCCCGTCGTCAGAGGAGTGTTCGGCACTGCCTGCGTCCATTGATCGGTCCCCGCAGGTTCCAGCGACACATGCGCCGTCAAATGCGCCAGCCGCGCCACCCGCCCCGGAGGATCGCCTGCAGCGGCCCACGCATGAGCGGGCCCCAGCAGCAGCACCGCCGCCACCCATACGAAGTACAAAGATGCCATGGAAGAAACGCGCACGCGGACGGTTCTTCACTTCGATCGCCTCCAGGTTTCCATTGTGAACTCTCATTGGACGAGCTCCGGTCCCCGGGATGACTCTCACACTTCGATCCTTTGTTTCAGCCGGTGAAAATTCACGCGACGGCGATGCACCGCACCGCCGAAGTCCAGATCGAACGCTCCAATTGCACCGCTCCATGGAGCAGAAAAAAACGGCCTTGCAAAAGTTTGCAAGGCCGTTGCCTGGTGTGTTGCAGAATGTCGCCACTCGCTGCGCACTCGGAGCGTTTGCCTCCGCCAGCTTCTTCTCCCCAAAGCTGTTTGTCCTACTGGCCCCAAGAGTTGCGCTTATAAGTGACGTCCCACTATATATAGTGGGATGCCTGTAACAATGTCAACAAAAAAATGGCTCACTGAACTCTTCCCTATGAACTTCCCCGATTCCCTCAGCGTATCTTGGATCAATGGAAGCATTCGTTTCGTTGCGGGAGGACTTTGCATGACAGTAAAAAACCTCGAGAATTTTCATCTGCCTGCAAGATCAATCAACCGCCGCTCCAAACGAAAACGGCTGTCGTCGCGTCTCGTCTCCATCGCGGCACTCTCCGTTGGAGTTTTGCTGTTCGCCGTATCCGGCTGCTCCGTCAACGAGCACAAGAATGGCGATGCGGAAAACGTGCATCTGCACACTCCCATCGGCGGTCTCGACGTGCGCACCAACTCCGCGGCCGCTGTCGATGTAGGTGTGCCCATCTATCCCGGCGCCGTCGCCACCGGCGACCAGGGAAAAGACTCCGGGGCGGCAGACATTCATATGAGTTTTGGCAAATGGCAGCTGCATGTCAAAGCCGCGGAATATCAAAGCAAGGATCAAGAGTTTAAGGTGGTCGCCTTCTACAAAAATGCGATGGCATCCTACGGCGATGTACTCACCTGCAAAGACAAGAAGCCGGTCGGACAACCCGTGGCAACCAAGCAGGGCCTGACCTGCGCCAACGATCACGAATACGACGTCAGCATGGACACCGAGTCCTCAAAAAAACATATGAATGTTGGGATTCCAAAAATCTCGGGCGACATTAAACTGCTGGCGGGCTCTCCTGAAAATCAGCACATCATCGAGTTCACACCAACGGCGGACGGCACCAAATTCTCCATTGTCGCCGTGCAGCTGCCCCATAAAGGTCAAACCGATTAGCGCAAACGCAGCACTATCTTAAATAAAAAATGTCATCCCGAGCGAAGGTCGCCGTAGCGGCCTCGTCGAGGGACCTGCTTTCCGTCCACAGCGACTCTGGCCCTGCGATAGCGTAGCCACCCCAGCTCGATTGCGGCGGATGCGATGGTAGTTTAGCTTCAACATATGGACTTGGTTTGCCATCGCTGCAGCGCCTCCCTGGAACCGGAAGCCTATTATTGTCCGGAGTGTGGCGCACCCCAGATTCGCTATGTCGCGGAGGAGAACGATGCCGCGCAAACAATGCCGGGAGACAGCATCAACATCCAGGCCGGCGCCGCTGGAACAGGCGCCGCTATTTCCTGGAAATTGGCGATCCAAATTGCTGCAGTGGTGGGAACGATAGTTGGAGTTCTCTCCGCGGTGCTGGCGGCAGGGAGTGTGCTCTGGGTGGCTGTAGGCGCGGTGGTGGCGATGGGAATTTATCATCGACGACGGCCGCTGACCAAGCTGGGTCCCCGGGTGGGCGCTCGCGTCGGCGCACTCCTGGGCCTGATTGCCGCTACGGTCGCCTTCGCAGCCAATTCCGTCTTACTGGTCATCCAGCGCTATGGGCTGCATCAGGGCAATCAGATCGACACTCAGTTGACCGACATCGTGAAGCAAGCCGCCGCCCGCGCTGCCACCATGGATCCGCAGGCACCCGTGACCACATTCTCAAATTTCTGGCTGTCCGCCGAAGGTCGCATTGGGCTAATCCTGCTGACGATGGCCTTCTTGTCTGCGTTGATTGTGGTGTTCGCGATCGCCGGCGGCATTTTAGGAGCGCAGATTTATCGCTCCTCACGCGGCAGCAAGGCACTTTCCTGATTGCAGGTTGAAAATAGCTGCCGGTCACTCTGAGCGTAGCGAAGAATCCAGCGGGTGATCGCTCCGTAGGTGATTCTGGCCTTACGCGTCCACACCGTGGCATTTCTTGAATTTCTTCCCCGACCCACAAGGACAAGGGTCATTGCGCCCGACCTTTTCACCGGTGCGTCGCTGCGCGGTTTCCGTCGCCTCACCGGCTCCAGCCATGCGCGCCTGCTGCAACTCGCGCTTCTTGCGCCGCTGAAATTCCTCTTCCAGTGAATCGATGGTGGTCGAGGGCGTGCGCGTAGGCACAGGAATCGACGACGCAACTCCGTTCGACGATCCGCCATTCATCCCGGCGCCGTTGCTTCCTCCCACAGCACCGGGCAGTGCCGCCGCTCCCGGCTCAGCTGCGTTCGAAGATCCTCCGCTGAACACGATTGACTGCGGATGAACGCGCGCCGGGATGGAAATTTCTTTTCCGTCCGGTCCCATGATCTGCATGCGGAACAGGAAGCGGACGGTGTCTTCCTGGAAGCGATTCATCATGGCTTCGAACGCTTCGAAAGATTCCCGCTTGTAAGAAATCAGCGGATCCTGCTGGCCATAGCCGCGGAGTCCGATGCCTTCTTTCAACTGGTCCATCGCCAGCAAGTGGTCTTTCCACAGACCATCGAGCACGCTCAGCATGATCATGCGCTCGTGATAGCGCATCGGTGGCGCGCCAATGATCTGTTCTTTGGCGTCGTACCGCTCTTTCAGGTGCGTGAACAGGGCCTCACCCAGCTCGTGCCGGTTCAATTCGCGAACTGGAATGCCCTCGGCCGTGATGTCCATGCCGAACTGCATCACCACCGCATCCTGCAGCGCTTTAATGTCCCACTGATCGGGATGCAGCTTGTCTGGAGCATGCGTGTCGAGGATGGTGCTCAAAATATTCGAAACATAATCGTCTGTGATCAGTTCTTTTTGATCGATGCCTTCCAGCAGCTGGCGACGAGTTCCATAGACCGCCTCGCGCTGCTTGTTCATCACATCGTCGTATTCCAGTACATGTTTGCGCGATTCGAAATTCTGTCCTTCAACCGCCTTCTGTGCCGCCTCGATCCGTCGCGTAATCAACTTCGACTCGATCGGAACGCCTTCTTCCATGCCCAGGCGCTGCAACAGTGTGGAGACCCACTCCTTGGCGAAGATGCGCATCAGGTCATCTTCGAGCGAAAGGAAGAATCGCGAAGCTCCCGGATCGCCCTGGCGACCGGCACGTCCACGCAACTGGTTATCCACCCGGCGAGACTCGTGGCGCTCGGTGCCCAGAATGATCAGACCACCCGCCGCCAATACATCCTCGCGTTCTTGCGCAGCCTGCGAGGCATAGCCGGAATAAACCTCATGCCAGTCGGATTCAGGCGTCTCAAATTCCTGGCTCTGATAATAAAAACGCATCATTCCCGGCGCCGCTGTGGGAGAAATCTCGCCCTCTGCCGCACTCACCGCTCGGGCGCGATTCTTCTTCACCAGCTCCTGCTTCGCCAGAAATTCCGGATTGCCGCCCAGAACGATATCCGTTCCGCGACCTGCCATGTTGGTGGCGATCGTCACCATGCCGAGATGGCCCGCCTGCGCAACAATCTCCGCCTCGCGCTCGTGGAACTTGGCATTCAACACCACGTGCCGAATATTTTTTCGCTGCAAAATCTGCGACAGCAATTCCGACTTCTCAATCGAGGTGGTGCCCACCAGCACCGGCTGCTTCAATTCATTCAGTCGCGCAATCTCATCCGCAACCGCAAAATATTTTTCCTTCGCCGTGCGAAACACCACGTCCGTGTTATCGATACGCCGCATCGGCATATTCGTCGGAATCACCACCACGTCCAGCTCGTAAATCTTTTCGAACTCAGCAGCTTCGGTGTCGGCGGTTCCGGTCATGCCGGCCAGCTTCTTATACAGGCGGAAATAGTTCTGGAACGTGATGGTCGCCAGCGTCTGATCTTCACGCCGGATATTCACGCCTTCCTTGGCTTCAATCGACTGGTGCAGCCCATCGGACCAGCGCCGTCCCGGCATCAGGCGACCCGTAAATTCGTCGACGATAATGATTTCGCCGTCCTTGACGACGTAATTTACATCCCGCTTGTACAGCGCATGCGCCTTGATCGCGGTCTCGACGTAGTGCTTCAGGTCCCAGTTTTCCGGATCGGCGATGCTCTCAATTCCCAGCAGCTTTTCAATCTTCTCCCAGCCCTCATCGGTGACGCCGATGGTGCGATGCTTTTCATCCACCACGTAATCGCCGGTCAGAACCTTGTTCTCCAGCGATTCGATCTCTTCGCCCAGCTCCAGTTGCGGAACAATGCGCACCACCCGCGCATATTTATCCGTCGTCTGATCGGTCGGACCGCTGATGATCAATGGCGTCCGCGCTTCGTCAATCAGGATGGAATCCACTTCGTCGACAATCGCGTAATACGGCGGCCGCTGCACGCACTCCGCCAACTCAAACTTCATGTTGTCGCGCAGATAATCGAAACCGAATTCGTTGTTGGTTCCGTACGTAATGTCCGACGCGTACGCGGCCCGGCGCTGTTCATCGCTCAGGTCGTGCACAATCACACCGACCGAAAGTCCCAGGTAGTTGTGGATCTTACCCATCCACTCCGCATCGCGTTTCGCCAGGTAATCGTTGACGGTGACCACATGCACGCCATGACCGGCCAGTGCATTCAAATAGCAAGGCAGCGTGGCAACCAGCGTTTTTCCTTCGCCGGTCTTCATTTCTGCAATGTTGCCCTGGTGCAGCACCATGCCGCCGATCAGCTGCACATCGAAATGGCGCATGTTGATGACGCGACGCCCAGCCTCCCGCACCAGCGCGAACGCCTCCGGCAGAATCTGCTCGAGCACATCCTGTTCGGCCTTGTACCGCTCTTCGGGGTCCTTGATGTCTGCAATGTGTGCCGCAATGCGGGCGCGAAATTCGTCCGTCTTGGCGCGCATCTGCTCGTCCGAAAGCTGCTGCATCGCCGGCTCCAGGGCGTTGATCGCCTTGACCGACGGCAACATGCGCTTCACGTTGCGCTCGTTGCTGGTTCCGAAAACTTTGGTTAATGCATCGCCAAGCTGTATCACGAGAAAATCCAACCTTCATAAATCTTGCTAGCGCCGGAACGTCAACTTCCGGACCAGGCGCATATTTCAATTTTAAGCTGTTTGAACCCAGAAACGGCGGCCCAATTAGGGGAGAAGCGCATAAGAATAGGTGCACTCCTATTGTAAATCCTCTAGTGCATTCGACTAGGCAAGCCGTTTTCTTGACATATTAGGTCAGTCGAATGTTAGAAAAAGTTCTTAAACCTCATCCCACTCTTCTAGACGCACTCCAAACTCCCACTCGGCCTGGTGGAAAGCCTCTTCAAGGGTTTCATGATGAGTATCGGTTCCCGAACCGTCGTCGCAGACGTGCAATACATAGTAGCCCGAGTCGCCCTCATAGCGCCCAATGACCAGCGAAGTGAAAGGAGGGAAGGGTCGAGTGCCGTTGCTGTCCCAGAGCGTGTGTTTGGTGCGGCCCGGATTTCGGTGATGCTCTCGAAGTTTGACCTTTTTGATCGCTACCATCCCCATGTCAGCATTCACCACTCAAGTTTCATTGGATTTAGAGCTCACTTACCGCCGTCCTCAGTAGTTTTCACTTCGCTCTCGGATGCGTTCTGTCATACACCGCCGCCACCTGGCCAGAGGTCAGATGCGTATACCGCTGCGTTGTCGAAAGCCTCGCATGGCCAAGAATTTCCTGAATGGCGCGCAAATCCGCTCCCTCCTCCAGCATGTGCGTCCCGAACGCATGCCGCAGGGTATGTGGATGAACATCCGCGGCAAGCCCATGCGACAGCGCGACCTGCTTCACGATCCGACCGACGCTTCGGGTAGTCAGTCGGCCGTCGCCTCGCAATCGAACATTCAATAGCAATGCCTCGGACGCCCGTTTCGCGTCCAGCAGCTTCTGCGCCCGCTGCGGCAAATACGCGCGCACCGCCATCGCCGCCGCATCGCCCAGCGGAACATACCGCTCCTTGCGCCCCTTGCCGCGCACCAGGAGGCACTCATTGCCCCACTGAATATCTTCCAGATTCAGCCCCACCAGCTCCGCGTTTCGAATCCCGCAGCCGTACAGCAGCTCCATGATCACGCGATCGCGCTCCGGCCACGCCGTTTCCGCATCCACATCATTGAATGCCTGGTTCAGTTGCTCCGCTCCCGGCACGCGCGGCAAATGTTTCGGCAGCTTCGGCGTCGACACCAGCCGCGCCGGATTTTGCTCAATGTGCCCCGTCCGCGCCAGCCATCCAAACCACGAGCGTATCGCCGCCAGCGCCCGCGCCACAGAGGGCTTCGACAAATTCTTTTCGTACAGCGTTCCCAGGTATTCCCGGATCACTGGATGTTCAATTTGCGACGGCACCACGCCTTCGCCACAGCGCTTCGCCAGAAACGCCGCAAAGGAATTGCAGCTCTCTCTGATAGGCACGCACCGTGTGTTCCGACGAGGCCCGCTCCACCGTCAGCACCGCCATATATTGCTCGATCAGCCGCAAAATTTCCGGAGCCTGCGGCGGCGCCCCATCCTCACCAACATCTCGGGTGCCCCGCATCTCGCTTTTGAGATGTGGGATTCATTCCGCGCCCTCCGAAACGCGCGCCTGCATATTTCCCCGAGGATGATGCGCCCGATGCACCGCTTTCAGCCTGCCCAGCGCCAGATGCGTATAAATCTGTGTCGTCGCAATGTCCGCATGGCCCAGCAAGGTCTGCACCGTGCGCAGGTCCGCACCATGCTCCACCATGTGCGTCGCGCAACTATGCCGCAGCATGTGCGGGCTGGCGCGATGATTCACCTGCTTCACCATGCGCCCACACCGTTTGCCGCGTCAGCGGATGTCCGCGCTGCGATAGAAACACCTCGCGCACATTCGCCTTCCGCAGTAGTGCAGCCCGGCCATGTTCCAGGTACTCCGTCAGCGCCTGAATCGCAGGCTGTCCCAGCGGCACGATGCGCTCTTTATCGCCCTTGCCGCGCACCAGCATCTGCCCCTGCTGCAGTGAAATATCTTCCACCGCCAGCCCCACCAGCTCCGACACGCGCACGCCCCCGCCGTACAGCAGCTCCAGCATGGCCCGATCGCGCAACGACTGCGGCGTGCATTCTTCCGTCCTGCTTCCAGCCGCACCATGCCCGGTCTGGTCGATCATCGTCACCACTTCGGCTTCTGACAATGATTTCGGGAGCACCTTCCATCCCGCCGGAGTTTCCAGATGAATCGTCGGATCGTACGCGATGCGCTTATCGAGCAGCAGCCAGCGATACAGTCCACGCAGGCAAGAAAGTTTTCGCGCCCGCGAGCGCGCCTCTACCTGGTGTGCCTGCAAATGCGCGACGAATCCCGCCAGGTCCTCATGTTTGGCGGATGCAAGCGAGCCGTTCGTCTTCTCCAGAAATTCCGCGCACTGCAGCAGATCGCGCTGATACGCCTCGCAGGTCAGCGGACGCAGACCCTTTTCCACCCGCAAGTATGTCAGGTAATTCTGGATCAGTTTCAGATTGCTTCCGTCGGAATGTTGATGGTTCTCCACCCAGCGCCTCGCCTGCAGAAATTATCGGACATCACGCGACGCCCTCAGCAACTGTTTCCCATGGAATCAACTTTGCCAGCCCACCCGTGTATCGCCAGATTACAAGCTGGTTACAACGCTGGCATTGTTTCCGCCGATGCTGCATCATAGAAGGGAAGGCGCATGGATAACCAACAAACGTCCGCCTTCTACAATTTCTCTTTTCTATATTTTTGATAAGGTCGTCCGTTTTGGCACAACAACTCATCACCCCGAAAGCCCCCACTCTTTCCTCTTCTGAATTTTTCCGTCGCATCGACAACCTCCAAGCCGCTGTCGCCGTCTTCGACTGCGATGGCACCCTCTGGTCCGGCGATGCCGGCGTCGGCTTCATGCAATGGTCCATGGAATCCGGCCTGCTCTCTCGCGAAGCCTGCAACTGGATGGATGCGCGCTATCGCGCCTATCTGCGCGGCGAAGTTTCTGAGCTCGCCATCTGCGGCGAAATGGTCCAGATCTACCGCGACCTGCGCGACTCCGAGCTGCGCCAGGCCGTGCATACCTATTTCGACGAGATGATGCGGCCCAACATTTTTCCTGAGATGCTCGAAGCCTGCACTCGACTGCAACAGCGCGGAACCATTATCTGGGCCGTCAGCTCCACCAACAACTGGCTGATTGAAGATGCCATGCAGCACTTCGGCATCCCCGCAGAGCGTGTGCTCGCAGCCCGCGTTCGCGTCACCAATGGATTAATCACCGAAGAACTGCTCGACATCCCCACCGACGAAGGCAAAGTGCAATCGCTGGCACGGGTCGGCATCACCGAACCCGACGCGGTCTTCGGCAATTCCATTCACGATGCCGCCATGCTCGCCATCGCGAAGAATCCCTTCGTCGTCAATCCCACCGCGGAGCTGACGGAGATTGCCGCTCTACAGGGATGGCCGGTATTTCAGCCCGGCCCTGTCCATGCGTGATGTCCTTGGCTGACGAAGCCATCGGCAGTGCCGCTGCTTCCCCGCTGCGCATCGCGTCGCTGCAACCCAGCATCACTCTCACCCTGCAACGGCTCGGCCGTCTCGACGATCTGGTCGCCTGCACCCGCTATTGCGTCGAGGCGTTGCCGGAGCTCGCCCATCGCAATTTGAAAATCATTGCCGACTCCTGGTCCTCCACCATGGAAGAACTGCTGGCCGTCGAACCCAATCTGGTGATCGCCTCCGTCCCCTACCGCATGGAGTCGCTGGCCGCCATTCTCCGCGCTGGCTGCCCGGTGTTGACGCTCGCGCCGCACACCCTCGCCGACATTTTCGCGGACATCCGCCTGATCGGCTCCGTCGTCCATGCCTCCGATCGCGCGGAAGAACTAGTCGCCGAACTCGCCTCCACCATCGACGCCGTTCGCCTTCAATCTGCGAGCCCCGACGACCGTCCCCGCGTCTACTGCGAAGAATGGGGCAAGCCGCTCATTCATTCGCAGCCCTGGGTGAAGGAACTGGTCGAAGCCGCTGGCGGCGAATTCGTCGGCGACCCCGGCAAAACCACCACAGCAGAAAACATTGCCGCCACTGACCCTGACGTTCTCATCTTCGCCTGGTGCGGCGCCGGCGACCGCGTCCCCCTGGCTCGCGTGTCATCGAGCAGCGCGGCTGGCAATCGTTGCGCGCCGTTACAAATGGCCGCGTCTATTGTGTTCCCGATGAGTTTCTCAACACCCCCGCCCACCCCATCCTCGAGGGCCTCGCCTGCCTCGCAGCCGCAATACATCCAAATCGATTTCCTCCGCATCCGCGACTCATTTCACTCCCCCATTCGCAGAAGCAGCCGTAAATCACTATCCTAAAGAGGTGATGGATCAGGATGTCGAAGTAGCACCCCAGCCTCAGTCAGAAAAACCTCGGATGCGTGCCGTGGTCGCCGCCTTGATTTTGCGTGACAAGCAAGTTTTCATTTGTCAGCGCAAGGCCGGTACTGCCATGGGATTGCAGTGGGAATTTCCCGGCGGCAAAATCGAGCCCGGCGAAACCCCCGAGCAGGCGCTGCGTCGCGAGTTAGAGGAAGAGCTCGGCATCGAAGCCAAGATCGGCCCCTTCATTGCCGAGGTGCAGCACAACTACCGCAACGGCGGCTCCATCCACCTGCGATTCTTCGCCGTCTACCATTTCGAAGGCGACATGCAGAATCGCATATTTCAGGACATGCGCTGGGCGGAACTTCGCGACCTGCCTGCCTACAATTTCCTCGCCGCCGATCGAAAATTCATCCGCGACCTGGCCCAGGGAAAAATCCTTTAGCTGCCCGGCATAAACATCATCGTGATCGAAAGTCCAATCACAATGATCGCCGTCCCCCAGGCAATCACATTGAACCAACGATTATTCGTATGCGAGCCCATTAGCTCCGGCTTGTTGATCAGCACTAGCATAAAGATCATCACCACCGGCAACAGAACGCCATTCAGCACCTGCGACAAGATGGTCACCTTCACCAGCGGAAAATGCGGCCACAAAACCACTCCCGCTCCCGCTGCAATCAACAACGTATACAGCCAGTAAAACGCGGGTGCCTCGCTAAAACTTTTATCCAGCCCTGATTCGAATCCCATTCCCTCGCACACGGTGTAGGCCGTCGAAAGCGGCAGAATCGACGCCGCAAACAACGACGCATTGAACAATCCCGCCGCAAACAAAATAAATGCGTATTGTCCTGCCAGCGGCTTCATCGCTTCCGCCGCATCCGACGGTACCTGGATGGCGCCCATGCCGTGCGTGTACAGCGTCGCCGCGCAGGCCACAATAATGAACCACGCCACAATGTCGGTGAAAAAGGATCCGACAATCACATCCCATTGCGAGGCGCCCAGTTGTTTGACGCCGATGCCCTTCTCCACAACTGAGGATTGCAGATAAAACTGCATCCACGGCGCGATAGTCGCACCAATCACGCCCACCGTCATATAGACGTAAGAAGAACTGTGCCACGTTGAACGTGGTGGCAGCTTCACCGTGGACAAGATAGCCATGTGCCAGTCGGGGTGCGCCAGTACTCCCGCAGCAATGTAGGCAATATAAAACGCAGACGCAAGTAAAAATATTTTCTCTACACCTTTGTAGTCGCCCTTCACCACCAGCAACCACACCAGAACCGCACAAACAGGAACAGAGAGATATTTGCTGATGTGGAACAACTGCATGCTGCCAGCAATTCCGGAAAATTCTGCAATCACGTTTCCAAAGTTCACAATCACCAGCAGAATCATGGTGACGAATGTGACACGCAGGCCGAACTCCTCGCGGATCAGGTCGCTCAATCCCTTGCCGGTGACCGCTCCCATTCGCGCGCACATTTCCTGCACCACAACCAACGCCAAGGTGACGGGGATCATCGTCCAGAGCAGCATGTAGCCGAACTGCGCGCCTGCCTGGGAATAGGTGAGGATTCCGCCCGCGTCATTATCGACGTTGGCAGTAATGATGCCCGGACCAAGCACCGCCAGGAATAATACGAATTGGGTCTTCCAGCGTTGCTTCATCATCGGCTCCGGATGTTTCAGGGTACACGATTCCAATGAATATCCGCACCTGTCTCACCCGCTACATCAACTCTTCTCATGCGGGCCGATTTCGCGGCGCTTCTCCGACACTAACTCCAAAAAGCGCTCTCCTCTCGCGCGTGCGTCCGTCTCTTCCACTGCCTGCACGTTCGCGCGGATGTGCTCTACCACTCGCGACGAGAACAGCACCATCCCCTCGGGATTTGCGGCGAGTGCAGCCTGCAATACGACTCCAGCCAGAACCTTCGAGTCCGACAAATCCCGATCCAGCGCGTTCGACCATTGTCGGCAACGCTCGGAATCCCGCTGAAGAAATCGGCGCAACAAACCGAACGCGCCAGAAATCGCACGATGATGAATCACGAACGCTCCCGGAAATTTTGCCTCGTCTCCATCCATCGGCGACCACTCGAATTGCAGCACCGGACAGTAATCTCGATGCCGTTCCCACACATCATGGGCGCGTTCTCGCTCCGCACCCACCCCGTACGTGCCGATAAGCCCTCGCTGCTGCGCATGTCGCAGAAATGGCAACAGGTCAGAATCGTCAAGATCCTCCGCTGTTGCTTCATGCAGCAGCCACGCATCGATCGCGTCAACACCTAACTCCCGCAAACTCCGCTCCAAAGATTGCCGCGCCTCCTCTGCGGAAAATTTCGCCTTCGACCTCATTCCGGCCGCCGCCTCCGCCACTCGCTTTCGAATTGCGGGGAGCCTCGCAACCGCAGGCCGCACCACGCTGCGCGCCACGTCCATCAGTCCCGGCTGCGCCGGCGGTAGGATGCCATACTTCGTCGCGACCGTGACCTGATCCCGTTTCCCTTGTAGAAATTTTCCCAGGCACCGCTCCGCGCGGCCATGCCCATACGCCGGCGCAACATCAAAATGCCGAATCCCCATGTCAAACGCCGTCTCCAGCAGCCGCAGAGATTCGCGCTCGCTTATTCCGCCCATCAATCCGGAGCCGCCAAATCCCAGCCGCGTGGTCACGCGACCATTCCCCGGCAGCGAAATCGTCTCAAGCATCGGCCCGCACCTGCGCGTCCGATCGCTCTTCGATCACCGGCGGAAGCGCCGCTAAATGGTCGGCCAGCCGAATCGCCAACGCCAGCAAGGTATGCACCGGGTTCGCGAATCCAGAAGTTGGATAGACCGACGCACTGCACACATACGCGTTTCGCACGCCGTGGATTTTCAAATCGGTATCGACAACACCATCCGCAGCCGAGCCAGACATGCGCGTCCCGCCCATCCAGTGATAGCTATCGTCGAAGGTCACATTGCGATAGCCGTCTTCGAGCGCCAGCTCCGGCTGCGGCTCCAGTTTCGCTAGCCCGGCCTTCTCAATTGCCTGCTGCGCCATCTGCGTGAAGCGTTGAATCGTCTTCCACTCCAGCGGCGACACTTGCCAGTCAATCCGGCTGCGAAACATCCCCATCGCATCGCGTTCCGGCGCGAGCGTAATCCGGCTCGCCGACAGAGGCTCCTGCTCGCAATGCACCCGCAACCAATACGTCACATCCTGCGGCCAATACGCGCGATGGCTGACGTAAAAGCTGTACGCCAGTTGCATCAGGAGTGGCAGACGCCGAAGTGCCGGCAGAGTATCGCGCACACTTATCGCCGACCAGTTTCCCCGCAAAAAATTGCGCGCCGCCGACTTCATCTGCCGCACATCCCGCTCCACACTGCCCAGGCTGATGAATGAAATCGCCCCGGCAATATTTAGCGTCTCATCTTCCTGCTGCCGCTCCGCCGTCACCCGCAACTTCGGCTGATATTTCCGTCCCTTCAAATACACGTTTGGAAACACCTGCTCCATTCGCTTGCGATCGACGTTCACCAGCCTGGCGGAGTTGTAATCGATGTGGCTCTGCACATGCCGCCCCAGCCACTCATTCTTCTGCCACGGCGCCTGCCCCTTCTCCATCGGCTGCAGCAGCAGCTGGATCGTCTCCATCATCCCCATCGCGAGCACGTACGTCGGCGCATGAAAAACATGTTCGCTTCCCGCAAGATTCTCTGCACCGCAGTCCCAGCACGGTATCCGCGGCCCCATTCATCATTAGTTCGCAAACAGTCGCGTGCAGTACAACCGAGATGTTCGTAGAACCAAGCGCGTCGCGATACAGGCGCGCAAAGTTCGGCTCCGGACACCAGCGTGTGAAATAAGGAATCAAATCCTCAGAAAGACTCGGCGCAGCCGAGCCAGACTCGCGCCACACTTCCTCATCGGTACGCAGCACCGGCAGCAATCCCTCAGCCTCGAGCGCTCGCTCGTAATAAGGCGTCAACTCCGATTTCGCAATCGGCCATCCGCTCCCCGGAACTCCAGGACGCTGCTCAAAATCCCGCTCCTGCATCTCCTGAATCTGGCCGCCCCAGCGAATCGTCGTTCCACCCAGCGCGCGAAATCTGCCCGCGTGTACCGACTTCAGCGGCTGTCCAACTCTGTCGCTGCGATTCAATTGCTGGAAGGCTTCATCCTCTTTGCGACCGCCGCTCTCCAGCAGCAGCACGCGCTTGCCTTTGCGCGCCAATTGCGCAGCCAGCACAATTCCCGCAGCCCCCCCGCCCACAATGCACACGTCTGCGACAAAGGCCGGCAGCGTCCGCTCGCGTTCGAAGTCGACGATCATTTTCGCGAACCGCGTCCCGCGCGAATCTTCGGCAACAATTCCTCCACTACGTCCATCACCTTGGCAAGCTGGCTGTCGTTGTCGTAGCCACACGTCACCGCTCGACGCCTTCCCGCAGCGGCAATCCGAGCCCGCGCAGGTTCATCGTTCAGATAGCGGCGAATCTTGTCCGCACATTCTTCAATATCCGAGAAAAAGACCGCCTCTTCATTCTCCCGAAATCGTTCGCTGTGCCCAGCCGATCGCTCCGCCAGCAAAAATCCTCCGCACGCCGCAATTTCAAAACTCTTATGCGCGTACTCATCCTGGTTGCCATGGGTCAGAAAACTCAGATTAATCTTCGAGCGCCAGATACCTTCACGATACGCGGCGTCGTAGAGTTCATCCGGTTCTGGATAGAGCGCGGCCACCGCTGCTGGTTCAAGTTTGCGCGTCCAGATACGCGGCCCGGAAATCACCACCGGCAAATCGTACTTGTGCCACAGGTCAGTCAAGAATTGCGGCCGCTCGTCATACGGCGTTCCGATGAACGAGACCTCTCGTGTTCGATCCTTGTCCGACCAACCGGCCGGCGGAGGAAAATGTACGCTCGGCTCGAATGCCGTTTGCACCTTCACCACCCGCCGCGCGCCCCGCGCTAGATATTCCGCAACGCTTATGTCCCGCTGCTGCACGTGCAGGTCGTATTCCGGAATGGTGCGCACATACAGACGAAATCCAGGATCACGCCTCGGACCAAACGGATTGTCGATCATGTAATCCACCGTCGCGATGCCCATGGCACGCAATTGCCGCAATGTCTCTGCACG
Source organism: uncultured Acidobacteriota bacterium (assembly GCA_963774515.1). Classification (GTDB taxonomy): domain Bacteria; phylum Acidobacteriota; class Terriglobia; order Terriglobales; family Acidobacteriaceae; genus JAKAAZ01. The sequence goes on along the minus strand of CAVZFK010000011.1, from coordinate 95,914 downwards.
AATAAACAGCGGCTTGTCGAACCACACCACATCGACTTCATGCTCCTTCGCCAGCCGCAGTACGTCCGCGTTCATCTGTTTCACCACGCTGCCAATCTGCAGGCGATAGCGAATCCGCGCCATCCACGGATTGCCATGCTTTTCGTACTCCATGATGTCGATGGGAAATACCGTATGCCCCAGCCGCTGCAGGCTGTGCTGGCGATAGAGTCCGTACCAGCCGTAGTTCATCGGCGCGATGTACAGAATCCGCAGCCCGTTCGGCGATGGCTGAAATGTGGGCTGGCTCTCCATGCTGGCTTTCTTATCGGTTATGCCTGCTGCCTCATGAACGCGATCACCTGATCCACGTTTACCACGCCCACCAGCTTGTTATGCTCCTCCACCACCGGCAACGCATATAAGTTGTAACGATCGAACAGCTCCGCCACCTGTTTATCGTGCATATCGGCCGGACAACTGACGAAGCGCGATTCGCTCAGCACTGCAACGTTCGTATCCGGCAGCGCCAGCACCACCCGCGCCAGCGGCACCACGCCCAGCAGCACACCATCGTCATTCACCAGGTAAATCTCCGTCACCGTTTCAGGGTCGTCATCGAAATTGCGCAGCGCCTCAATCGCCTGCGCAACCGTGGCTTCCGCGGGCACCGCAACATAATTTGTCGTCATACGCCCAGCCGCGGAGTGCTCGCTGAACTCCAGCAGTTCTTTGACTTCCTCCCGCTCCTCCGGCTCCATTTCTTCCAGGATGGCTTCGGATTGTTCCTTGCGCAGCTCGCCCAGCAAGTCCGCCGCCGCGCTCGGGTCCATCTCCTCCATAATGTCGGCGGCACGTTCGGAGTCCATCGACTCCAGCAGCTGCTTCTGCAGCTTCGGCTCCACTTCTTCCAGCGCCTCGGCCGCCACTTCTTCATCCAGCTGGCTGAAAATCGCGTCTCGTTGCACTGGCGCCAGATCTTCCAAAATATCGGCAAGGTCTGACGGATGGAATTTCGCCAGCCGCTCATGAGAAATCTTCAGCCGCACACGGCGCGCGGGGTCGACTTCAATCAAATCGACAAAATCCCACGGAATCGCCCGCGATGGAATTTTCCTGGTGACTCGCTCAATGGTTCGCTTGGTCGCGATTCCCTTCAGCAGCCGCCGCATCGCTCCCAGCGTGCCCACTTCCACCTCGATGGCGCGCATCTCTCCACCGCATTCCTGGGGCAACCAAAGCAGAGAGACATCGTTGACGCGCACAACTTTTCTGCCATGCACATCGATAATCTGCTGATCCATCAGGTCGCGATCCAACAGCAATAGTGGCTCGCTCATGCTAAAGGGCCTCGGATGAGCATCCCCGCGCAACCGTAACGCGCCATTCGGCGCCTGCTCCAGGCCAGCCGGAGATACCGCCTGTAACGCATCCTTCCTTCCCCAGATCAACTCCGTCACCAGCGACGCGCGCACACCCGGAGTGACCGCGACCTCGCGTACATGCCCCAGAGAATGCCCTGCCGCGTCCACAACTGGACTGCCCAGCAACAAGGAAAGATGAATCAGGACAGAGTCCTTCGCGTTCGACCCTTCCTTGTGATTTTTCTTTAGCTCGTCGGCCGGCATGGGCTGTACTCTCTTGGTTTCGATTGTGAGTCGATCGTTCATCGTATGCGATGCCGCGGCGGTCCAGATTTGTGTGCAAGAAAGGCTGCGCGGAGGCGAGGTGACTTTACTCCAGTCAAAGCGCTTCCTTCGCCCGCATGGACAGTCTACTCAACTCCGGCGAATGCGAGAGCAGTTTCTTTGTTGACGCGCTATGCCCCCGTTAAATATGACTCTTAACCTCTTCGGTGGGATGCACTGACGGCCTCTTCAAAGCCCTGGCCGGCCTCGCAGGAGGCTTACGGATCAGAGTCCATGCGGGTGTATCAGCAAAAGACTTCCTTGACACTAGGCCGACCGTGCAAGCACACTTCCCCTGTGGAGAATTTCTGCGTGTCCTTGGCGACAATGACCGCAATCGGAACCAGGAACCGATAATTTAGCGGGCCCGGGGCGTGTGGTGGATTCCATGGTAAGTCGATTCAGTTACACTTTGGACTCGTCGCTCGATAGCGTGAACAAAGTGGAAGAAGCGGCGGAACAGTTGGCCCAGAAGTCAGGACTGGATGAGGATCAAACCTTCCAGTTGACGATGGCGGTGCGAGAGGCCGCGGTCAATGCCGTGCTGCATGGCAATGCCTACGATCCTGAAAAAAAGATTACAGCTTCGTTTGAGAATAATGGGTCTTCGTTGATCATTCGCATCAGCGACCAGGGAAATGGCCTCGATCCAGCCACACTTCCCGACCCTTTGGCGCCGGAAAACCTGCTCAGCGGCTCCGGCCGCGGAATTTTCCTCATCCGATCATTTATGGACGAGGTACACTTCAAACTACTGCACCCCGGCACCGAGCTAACACTTATCAAGCATTTGGATTCAACCCAGAAAAGCGCCTAAGGAGGACTACCACCGTGAGCATGAAGATCAGTACCCGCCAAGTGGATGGAGTAACCATTCTCGATCTGAGCGGTCGCATCACACTCGGCGAAGGCAGTGTGCAACTGCGCAATGCGGTTCGTGAATTGTTGGGCAAGGGATCGAAAGATATCCTGCTGAACCTGGCCGATGTCAATTACATCGACAGCTCGGGCATCGGCGAGCTGGTGAGCGCCTTTACCGCCGCTCGCAACCAGGGTGGGGAGCTGAAGTTGTTGAAGCTCACGAAAAAGGTTCACGATCTGTTGCAGATCACCAAGCTTTACACCGTGTTTGACGTGAAAGACGACGAGGCGGAAGCCATCGCATCCTTCAACCAAAAATAGAATTTTTCGCCCGAAAGTAAAAGGAAACGGCTGATCGCCGAAGCGACCAGCCGTTTTTATTTTCCTCCTTCAGAGCACTCTTGCGGACGATGGGTATCATGGATGCCCGATCAGTTGGCTCCCGGGTGACCCCGGACTTTAGTCCGGGGAGCCGCCCGTCTACTTGCCGTTAAAGTTCACGGTGGGTACCTGCTGCGACGCAGGCGTGCCTTCAAAATAGGCATTGTTGCGGTGATACCCGGCAATCCCCGCCCAGATGCTGTTAGGAAACAGCCCGATGAAAGTGTTGTAATCCTGCAGCGCCTGGTTATACCGCCGCCGCTCCACCGCAATGCGATTTTCTGTTCCCGCCAGCTCATCCTGCAATTGCAGAAAATTCTGATTCGATTTCAAATCCGGGTAGGCTTCCGAAATCATCAACAAATGTCCCAGAGCATTGTCCAGCTGGCCGTTGGCTGCAATTTTATCCTGGGGATTTTTCGCCCCCAGTAACGCCGCCCGCGCATTGGCGATTTCGCCGAAAACCGTGGTTTCGTGCGATGCATATCCCTGTACCGTTGACACCAGATTCGGGATCAAATCAGCCCGCCGTTGCATGACAACGTCAACCTGCGACCAGGTCTGTTTTACTTCCTCATTCTTGGCCACCATTTGGTTGCGAGCGGAAATGTAACTGCCGAACACCAACATTCCCACCACAACAATAATTCCCAGCAATACCAGAAGGACGACGCCTGTTCGTTTCATCGTGATTGTTCTCCCCGTAATCTTTTGCTTGTTGCAGCCATCTACCTTGTGGTGCCAACGTCCCTGATTCGTCGCATTCGGATTTCAATACGATACATGCGACCGTCCGCCGTTACCAGCTTCCGGAAGCCCCACCGCCGCCAGAACCGCCGCCGCCGAATCCGCCAAATCCTCCGCCGCCACCATCTCCGCCACCAAAGCCGCCTCCACCTCCGCGGCCTCCGCCCATGCCACCAAGGAACATGCCCAGCAGAAATCCCGCCCAGCCACTCGATCCGGATCGCAACAGCGAAATCAACACAAAGATCGCAAATATCGCCAGCAGAATATCTTTCACTGCACTCCGCGGATGAGGCTGCGGCTCCGGTCCAACATTCTCCGCAGGCGTTTTCAGGGTGACGCCGGCATCCTGCGCAATCACATTGGCCACATCCTGCGTTGCCATCGTGATCGCCGCGTCGTAATTGCCTTCGCGGAGATACGGCACCATCTCGCGGCCGATGCTTCCCACCTTGCCATCCGGCAGGATGCCTTCCAACCCATATCCAACTTCAAATCTGTAATGGTGATCGTCCGTCGCGATTAGGAACAGCAAGCCGCGGTCGGTACCCTTTTGCCCGACCTTCCACTTCTCTTCCAGGCGAACCGCAAAGTCGTCAATGGTGTCATCGCCCGTCGTTTTTATGGTGACGACAGCAATCTGGGCGTGCGCCTGCTGGTCGACCTCGGTACACAATTGTTCCAGGTGGCTGCGAGTCTCCGGGGATAACACTCCGGCGAAGTCATTCACGTAGCCGGTAGGCTTCAGGTCATTGATATTTTCCGCGTGGACGTTCGAAACCGTTAGCCACGGAAACAACGCCAGCAACAGCAGGACACACAAACTCCACCGCGACCGTAGCGTCCTTCGAGTGCGGGTGAACTGTAGGTTGCGCTGGATGCGGCTCCCGGAGTTATCGGCGGACAAACGTCGCCTTCGATCCAACCGGGGAGACCGTAGTGACCCGTGCGGTAGCATGCTGCCCCTGATTGTACGACGCGCCCATGAAAGTTTCTCTTCAGATCGACCTAGCATGAACCGCGTGCCTGCAATCCGTCCGAATTATTGAATCTTGAAGCCCGTCTCCTGCGTCAGCGTGCCAATCTGTTTCTCGCGATCATCAGATTGGCTTTGGACCTTTATCCCCACCTCGTTCACCTTGGCCATGTTGGTCGCGGCTTTGGCCTTTTGCGCCACCTCTTGATCATTCTTGATGTAGGCATCCATCTGAACCAGGTACATCTGATCGAATGGCTTCCCAGTCATTTTCTTCATCTGCTTTTCAGCTTTTTTCGTCTCGCTTGGGACCGATTCCGGCTGCATTCCCATCTCCCCATTCGGATTCGGCATGATCAGCTCGTTCGAGAGGCTATGATTTTCGCTGATGACTTGCTGCGCGAACTTCTTGACGTCGTCGTTGCTGCTGTTCTTCACCGCCATCTTGCTCAGGTTATTCTCAACATCAAAATTCCTGCGAAGGTTCCCAAACATATTTTGCTCGGCGATCTGATCGTTGCTGAGCGCACCTCCCGGCGCACCCGGCTGCATACCGTCCGGCGCCATATTACCGTTGGGGTTATTCATATTGCTGTTGGGAGAAGCTCCGCCCATCGGCGCCGATGGATGCATCTGCGCCAGCGCCCCCGGCGTCAACGTCAACAGCAAAAACCCGGCTGCCAAGCACCCAGCTTTCACAAAATTCAAGTGACTTCTCACGTTCATCTCTATCCTCCTGGTTCGCGACGGATCATTCTGAATGTCCAGCGTCGACCTTTAGAATCTAAGAAATTTAGACGACTCCTTCACCGGAATGGTCTCCTGACACCCTCGATTTACAACCTACGTTACGCTTGGAACTTACCAGCATCCCACAATCCAGTCCCGGCGCGACATTCGATTCTACACAGCTCGCCGTTTTACGGTCAGAGTAGCCACCTGTTTTCAGCGAGCCTCCACAGCACTTCATGCATCTGTGTGTAACGTACACATATTCACCCCAGAGAGGACCCATGGCAAATACAAAAATTCTGATCGCTCAGGCGTACGCCGCTTTCAACCGGCGAGATATTGATGCCGCCCTGGCGCTCATGAGTGAGAACGTCAGCTGGCCCCGGGCCTCCGAAGGCGGTCGCGCCCTCGGGAAAGAAGAGATTCGCGCCTACTGGACCCGTCAGTGGCAGCAGTTTGATCCACACGTCGATCCGATCGAAGTGATCGACCGCGGAGCCGGCATCGTCGAGGTCAAAGTGCACCAGCTCGTAAAGAGCCTCGCCGGCGACGTTCTCTCCGATAGCGACGTGTGGCACGTCTATACCATCGCCAACGGCCTCATCGAGCGCATGGATATCAAGCAGACCGAAGCCAGTTCCAACTCATCCCCCTCCGCCGCCTTTTCCCGGCACTAGCCTTCGGCAAAACACGCGCCGCTCTTACCCGTTTCGGCCGCTTTGTATCAGGGCCCGACCTGTTTTGTGTCAGGGCCCGACTTTAGTCGGGCCGTCTATGCCGCAAATCAGGAGGGGCTTTAGCCCCTGCGGTAGGCTGCTTTCGCCACCTAATCGCGCCGAAGCGTCTCCATGGGATCAATCAGAGTGGCGCGGCGAGCCGGGATGTAGCTGGCGAGAAACGAGACGGCAATCAGAATTAATGAAACCAGAAGCAAAGTTGGAATATCGTGGGGTTTCACTCCGTATAGGAATCGAGCCAGCAACGGCGCCACGGCAAAAGATGCGGCCACGCCAACAATCACGCCGAGGATCGAAAGCGTCATGGCCTGCCTCAATACCAGTCGAACCACATGTCGCGGTTGCGCACCCAGAGCCATCCGCAGGCCAAGCTCATGGCTGCGCTCGCTGACGGAATACGAAATCACTCCGTAAATCCCGATGGCCGCGAGTATCAAACCCATCGCAGCAAATAGCCCCAGCATTTCGGATAGATTCATCCAGAATTGCGCCGAGCTCGAGACTGTCTTCTGCACCGTCGTAACTCCGTAGATGGCAGCATCTGGCGCCAGACCCGAAATCGTTCTTCGAACCCTCGCGATCAGCGCTGCCGATCTCGATCGAGTGCGAATAACCAGGTTTTTGTGAATCCGACTCTCCGTCCAACCCGGTACGGTACGCGCCGGCAACTGCTCGTACGGCACATATGCCTGCGGTTGCGATTCGATCGTCAGCTCATACTGCTTCACGTTTCCGGCAATCCCCACGATCAGTCGCGGCCGTTCCTCTGGAGAGAAATCGAACTTAATTTCGTGACCGAGAGGATTCTCGTTAGGCCAGAATTGTCGCGCCATCGCTTCGCTAATCACGACAACCGGCTCAGATGTCTCCGTATCCTGCTCGGTAACGCCGCGGCCTCGTTGGATTGGAATGCCCATCAGTTGAAAATAACCCGCACTGACACCATCCAGAATGACGGCCGGCTTGTCTGCTGAAGGATCCGTACTCCGGCCTAAAATCGTGAAGCCCGGGAAAGCATGTTGAGCGTTAGCGGCAAGTGGAAGCCAGTCGACCAAAGCGGCATTCTCGACATCGGGTATCGCTCGAATCCGCTCCAGCAACTGCCGGCCGAAAATCTTCACTGCTGGTTGGATTGCATTCAACCCGGCCTTATCCTGATCGGCGGAGTCCACGTACTTCGCCCCGGTCAGCCTTACTTCCGCCGTCAGCAGATGGTCTGGGTCAAAACCGGGGCCGGTATGCAGGATGCGAGTCACCGTATTGATCATCAGTCCCGCGCAAATCAACGACACCAACGCCACCGCGACCTCCGTCACTACCAGGATGTTGCGAGTGCGATGACGAGATTTGGTGGCCGTGCTCCGGCCTCCCTCTCGCAAACATTCACTTGGGTCGCTTTTCGACGCCCGGTAGGCAGGGACCAGCCCGAATACCAGGCCGGTGAGCACGCAGATGCAAAACGTAAAAATCAACACCCGGCCATCCACCGAAACGCCTCCCATCGGAAACAGAGACGTGGACATCGCCTTGAGAATTCGGATTCCTGCAAAAGACAAAACGAGACCAGCGAGTCCGCCCGCCAGAGAAAGTAGAACGCTCTCGGTCAACAGCCTTTGGACCAAAGCTCGGCGGCTTGCGCCCAGAGCGAGGCGCACGCCAATTTCCTTTCTCTGCCCATCCCCGCGAACCAGCAACAGGTTGGCGACATTCGTGCACGCAATCAGCAGAACGAATCCCACCGCCGTGAACAGCAAGTAGAATATCTGCTCCCACCCGCCGAACAACCCCTTCTGCAAAGGCTCAACTTTTACTCCAATGTCTGTGTAGGCCCTTGGAAAGGCCTTGGCCAGGTGAAGCGCCGTGACATTCATGGCGGCTTGAGCTTGTGCCAGGGACACACCTGGCTTCAATTTTGCAATGGCAAGCATGTATCGGGGATCATCGATGCCGGAGCTCGCCGGATCTCCCACGCCCCCGATCATGTAAACCTCGGGGACTCCGGTGCCAAAGAGGTCGAATCCCGGCCTGAGAACCGCAGCCACATGCATGGACGCGGTGTCGACGAAGACGCCTTTCCCGAGCACATGCGGGTCTCCCCCGTAATGGTGTTGCCAGAATTCATAGCTGATCGCAACACCGTCCGATCCCCGCTTCGAAGTCAAAGGGTCGTTGGGCAGTGTGCCTAAGAAAGCTTTGACCCCCAGCAGCGAAAGCAGCCGCATACTCACGTGCTGCACGCCGACCCGCTCCGCATAGCCGGGGCTCGACATCGCCACCATGTCCGGCCGCGAGACGCACTCGATTTGCTCGAACACCCCGTTGTCGGCTCTCCAGTGGGCAACGTCTGTCCACGAAACGGGACCTCGAGCGCGCGGAAATCTCGCGTAGCTGGTGGAGAGGGTTACGAGCCGGTTCTGGTCAGGATAAGGGAGGGGACGCACAAGAAGTGCATCAACGACACTGAAAATCGTTGTCGTGCCGCCGATTCCAAGCGCCAGGGTTAGCACGGCGATTAGAGTAAAAGCGGGCGTCTTGTACAACCCGCGAGCCGCGTAGCGCAGGTCTTGCCCCAGACTATCGATCCAACCCACGATGGACCTGGTGCTGACCATGCCAAAGTGTAACTCCCCAAACGCGTATTGCGCAGGAGGATGCCGTCAGGCACGTCACATCAGCGCCGGCATACGCAACAATCAGGCAGAACACCGCGACTACTACCAGTTAACAGGACAGTGCGCTCATCCAGCGTGCTCTATAAATCGGCATCTGGATCGGCCCCCGCAAGCAGTCTATCCGTCCCTTTATGTCAAATCTCCAATGCGCTCATCGAGGGATTAGTACCGACAAGTCGTATAGTGTTTATCGATTGCTTGCGCCAGGCAACCCTCAGCACCACCCAGTTTGGGTAACTTCATCGCCTCCGGTTTAAACTGGCCCTATCACCAGCGGGGCGATCCTTGACAACAAATGCAGCCGTACTGGAAGCCAGGGATCTATCGCGCACGGTCGATCAGCCGGGCGGCCCCAAATCTCTGCTGCGCAATGTCAGCTTCCGCCTCGACCAGGGACAGGTTCTCGCCGTGCCTGGGCCCCAGCGGAGCCGGCAAAAGCACCCTGCTTCGCATGCTGAACCGGCTGGATGAACCCACCAGCGGCGCCGTCCTGCTGCAAGGCGCCGACACCCGCGACATGGACCCGCGCAACTTGCGCCGTCGCGTCGGCATGGTCATGCAGCAGGCGTTTTTATTTCCCGGCGCCATCGTCGCCAATATCCGCTACGGTCCCGCGCAGCATGGAATCCTCCTGAAGGACGCGCAGGTGGTCGATCTGATCCGGCAAGTCGGCATGGTCGGCTACGAAGACCACGATGTCTCGACCCTTTCCGGCGGCGAGGCCCAGCGCATCTCCATCGCCCGCGCCCTCGCCAACCAGCCCGAAGTCCTGCTGCTCGATGAGCCCACCTCCGCCCTCGACGATCTCTCCAAACAAGAGATCGAGCACCTGCTAGCCTCGCTCGTCCGCGAGCGAAACATGACTTGCGTCTGGGTCACCCACGATGTTGCGCAGGCCCGTCGCGTCTCCGACCTCGTGCTGCGGCTTGAAGCGGGCCAGGCTGTCGCCTTCGGTACCTCACAGGAGTTGCTGCATGCTTAATCTCCTGTTTCACACCCAAATGTCTCTCGGCCTCGGACAGGCCGCCGCCGTCGCAGTGCTGGCCATCATCGTCGCCCAGTTCGCTTCCCGTCGCGGAGCGAAAATCGGCCGCGAAATTCCCCTGGTCCTGCTGCGCGGCATTGTTCAGATTTTGCTCGTCGGCTTTTTGATCGTCGTTCTTGCTGCGCGGTCCCTGGTGGACTGGAATTCCCGTCCTGATCGTCATGATCTTCATCGCCGCCACCATCGTGCGCCGCCGCGTGCCGGAGTTGCCCGGCGCCTACACGCTCTCGCTGCTCTGCATGGCGGCCGGCGCCGGCGGAGTTCTCACTGTCATGACGCTGCTCGGCATCGTCGAGCCCAAGATCATCATCCTCATCCCGGTGGGCAGCATGGTCATCGCGCAGAACATGAACATCCAGTCGCTGTTTCTGAATCGCTTTCTCGGAGAAGTTCGCTCCCATCGCGGCGAAATCGAATCTGCCCTGGCGCTCGGCGCAGGCGCGGAACATGCCGCCGAACCTTACCTGCAAGCCTCGTTTCATGCCAGCCTGATCCCCGCCACCGACAATCTGCGCTCGCTCGGCATCGTCTGGATCCCCGGCATGATGGCCGGAATGGTGCTCTCCGGCACCTCGCCCATCTACGCCGCGCTCTACCAGTTCGTCATTCTCAGCATGATTTTTATCGCCGGCGCCGTCAGTTGCCTCACCGCCACCTATCTCGTTCCACGACAGAGTCTTCACCCCGCAGCAGCAATTACGCCGCCTGAGCTAGCTCCTTTTCGCCGTCCAAAAGCTACGAACTCGCCAAAAACTTTTCTTGCACTGAATATGGTGCGACATGATTCTTTGGCGCGCAGCGACCGCGCATTATTTGGCCCCCGGAATTTTCACCAGCACCAATGCATTCGGCTCCAACTGCAGCGTCAAGTGACTTCCGTCCAGATGTTCCGCCGTCGGCGGCGGCAGCGTGGAAGCCGCATTGAGCTTGGCGATTTGCGCCATCGTCGGATATTGCGGACTCCCCATCGCTCGATACGCAGGCATCGGATCCCCATGGTTTTCATCCACGCGGCTCACGCTGATCGTCGCTCCGTTCGGCACCCCCGCAAATTCCAAACGAACATTTTTCACCGCGCCCTTTGTTCCCGGATCAACAATATTCCACACTGCGATTGCCAACCCCCCATCCTTGGTGCGAGTCACCAGAATGTTGTCGGCGGCGTTGGCGAGCCTCTCATCACCCAGTTGATGCAGCAAACTATAGTCGTAGTAGCTCGGCTTCTTGATTCCGCCCAGCGCGATCAGGCCGAACATCCCGTCAAATGGAGTTCGCGCCACGCCGCCTTCTTCAAACACATCGTCGAAAGTCCAGAACGACATCATCTTCACATGTCCATCGCATTCGCGAATCGTGTTCGCCACCCCCGGCCCGACAAACGGAGTGTCGCGCGAATCGTCCATTCCCTGCACATTCCACTCCGTCCAAAATAGCGGCAGCTTGGGCAGCGCCGACGCCTCAATCTGTCCCTGCACTTTTTTCACCGCGCCGCACACCCGATCATCCATCGGCATCGGCGTGTCATTGTGAAATAAATTTTCGACCGTGTCGTCCGCGTACCCGTGTGTGGATACAAAATCGATGGGCACGTGATTCGCAGCGACGTGCTGCAAAAACGGCACAATCCACGAGGCCGCCGCCGTTGCTGGTCCTCCCACGCGCAGGCGCGGACTGACACTCTTCAAATCGCGAGCGGTGTGATCGTACAAATCGAAGTACGATGCCTGCCGCGGAATCCCGCCCCAGAAATCGATGTTCGGCTCATTCCAGACTTCGAAATACCATTGCGACACTTCATCGATGCCATAGCGATCAATCAAGTGCTGCGCAAAGTGCTTCATCATGTCATCCCATAGTTCATAGCTTTTGGGCGGCGACACATTCGGCTTGTACCAGAACGCGTGCAGATCATCCGGATTGAATGCGAGCTTTCTCGGCATAAAACTGATCTCGACAAACGGCTTCACTCCGTTCTTCAGCAGCCCATCGTAAATCTGGTCGACGTAAGAAAAGTTGTAGACCGGCTTGCCGTCGTCGCCCAGGTTGTACACTCCCACCTCGTGATTCAAAATTCCGTGGAAGCGAACATACTGGAAATCGGTCACACTTTTCACCGCTCGCATGTCGTCGCGATAGCCGGCGCGCAGCGAAAGAATCGCGTGACCCGGAACCGAACATCTGCTCCCAGAAATGCGGAAATGGCGTCGTCTGCGCATGCGCATCAATGTGATGGTTTCCTGCGCGACAGCTGCAGTCGTGCTCAGGCCAAATGTAAGGACAATCGCGGCCAGGATCGCACCAAGGCTGAAGAATAATTTCCGTCGCAGCATGCGAATCAGCTCCACATGAATTTGTTGGATCATCGTGTCCAAAAGAATGAGGGGTGCACCCGTATGCACCCCCCGAGGAAAAACTTGCAAGTGCATTTTTCAGAAACTGAAGCGAGCCTGCAACTGCACTGTTCGGCTTCCCAGTGCCGCGTTACCACTATTCGGTATGCCAAAGTGCGAGTTGACCTGAGTGATCGTTCCGTCCGGCGCTGCCGAACCGATCGGTGTCGTCCATCGATGCGGTGTTGATGTTCGTCTGGTTAAATAAGTTGTAGACGTCGGCGCGAAATTCAAATCTCGCGGCGCTTCCCAGAACCGGCATCTTTGGCAGTCCGAACGCCTTGGTCAAGCTGGCGTCCAGATCGTGATATCCCGGTCCAGTCAAGCTGTTGCGGTGAATGCCCGGTGTGGGCGCAGGGGCTGTCGCCGGAAAGGCTGGACCTTGAACATAGACCGGCGGTGCGAAATATTTGGTCGCATCGCCGCCATAGTTCGGGTTGACTAGTCCTCTTGAAGATGTTGTTGCTCGGTTTTCGACCCCGCACCGCCAAGATATTTCGACGGACGCAGGGCTCCGTATCCGCTGCCCTGATAGTACGGGCCGGTTGTGTTGTAGACGGGATTGAACGGGAAGCCGCTGTGCACATTCCAAATTCCGCCCAGCGACCAACCACCCAGCGTTTTCTCCAGCAAATTGTTGCTGTGGAAAAACACGGGCTGCCACAAACCGAACAGCTTGAATGCATTCTGTACGTTGTAGTCAGACCGCCCGTAGGCGGCATGAACGTCGAACGGGTAGGGATCTTCTTCATACGGGCCAGACCCTTCGTCCATCGCCTTAGCCCAGGTATATTGCGCTTCCGCCTGGAACTGGTGCGCGAAGTTATGGGTCAACGTGGCCGTCATGCCGTTGTAATTGCCGTTTGCGGTGTTGGAATAGTAATCGACGAAATTCGCTTTGGGATTCAGAGCAATTCCATGGGCCAGCGCAATCACGTTAAAGTTTGACTGCGTCAGCAAGTGCCGCGACTGGCTTCCCAGATAGCCGATGGTCGCCACTGTTTGAAACGGGAATTGATATTCCGCTTGCAGGGAGTAGTGGTAGTTGACAATCGTCTTTGGGTTGGCCTGAAACCCGGTTACAGCAATCGGCTGCGAGGTGAGCGGCAGATTGTCAGGTCCAAAGTCAGTGATAGCCGCCGGGTTAGGCGCGTAGCCGAAGATGGAATTGATGCTTCCTGCGGTCTCGTACAAGATGCCATTGCCAGCGCAAGTAGGGTTGTTGGTGTACGGATAGGGGCACGTGAAGTTTGCCTGCACCGCGTTCGGCGGGTTGCCGTTTCCATTGGCGAGAATGGCGATTTCGTTCTGGTTGTAATTGATGCCAAAGCCGCCGCGAAGAACGGCTTTGCCATTCGACACTTTGGGTTGCCACGCAAACCCAACCTGCGGTCCAAAATTGTACTTCTGCGGGGTGTAGAGGTTTCCGCCAACGCGAACGTTTAGATTAGAGAGTACGTTCGCACCCGATCCGAACTGCAGCACATCCAGATTGTTTTCCTTCGAGTACATCGCGCCAAAATATGACCAGCGCAGCCCAAGGTTGACCGTCAGGTTAGGTCGAATCTTGTAATCATCCTGCACAAAGAAGCCCCACATGGTGATGCGATCGTCCTGGCGGTTGGCAAACGGCACGCCGGTGGAGTGATCGAACTGGCCGCTCTCAAAATAGGGAGCATCATTGGCAAAATCCCACAGGTTCTTGAAGTTGAATCCTGGGCGCGCTGCATAGACGGGGTTATTCAGGTAGTAAAGACGGGTCAGTTCGCCGCCGACCTTGATGTTCTGGCTGCCGAGCGTCTTGGTCAGAATGTCGTTGTAATCGTAGGTCCATTGATTCAAATTGCTGGGACCCGGCGCGCCAAAGAATTGAGGGTTGGCGGAGCCGATATTGTCAAAGTTATCTTGCGGAAGTCCAAAGGGTGCTTGGGGGTTGGAGGTGACCTCATTCCAGCGCCATCCTGCCGCGTTCGCCCGAGCCTGGTTCAGGAGTGTGGGTGAGAATACATGGTTCCAGACAGCCGAAAAAGCATCGTTGACCTGGGAGTGATGCCAGAAGTTCGCTGGGCGCACCGGGCCGTTGTACGATGTCGAAGAAACTGGGACCCAGTAAATCGTAAAAAAGACGTGATCGTTTTGCGTCACATACGCGTCCAGGCGACCGTTATACTGCGCTTGCGACGTGGTGCTTGGGTCGAGCGTGTTGTAGAACCCGAGGTCGGCGACACCATCCAATCCTCCGCCAACACCGGGGGTCCCGGAACTGCCTCCGTACGTCAAGTCCTGCATCCCTAAGCCAGTGGTCAACGGCGACCCAACATCTAACCCGTTCGGGGTGGTATTGCAGTTCACGCCTTCGGTCAGCCCGATTTGCGAGCAAGTTTGAGCGATCAAGCCGCTGGCCGCCACTCCTTCTCCCGGATAGGACAGATATTTTGCGGCAATGCTGCCGGTCGCCGCAGCCGAGGTGTCAAACGCAGACGTCGTATACCAACCTTGCCCAGTCGACGTGGCCGCTTCCGGGCTGCTTTCGTAGTTAAAGAACGCGAAAATCTTGTTCTTCCAGATCGGCCCGCCCAGGCTGGCGCCATAATTGTTGGTGCGTTCATCGTCCCTGTTCACGCCCTTGTCCGATGGCTGCTGCCGCGCATTCGCAACGTAGCCGTTCCATCGCTGATAGGCGTTCAGCCCTGGCCGCGATGCTTTGAAGAACAAACTGCCGTGCAAATGGTTGGTCCCCGACTTGGAAGTCACCTGAATATGCGAGCCGCTGAAGCGACCGTTTTCCGCGTCGTAACTATTGGTGACGATGGTGACGTCCTGCACCGAATCTTCGCTCGGCGTGATCACCGAGGTACCGCCCCAGACCGCGCTCACGGTGCTGATGCCGTCCACGGAGATGCCGTTGGTCTCATATTGTCCGCCACGGGTTTGAATCTGCGGCCCGTTTTCCGTCTGGAAAATTCCGGATGCGCCGTTACCTGATCCACCAGGCCCTTGATTTCCAGGCAGGTTGTAGCTGCCCCGCCGCTGGCCTGGGAGGCATCTCCAAACGCGCCCGGCGCCAACTGCGCCAGTTGGAATACGTCGCGATTGAACGACGGCAAATGCTGAATCTGGTTACTGTCAATATTGCCGCTGAGTGTCGCCGTCTCTGTATCCAGCGCAGCCGCCTGCGAGCCACTCACGGTCACGGTTTGCGTTGTTTGACCAAGCTCCAAAGTGACGTTCACCGCGTTCGCCTGCTCTGGCAGAATCTTGACGTTATCCAGTGTCTTCTTCTTGAAGCCGGTTGCCGTGACCGTTAATGTGAACTGGTCCGGCGGCAGAGCGTTGAAGGTGTACACTCCACTGCCCGACTCGTGGTTGTGGAAGTTGGTGTGGTTCGTGGCTTTGTCCGTCAGAGTCACCGTAGCGCCGGGAATGATTGCGCCGGTTGGATCAGTGATGCTGCCCTGAAGGGACGCACGAAACTGCGCTACACCTGGCAGAGTCACGAGCAAGAAACTGGAAATAAAAAAAGGACTGCGATGAATTTTGAATGAGTCTGACTGGATTTGCGCTGCATAGTGCCTCCAAAACGGTGAAGCCATTCGCGAGGTGGGGATTTACTGAGATTGGCGTGTGTAATCCCGCACCCCTGG
This sequence comes from uncultured Acidobacteriota bacterium, assembly GCA_963774515.1. Taxonomy (GTDB): domain Bacteria; phylum Acidobacteriota; class Terriglobia; order Terriglobales; family Acidobacteriaceae; genus JAKAAZ01. Next base: position 80,062 of record CAVZFK010000011.1, on the reverse strand, counting down.
GGCCGCGCTGACTTCCAGGAGAGCGAAGTGAGCCGACGGCGAAATACTCGATATGTGCGAACAGGCTCGTCGAATGGGAAAGACGAGCCCATAAGTCTGGATGCCTCAAAAAGAAACGCGGTTGCAAGAGGGTTCCTTCCCGGGAACCTCCTACAACCGCATGTCCTTCTCCGCAGAGCGACAATATTTCTGTAGCCCCCGGACGAACTTCACCCGCATTCGCTATTGCGGAACGATGCTCCCCTGGCGATTCGCAGTTGGGGGTCGGTTTTGTCGCGATCGGCGGCAATCCTACCGCTTCCGGCGGGGGCAGCGTATGCGTTTGATACCACTGCGGCTTGCGCCTCGGAAAACGATTGCCGCGCTGAATCCACAGCTGCATGGCCAGCTCGTATTGCGCGGAAACATTGTCCAGCCAGTAGGGACGATTTTCTTTCAGCCACGCCGCGCGATACAAATCGCGCGTCAGCCCATATCCATCTCGCAAATCCTGGCAACGTCCATTATTCGACGAGATGTCGTACAGCCCCGACCCCAGATGCTTGTTATTCGCCGGATCGCTCTGCTGCTGGTACGCGCGATCGTAGGCGGTCAACATTTCCTGCGCCGCTTCAAATTTGAATCCGATGAAATCCATTCGGCGCGCGCCCATCTCCATCGCATCCAAAGCATCTACTTCCCGCAGCGGACCCGCAGCTTTTGCCTGCTCCATCAGGATGATGGCCTGCTCCGCTTGCTCGCTCAGCGTTTGAACTACCGGCAACAATTTCGCGGAAACTTCCTGCCCTTCCTTGCTCCACGGATCCATCCAGAAAAGATGATCGCTCGACTCGTCGATGCCAAGGTCGTCTAACGTTTTCTGCGCCGCCATCAACTCAATCTGCGCCTGGTTGATTTTGCCCGACTGATCGCCATGAAAAACCTGCCCATAGCTATCTTGAAATTGCGGAATGCTGCTCGCGCCCGGCTGCCATCCCGCGGCCGCTCCAAACAAAACGCCATACCAATCCTGATTGAACAGTCCTTCGCCATCGTCATTCCAAACGGTATTCAACAAGCCGGTGGAACCCAGTCGCTGACCGTCGCGCACAAACTCCTGAATATTCAGCAACCCGGAATTGCTGTCCGGATAGACGCGGCTCCAATTGCTGACTCCCGGCGCAACCCATGTTTGCAGCCCCGCGTTGGTAAATGGCAACAGCCATTTGTCGTAGCCTTCCGGCTCCGGACTGTATACCCAGGCAATCGCGATCATGTCTTTGGGCAGCGTCTTCACCAGCTCCGGATCGTTCATCGCAATATCTCCCCAGAACAACAGCTGCTTGTGCAGCGGCTGCAGCGCCTGGTGAATCTGGATCAGGAAATCCATGTAGACCTTGCCTAATCCTTCCTTCTCCACTTCGTCCTTGGTCTGCCCTTTGCCTAAGTCGGAGGTTTCGTCCGCGCCGATATGCATGAACGGTCCCGGGAACATCGCCGCAATCTCCGTGAACCACTGCTGGACCAACTGAATCGATCCCGGCTGCACCGGAGCCAACACAGTGCCATGCGGCGTCTCCGCCAACTTCGCATATTTGTCGAACATCAGCGTGTGATGCAGATGGCCAAACGCCTCCTGCTCCGGAACGATGGTCACGTGATATTGCTGCGCATATTTCACCAGCGATTCCACATCGGCCCGCGTCATCGCTCCTCCCGGAGGCGCAATCAATGGGTTCGACGCATACGCCAGCGTGTTCTCAAAATAGGGCGAGTAGAGATTTACTTTGTATTCGGAAAATACTTTCACCTGGTGCTTCTGAAATGCCAGCGTCGGCACCGGCCCGCGCGAAAGATCGTCATCCACGCCGCGATACTTCATCGCCGGCCAATCGCGAATCAACACCCCATGCAGCACCGCATTGGAAGCTTCGCCTTTGCCGCCCGGTGCGCCCCCGACGACCAGCTGCTTGATGGTCTGCGCACCGTAGTACAGTCCCGCGCTGGTCGCAGCAATGTCGTACGTCTTGTCTCCGTCCGTCACCAGGACGTAGCCTTCATCATGCATCGCGGGATCAAATGTCACCTGCGCATGCTGCAGAATCTTGGCCGCATCCTTGTCATCCAGCCGCATCAGGATCACTTGGACTTTGTCGTGATGGCCTTCGTGCGCATCGACCCCGCGGTCCTTCAACGTGTCCACCAGATCGGTCACGGCGAATTTGTCTTCCGCATCATGGCTGGTGGTTTCGACGCTGATGCCGTCTTTCAGCGACAGCACGTCGCGCGGATGAACCTCTCGCGGCATCGGCACCAGCGCGAGCGAGCTTGCGGGCGTTGCCGTTGTGCTGGACGGTGCGGATTGTGCCAGGGCAGAAGTTGAGAGAACAAGGACGCACACGCCTGCCGATATCGCGAACCCGGCAGAACGGCGAAAACGATTCAGAGCGGTTGGATGATGTTTGTTTTTCACCCTATGAGAATACAACCCCGCGGCGCCTGCTTCTTTCCGTTCTATCCTTTTGCGCTCACAAAAAAGAAGCGCTTCCCGATATTTCAGGAAGCGCCTCATTCATGCGAACAAGTTTTTCTTTATGCGGTCAGCGGCATCTTCACCCGGAAGCGCTCCATGGTGATCTTCAACGCGCGCTCAATTCTGCGCAGATCGCCTCGTTCTTCAGGTGCCTGAAACGTGGATGCAACGCCCGACTTCGACGCGCGACCGGTGCGGCCAACGCGATGGACGAAATCTTCCGCCATCTTCGGCATGTCGTAGTTCACCACGTGCGCAATGTGCGCCACATCGATGCCGCGAGCGGCAACGTCGGTCGCCACCAGCACGCGATGCTGTCCCTGCGTAAAGCTGCGCAGAGCTGCACTGCGTTGTGCCTGGGTGCGATCCCCGTGAATGCTGGTCGCATTCCATCCGGAGCCGTTCAACTTCTTGGCGACGCGATCGGCGCCGTGCTTGGTGCGAACGAAAACCAGGAAGCTGCCTTTTTCTGAACGCAGCAGGTGCTCGAGCAACGGCATCTTTTTGTCTGTCGTCACTTCGAACGTCTGCAGGCGAACATTTTCCGCCGGCTTCAACACCGAGCCCAGCTCAATGCGAACCGGGTTGCGCAGATAGTCGCGAACCACTTCGGTCACTGGAGATTCCAGCGTTGCCGAATAGCACAGCGTTTGATGCTGCGCCGGCAAAGCCGCCACAATGCGCTTGATGGCCGGCTTGAATCCCATGTCGAGCATGCGATCCACTTCGTCCAGCACAAGAATCTGCACCTGGTCGAGCTGCACCAGCTTGCGACGCAGAAAATCTTCCAGACGGCCCGGAGTCGCCACGATCAAGCGCGCCCCGCGGCGAATCGCCTGTAGTTGCGGACCTTCCGACAATCCGCCCACCACCAACGCTGCCTGGCTGGCGGCGTCGAGTGAAAGATTGCGATAGGCCTGCTCCACCTGCATCGCCAGTTCGCGAGTCGGCAGAAGGATCAGAGCAAACGGACTTTTGCCGCGTCCCTGTGAACCTTGCCGGTGACCCGAATGATGCTGAGCCGGGGCGGTCTGGTTCGCTTTGTGCATGGCTTCGATGATCGGAATCAGGAAGCTGAGGGTTTTGCCGGTGCCGGTCTGCGCTGTTGCCAGCACGTCGCGGCCTTCCAATGCGGGCGGAATTGCGCCAGCCTGGACCGGGGTGGGAGTAATAAATTTGGATTGCGCGAGCTTGCTTTGAAGCGCGGGCAAAAGAGTGAAATCGGTAAATTGAGTCAAAGTATTCCTTCGTTTCCGAGGCCGCTTTGCCTTGCACCCATGTGCAGACGGGCCGGAACACAGCTTGCCTTCACGGTCTTCGCGGCCGCAAAAGGTAAGGATGAAACCGCAGGGGATACCGGAGTTTCGAAGGAGAACGCGGTTCAAATCGCGCGTTTCAGGAAACTCTAAAGCAGATTTCTATGATCTGCTCGGGGTCGACACGAAGAACTGGTTCGACCTCGGATGCCACATGACAGCTGGTATGGCGGTAGCGCTTTGCTCCGCCGCATCGCAACGCATACGTACGCGAAGCGATCACGCTGTAGAGGCTTGGGAGGGTGCAACTGCGAACGGCTTGCCGTTGGTCCGACAAGAACGGCTCACAACCAAATCACTGAGCGTAGGTTCATGATAACACAGCATGGTTGCGCCTCTCAGCATTTCATCTTTGATACCCTTATCTGCATAAAACGGCCGCCGAGATATGCTGTATCTCATGATCCGCACCGTCGCTGTCCAGGGCTATCGATCGCTGCGCGATTTAACCCTTCCTCTTGGACAGCTGAGCGTGATCACTGGCGCGAATGGAAGCGGCAAATCCAGCGTCTATCGCTCACTGCGCTTGCTCGCTGATGCCGCTCTGAATTCCGTCGTGGCGTCGCTTGCCCGTGAAGGAGGGTTGCCTTCGACCTTCTGGGCAGGCCCGGAAACTATCGCGCGTGGCGTTCGGCAGGGAACCTACGCTGTGGAACCGCTGGCGAACCGGAAGGTTGCGAGTCTGAAGCTTGGCTTTGGCGGCGACATCTACGGCTACAGCATCGATCTGGGCTATCCTCCCCCTCCCCCTCCGGCGACGATGTTTGAGCTTGATCCCCACGTGAACGAGAATGTATCTGGCATGGGCCGGTCTATAAGAAAGCTTCTGCTCTCGTGGATCGCCGAAACAATTTCGTCTGGCTCACAACGAAGCGCGATGAAGAGCCAGTGATGCTGACGCGGCATCTCGCTGACACCGACAGTATGCTTGCGAGCATCGCTGATCCCGCAGCGGGCTCCGGAGATGCTTGCGGTCCGTGAATCCGTTCGCGGCTGGCGGTTCTATGACCATTTCCGCACCGACTCTGACTCGCCCGCGCGAGCTGCGCAAATTGGAACGTCCACACCTGTCCTTCACCACGACGGCAGCAATCTGGCAGCTGCCCTTCAGACAATTCTTGAAATTCGGTCGGATGAAGCTCTCGATTCAGCGCTCGAGGACGCCTTTCCGGGAAGCCGGCTTTCGATAGAAGTGCAGAATGGACGCTTCGAACTGAAATTGCAGCAACACGGATTGCTTCGGTCTCTCTCCGCAGCCGATTGTCGGATGGAACATTGCGCTACCTCTTATGGGCTGCTGCTCTGCTCACGCCGCGACCGCCGGAACTGATGGTGCTGAACGAACCGGAAACCAGCCTTCATCCAGACCTGTTACCAGCGCTCGCCCGACTGATCCTTGCCGCGGCGAAGAACACTCAGATCATCGTGGTTTCGCACGCACAGCTTCGTCATCGAAGGATCTGACGAGTGCGGATATCTGCGCTCGTCTTCATCTCTCAAGGATTTTGGATGAGACGAAGCTGGAAGGATCGACGCTCGTTTAACACACCGAAATCGGAATTGGCCCCCACGGTAGCCTCGGGATTGAGAGCGTCATGCATTCGAAACTCCCAATCTATGGCTGAGGGAGTGCCGCAGACCTTGAATGCCGCTTGAGCATTACCAAAGAACTTTCTACGTTCTGACCGTCGCGTTGCGCGACGATTCTTTGCGGTCCTCCTTATCCGGAGCGATCATGCCCGGAACTTTCTCGACTGGCCGCTTGCGATCTTCATGCGCGACCAGCAGCGCTTCCAGTTGTTGGATCAGGGCGGTGCTGTTCATCGGCTTCACCAGCATCTCGTCCGCGCCATCGTCACGCCAGGCATCATCGCTGGTCGGGAAGGCTGTCAACAACGCCACCGCCGGTTGATACGGCGCAGCCTTTGCGGCCCGCGTCACTTCCAGGCCAGCCTGGTCGTTCTCCATGCGCATATCGGTAATCACCATCACAAACGTGGAGCGGGCCAGCTTCGACTTGGCATCGCGTGCCGAGGTCGCCGTCTCTACCTCAAAGCCGTGGATTTCTAGCAGAGCTTTCAGGGTGAGCAGGATCGCAGGTTCGTCGTCGACCAAAAGTATGCGGCGCTTCATATGGATGGGGTTCCCTTCTCTATACGCAATCAATGTAAGCCAAGCCAGACAGGATTGTCGACCAGCAGTGAAGAGATTCCGCCAGTCGCATCGTGGTTGCCTGCCTCGCGATTGTTACACTGGCTGGGTGACAGAATACCACGTGGAAAACTTCGGATGCCGTGCCAGCCAGGCCGACGGAGATGCCATTTCCGCGGGTCTTGAAGCCCTGGGGGCCAGTGCGGCCTCCGCAGAGCCCGACGTCGTCGTGGTCAATACCTGCTCCGTCACCGCGGAAGCCGATCGCGACGCCCGCGCCTACATTCGCCGCGTACAACGTAACAATCCGCAGGCTCGCATTGTTGTGACCGGCTGCTATGCGCAGCGGGCGCCGGATGAAATTGCCGCTCTGCCGGGAGTGTTCGCCGTCGTCGGCAACAGCCATAAGAGCCAGGTTGCGTCCATTGCACTCGGGTCGTTTCACGGGCAGGCGGGCGCTGCATCGGAACAGAATCGTGCATCCTCGATTCGCGAAAATTCCCACGTTGCTATGGCAACCTCGTCCGCAGCATTTTGTGCCAGTTTCGTCACTCGCCGGCGCCCCAAATTTCGGCTCGGAACGGCTACCGGGGGCTCCCGCGTTTGTGCTGGCAGGAGACATTTTCGCGCACAGTGATTTCGAATTGCCGTCGCTGCCCTCCTCCGCGATTGATCGGCTGGCAGGAACAGCGGCCACGCATCGCACTCGGCCAACCCTCAAAATTCAGGATGGCTGCGGCAATCGCTGCACGTTTTGCATTATTCCTTCCACCCGCGGCAACAGCCGGTCGCTGGCGAAGCCGCAGCTGCTCGATTCCGTCGAGCACTTCATCGCCGCCGGTGGGCAGGAACTGGTTATCTCCGGCATCAACCTTGGCCGCTGGGGCCGCGATTTGGCGCCGCAACTGCGCTTTGAAGACCTGCTGGCGGAAATCTTCGAAACCACGACGATCCCGCGCTTGCGCATCAGTTCCGTCGAGCCAATGGACTGGACCGACGGCCTGATCGACTTGCTGCGCCACTACGGACAAGGGCAGCACCCCCGATTATCCCGCCACGTTCACATGCCATTGCAATCCGGATCGGATCGAGTGCTGCGCCGCATGCACCGCCGCTATCGCCCCTGGCATTATGCCGAGCGGCTGGCCAAAGTTCGCGCGGCCTGCCCGGATGCCGCCATTGGCGCCGACGTGATGGTCGGCTTTCCCGGCGAAACCGACGACGAATTCCGGGAGAGCTACGACTTCATCGCCGCCCAGCCGCTCACCTATCTGCACATATTTCCCTTTTCCGCGCGACCCGAAACGCCGGGTTGGGAGCTACACCGGCTCGACCCCGTACCGTCTGCGGCGGTCCGCGAACGCATGGGCGCACTGAGCGATCTGATCCAGCAGAAAAATTTCGCCTTCCGCTCCGGATTCATAGGGAAACAGCTCAGCGTCGTGACTCTGGTCTCGCCCAAAGAGAAACTTGCGAGTGAAATACGCTACCAAACGCCAGCCATGACCGATAACTTCATTTCCGTCGAGATTGCGGCCGCGCTGGCGCCGAACCAGCTGGTTTCCGCCCAGATCACCGGCATCACGCAGCACGGCTTATCCGCCACCATCGCCAGCGAAAGCCATTCCATCGCATGAAAATTTGGCAACCGAGTATCCTCGCCCATCATCTTCAAAGGTAACGGCCAAGGTGCAGTCCGCCATGCAATCGACGGGCTGTTCCGGCGGAATGGTATACTCACGAGGCGAGGTATAGCCTCGCGCACTTGGAGGCGGCACATCGATAAGCGTTCGGCGAAACAGTTTATCCGCATCAACGATCGGATACGCGCGCGTGAAATTCGCGTCATTGACGAAAATGGAGAGCAGCTCGGCGTTCTACCACCCTTTGAAGCTCTGAAAATTGCCCGCGAACGCGGTCTCGACCTGGTAGAGATCTCTCCCAACGCCGTGCCGCCGGTTTGCCGCATTCAGGATTACGGCAAATATCTGTACGAAAAAGATAAGAGCGAACGGGCTGCGCGCAAGAAGCAGAAAGTCATCACCATCAAGGAAGTCAAGCTCTCCGTCACCGTTGACGAGCACGACTACCAGACCAAGAAAAATCAGGCCATCCGCTTTCTCCATGAAGGAGATAAAGTGAAGGCCTCCCTGCGTTTCCGTGGCCGGCAAATGGCTCACCGCGAGCTGGGATATCAGATCATCAATCGCCTGATTCAAGACGTGGGCGACGCCGGCATCGTGGAATTTCATCCGCGCATGGAAGGGACGACGCTGCACGCGATCCTTGCGCCCGGCAAAAAAGTTGAAGTAGCCAAGAAACCGGAAGCACCCAAGCCTGATCCGCGAAAAAATGCGGCCAAGCCTGTGGAAGCAGCGGAGTCCGAACAGACTCCCGCCGCGCAGGCGTAAGCCTCGTAGCATCGCAGCGCAGATTGTATTAAGCCGGAGAGAGCCTATTCGATGGGCTTTCTCCGGCTTTGTTTTTTTCACAGCGCAAGAATCTGACAGCGATCGACGATAATTCTCTCCAGAGGAGAATTCATGCATCGCACCATTCGCGCTGGCCTGGTTGGATTTGGACACGGCGGCACCATCTTTCACGCGCCGTTTCTGCAGGCTATCGATGGCCTGGAGCTAGCCGCCATTCTGCAACGCCATGGCGATTCCGCCGCGCAAGCCTATCCCGGTGCCACCATTGCGCGCAGCATGGAAGAATTGCTGGCCCTGCCGGACCTAGACCTGATCGTCATCAGCACGCCGCCATCCACCCATTTTGAGCTGGCCGTGCAGGCTCTCGAAGCCGGCAAGCATGTGGTTCTCGACAAGCCCTTCGTCGCCACCAGTGACGAAGCTCGCCAGCTGATTGAGTTGGCGCGCGCCCGCAATCGCATCCTCTCCGTCTATCAAAATTGCCGCTGGGATGGAGACTTCAACACGGTCAAACAAATCCTCGCGTCCGATGAACTCGGCCGCCTGGTCACGTTCGAGTCGCGCTATGACCGCTATCGGCCCGGCCCGCGCACCAAGCCCTGGCAGGAGAAGACTCTTCCCGGCAACGGCGTGCTGCATGACCTGGGCGCTCACCTGGTCGATCAGGCGCTGGTGCTGTTTGGCACGCCCGAGGCCATCGTCGCCGATGTCCGCCTGGAACGGGACGCGGCCGTGGTCAACGATGCTTTCACGGTCTACCTCTATTATTCGCGCCTGCGTGTTTTGCTCAGCTCCACCATGCTGGCTCGCACCGCAGGTCCGCGCTTCGTCGCCCACGGCACGCTGGGATCGTTTGTGAAGTATGGGCTCGATCCGCAGGAGCGCGCCCTGCAAGGCGGCGCAACCCTGGGCGGTCCGCATTGGGGAGAAGATCCTGAAGCCAACTGGGGTACACTCGCGACCACGCGCGATGGCCAGCCTGTCGAGCGTCGAATCCCAACGTTGCCCGGCGACTATCGCAAATATTACGAAAATGTTCGCGATGCCATCTGGGGAGTGGCGCCTCTCGCCGTCACCGCGGAACAAGGCTGGCGGACCACCCGCCTGCTCGAACTGGCGCTTGAAAGCAGTGCAGCTCGCTGCGCGGTTTCTTGCGAAGGACTGGATACAGTGCCGTAATGCATTTTCAGCTGAGAACTGAAATGCCTGGTATTCAGGCGTGAACGGCCGTTTGCAGCAGTCCAGCGATCAGCGGCCAGTTGTCGATGAAAGTCTTCCATTGTTTTAGTTCCTGCGGAAGACGTACCCTCGCGGATGGAGTCAGTTCCCACTTTTCAGAGCGCCCTCGGGTCGGCCCCCATGTTCTCCTCCGAACCCATCCGCTGGCTTCGAGGTTGGTCAAAGCGATGCAGAGGTAATGCTCTTCGACACAATCCACTCCACTGATTCTGAGTTGCAGGGTTTTGATCAGCGATTCGGGCTGGGACGCGCCATGCTCCCGTAACGCGCTCAAAATGAGTATTTGAAGGACAGCTTCAAATACGTCGGATTTGCCGGCAGTGTTCATGCAGAGCGAAAAATCCCCTTCAACCGTGAGACCGGGCAAGGTTCTGCCAGGTTGCATCTATTCTTCGTGTAACAGCTGGTTTGGATCGATGTGCAGTGCGCGGCGCGCTGGAATCCACGTCGCCAGCAATCCCAGCAGCGCCATGGTCACGACCACCCCTCCAAGCACTAATGGATCGCGCGGCGTCGCCTCATAAACAATCTGCGCTAGCAGTCGGCTGGCCAGTGCGCCGAGCACCAATCCCGCAATCGAGCCAAAGATGAGCAGCGCCAGCGGCCTGCCCAGCGCAGAACGCATCAGTTGCGCCGGCTGCGCGCCCAGAGCGATGCGAATTCCCAACTCCTTCATCCGCTTCGACACGCTGTACGCCGCCATGCCAAAGATGCCCGTCACCGCCAGCATCGCTGCCAGCAGCCCCATAATGCCCAGCGCCGCCGCCGCTACCTGTGCCGGAAAGTAGACCACACCCAACGCGCGCGGCCAGCCTTCGATCGTAAAGGGCACGTCGGGCGCTACGCTTCTCAACGTGCGTTGCAGATCCTGGCCTATCTCCGCCTCCCCAAGGTTCGAGCGCACCACCAGCGTAGTTGAGCTGTTTTGAAACTGTGCCACGGGAAAAAACATGGCTGTCCTCGGCCCTTCTGTCAGGGTTCTGTATTTGCCGTCCTCGACAACCCCCACGATCTTGTAGAGCGTGCCGCCATACAGTAGGAATTGCTTTTCAATGGCAGATGATTTTCCGAACATGGTGCGAGCAAACGTCTGGTTCACAATCGCAACCTTGGGCGCCTTGGCATCGTCATGCCAGGTAAAGTCACGGCCAGCCAGCAGTTTGGTTCCAGCGGCATGCAAATACCCGGGAGAGATGGTATAGAACATCGCGTCGAGAACGCTGTTTGAGGCACGGAAGTCCGCGGTTCCCTGACGATATACCGGCTGATCGCCACCCATCACTGACGGCGGCGCCGAGCCAGTCGTACCCACCGCCGTCACCCCAGGAATACGTTCCGCCGCGTCGATCATGCGCTTCTGCGACTCCAGCACCTGGTCGCCTGTTAGGTTCGCCATATCCAGGTCCCCGGTGGCCAGCGTGACTCCCTGCGGCTGTACGCCCAGCGGAGCGCGCAAGGAGCGTTGCATGCCGCGCACCGCCACCAGGGAGGCAGTCACCAATAGGGTGCACAGCGAAATCTGAACAACCAGAAGTACATCGCGCAAGGCAAAGCCGCGGAATGTCGCCACTGAACCTGCCCCGCTCTTCATCACTTGCGCGGCATCGGTGCGCCAGATCTGGCGAACCGGCAGCAGACCAAATAGAATTCCGCTACCCACTGACAGCAAAAGCGCGACCACATACACCAGAGGGTCCGGAGCGACAGGCACATGAATCGGAAAATCGACGAATGGCTGCCAGCGCCCCAAAGCTTGCAACAACGTTGCGGCAAGGAAAGTTCCGACGACACCGCCGATCAAAGAAACCAGCACAGACTCCGTCACCAATTGCCCCAGCATTTTCATCCGGCTGGAACCGACCGCCAGTCGAATTGCCAGTTCGCGGCCTCGGTCTGCGGCGCGCGCGGCAAAGATACTGCCTAAATTGGCGCACGCCGCCAGCAACACCAGCAGCGCCAGCGCCATAACCCCAAACAGAAATGCATGGATCGGGCCCCCCAGCACATCTCCCATCAGCCCGGGCTTCACCAGCCGCGCCTGCAGCCCGTCATCGGTGGCCGGGTATTGTTTCTGGAGCTGGGCTGCGATAGCGTTCAGATTCTCGGTCGCCTGCTGCTCGCTGACTCCCGGCTTCAGTCGTCCCACCAGCCAAATCTGGTAATTGGACCGCTGCTCCAGGTAATTGTCGCCTTCAACTTGCTGCTCGTTCACCAGGGGCACCCAGAAGTCCGGCGACATAAAGATTTCGGTACCGTTGAAGTTTTCAGGAGCCACCCCCAGGACGGTGTAGGGATGCTCATTCACTTCGATCTGTCGACCCACGATGGCTGGCTCTCCATTGAAATGAGACCGCCAGAACCTGTTGCTTAAGACGATATAGGGCGCGGAGTTGGGGCCATGCTCATCCGACGCATGGAAAAATCGGCCCAGCGCCGGCTGGACGCCGAGCAGGTCAAAATAATTGCCGGAAGCCTCGAAGCCGAAACTTTTGGTGACCTGCGTGCCCGTGCGGATGCCGGCCAACGTCAGATTGTAGGCGGCGATTCCACTGAAAGTGGAGTTGCGGTCGCGGTAATCCAGATAATCGAGATAGGATTGGGAGTCGTCTCCAACCTGCTTGCGCGCGATGTTGTAAAGATTTCCTGGGTGCGGCACATTCAGGGGCCGCAAGATCAGCGTATTCAGCACGCTGAAGACAACCACGTTCGCGCCCACGCCAAGTGCCAGCGTCAGGATTGCTGTAATAGCGAAGCTTGGCGACTTACGGAGTTGTCGGAACGCATAGCGCACATTCTGCAGCAAAATTGGCATCTTGACGCACCCCTTTGGAACGAATTCGCTATTCCTCGTGCAACAGCTGGTTTGGATCGATGTGCAGCGCGCGCCGTGCTGGAATCCATGTCGCCAGCAGACCGAGCGCCGCCATGGTCACGACTACGCCTCCAAGCACCAATGGATCACGCGGCGTCGCCTCATACACAATCTGCGCCAGCAGTCGGCTGGCAGTGCGCCGAGCACCAATCCCGCAATCGAGCCAAAGATGAGCAGCGCCAGCGGCCTGCCCAGCGCGGAACGCATCAGTTGCGCCGGTTGCGCGCCCAGGGCGATGCGGATTCCCAATTCCTTCATGCGCTTCGACACGCTGTATGCCGCCATGCCAAAGATGCCCGTCACCGCCAGCATTGCCGCCAGCAGCCCCATAATGCCCAGCGCCGCCGTCGCTGCCTGTGCCGGGAACAGAACCAGTCCGAGCGCTTCCGGCCAGCTCTGGATAGAGAATGGCAGACTCGGTTCGATGCCGGTCAGCACGCGGTTCAGGTCCGCGGCCATCTCTGGCGGGGCCAATTGCGAACGCACCACCAGCGTGGTGCTGCTGTTCGTGTGCTGGGCCACAGGAAAGAACATTGCCGGCCATTGATCTTCGGTAAGGGTCCTGTACTTGCCATCCTCTACTACGCCAACAATCTCGTAGAGTTGGTGATTCCAGCTCAGAAAATGGTTTCCAATCGCCGACGACTTTCCAAACATCTTGCGAGCGAAGGTCTCATTCACGATGGCGACTTTGGGCGATTGTGCATCGTCGTTCCACGTAAAGTCGCGGCCAGCCAGCAATCGCGTTCCAGCAGCTCGCAGATAGCCCGGAGAGATGGAAAAGTCCTTCGCATCCAGGACAGCGTTGGAGAATCGGAAATCGGTCGTTCCCTGCCGATAAATATCTCTATCTGCACCGCCTAGCGAAAGCGGCGCGTGGCTGATCATTCCCACCGATGTGACACCCGGAATACGCTCGACGGCGTCAACCATGCGCTTCTGTATCGTCAGGGATTGATCATCCGAATATCCAGCCATTCCCAGGTCGGTCGTCGCCAGCGTGACACCCTGCGGGTCAACTCCCAGCGGCGCAGACAGTGAACGTTGCATGCCGCGCACTGCCACCAGCGAGGCCGTCACCAGCAGCGTGCAAAGCACAATCTGCACGACCAGCAGCACGTCGCGCAACGCGAAGCTCCGGAACGTGGCCATTGTGGAGGACCCGCTCTTCATCACCTGGGCAGCATCCGTGCGCCAAATCTGCCGCGCCGGCAGCAGGCCAAACAACACGCCGCTTCCAATCGATAAGATCAACGCGACGGCATACACCAGCAGGTCCGGTGTCACAAGAACGTGGGCAGGAAAATTCACGAAAGGCTGCCAGCGGCTCAACACCTGGAGCAGCGCAGTGGCAAAAAACGTTCCTGCAATCCCGCCCAGCACAGAAACAAGAATCGATTCCGTCAGCAATTGACGCAATACATACCAACGCGTAGAACCAACCGCTAAACGGATGGCCAGTTCGCGGCTCCGGTCCTCCGCCCGTGCGGCGAAAATGCTGCCCAGGTTAGCGCAGGCTGCCAGCAGCACCAGAAGGGCCAGGACCGTGATAGCTGACAGAAAGGCACGCACAGGATCGCCCAATCCAGCCCCCATGAATCCGGGCTGCACCAGCCGGGCATTCAGGCCGTCGTCGGACGCTGGGTTTTCTTTGCTGAGGTGTGCGGCAATGCTGTTCAGATTCTCCGTAGCCTGCTGCACCGTCACGCCCGGCTTGAGCCGCCCCAGCAAGTAAACCGCGTGATTCGCACGACTATTCTCATTCAGATAGCTGGATCCTTCGATCTGCTGCTCGTTGACCATCGGGATCCAAAAATCTGGCCACAGAAAAATCTCGGTGCCATGGAATTGTCTCGGCGCAATTCCCAACACGGTGAACGGATGTTTGTTCACCTCCACCGTTTGGCCAATAATCCCCGCGTCCCCGTTGAAGTGGCTACGCCAGAAGCTGTCGCTCAGTACGATATACGGTGCGGAGTTGGGCCCATGCTCGTCGGAAGAATGGAAAAAACGACCATGCGCAGGCTGGATATCGAGCAGGTCAAAATAGTTGCCGGACACCTCATAGCCAAGGCTCTTGACGACTAGAGTTCCCTTGCGAATGCCCGCTTGTGTCAGGTTGTACGCAGCGATGTCCTTGAAGGTGAAATTGCGTTTCCGGTAGTCCAGGTAGTCGGGGTACGACTGTGTATCCGATCCCTCGCTTTTGCGCGTGATGTTGTAAAGATTTCGCGGATTGGGCACGCTCAGCGGCTTGATGATCAGCGCGTTCAGTACGCTGAAGACGACTACGTTCGCGCCCACGCCAAGCGCCAGCGTGAGAATCGCCGTAAGCGCAAAGCCTGGCGACCTGCGAAGTTGTCGGATCGCATAACGCAGGTTCTTCAGCAAAATTGGCATGGACACGCCCCTCCAGGAACATCTACGCAAGAAATCCTTGCATGTTCCAGACCAAACAGATGGAGTGGGGTGGCTGAATAGGATCAGCGAGATAGACGGAAATATGAGCAGGAAAAATGCGGGAAACTGTCCGCTCCCGGACGGTGAAGTCCAAAAGCGGACACTTGAAGCGTTAGCAATTACGGACGAGTATCGTCGCGAAGCTCGGCCTGCGCGGCATTCGACTTCTGCAATTCCTTGATCGCCGCAAGCACTTCTTCACTGTGATGGCTGGGATCAACGCCAATCCATTCCTTCGCGATTTTGCCTTCGGGATTGATGAGGAACGTATTGCGCTTGGCCAGCTTCATTCCCATGTAATTGCCGAGCGAACCATATTCTTGCACCACCTTGTTATCGGTGTCGGCCAGCAACTTAAAGTGCAGGCCGTCCTTGGTGCAAAATTCCTGATGACTCTTTACGGACTGAACGCTGACACCCAGCACCACCGCGTTCAGTGCGTCGAACTTGCTCATGTCGCGCTGAAAATTCTTGGCTTCAATGGTGCAGCCGGAAGTCATGTCCTTGGGATAGAAATACAGCACCACCCACTTGCCGTGATACTGGTCCAGGCTGATGTTGGTTCCTTCCTGCGAAGGCAGAGTGAAGGTCGGCGCCGTCTGGCCAACTTGAGGAATCGGATCGGAAGCGGCGAACGCGCGCACTCCCATGTAGAGAACCACAACGGTGAGCAACACAACGAGCGATATCCGGGTCAGGTTCATAAGAATTCTCCGGCCTCGATTATACGGATGTGCCCATGACGCTGGCGACCTAGGATCGCCGCTCGCAGCTATTTCTTTTCGCCGGCTCGCGGAACGATGTCTGCGACGATGGAAATGCCGGCTCACATCTGCGGCTGCGGTCTACCGCCTCCAGATCGAAAATCAAGGTGCGCTCGGCCTCAATCGCCAGGCAGGTCGCGCCTGCCTGCTGCATCGCGGTGATGGTTCCAATGCCAATCACCGGCACATCGAAGCGCATGTCCTGTTTGGGCTTCGCAACCTTCACCGCTGTCAGCGACCGCTCCAATGTGGATGCCTCCCCAGTTTCAGCCAGCGATCGCATGAATCTCTCCAGCACGAGGATCACCGCGTCGGTGCCTTCCATCGCCTCCACGGCAACGCAGGCCTGCGCCGCAATCACCACCGTCTGGCCAATGTCGTACGCCGCCAAAGCGTTCGCGACGCCGCGACCATAAACAATATCGCGCTGTTCTGTCGCGTTGGGCCTGCGCTTCGTCAGAACCCCCGGTCGCGCCAGCAATGGCTCCAGAAATGTTGTGGAGGAGATCAGCTCGATGCCTTCATCCTGCAGCACCTTCGCAATCGCTCCCAGCAGGCCATCCGTGTTTCGGGACGACAGAGAAAGCAGCAGTTTCGCCAACAGCCAGTCCGGTCGAATGCTGGAAAAAATCTGTTTGTGCTTCACCTGGCCGGCCATCACTGCTTTGCTGACGCCTTCGGCATGAAACATCGCAATCAGCCGCCCCAATTCGCCCAGGGAAAACCAGTGCACGCGCACACCGGTATCGCGAGACGCCCGCGTATCCATCTCCGGCTCTGTCTCCTCGCGGATGGCGGCGACAATCACTTCTGTGCCGTGCGCCCGCGCCGCATCCAGCAGCAGAAACGGAAATCGCCCATTCCCCGCGATCAGCCCCAGCTTTGCGGGTCGATCAGCAGCGGCTTGGACAGGCGTGGACATGTTTTGTTGGATGTCGATTATTTCAGAACGCCGCGCGTGGAGCTTTCGATGAAGTCGATCAGATAGCGCACATCTTCCGACGCGCTTTCTTCGGCTTTCAATTTTTCTACCGCCTGGGTGGTGTTCAGCTTGGCGCCGCGCAAGGTTTTGTAGGCATGGTGCAGATCGCGCATCTGCTCTGCGGAAAATCCACGGCGCTGCAGCCCAACGCGATTCAATCCGAACGCATGCGCATCGCGTTTTGCGGAGGTCAGCGAAAACGGCAGCACATCCTGAATAATGATTGACCCGCCGCCGACATATGCGTAACGTCCGATACGGCAATACTGATGCGCAGCGGAAAGTGCTCCGAGCGTCGCGTAATCTTCAATCGTGACGTGGCCCGCCAGGGTGGCTCCATTCGCCAGAATGCAGTGGCTTCCCACCTGGCTATCGTGGCCGATGTGGGCATAGGCCATCACCAAACAATCGCTGCCAAGCCGCGTGATGCCGCCGCCACCCTTGGTTCCCCGCGAGATGGTGACGTATTCACGGATCACATTGCGCTCGCCGATTTCAACTTGAGTCGGCTCGCCCTGGTACTTCAAATCCTGCGGAGGAACGCCGACAGCTGTGAAAGGGAAAATTTTATTTCCGCTGCCGAGCCGTGTGTGGCCGTCGACAACAACGTGCGACACCAACTCGCAATCTTCTGCGATCTCGACATTGCGCGCCGATCGTGCAAAAGGGTCCGACGATGCTGCGGGCCCCAATAATGGCTGAATCCGCAATGACGCTGGATGGGTGGATGAGCGCGGTGGAATGAATACTCACGCTTCGACAGCGGCCTCTTGTGGCGTGCCTGCCGCGTCGCTTGCGGCTTCCGACTTGATAGGGCGATTGCGCGGCACCATCTGCGACGTCACCGTTCCCTCGCAAATCAGCTTGCCGTCCACATACGCTTTTCCCTGCATGCGCATCATGCGGCTACGCCAGTTCAGCACGTCGATTTCCAGCCGCACCTGGTCGCCTGGCAACGCGGGACGGCGAAAACGCGCATGCTCAACTCCGGTAAAAACAATCAATTTCTCGGTTGGGTCCGGCAGCTCCACCATTACCAGGATGCAGCCGGCCTGCGCCAGCGCCTCTAGCAGCAACACTCCCGGCATGATGGGGAAGCCGGGAAAATGACCAGGGAAAAACGGCTCGTTGATAGTGACATTCTTGATGGCGACAATTCGTTTCTTGCGTTCCATCTCGATCACGCGATCGACCAGCAGAAACGGGTAGCGATGCGGCAGGAGCTTCATGATCTCGACGACGTCGAGTGGAGCCTTCAGCAAGGTGACTTCGGGATTTGCGTGCTCGTTGTTTTCCATAGCTATCCAGCAGATTATAAAACGCCGTGACGTTGGGGCGTCGTTCTTCTACGGATTGCCCAAGTTTTCGTAGCGAGCTTTCAGATCCTTGTAGCGGTCCGGACGCGTGGTCCCAGCCAGATGGTCTTGCAGTTGATCTAGAAATCTGTGCCACCCCGCGCCCAGGCCGACCAGCAATTCAGGACGAACTCCCACATGAGAAAAACGCAGCTTGGTTTCCGCTGCATCGCCCTCAAGCTTCCAGTTCACCAACGAATCTCCCCAGGTGTAGATCAGCAAGTGTGGTGGTTCGAACTCGCAGACAATTCCTTCGAGCGACCCTTCCGCTGAAAATTCAATGTGAATTTTGCCGCCTACCCTGGGCTCCAACTGAGTTGGAAATTTCATCCACGCCGAGATTTCTTCCGCACTGGAAATGGCTTGCCACACCCGCTCCAGACCCTGCGGATAACTGCGGTCCCAGTCGAGCCGATAAATTGTCTCCACCGAAGCAATGGAGTCATTCGGTTCTTCCTTCGGTGGCTCCACGCGCTGCGCGAACGGATTTCTCATCGTCTCTCCATCAGCGATCCAGTCCTCATTTCAAGTGAGCCGCGGCATAATCCGGATCGAATAGATTCGCCGGCAAGTCGACGTTATATTCCGCGCGCAACACAAACTTCTGCTGAACAGTTTCACCATTGTGCGTGCGCGTTACAGTAAAGGGCGTCTCAATGCCGTCGATCCGATGATAGTTATCGAACTCGATCGAATCCTTGTTTGTGTCGTGAAAGCGCGGATCGCGCCACTCGAAGCTGAGCCGCAACGGCAAATGACTCTCCGCGTCCACGTCCAGAGTCACCGGCTCCATGATTCGCATTCATCAGCATGAATTTTTCCGCCGTGTGCCGATCTACTAGCTCAGAGCCCTCATCCAGCGCCACCGTCGTCGGGTCGCCCATCCACCGATTCAGCACTTTTCGCAGCGAATGTCTCTGCCAGCGCATGTGGTCCAGCACTTTTTCCGGCGGCAAATCTTTCTTTCCCTTGTAGGTGATTTCCCAGCCGCTCGAACCGGAATAAATCTGCAACACGTGACCCTTATCGAGTTCGATGCGCTCTTGATTGGGATCCTCGCGGCTGATCACCGCGTCGGCCACTTCTCCAGTTGGATTGCCTTGAAAGAAGCTTGCAATGCGAACGTGATCTCGTCTGGTGCGCACGCTCACCCAGGCCGGGCCGCCCAGCGCCTGGATCATCGTGTCGAGTGCTGCATGCGCTTTCTGCTGACTGGCAACCGCAGCGGCATCCGTGGACTGGCCCATCAGCAATGCCGGCGACAACGCGCCAACCATCAACGCCAACGCGAGTCCAAGCCGCAGATGTCGCGTTAACCTACCCAACCAGCACCGAGCCGCCATTGACATTGAAGACCTCTCCGCTGACGAAACCCGCGAACGGCGTGCATAAAAATAAGACCGGCCCGGCAATCTCCGCTACTGTTGCGGCCCGTCCCAGCGGAATTCCAGAAACCACCCGCTCGCATTTCTTCGGGTCGCGCAATGTCGCCGCCGACATGTCCGTGTCCACCCAGCCCGGCGCCACGCAGTTCACATGAATGCCTTCGCGGATCAACTCACTCGACAAGCTCTTGGTAAAGCTGATCAGCGCGCCCTTCGACGCCGCATAGTCGGAGTGCATCGCTTCTCCGCGCTGCCCCGCGGTTGAGCTGATCAGCACGATCGAGCCTGCCGCAGCATTTTTGTCCGGCCTGCCTTGCTTTTTAAACTGGCCCACCGCAGCCTGCACCACGCCAAACATGCTGTCCAGGTTGATGTGCATGGTGCGATGCCATTGTGCATCCGCCATGCGCTCAATGGGCGCATCGTCGGGCGGCCAAATACCATGATTGCCCACCAGGCAGTCGAGCCTTCCAAAGGCGCGTACGGTGTCCTCGACCAGTTCGCGGCCATGCGCCGGAGTCGTCAGTTCACGATGCACTGCCAGGCAGCGCTCCGGACCGCCGCATTCCGCCGCCAGCGCTTCGGCTTCCTTCGCCGCGCTGCGATAGTTGAAGACAACTTTGGCGCCTGCCTCCACAAACAATCGAACCGTGGCCGCGCCTATTCCACGCGACCCTCCCGTGATCAGCGCAACTTTTCCCTGGAGCGAAAGCAGCACTCCTGAATGAGATCCCTTTTCTGTCATAGTCTTGACGCTAAAAGAAGGCTCGCAATCCTGCAACTCTACCGGCCCGCTCTCCATGGTAGATCGCGCCTTCGCCGGATGCGCAGATTATTGAATTGTCTTCGAATTTCCAGGACAGGATGGCGCCACATAATGCGGAACATCCTTCTGCTGACGCTTCAACGCGGCATCCAGAATTTCGAGCGCCTTCGCATTTGCAGGGTCCAACAACGATTGCGAACACGCCACAGAGTGAGCCGCCACTCCCTTCTGGAAAAATTGATGACTCCACGGAAGGTATAGCAAAGCTCCGTAATTGCTTCCGCAATCTTTCGCATCGCATCCGCTGAAACTGACGCCGAAGTTGGTCCCCGTACCGGGCGTCAAAACAAAATTGTCACTGCTCGCCGCTTGAAATGGGCGCTTCAGATATCCAGAATCCCAGCTCACATTAGTCACACCGCCGTCGCGCAGAAATACCACAATCCGCCAGCCATGTTTGCCGCTGGTCAGGGCAGCTGCATACGGCGATGCGTACGGTGGAACCTCCAGCCGATACAGATCCAGATGATAGAACTGCAGCCACTGCCCCATGCGCTGCAGATCCGCGCCGGTATAGCCTGTCTGGCACAGCGACGGATGCGCGGGAGTCAGCCACACCGCCGCCAGCAACCATGCAGCGGCCAGCGAAATCATCGACCGTCGCGACATCTCTCCTCCCAATCACGAGGGCAGCGAATCGCCACAACCCGTAACTCCTTCATATTTTCACGAACGGAAAGATCGAGGCCAGAGCGTGGCGATCGAATGATTTTCTTCAGCCGGTGGCAATCTGCGTCGTCAGCTTGACTGTAGCCGCGACCGCCGGCTCGCTGGCCGCCAGTCGCGTCAGTGTCAGCACCGTAATGTCATCGTCCTGACCGAACGCACTGGCTTCCTCCGCCACCTGAACAGCGGAAGATCCCGCCCGCGACATCTCTCGCACGCGATCGAAGCCAAACAGCTCGCCTTGCCCATTGCGCGCTTCCACAATGCCGTCGGTGTAGAAGGTCAAGGTCTCGTTTTCCTGCATGCGGAAAGCAATCTGCTCATACCTCGCATCTGGCATGATGCCTAGCGGCAACGCCCCTTCCAGCGGCAATTCCTTTCCGTCCCGCATCGGCGAAAAATGACCGGCCGTGGCAATTGCGGCGCTGCCATCGGATTCGATACGCATCGCCACGCAAGTCGCAAAGCCTCCCTGGGTACGCCCAATCAGGCGTCGATTCAGTCCCTGCAGAATTTCCGCGGGTTGCTGCGTAAAGTCAGCCAAGGTGCGCAGCGTGCCCACAATCAGTGAGACCACCATGGCGGCCTTCAATCCTTTGCCACTGACATCCCCGACGACAACCAGCGCGCCTCCGGTGTCCAGCGGAATCACCTGGTAGAAATCCCCGCCAAGTTCGGTGGCCGGTTTGTAGATGCTGGCGATCGAATAACCCGCAATGGCGGGAACATCTTCCGGTACCAGGACCTGCTGCACTTCTTGCGCGGACTTGATTTCCATCTCCACCAGCGCCTGGCGACGCCGCTCGATGTATTGCTGCCGCGCCACGGTAAACAGCAGCACCAGAAACAGAAGAGTATCCAGCAAAAATGTTGCGCTAAAAGTGTAGCTGCCCACATGCAGGCCCCAGGCACGCAGATCCGCAGCCAACGTCCAGCGGGTGAAGCGCCTTCCCTGGCCGGATGTTTCGACCACAAAATTCCACAGGCCATACAAAAACGCCGTGATTGCAACCGGCCAAAGCTCCATCTGCTTTCGGCGTGCCAGACCAAATCCCACAATGAAGAAGATGTAGAGCGGAATCAACTGATAAACCGCCGTGGTCAATGCGTCCGTCCATTGCCCGACCAGGCCGACATGCTGCCAGTTGAAAAGGACGGTTGTGTCGACCAGCACCGCAACCAGATAAAGAGCGGCCAGGATCGTCGTCATGCGCCGCCACTTCTGATCTCTGCCAAATCCAAACAACGTAAGCAGAAGCAGCCAGAGCGAGATGTCTTGCACCGCATCCACACCCTGCAGGAAAAGTTGCGTCGAGGTGAAATGAAGGCCGTACGCCATCGCATCGAGCGCCAGAAACGCCGTCGCGCCTTCTGCCAGCAGATAGATTGACAGCCATAGATAGAGCCACTGCTTTCGGTCCCGCAAGAACAGTAATAGGGTCAACAGGCCGGCCACCAATACCACGGCTCCGATCAGAATTTGCGGTAGCTGATGATGTTCCTGCTGATATCGCGGCTCCATTGCTTGCCCAGCCAGGACGGATGCATTACCCAACACGGGAGGCGCTGTCAGACCGCCTTCTCCCCACATATCGGTCGAGGCAAGGGGGGCCTTCCATACGCGCAGCGCCAGCACCCCATCGACAGGGGTTTCAGCCAGCGGATATACGGCGCTGTGGCCATTCGACCACCACACCGCATGTGGCGGAAGGCTGCCGTAGTTTCCGATCTTCTTCCCATTCCAATAGATTTCGTAGGCATCGTCGACCGGCGGTATCAGAATGGCAAGCTTGCCGGCCGGCCCGTTAACCTGGATGCGCTTGCGATACCACGCCACTCCGGTATATCCGGGATGCGTCTGCGCACCCCAGGGCTCGTCACCGCGCAATTGCTCCCAGCCAGAGTCGTTATAGGCGGGACTCGCCCACGCTAGATCGTCTCCCGTGCGAAATTGCCATTTGCCATCCACGGAGACGGAGCCCGCGCCCGGATTGGAAGCTTGAAACGCCTGGGCATGCACACCAATCGTGGGAAGAACCAGGCATGCCAGCCACAGTGTTCGCCAGAGAGCCCGAACTGACGAAGTGCAAAACGACCGCCGACGACCGTCGGTCTTAAGGACCATCAGACACTCCTGTAACGCATTGGGCTAAAGAGAGGGGAGATTTCTCCGCCAAGCATACCAGCTTCCCGAGACTCCACTGCAAGAAAGAATTCGCAGGTATCTACCGCGTTCTGTGGCTCGGCAGCCAGACTTTACAGTGCTGCGATGGCCTTCACAAAACGCGCGATTTCTTCCTCCGTGTTGTAGTAATGCACTGAAGCGCGGACCATCGCCGTCAATCCACGCTGCTCCATATCAATCCGCGTAGAACTAATTGGGGTGACGCGCACATTGATTTTCTGTTCCCGCATCCGGTTGAGAATTTCTCCGGCAGAATGCGCGTCGTGCGTGAAGGTGACGATACCGCACCGTGGATGGCTGCCGCTACCCGGCAAATCGCGCACCGTAACCCCGGGAATTTCACCTAGCTTCTTGCGCAGCTGCTCCGCCAGCATCGTCACTCGCGCGGCAATGTTGTCGAGTCCCACCGCCATCGCATACTGGACAGCGACTCCCAGACCCAGCTGGCACGCCACCGAGCCGCCTGAAATTTCAAAGCGCCGCGCATCGTTGCGCAATTTGTATTCTTCTCTCGCGCTCCATTCGGCGGAGCTCATGTCGATCGGCGTCGGCTCCAACCGTTCCAGCATCGATTGCCGGATATACAGAAATCCCGTCCCCCGCGGCCCGCGCAGATACTTGCGTCCCGTGGCCGCCAGCATGTCGCAACCTAGCTGCTCCACATCCAGCGGCATTTGTCCGGCTGACTGGCAGGCATCCAGCAAATATGGAATATGATTTCGGCGCGCGATGCGACCCACAGCTACTGCCGGCTGCACCAGTCCGCCGTTGGTTGGCACATGGGTCAGCGCGATCAGCTTCACCCGCTCGCCATGCTGCCGAATCGCCGCTTCCAGCGCGGTCAAAGAAATCTCTCCTCCCGGCTCATTTGGCACCACAACAATTTCAATCCCTCGCTGGCGCACCACCTGCAAAAACGCCAGGTAATTACTGACATATTCATTCGACGCTGTAAGAATTTTGTCGCCCGGCTGGAAGCTTTCTGCCAGCGCATAGAACGCCGCATCCCAGGCGCGCGTCGCATTTTCAACCAGAGCAATTTCACTCGGCGCGCATCCCAGCATTTTCGCTATCGAGCGATAGATGCCCTGATATTCCTCGGCGACACTGTCTTCGGCCTCGTAACCGCCCATCGCCGCTTCCAGGTCCAGATGCGTTTTCACCCGCTCCAGCACGGGCGTTGGCGGCAGGCTGGCGCCCGCATTGTTCAGGTGCAGCACGTTTTCGCAGCCCGGCGTATCTGCCCGAACCGACGCCACATCGATCGCCACAGTGCACTCCACGCCACAGGATCCCGCCGCAGCGGGCCACGTACTCTTTATACTAGGTTGCATCATGTCCAATTTTGATCGCCGTGGCGAGTTCGCCCCTGTTGACGAACAACTCGAATACCTCAAGAAAGGCACTGCGGAAATTATTCCGCTGCCCGAGCTGCGTACCCGCCTGGAACAGTCGCGAGCCACCGGCCGCCCGCTGCGCGTCAAAGCCGGCTTCGATCCCACCGCACCCGATCTCCATCTCGGCCACACGGTCCTGATTCGCAAGCTGAAGCACTTTCAAGACCTCGGCCACACCGTCATCTTCCTGATCGGCGATTACACCAGCCTGATTGGCGATCCCACCGGCCGCTCCGTCACCCGCAAGCCGCTGACCCGCGAAGAAATCGATAAAAATTCGCAAACCTATACCGATCAGGTCTTCAAAATTCTCGATCGCGAAAAGACTGAAGTCCGCTATAACTCCGAGTGGCTAGGCAAACTTGGCTTTGAGGCCATCATTCGCCTGGCCGCAAAATTCACCGTCTCCCAGATGCTGGAACGCGATGAATTTCACAAGCGCTTCCAGGCCGAACAACCCATCTCGCTGCATGAAATGCTCTATCCGCTGGCGCAAGGGTACGACTCGGTCATGCTGGACGCCGATGTCGAACTTGGCGGCACCGATCAACGCTTCAATCTGCTAGTCGGGCGCGAATTGCAGCGCCAGGCTGGCACCCCGGCGCAGATCGTGCTGATGATGCCGATTATCGAAGGCCTCGACGGCGTGCAGAAGATGTCGAAATCGCTCGGCAATGCCATCGGTGTGCACGAACCGCCGCAGGAAATGTACGGCAAGCTGATGTCCATCTCCGACGACCTGATGTGGCGTTACTGGACCCTGCTCACGGATCTGCGCCCGCACGAAATTGAGGCGATGAAGAACGATGTCGCCAGCGGCGCGCTGCATCCCATGGAAGCCAAGAAGCGGCTTGGCCCGCACCATTACCGCCGGATTTCATTCCGAAGCCGCGGCGCAACAGGCCGACGAAAACTGGGCGAAACAATTTCAGCGCAAAGAAATGCCGGCGGACGCAGAAGAAGTGCACGTCAGTCGCGATGCGTTGGGCTGGAATGCGGAAACGCAGTCGATTCGAGTCGACAAATTGTTGGCGCACTGCAATCTCGCAGACTCAGCCACCGATGCCAACCGCAAACTGAAGAGCAACGCCGTCGCCATTAATGGTGCATCCCACTCCGCGCCATGGCTGCGCCTGGAGGCTCTGCCGGCCCATGTGCCCATCCGCGTCGGCAAGCGCGCCAAAATTGCTGTCATCGAATAGCGTGCTGGAATAAAGTAACGAGTCATTCTGAGCGCAGGTCGTCGTAGAAGCCGCCTTTGTCGAATGACTCAAGTCATCCCGCCAAACCGAAATCCACTTGTGCATCCGCAGCTGCGCGGATTACCCTCATGCGCATGGCCTGCCCCAAGTCGCTCGGCGTTTGCGCCACTCTTCTGCTGCTCTGTCTTCCTGTTGCTGCCAAGGTTCATTCGGTCGCGTTAGGCGGATGGCGCAAGGTTCCCTACACCGCTCCCACCACCACATCCACCCCATCTCCTGACGAGCCCACCAGCCTGCGCGTGCGTCCGCTGGTCGTCGATGGTCAGGTGAAGGATTGGACTACTGGCGAGATCCACGAAATTACCGATCGCACCTTTGTCGCTCGCCGCGCTGTCAAGCTGAATGACGCGTTGCCCAACGAGGCCGGAGCCCACTGGCTCTGGGTGCTGGGGCCGTGGCTGCTGGTGGATCGCAGTTCGGCTCACATCAGCGTGCTGCATTTGCCAGATTTCGATCCGGCCGTTTCGGAGATAGTCTGGTTTCGCGATTACGCCGCCTATTGCGGCGTCAACACCACCGGCAAACATCTCTACGCAGTGGTTACGCAGTTAGGAGTGCGCCGGCCTCTGGTGGCCAAGGCCCTATCGCAATGGACGGTGGACGATCACCCCACCCCCGCCTGCGCTCCTGCAACCTGGCAGCGCCAGCCGCTGCAGGTCGTCTTCCATCCCACCAACAGCGCAGCCGTCAGTTATCAGATCTTCGGCCTGGCATCCGCGTTGATTGAAGAGGGCGAATCCCCCGACGACCAATAGTGCAATCGGCGGATCGAATGGCAGTGGTCAATCTCTACGGCGCCATCGTCTCTTTCATGACCACCGTCAGAGCTGGAGACGCATCAGGCAGTTCGAAAATAATGCGGTGATGAGGCACGTCAAAGATGACGGCTCGAAAGCCCTGCAACACTCCATTTCCAATCGCCCCGGGTACGGTCCGGCTCGGAGTCAGATCTTCATTTTTTTCCAGATAATCGACCGTCGGGTTGTGCGTTTCTGCATCTCCAATCAGCAGCGAGTCCACTACACCTCTCTGAATTTGGTAATAGCCGTTCAGACCAAATGCCTCTGCGGGAACAGATTGACGCAGGCTCTTCTCCAGATCCAATTCCCGCAGAAAGTTCTCGTACAGCAGCAGGCTCACATTGCTGCCAGTATCGACGATTACATCCACCGGACGCGGCTTATGCCTGTCACTTCCCAGAGTCACGGGCATTACTATGGATCCCTTGCCCGGCACCACGGGAACTTTCATCCCGAACCCGCGATATACAAAGTTGTCTGCGGGATAGATGCTGACCAATTTCGTTTGAAAATCAACCTTGACTACATGGTGAAGAAAAAATGGGTATCCCAGCATTCCGTCCGTAGGATGGCTGAAATGCATTTCAAATTTATTTAAATCCATCACAGACATCGTGTGTGCTGCCGCTAGATCTCCGAGTTCGACACCAACGTCTTCTTCGGGAGCGACGTAGATGCGTTCGTAGCCGAAGCCGACGCTTTTCTCCGGTTCTATGTCGGCTAGATGCATACCCAGCTGCCGGGCGGTTCGCAGATTCAGAACATTCTTGCTGGCACCGCTATCCAGCATAAACGTGAACCCCGGCTTGCCCTGAAGGGTGACGGGCACATAGATGTGTTGCTTGAAATATTCGAACGGAACAGTCACCTCGCCGATCGACTGTCCAGAGGCATTCACGGAGATGTCTGCGACTGAGTCTGGATGTGCTGTTCGCGATGGATCGGCATGCGGCATCATACACAGCATCGCCGCCACAGTGAGAAATGTTTTTCCCCTCATGCCTTCCTCCACCGCTTCGAAATGTATCGGCGACAAACCACAGATGCATTTCGCCCGCTACCAACAAAATCCCGGCAATCCGCATCAACCATCGAGCCGCGCCTGCCCTCAGGGAATCGCGGGAACAGCGGGCCGATTCGCCGACACCTGGCTCACCGGATTCATCTCTAAAATGATGTGACCCCGCGGCACATCAAATACGACCTTGCCGAATTGATCCAGCAGCGACGTGCCGATGACTCCGGCGAAGCCAGTACGGGTGGCGATCGGTTCGCTCAGCATTTTAAAAATGATCAGATGGCTGGCTTCCGTCCTACCCATCAGCAGCGTATTCAACACCCCATACTGCATCGCAAAGTAGCCTCCCAGCCCGTAGGCTTGCTGCTGCGCCTTGGATGGAAAAATACCTTCCATGTGAGCACCATGCACAAACTGCGGGTACAGCAGAAGGGTCACATCGCTACCAGTGTCAACTTCCACCTTGATCTGTCGCTCTGCATGGTCCACCGTGCTCACCATCACCGGGATTGAGGTCGCCGTCGATCGGCTAGTCAAATAAAGCATGTCACCCGGCCCTCGATACGAGTATTTCTTCGACGGCATCAGGGTGAGCAGGTGCTTATTGAAGTCCAGTTGCACAACAAAGTGTTGTAAAAATGGAAATCCCAGAATTCCATCGATGCGATGGCCGAACTGATGTTCCAGAGCCTGAAGATCAATCATCGCCATCAGGTTCGCGACCTGGATATCTCCGATCCTGGCGTCGATATCCTTAGCCGCCGCAACGTACACCTTGCCGGAGCCCAGTCCCAGACCTTTTTGCTGCTGTACACTCACCGGCTGCAATCCCATGGTCGCCGCGGTGTTCATGCTGACAACGTTGGCGTTGGTGCCGCTGTCCAGCAGAAACACCATCCCCGGAGTTCCATTTAAAGTGAGCGTGACAAAAATGTGTCGATTGTAGTAGTCGAAGGGAACGGTCACCGGAGCGAAATGCTGCGCCGGAATCAGTGGAGCCACATGCTGTGGTTGCGGCGTTTGCGGAAGCAGCGTGGTCGACATCGCGAGAAGAAGACTGCCAATCATGGCGGTTTCCCCCTTATGTGACACACATCATATGCCAAACGCAAGAAATGTGCTTTTCAAATATTTGCCCGTCTGTATTTACTCTAGATACATGCAGGATTTGGACAAATTGCTGCAGGAAGCCGAAATTGCCCACGGCCATCTTTGCGCCGGCCAAGTGCTAGGGGTGCGCATGGCTATGCTGGGATGCGCCCGGCTGGGCCTCTCCGATCCGCGCGGAAAAGATCGTAAGCGCCTGGTTACATTCGTCGAGATTGACCGCTGTGCCACCGACGCCATCGCCGTCGTCACCGGCTGTCGGCTGGGCAAACGCGCATTAAAGTTTCGCGATTGGGGAAAAATGGCGGCGACCTTTGTCGATGTCGAAACCGGCCGGGCGGTGCGTATTTCGGCTCGCGAATCCTCCAGAGAAGCCGCGCGCCAACTCCATCCGGAAATCGACAACAAGAATCAGCAGCAGATGCTGGCCTATCGTGAGCTGCCGGAGAACATCCTCTTTAGCGAGCAGTGGGTGCAGGTACCACTCAGCGAAAAGGAATTTCCCGGCTACAAGGCAGAACGCACTCTCTGTGCCGTTTGCGGAGAAGGTATTAACTACGATCGCTATACCGTGCGAGACGGAAAAAAAATATGTCACGGCTGCACCGATCCTGAAGCACGATATTATCAACCCGCCGAAAAGCCGCCGTCCGAATAGCGCATTCTCGAATCACCTTCGCCTCTCACCTCCAGACGCAAAAATGCCCGGCAAATTGCCGGGCCCTTTTGCTTGCCTTGGACTACGTTACTTCTTTTTTGCGGCCTTCTTGGCTGTTTTCTTTGCAGGAGACTTCTTTGCTGCAGCCTTCTTGGCTGGAGCCTTCTTTGCTGCCTTTTTGGTTGCCTTTTTAACTGCCAATTTAGTACCCCTTGTTGTTTTGGATTTACGGTGTTGCTTGACCGCTTTCTTTGCGGACTTCTTTACGGCTGACTTCGCCGAAACTTTTTTCGCTGCCTTCTTCGCAGCTTTCTTTACGGCCTTCTTCGCCGGCGCCTTCTTCGCTGCCTTCTTTGCCGGAGCTTTCTTGGCTGCCTTCTTCGCGGGCGCTTTCTTAGCTGCCTTCTTCACCACTGCTTTTTTGGCTGCGGCTTTCTTCGCCGGCGCCTTCTTCGCTGCTGGCTTGGCCACTGCACTTGCCGGTTTCGCGGCTGGCTTCGGCGATGCCACTGGCGGCGCGGGCCGCTGATATTCCACCACGGGAGTTGCAGCAATCACGATCGCATCATCTTCATCCGATGTGATCTTCATCGTCGTCCGATGTGATGGAGATGGTCACTTCTTCTTCCTCTTCAAATCCGTTGCCGGTATCTTCGCCAAACTCACTCGTCTCCGGTTCGTACTCACTGTCATCGGACATTCGCTTGAATTGATCGTCAATCATGCTCATCTCCCTTTGCCGTTACCGTATGGCCGTATCTTACATCTTCGCCAATCAAGCTGCAGCAGGCAATGCAATGCATACCTGCATAAGGATGCTACGAGTTCGCCGGAAACACAAGCGCGAAGTTCGTCCGGCGGGTGACCTGCCCTGCCACACGAGGATGCATCATTCGGTTTTTTTCTTGTGGTGCTTGCTGGAAGAAGTCTTTGCGTGACTCGATGAACTGCTGTGGTGCGCCTTGCTTTCGCTCGAAGTATGGCTCTTGGAACTGTGATGAGTGGTGCGACGACGATGCGTCCGCACCGGCTCCGACACATAGATTGTTCGACCCACCGGCAGTCGATTTCCATGCAGTCCATTCCAACGGCGCAACTGACTGGTGGTCACGCCAAACCGATCTGCAAGTGTCACCATGGTGTCGCCGCGACGCACGCGATAGCGCATATGCGCAGCCAACACCGGCGGTGGTGGCACCGGAATTACCAGTGCCTGGTTCGCGTGGATTGAATCGTCAGTCTGCAATCCATTGGCCGCGGCTAGCTCTCTTGTCGTCACGTGAAAGCTTTGCGCGATGCTGGCCAGCGTGTCGTCCTGCGTGGCGATGTGAAAGCGCCATGCGGCGCGATGTTCTTCCGGCACCAACGCCAGCCGCTGCTGAAACAGCGGAGCCGTCCCCGGCGGCAGATGCAGGTCGAAGGAAAAATCACTCGGCGTGCTCATCTGCAATAAGCTTGGATTTAATTCCTGGATTTCTTCCGTTGTCGTACCGACAAGATCCGCTACCAGTCGAAGATTAATGCTGGAATCTGTCTTTACAGTGTCAGAACGCAGCGCAGGATCGACGGGAATATCGGATAGCCCATACTGGGTTGGGTTCTTCGCCATGATTGCTGCGGCCAGAATGATGGGCACATAATTCTTTGTCTCTGCAGGCAGCACGTTACGCTGATACAGCTCCCAGAAATCCGCATAGCCGGTGCGTTGTACGGCGCGCTGTATTTTGCCTGGGCCCCAGTCGTAGGCCGCCATGGCTAAATACCAATCGCCGAACTGCGCATGCAACTCCTTAATGTAACGGGCGTACGCGCGAGTAGATTTCTCCGGATCAAATCGTTCATCCACCCACGCGTTCCGAACCAGACCGTAATCGTCATAGGGCATAAATTGCCACATGCCGCCCGCTCCGGTGCGCGCGTTGACCGCCCTTGCACGGAACCCTGATTCAGCGACGGCAAGGTAGATCAAATCTTTCGGTACGCCTTCGTCCAGAAGCACCTGTTCCACCATGGCGCGATATTGCCCTTCGCGCGTCAGGGAGTTTTCGATGGTGTTGTGACCTTTTTTTGTATTGGTGAAGTAGTTAATGAATCCGGCGACGTAGTCATTCACCACCAGCGGAAGATCGGAGTGCGTAATCTTTAAATCCGCCTGCGCCCGCGCCAACAGATTCGGGTCCACCGGGAAAGTGACATCGTTCGCCACGCCAACCGGCGTCTGATCCTGCTGGCTGAATCCGTTGCTCTGCTGCAGGGAGTCGAGTTCGAGTGTATTGATGGCATCGACTCGCTGCTCAAACGCATCGTTCAGAACGCTGTCGGTTTTCAGGTCGCGTCCGCTTGTCAGAAAAATATCAACCGCGCGATCGAAATCCTCGCGGGCCGCCTGGTATTCGCCGGCTTGATAAAGCGACATCCCGGTATCGTAGGCTTGTTTGGAAGCGGCAATCAGCGTCTGGTCTTGCTGCGCGCGACTCTCGGGCGTCGCAGCCGGCGTTGCCGCGCTGGAGGTTTTCTCTGACGTCTGCGCTGATGTTCCGCCGCTCAGTGTCGGCGCGGTCGCGTGCGACGATGCGCTTGCGGGTGCGCCCGGCTGTTGCGCCGGACATCCACATAGCAAGAGCAGCACGCCGCTCGCAATCGGGAGGAGCCAATATCTCATCAAAGGCAGTCAGGGACGCTCGCTTCCCATTGTATGGCCTTGTATCGCCATTTCAACGCAAGAGCGTCAATCTGGTTCAATGGGTATCCTTGCGCGGCAACCCGCAGCAACGGTGCACAATTTCCATCGGCGAATATGTCCTGCCGATAGGTGAAACTAATAGCGCGCAAGTCAGTAAAAGCAGTGAGCCACAATACATCCCTGCGATTGAGGCCCATCCCGTTTGCTCTTTCAAATCTTCCCGTCGTCAGATGGTAAACTCAGCTGAAGAGACTCGCTTCCAAACACCCATGTAGTCGGTGTGTGGAACCTTTTCTTTTCTGCCAGTCGGCTTTCCTTCATGGATCGAGAACACATCCGCAATTTCGCCATCATTGCCCATATCGACCACGGCAAATCCACGCTTTCTGATCGCCTGCTGGAACTGACCGGGTCGCTGACTGCGCGGGAGATGCAGGCGCAGGTGCTGGATGCGATGGACCTCGAACGCGAACGCGGCATCACCATCAAAGCCCACGCCGTGCGCATGGCCTACAAGGCCGAAAACGGCGAGACCTACCAGCTGAATCTGATCGACACTCCGGGTCATGTCGACTTTTCCTATGAAGTTTCGCGCTCGCTGGCGTCTTGCGAAGGCGCGTTGTTGGTTGTCGACGCCACCCAGGGCGTGGAAGCGCAGACGCTGGCCAACGCGCACATCGCCATCAATAACGGCCTCGACATTATCCCCATCATCAACAAAATTGACCTGCCCAGCGCCGACGTGGAGCGCAGCAAGGAAATGATTGAGGCGACCATCGGACTGGACGCGACCGATGCGTTGCCCATCAGCGCCAAGACCGGCTTAGGCGTGGAGGCTGTGCTGGAAGCTGTGGTGCATCGCCTGCCTCCTCCTACCGGCGACGCGGAAGCTCCATTGCAGGCGCTGATTTTTGATTCGTGGTTCGACTCGTATCGTGGCGTCATCGTGCTGACGCGCGTCATCAACGGACGGCTCAAGCGCGGCGAAAAAATTCGTCTCATGTCGAATGGCCGAACGTTTGAGGTTGAATCGATCGGCGTGCAGACACCCAAGCCGGTGGCCGTGCAGGAACTTTCCGCCGGCGAAGTCGGTTTCTTCGTGGCCACTATCAAGAACGTGGCCGATGCGAAGATTGGCGACACCATTACCCACGATGCCAACCCAAGTCCCACTCCGCTGCCCGGCTTTGAAGACATCAAGCCGATGGTTTTTGCCGGTCTTTACACGGTGGATGCGCATGAGCACACCCTGCTGCGCGAGGCTCTTGAAAAACTGCGTCTCAACGATTCTTCTTTCTTCTTCGAGCCGGAAAGTTCGGTCGCGCTCGGCTTTGGCTTTCGCTGCGGCTTTCTCGGATTGCTGCATATGGAAATTATTCAGGAGCGGCTGGAGCGCGAATTCAATCTCGACTTGATCACGACGGCGCCCGGAGTGCGTTATCGCATCACGCTCACTGACGGTAGCGTCGTTGAAGTCGACAATCCTTCGCGCTGGCCAAATCCGACCAACATCGAACGAATTCAGGAGCCGGTCATCACCGCTACCATCCTGACCAATGAGGAATACGTCGGCGGCATTCTGAAACTGGTCGAAGACAAGCGCGGTCGTCAGAAGAATTTTGAATATGTCAGCCCCACCCGCGTGATGCTGACGTATGAACTCCCGCTCAACGAGATCGTGCTCGATTTTTACGATCGATTGAAATCCATTTCGCGCGGCTACGCTTCGCTCGATTACCATTTGTCCGACACCTGGGACTCGCCGATGGTCAAGCTCGACATCCTCGTCTCCGGAGAGCCGGTCGATGCGCTTTCGATCATCGTGCATCAGGAGTTTGCATATGAACGCGGCCGTGCATTGGTCTCGAAGATGCGCGAACTGATCCCGCGGCAGATGTTTGAGGTCGCAATTCAGGCCGCCATCGGTGCGAAAGTGATTGCCCGCGAAACGGTGGCCGCGCTGCGAAAGAATGTCCTCGCCAAATGTTACGGTGGCGATATTTCCCGCAAACGCAAATTGCTGGAGAAACAAAAAGAAGGCAAAAAGCGGATGAAGCGAATCGGGCGCGTCGACATTCCCCAGGAGGCCTTCCTGGCGGTTCTCAGGATCGGCGAAGACTCCTAAAAGCCCGTAAAATCAGCCTGGAATTCATACACCCTTCACGGCTCGCTGTGGAAAGCGTAAAGGGTGCACTTTAGTTTTGCGTGAGATTGAAAATCTTGTTGACGCTGAATCAATCAATAGAATCATTCACTTAACTGCGCGAACGATGACGAAATTCGTCTGCCATAGCGACCGATGCCCGGCAAACTTCCCAAAGCCGAATTTCCCACAATTTTTTCCACAAGAAAAGGGCGGCCTGCCGAAATTCGGCAGGTACCGCCCTAATGTGTTGCAATCAGTTGCCGTCTACCCTATCTATCGGCAGCCAATCGCAAAGCTTTAGTGCGCCGCAGGCTTGGTGGTGTGGTGCGTCGCCGCAGGGGCGGTTGGCCTCGCTGCAGCTCCTGCAGGAGCCGGTACGCCCGACTTCTGGTTGTATTCCTGAACCACAGCTTCGCTAATGTCGGCGGTCTTGCTGGCCCACACTACAGGAGTTTGCTGCGAGCTCATATCGAACACCGCGCCGTATCCATTCGCCTGGCAATAATCCTGCAGCACCGCGTAAAATTTCTGCGCGATCCCCTGGTAGGCTTCCGACATCGCTTGTTGAAAGTCTGATTGCGCGTCCTGCGCTGCCCGCTGCAACGACTTTTCCTTGTCGTCGATGGTGCGCAAACGGGAGGCGCGCTCGTCCGGGCTCAACGTGCTGCCATCGGCCTGTAATTGCTTCTTCAGTGAATCAATCTGGTCGCTCAAGCCCTTCAGCTCGGTTTGCTTGGGCTGAAATCTCTGCTGGATTTTCGCGAATGCGGCGCGTCCTTCATTGGTGGCAGCGACCGCAGGCTGAAACGCGATCACGGCAATCTTGGTGGCTCCCGTTGGCGGAGCCGACGGGGTTGCAGATGCGGGTGCGGGAGCGGATGGTGGTTGGCTGGTCTGCGCGCCGGCGCTGACAGTGAAGGTCGCTGCCAGTGCGGCAACCACAAATAAAGAACGCTTCATAATTGTTTGGAACTCCTTTGACTTCCACTCGGTGTCCACCCTGCAGGTGGAGCAAGATTTGGAACTTTCATAAACTCTTGGAGGTTGGCTGCTGGTTCGTGACAACCGGGCGTTGCTCCCGGGTTGCAGCGTAGACAAGCGAGACCGAATCTCATCGTGCAATCAATTGCAAATTCCTTCTATGCAGCAATTCTTTCAGGAATTGGCTGCGCGCGTTTTTCCTCCGCGCCAAACCATCCTCACCAGAATCGGCCGAGGGGGAAATCCATCACATTTCGGCTAAGAAGTAATCTGGAAGGATTATAGGAGTGCTGAAAATCTCCCGTCAAACCGCTCCCAGACCGTTTCTGCATGGTTTCAACTTATTCCCACCGCACCATGTCGCTGTCGAAATAACTTCCGCCGCGCTCCAATCCTGATAGACTCCAGTATTTTCTGCACACCTCAAACTTAGAACGACGTACTCACACTGATACGAAGCGTCTTGCGAGGCTCCCAGAGAAAATACTTCGCGCCGTAATTTGCCCGCGCTTCTTCATACGTAAACGTTCCCGCATCGCCTTGAGGAAACTGATCGCGGGTGAACAAAATGTTCGATCCCTGGATCTGGTGTAAGCGGTTCGGGTTGAAAGCGAAATAGATGCGTACCGGGGCATTGATGATCGGCAGCATGGCGGTGATCTGCGGGCCAACCGACGTCCGAGGAACAATGTTCGTTCCCGGAATTGCACCTAAACGGCTCGGGAAGGGTCCGAATGAAGACCACGGAACACCACCCTGGCAGGTTCCGTTCACCAATTCCGGACAACCGTACAGCGCTCCATCCAGGTTTGCCTTGGCCTGCTGATTCAACAGCAGCTGGTTATGATTCAGTGCCATATCCAGACCGAAGTCGGTATAGAACGAGAAGTCAACCGGGCCGCCAATCGGTATGCGGTATTCGATGTTGTTCGTAATCTGCGTATCGCCGCCAATCGAAGCCACCGAGTATACCGGCAGCGGAACCTGTACCGGCCCCAGCGTTGGATTCGTAGGATCTCTTGGGACTAAACTTCCGTCTGGGTTGGTCAGGTTGTACAACACCTTGGTGGGAATGAATGAATACGGTGTCGCGGAGCGAACATCGAAGCCGCGAATATCGTTTTCACCGCCGGCATAGAACCGGTCAAAGGGACTGGCCACCAGTCCTGCAATGCCCTGGATGTAGGAAACCTGGATACGGTACGCGAAGATGTTGCGCCCTTCAGGATTGAAGTGGAACTTCGAAATCGGCCTGAAGAATTTGTATTCCACCAATGGCGTGATGGAGCTGACATTGCCGCCCAGACCCGACACCTGAACAACGGCATTAAGGCTTTGGCCGTTGCGCGGACGATAAGGATTGCTCACCGTGCTGTAGGTATAGCTGAGAGACAGTTGACTGGTGACGATTCCGTTCAACGCGCTTCTGCCCGTAGTTCCGTGGCGGAAGTTCAGATACTGGAACAGATTTGTAGTCGCCGGGCTGAACGCCTGAATATTCGACTTACTTAGGCTGTAGGTGGCGCCGATGCGCTTGAAGGTCCGCGGAATCGGATAGCTCGCCGACAAGCTCAATCCAGTCTTGGTCTGGTTGTAATTCTGCACAAAGGATTGCTGCGCGGTATCGAAGTTCTGGCTCTTGCCGGTCAACGATAGCGGATTCTTAAATGCGTTATATTGCGACTTCTGCGTGGTCAGCTGGAAACCCAACGACAGCGGATGGTTCTTCACGTAGGGAATCGTCATGCCGAACGTGATGTTGCGCTGCAGATCACCCAACGCCGCCTGCAGGGTGAGTGATTCACCCAGGCCGAGGAAGTTGTTGGTCTGGTAATTCAAGCCGACAAACGCACCCGACAGCCCGCTGAAGCCTCCATTCAATCCAATGGAGTTCTTGCCCTTTTCCTTCACGTTCAGCAGCAAGTTCACGGTGCCGTTATCGGCATCCTGCTGCGTCTCAGAATCCTGATCCACCTTCAGCGGATTGAAGTAGCTCAGCTGGTTCAGACGCAACAAGCTCAACTCCCAGAGATGGCTGTTGTAGACCTGGCCTTCCTCCAGCAGCAGCTCGCGTCGAATGACGCTGTCGCGCGTGGTGGTGTTTCCGCGGAACTCGATCCGTGAAACGTAATACGGCTTGCCTTCGTCGATGTCCATGGTCAGGTACACCAACTTCTTCGGCTCATCGATGCGTTGCGTCGGGACTGCGGTGAAGTTGATATACCCCAGCTCACCGTAGGCCTTACGCATGTTCTCCAGGCCCTTGCCAATCAGGGATGTGTTTAAGATCTGTCCGTCTTTAAGCTTGAAGAGCGAGCGCAATGCCTTCTGATTCGTCACCCGCTTGTTTCCGGTGAAGGTAATTCCTCCCAGGCGATATTGTTCGCCTTCCTCGACCGGAATGGTGATGTCGATGGCTTTGCCCTTGCGCGAGTGAATCAGCGGAATATACAAGCCACCCTCATTGCGAATGTGGGTCAGCGGCTGATCCACGGTGGCTCGGAAATATCCACGATCACGGTATGCCGCGCGTACCCGCTCAGTATCCTCTTCCAGCTTGCTTTCATCGTAGGTACGGGCGAACAGATTCTCCAGGATCAACGAGTGAGGAACGCCGATGGGCTTCAGGTTCTTCATTGCGCCCCGCAGCGTTCGGCTGGAAACTTCCTTGTTGCCTTCAAACTTGATGTGGCCCACCTTGACCGTCGGGCCTTCCTTCACGTTGAAGTTCACCGACACCGATGCCGGAGGAATCGTCTTGATGACGGTATGGATTGTGGCGAACTGATGCCCATGCTCGGCCAGCAATTCCTTCAATACAGTTTCGGCCAATTTGATCTTGGTCGGGTCATACTGGCTGTCGACCGACAGAGGCACTTTCGCCTTCTTGAACCGATCCAGAACATCGGACTGGGAAACGGAACTCAATCCCTTGTACGTTATGTCTCGAATCGTGGGCCGCTCGCGAACGATGATCGTCAGGATGACGCCTTTTGGCGTCGTCTCGCGGTTGATCTGCACATTCTCAAAATATCCCGTGTTCCAAAGAGAGTTGAAGTCACGCTCCACGGTGGCGGAATCGTAAGGATCGCCCACGTGCGAGAAAATGCGCGCCAGGATCGTTTCCTTGGGGATTCGGCGATTGCCGATCACGCGGATTTCACTGATGATGCTGCCCTGCGGCGTGCTGGCTTCGCTGGCCGGCGCAATGTTTTGTAGAGGGGACTGGGACTGGGCCCGGGCGTTCAAGCCTATGCCGAGGAATAACAGTACCGCCGCAAGGACTTGGACAGTCCAGCGGGTCCACAGGCGCACGCTCGTGGTCGGTTGGTTTGGGACATGGAAGCCCCCTACACTCGCGGGAAAAATATGCACACCCTCACTGCCAAAAATCGATTCCAGAGGAAAACACGATTATACGGGAGATGACCGCACGATCCTAGCGACCGCACTTCCACCCTGGCTCATTTTTCGTTGTGGAACGCGATCGATCTACGCTCCGGACTGCAAAAAACATTTTCAGACCAGCTAGCTTTCCAACTGGGCTTCAATGACAAATTCCTCTGCCGCGCTGTCCCAGCAGATGTCCAACACATTCGGCTTGCAACACACCTGGCAATCTTCCACGTACCGCTGGCGGCTGCCGCCCGACTCATCTACCACTGTCTCGTTCCATTCTCCACATCCAGCACACTGAAATCCCGCCGCATCCGCCATGATCACGGCCTTTCCAACAACTCGCTTCCGCTGCGGTCCGGTTGCACGCGGCGCACTTCAACCAGCGTGGAGTAAAACGTCGGCCCTCCACCCAGATCCGTCAGCGTCTCACTGGTCAGAGAGTTGACGCCTTGCCCGTCACGAGTGAGCTTGTTCCATCCTAAACGGGAAGCGGCCACTCCGGCAGGCACACTTGCCCCAACTTTGGCCCGAAGAGGAATTTTTCCGCGGTCGTTGAAAACCTCCACCGCGTCTCCATCGGCGATTCCGCGAGCCTCGGCATCGTCGGGATGCATCTCCAGCACGCCAGAATGTGTCGCCTCCATCGCTTGATGAAAAGGCAATCCGGCGAATGTCGAATTCATGAAGTTATCGTTCTTGCGCGGCAGCAGCTCCAGCGGAAATTTCTTCGCCAGCGGTGAGTGCCGCGATTCATCGGCCGCAACATATCCCGGAAGCGGATCATAGCCCTGCGCCGCCAACGTCTCGGAATAGAACTCCGCTTTGCCGGAGGGAGTGCGGAACCATTCCTCCGAGACAAACGGCTGGAACGCTCCGCCATTTTGCTCCTGGGGAAATTTCAACCGGATCGAATGCTGCGCTTCCAATTGCTCGCGCGTGATTCCCTCCAGCCAGGGAACATTCGTTCCCCGCAGAGCCTGGTCGATCAGGTCCTCTTCGCTATCCTTGAAACACTCTTCAGTGAAGCCCATCCGCTGCGCCAGTTGCCGGAACAGCGTCACGTTCGAACGCGCTTCGCCCAGCGGCGCAATCGCCGCCTCCGACAACTGCACGTAGTAGTGACCGTAGGTTCCCTGAAAATCCTTGTGCTCGAAAAATGTCGTGGCTGGCAATACGATGTCGGCGTAATCGGTGGTGTCGGTGAACAGTTGCTCATGCACCACGGTGAACAAATCCTCACGCCGCAGTCCTTGCAGCACTGCCTTCTGATTCGGCGCGATCACGGCTGGGTTGGAGTTGTAAACCACCATCGCCTGCACCGGGGGATCGCTGAGTTCGGTCAGCGCATGGCCCAGGCGGCTCATGTTTACGATGCGGCCAGCTCGGCCGATCGGACTTGCATCCGCCAGGTCCGGCCGCTCCAGCGCCTGCTTGTTGAATTGAAATGCGCCGCTGGTGGAAAGCTGCAGCCCTCCGCCCAGATGTTTCCACGCGCCGATGAGACACGGCAGCATGGCAATCGCGCGCGCCGCCGCCCCGCCATTCTGCCCTCGCTGCACCCCATAATTCAGCCGAATTACGGACGGGGTTGCGGTCGCATATTCTCGCGCCAGTCGCACAATATCTTCGGTGGACAGGCCCGTCGCCTCCGCCACGCACGCGGGTGTGTATTCCTTTGCACGGGCGCGCAGCGGCTCAAAGCCATGCGTGAATCGTGCCACGTAATCCGCGTCGTACAGATTTTCTTCGATCAGCACATGCATCATGCCCAGCGCCAGCGCCGAGTCCGTTCCTGGTCGAATCTGCAGATGCCAGTCAGAGGCCTTTGCCGTCCGCGTGGTGTACGGATCAATCACAATCAGCCGCGCTCCCTTTTGCCGCGCTTCCTGAATGAACGGCCAGAAGTGCACATTGTTGCCGAGAATATTGGCTCCCCAGGCCAGAATGGTGCGGGCGTGACGGAAGTGTTCCGTGTCGGTGCCCAGCTTGGCTCCATAGACAGACATCAAGGCCTCTCCACCGGCAGCCGAGCAAATGGTCCGATCGAGCCTTGATGCTCCCAGCCGCGAAAAAAAACGCCGGTCCATAGAACCGTAGCCCAGCACCGCCATATTTCCGGCATAGGAGTACGGAAGGATGGCTTCTGGTCCAAACTTTGTGGAGATATCCTGCAGTCGCGCCGCAATCGTGTCGAGCGCCTCATCCCAGGAAATGCGCTCGAAAACCTCCGCCTGTTTCCCTGGCGGAATTGGTCCCTTCGTAAGGCCACGCCGGCGCCGCATTGGGTACAGCACCCGCTCCGGGGAGTAAACAAGGTCGAGATATTTCGTCACCTTGGCGCAAAGAAATCCGCGGGTGACTGGATGATCTGGATTGCCCTGAATTTTTGTCGCGCGGCCCTCTGGGGTCACCGAGATATGCACGCTGCACGAGTCCGGGCAGTCCAGCGGGCAAACTGCATGCACCACCTTCAGGGAATCCATACTGGCATTTTAGGTTTGCCGCGAGGAAGAAACAAATGGCTGCGAATATGGAGCGAACCGCGCACCGGGGCCTGATACGCGCAGTCTGGAGGCGCAGTATCGCCGAAAACCGGCAGCCACCTGGAACTTGCAACGCTTACTTGTTCGGGTTGCCGGTCTCGCGATTGGACGACTCAACCGGCTTCGATTCAGGCGATCCTTCCTGGCGAAGAAAAATGCTCAACAGAACGTAGAGCGCGATCGCCATATACTCCGCCTGCCAGGTTTGAAAGGTGGAAAACCAGAATTTTGCCGAAACTGAGAATGCCGCGACCGAGAGAGGTGGCTGGTGCAAGTAGGCGCGCGTCTGGTTGTATGCCGCCGCACCCGAGACCAGGTGAATCCAGAAGGCCACCACAAACAGCCCGAAAAACACCAACGAAAGCGAGTTTCTACGAATCCACGCGTCGCCAGGCGGGAACCGCTTTCCCTTGCGCTCGGGATGCCCGAACTGGACCGACCTTCTGGAATGAGGCGCGCCCCGCTGGTGCAGATAGACGCCCAGAATAATCAGGGAGCCAAGCTGCAGAATGGCCGCCTGCCAGTTGGAAAATACTCCCTGCAAAAAAGTGCCGGTGCGGACGTACTCCCAATACCCGATTTTCGTCAGCCCGTAGAACACACGCGTGTCATTGTCCAGCGCTAGTCCGGAAAAAGTCTGGCCGAGCAGGAAGACGATGAAAAGCGCCAGTAAGACAATCGACAGACTGTTCTGGACAAAAAAATTTCCTCCTTCTCGCGGCTCTTCGTGAGCCTGAGGATTCTTCCGGTCGGAATTCGAGGGCCGCGTTCGCGACTGCGTCGAAGTTTGCGCTCTGAGTTTGCCGGAGTTTTTCTGTCGAGTCTGGCGAGCCATCAGACCTGCATCACTTCTTTTTCTTTCGCCTTACACAGTTCTTCCATGCGCTTGATCTCTTCATCGGTCAGCTTCTGCATTTCTTCCAGCGACCGCTTCTCTTCGTCTTCCGAGATCTTTTTATCTTTCGTCGCCTTCTTCAGCGAATCGTTGCCGTCACGGCGAATATTGCGCACCGCAGTGCGATGGTCTTCGAGGATCTTGTTGAGATGTTTCACAACTTCCTTGCGCCGCTCTTCCGTCATCGGCGGCACCGGAACCCGCACCACTTTGCCATCATTCTGCGGATTGAAGCCCTGGCTTCCGGCGCGCAGCGCTTTCTCGATTTCAACAATCAGGGTAGTGTCGTAGGGTTGAATCAGCAGCAGCTGCGGCTCCGGGGCGCTGATCTGGCCCACCTGGTTCAATGGCATCTCTGTCCCGTATGCCAGCACCTTCACCTGGTCCAGCATGTGCACGCTGGCTCGCCCTGTGCGGATAGAAGCCAGATTGGTGCGAAAATCCTCGACCGCCTTGTCCATCCGAGACCTGAGCAGTTGGTAAGTTTCTTTCAACGCCGGAATTCCGGCCATCGCTGATCCAGCCATGATGTTTTTTTCCTCCCTGCAACACGATATTGTATCCAAGCCGATAGGGCTCTGTTTGCTGAAACACTTGCAGCGGCTCGCGATTTGATCGCACCGCCCTTCCGTATCATCTGGTTTCCGCCGATTACATCGTAAATAGCGGGGCGAGTCTTAAATTTGCTGGCATCGTAAGCACCGTCAACCGGTTAGAATAAAATTGTCGTGAGTGACCTCTTTTCCGCTGATTCCACTATGCATACCTGCCCCGTCTGCACCATGCCGCTGAGCCTTCGTCGCTCGTTCTTCAAGGCGGGATGGAGGGGGTTCTTCCGCTGCCCGTCCTGTCGCGGGCATTTGCAGATTCACGGCCGCGTGCTCCCTCTGGCGACAGCGCTGCTGGTGGCGATCGGCTTCTTGATGCTCGACTTCAGCGGCAGCACCGACGTCAACTTCACGACCCTGTGGTGGGATGCCTTCCAGATTGCCTCTGTACTGTTTGTCTTGTTTGTGATGTTGGGCTGGTTATTGCGCGTCGACCGGCGTCAACCGACCCGCAAATTCGTCCCCTGATTGGAGACCGGTCCGGCAGGACGGAGCCGTCTAGGCCAGAACCTTCAGCCCCGTTGAAGCGGCCTGTTCATGCGCGTGATAGGAAGATCGCACCAGCGGTCCGGATTCCACATGACGGAAGCCCATCCGCATCGCTTCCTCTTTCATCCATGCGAATTCCTGCGGCGTGTACGTCCTCGCCATCGGTAGATGGTCTTTCGAAGGACGCAAGTACTGTCCGATGGTCAGAATGTCGGTCCCGACGCGCGCCAGGTCACGAAACACGTCCAGCAGTTCATGCATCTCTTCGCCCAGCCCAACCATGACGCCGGACTTGGTCACCAGCTTCGGATTCACTTCCTTGGCATACTCCAGCAGTCGCAGCGTGCGCTCGTAGCGCGCGCCGGAACGCACCACACGATACAACCGCGGCACGCTTTCCGTGTTGTGATTCAACACTTCAGGAGCAGCATCCACCACGATGCGAATCGCGTCTTCCTTGCCTTGAAAATCCGGGATCAGCACTTCCACCTGGCAGCCTTGAGCTTGCCGACGAATTTCCTCAATCACCATGGCAAATGCGCGCGCCCCGCCGGTAATATCGTCGTCGCGATTCACGCTGGTGATCACGGCATGCTTCAGCCCTAACGCAGCCACCGCCTCCGCCACCCGCCGAGGCTCATCAAAATCGATCGCCTCTGGACGCCCCTTGGGCACCGCGCAGAATCCGCATCGACGCGTACACAGGTTACCCAGCATCATGAACGTGGCCGTCTTATGGTTCCAGCACTCGCCGATATTGGGGCAATGCGCCGACTCGCATACCGTGTTCAGATTCAGGCTGCGTGCCAGCCGCTTCAGGTCGTGGAAGACTTCGCCCATCGGCGCGCGCGCCTTCAGCCACTCCGGCTTGGGCTGCGGCCGCTTCGGCAAAACATCGATCTGGATCAGTTCAGGAGTGGTCGCCATGGGTTGAATGGACTGCAGATGCCACTCTCTATTGTACCTGCGAGGAAGATTGACTTCGACGAGGTAGACCCTGGACTTTGGTCCAAGGAACAATCCCCCGCACAACCGCCTTCAGGCGCTGAGGGAAACCTCAACGCGCGGAATTCGAAGCTTCCGCCTTCAACTGGCTATCCGCCGGAGAAACTTTCCAGATCGTCACATAATTCTTGCCCGTCCACACAATGTGCGACGGAGGCAGAGAAATATATCCCGCGGGCGCCAACGGTATCCGCGAATACACTTCGACGCCGGTGATCATCCACTGTTGCTTCCCGTCCGGGGAAGCCATCCAGGGCTCGCAGGTATATTTCGTGCTCTCCAGGAATAGATGGCCGCAGTACGTGTCCTTTCCCCATTGATCGAACG
The DNA here is from genome assembly GCA_963774515.1 of uncultured Acidobacteriota bacterium. GTDB lineage: Bacteria > Acidobacteriota > Terriglobia > Terriglobales > Acidobacteriaceae > JAKAAZ01. The sequence continues at coordinate 35,599 of CAVZFK010000011.1, read as the reverse complement.
GCACCGTGGGGCCCGCAAATCCATCGATATTATCCCGGCGGATAAACTCGCCAATTCCTTTTTGCGCCAATTCCGTTTGAAATTCGCGATCCGCCATCAGACCATCCAGCGGAACCACTGAAGCATCGGTAAAGTACGCCATCCCGCCCGGTTGATCGTAGGCCAGCAGGCGATACATATGATCGTCGTCCAGCACCTGTCGCAGCGCCGGAATCGTAGTCTCTTCCGCAACCTGCTCGCGGCTGTGTTTCCAGCCCATCTTGTAGAAGAGCAGCGCGGAAAATACGATCGCCAGCAAAATGCCAACAGAATGCAACTTCGCTGCCACAGAAGGTCGCCGCGTCGAGCTACCCTCCGTCGCAGGAGCCGCGCGAAACAGGCAGGCTGTCGCGCGCGATGCCGTCAGCGCAGCCAGCAGCGCCCAGCTGACGTAGTACCAGGTCCAGCGCGTCTCTCCGGTCATTTTCAGCGTGATGTAGGCAGCATGCATCAGGATGCCGAGAAAGAACGGCAGCTCCGCAAACAGGAACCAGCGGTCGCGCTGTTTGCGCCACAAGAATCGCAATGGATATTGCGCAGAGGATCAGCGAGATGAGAGCCGTGTGCGGCAGGTTATGGCCGAACGCATGGTCGCCGCCATTGCTCGACTTCAAGCAGCCCGCTGATCGGCATCAGAATGTCGAACCAGAACAGGTTGCTGCCCAGGTAGGCGCCCCACAGCACGGCATACAGCGGAATCCACGCCAGATGAATTCGCAGCGCGCAGCTTACCTTCCCCTTGTTGTTTCTGCCGCAAACACCAGAACAGCACCGCAATCCATACGCACGCGATGACAAAGATGGAATCCAGCCGGCTCAGCACCGAAAACGCCGCCAGAACATTGAACGCGAATCCGCTTTTCCAATCCGGATGCTGGAAAAATTTGTACAGCGCCAGCAACGTTCCCGCCAGCATGGCCGCGCTGAGAGAAGACTCTGTCCCAAGCTGAAGGCCAAATAGGAAGGGAATCAAAATCGTCCACGCCACCCAGGCCGGTGCCCGCAGACGACGCAGCAATCGCCCCGCCACCACCAGCACCACAATATTCAGCAGCACAATCAACGCCGCAATCATGTGCAGGCCGACGATGCGATTCGGGAACACTCGATAAACCGCCGCGCACAACAGCATCCAGATGGGATGGTAGCCGTTGGTCTGCATCAGGCGATTGAAGGTGCTGCCATAGCCCAGCGCAAAATTGCGTCCCACCTGCAGGTAGAAAAAGCTGTCATCGGCGAAGAACGGGCTGGGCTGGCGAACAAACAACACCGCATACGCCGCCGTCAGCAGCGCGAAAAAAATATCCAGCCACAGCGGTTCCCGCTCTCGCTGATCAGCGCCTGTTGCCTTGGGTTCTATCTCTGCCATGGAAAGGAAGTCGAAACACCTTGTCGAAGCCGCGATGCCGCTCGAAGGTCAGTATAAGGCGTTCCGAAAAGAATGACCGCCGTGACTGTGAAGAAGAACGACTGGCATGGCCCAACAAAATCCTGTTGCCATCCGCGAAATCCTCTTCGCCATCCCGCTTAATAATACAAATATTTTCTCCAGCGAAGGTCGCTGCTGCCGATCATGCGCATGATGTGCCGGCTGGTATGCAATGAAAACGGCCGCGGCTCGCGCATCAACCGCATATCTTCCAACTCGTGAATCATCTGGTTGCCCTTGGTGCGATTGCAGGTGTGGCAGCACGCTACCAAATTTTCCCAGGTGGAAAGTCCGCCGCGCGAGCGCGGCACCACGTGGTCGAGCGTCAATTCACTGGCCGGCAAAATTGTCGCGCAGTATTGGCAGGTGTTGCGGTCGCGCAGCAGAATATTTTTCCGCGACAGCGCCCGCGTCTGGTGAGGAATGCGGCGATACTCCAGCAAGCGAATCACCGACGGCACCGGCACGCGCACCCGCGCCGCATGCAGCAGGGTCGCATGTTCTTCTTCCGGGCGCGCCACTCCCTTCAGGATCAGCACCAGTGCTCGTCGCGCCCCGCAAATATTGATCGGTTCATAGGAGGCGTTCAGCACCAGCACCGGCGTGTGCATCGGCGACGCCGTCTGGGTCGACGAACGCTCCTGCAGCTTAGGCTCAGAGTGGCCCGTGTGGCATTTCGACTGAGGCTTCTGTTTGCGGGTATGCACCATGGCTCTTCCCGTAGACATCTGATTTCCTCCCCTAATCCCGATTCCCGATGCTTGAAACTGTCACTGACTCATCCGCAGCGAGCGGCGTCGCTGTTGCCCGCGTCCCGACTCCCACTGCATCCCAAAACGCCACGCCTTCCCGTTGCGAGCGCGCCAGCGTTGCCACGTGTACGGAAAGCGCTCCCGCACCCAGCAGCGTTCGCGTGCATTCCCGCGCCGTCGCTCCCGTGGTGTAAATGTCATCCAGCAGCAGCATCGCGCGTCCTGCCACTTTGTCCGGCTGGCGAACAAAAAAAGCGCCGCGTAGATTGCGGCGTCGTTGATGAGGGTTCAGTCCAGCCTGCGTCTGCGTGGCGCGCTGGCGTCCCATCGCCTCGTACGCCACCTGCAATTCGAGATCAGGACGTAGCCGGCGCAGACTTCGCACCGTCGCCTCCGCCAGCAAAGCCGTCTGATTGAATCCGCGTTCGCGCTGCTTGCTTCCGTGCAGCGGAACTGCCACAACCGTCAGGCTCGGCGGCAAATCCTGGCGTCGCGCAATCGTGCCCGCCAGCAGCCTACCGAGTGGCCCGGCAATGGTCGGGATGTGCTCATACTTCAGCAAGTGGATCAGAGCGCGCAGAGTACCCTCATACTCTCCATACGCGATCGCCAGCTTGAAAGCCGGCCGGGCCCGCTCGCACAAATGGCAAAGTTGTTCGCCATCGGAACCTCGCGCCGCCACAGTCGTCGCAAAGCGCAAACCGCCAACGCTGAGCCGCTCGCCGCACAAGGTACATAAACTGTCTGGGATTTGTTCCGGCAGATCGGCCCAGCAAACGGCGCAGATCGGCGCGGTGGAAAGATGCAGCAGAGGTTGATTGCAGAGCCTGCATTGGGAAGGAAAGATCGCACAACTCACAGCGTCCACGGGACTTCGGAGGACACGCGCAACCGCGCGCCAGGCGGCCATCTGCGATGGCGGAAGCGTACTGGCTCGGTCTAATGACCTCGGGGACTGCCTAGGGAAGACGCACCTCCCAACCATAAATCGTTCCTGTCAGGAACGCTTCACGTGCCAGAGCGTGTCGGCCATGCGCCTCGTTCGACCTGGCTGAGTGCAGTATATTCGGAATTTATGAAACGAACAGCCCGGCAGCACAGAAATTTTTAATGCCCACGCGAGTCGGCCGAATTCGTGGTGCCCATGCAAGCTCTCCTTTGGCTTGACTGGGTAGAAGCAAAAAGATGATCTATCTTGAAGCGTAGCGAATGCTCTACACTCAACGGTTTGCTGTAGTTTGTTTCACGGAGGCTCAACGTTGGCCAGCACTGCCGGACCATCCAAACCTACCCGCCGGCTCGCACCCCTCGACCAGCCACGCTGCATCTTCCACGGAATTTCAGCCGTATGTAAAGCCGAACGATTCGCGTCCAGAATTCACCTTCCGCGCCATCATTCTCGGCTGCATCTTCGGTATTCTCTTCGGCGCCGTCACGGTATACGTCGGCCTGCGCGCCGGGCTCACCGTTGCCGCTTCCATTCCCATCGCGGTGCTTTCGATTAGCGTCCTACGCGCCCTTGGCCGCGCTTCGATCCTCGAAAATAATATTGTCCAGACCACCGGCAACGCCGGCCAGTCAATCGCCGCCGGTGTCATCTTCACGCTGCCCGCGCTTATCTTTCTCGGCTTCGATCTGGAATACTCCCGCATCTTTTTCCTGGCGCTGCTCGGCGGATGGCTCGGCGTCTTCTTCATGATTCCGCTGCGACGAGAACTGATCGTCAAGGAACACGGCCATCTCACCTACCCCGAAGGCACTGCCTGCGCGGATGTTCTTCTCGCCGGCGAACATGGCGGATCCTTCGCCAGCCGTGTCTTCTGGGGCCTCGGCCTGGGTGCGATCTATACCCTGTTTCAAAATGGCAACCTGTTCAGCGCCTGGCCCGGCACGCCGAATTACGAGCCGAAATGGCTACCCGGCTCCGCCATCCGCGCGGATGCCACACCGGAATATCTCGGTGTCGGCTACATCATCGGACCCACGTGTTGCCGGAACCATTTTCGCCGGCGGCGTCTTCTCCTGGCTGGTACTGATGCCCGCCATTCATTTCTTCGGCGCGCATTTCACCGGTCCTATATATCCCGGCACCCAGCCAATTTCGCAGATGTCGCCCAGCGATTTATGGGCCGCCTACGTTCGTCCCATGGGAGCAGGCGCAGTCGCCGCAGCCGGAATCCTCACGCTGCTTCGTACTCTCCCGACGATCTGGGGCGCGTTCCGCGAAGGCATTGCCACCATCGGCAAATCGCGCGCTGCCGCCGCCGCGGAAAAACGCACCGACCGCGACTTTCCTATGTCCGTCGTCGTTGGTGGATCGGTTCTGCTGGTCGTGTTGATGTTCCTATTCCTCACCTTCAAACCCGTCCCCGGCGCGCAAACCAGCTTGCTTGCCAATCTGGCGGCATCGCTCCTTGTCGTCGTGTTTGGATTTCTTTTCGTCACCGTTTCCTCGCGCATCGTCGGCCTGATCGGCAGCTCTGCCAATCCAATCTCCGGTATGACCATCGCAACACTAATGGCCACTTCCGCGATTTTTCTGGTAAAGGGATGGACTGCTCCCGCCTTTGGCGCGCTCGCCATCACTATCGGCGGCGTGGTTTGCATCGCCTCTGCCAACGCGGGCGATACTTCGCAAGATCTCAAGACCGGCTTTCTGATCGGCGCGACTCCGTGGAAACAGCAGCTCGCGCTCCTTATCGGCGTCTGCATCTCTACCATCTCGATCGGCGTTACGCTGACCGCCATGAACAAGGGCCTGGAGGAATTTCGCCCGACGAATGTTCCCTACAATCTTGCCCAGCCTGCCGATGGAGTGACCGTTCAGCAGGAACATTTTTCCCGCCGCGAATTTCGCGTCAAGCTCGCCAACGGAAAAGAGCAGATCGACAACGGAAGCAACTATGTTCTGCTGAACGCGCTGGGCTCGCACAAACTTGCCGACGGAAAATATCTTTTTAATCCCGCCACCGGCCACATTGAAGTGCAGTGGATTGAAGGCATCGGCAGCGAGCGCGCCGCCGCCCCGCAGGCCCGCCTGATGGCTACCGTCATCAATGGCATTCTCACCCGCCAACTTCCCTGGGGCCTGATATGGCTGGGCGTTTTTCTGGTGATTGTGGTGGAGCTACTCGGAGTCCGCTCGCTTTCTTTCGCTGTCGGCGCGTATCTTTCCATCGGCACCACCCTCGCCATCTTCTGCGGCGGCGTGGTGCGCTGGATGATCGATCGCGCCGTGGCACGCGAGGGCGCATCTCCCGGAGCACTCGAAGGCGAGATCAGTCCCGGCTCTCTTTACGCCAGCGGATTGATTGCTGCGGGTGGGATTGTCGGCCTGCTCGGCGTCGCGCTCAAGCTGTATGAATCAGCCACGGAACACTACGACATCCTGAAAATGTCGACGAAAAATCCTCTGTATCACGATTGGGTTTCGGTGCTCATGTTTGCGCTGCTGGCAGGATCGCTCTTCTACTTCGCCCGCCGTCCGCTCAGCCTTCGGAAGCCTGCTCCGCCGCAATAGCCTGCGGCCCGGCAACCCGCGCCGGTTGGAATTGTCCGCGCGCATGCTTCAACGCCGGCAGCACCTGGTGCAACCAGTTGCGAGTCGGCCGCTCCAGGAACCGATAGACCAGCAACGCGGTGACCTCCAGCATGAAATACGAGATCCAGGGATCGAAGCGCGCAATGTGCAGGCGATTCAGCAGGCCGCTCACGTGAATCCAGCGCCACAGGTTGAAGTGAAGAATGTACAGGCAGTAACTTGCCTCGCCCACCGCAACGAACAACGGAAAACGCAGAAACCGCGTGATGGGATGATGCCCCGTCAGTCCGATGATTGTGATGGCGAATAGCGGCGTGATCAGCCCATTATGCATTAGCAGAAACGGCATCTTCCGTCCCTGCATCAGCACCGTGCACACTGTACCCAGCCCTACGATCGCCAGCCAGTAGCGAGTGCGATTCGCCAGCTGCATCCTGTCATTCAATTTGGAGAGCACGATGCCGGCAGTAAACGTCGGCAGATGCGGCAGAGGCGTCATTTTCACTGCTCGCAGCCAGTAGCTGTTGGACATGCGAGTGATTGGGCCCAGACCATCGGGGCGCACCAACATATAGACCAGCGGAACCACCAGTGAAGCCAGCCAGCACCCTGCCAAAATCAGCAGCAGCTTACGCGTTTGCCGCGGCCAATTGATCGCCACCAGCATCGGGAACAGCAAATAAAACACTGTCTCGCACGAAAGCGTCCACGCCGGCGTGTTCCAGAACGTACACAGCTTTGGGCTCCAGCCCTGCTGCATGATCGCCGTCAGTCCCAGTCCCTGAAAAAACTGGGCGTGTGTTCGATATTTCCATTCCAGCTCCAGAATCGGAATCGAAATCAGCAGCCCCAGCACATACACCGGATAAAGCCGCGAAAAGCGTGTCTGCCAGAATTGCTTACGGTCGAACTGACCGGCATCCGAGCGGTCGGAATAGTTATAGGCAAGGATGAATCCCGACAGCAGAAAAAAGAAATTCACTCCGACATAGCCGTTATCCATCATGGGAGCCAGCGGACCGAACCAGGCCGGATTCCAAAAATGAAAAAATACGATGTTGGTCGCGGTAAAGGCGCGAAGACCCGTCAATGCGGGCATTACAGGCCGGCGGGGTATAGGAATAGCGACTGCCATTTGCGCCTACGTCGTGACCAGCGAGCCAACTTTTTCACCGGCGATCGCTCGCCGAATGTTGCCCGGTTGGTTCATGCTGAAAATGATCATTGGCAGATCGTTATCCTTGCAAAGACTCACAGCGGTCATGTCCATCACTCGTAGATTGCGCTGCAGGATTTCCATGTAGCTGATTTCTTCAAACTTGACAGCGTCCTTATGCAGCACCGGATCGGCACTGTAAATGCCGTCCACCTTGGTTGCCTTCAACAGAACGTCAGCCTTGATTTCCATCGCGCGCAGGGACGCAGCGGTATCGGTCGAAAAATATGGATTTCCCGTACCGGCGGCGAAAATGACGACTCTACCTTTTTCTAGATGCCGAATCGCCCGGCGACGGATATATGGCTCCGAGACCTGGTTCATTTCAATGGCGCTCATCACCCGGCAAAAAACATTCTGCTTCTCCAGCGCATCCTGCACCGCCAGCGCGTTGATGATGGTAGCCAACATGCCCATGTGATCCGCGGATACGCGATCCATTTCCTGCGCCTGCTCCGCCACGCCGCGGAAAAAATTGCCGCCGCCAACCACAATTGCCAGTTCCACGCCCATGGAGTGCACGTCGGCAATCTCCGCCGCAATTTCGTACACCCGTGCGACGTCGACCCCGAAGCCGCGGTCTGCCGCCAATGCCTCGCCGGAAAGCTTGAGAAGAACTCTTTTGTACATGCCCTTTGAGTATCGCAGAAGTACATCCAGCGGGGAAACCGTTTCTGGTTCACTCGGTTGCCTTAAACTCGACATGCTACGCTGGTCCTCGAGATCCTTATGAAAACTGGGACAATTGGGCCTTGGATTTCTTTTTCACTGTTTTTATTTGTGCTTTTCTCCATACGAGGAACGACCTTCGCGCAATCCTCCCGAACAAACTGGACTCATAAATACGATTTAGGCGTGTTTGGCGAGTATTCTCCGACTTCTTCCCATATCGTGCTGGGTTATGCGCGGAAAAGAGAACTTGTTGGAATCGGCGGCTCTCTCGCCTGGCGGCTAATCAATCGCCATTCCTTCGAATTTGCTTATCTTGCTGAAGTTCGCCCCATGGTCATGGAGAGCGATCCGACGATGGTCAGCATTACCAATCCGCAGTTCGGAACATTCTGGTTGGCTCCGCCCTATGTGGTGCTCAATCCCATCAACCCAATCTCATTTACCATGACTCAAACGAATGGGGATACCCAGGTATACCCGTGGACTGCGACCTATTCTCGGCGCTGGACATATACCGGCGGCGCCAGTCCCATCGGCTTGAAGCTGAATGGATTCACGCATCGGCGACTTCAGCCGGAGTTCATGGGCAACGCAGGATTTCTGGTCGCCCCTCGCGACATCCCGGTTGCCAACAGTTTTTCTTTCAACTTTACATTTGAGTTTGGAGCAGGGCTGCAGTGGTATCGGACACGGAGCCAATCGATCCAGGCGGAAGTCCGCTATCACCACTTTTCAAACGACAATATTGGAACAGAGAATCCGGGCGTCGATTCAGTGCTCTGGAAATTGACCTACATCTTCGGTAGAAACCGTCTGCTTCGCTGACCCTCGAAGGGTATACTGCGGTTGCCATGCGACCGTCGATCCCGTTGTCTCTTGTCCTGACCGGAGTTTGCCTGCTAACCATGCCAGTACACGCCCAAACCGCGCCTCTTCTAGTTGTGGTCAACCAGGGAGATAAAAACATCAGCCTGGTCGATACTGCCAGCGAACAGCAGATCGCGACCATCCCCGAAGGCATCACCGTCATGCACGGTCATGAAGCCGCTGCCTCTCCCGACGGCCGCACCGCCTACGTTCCCATCTATGGCAATGTCGGCGTCGGCCATCCTGGGCTCAATGGCCACGAAATGCTGGTCATCGATCTGCCCTCGCGCAAAATTACCGGCCATGTCGACTTCGGCCACGGCGTTCGGCCCGCATTGCGTGATCTATAACCAGCATGATGGATTGCTCTACGTGACCACGGAACTCGATCAGGATGTCACCCTGGTCGATCCGAAGACGCTGAAGATCGTCGGCACCATTCCGACCGGCCAAGAGCAGTCGCACATGCTCGCCATCTCTCCCGACGGAACGCGCGGCTATACCGCCAATGTTGGCCCCGGAACGGTGTCCGTGCTCGATATCAAGGCCCGCAAGACGCATCGCCGTGATTCCCGTCTCCAGCGAGGTGCAACGCATTTCCGTTTCGACGGACGGCAGCATGGCCTTCACCTCCGACCAGGAGCAACCCCGCCTGGCCGTCATCGACACCGCTACAAACAAGGTGAAAGCGTGGGTACCTCTGCCAGGCACCGGCTACGGCACCGCACCCACAAAAGATGGCAACTCGCTCTTGGTCGCCATACCCAGCCGCAACCTGGTCGCGGTGGTCGACCTTGCCACGCTAAAAGTCATCAACACGATTCCCGTTCCCAGCGCGCCTCAGGAAATCCTGGTACGCCCCGACGGCAAGATCGCGTACGTCTCCTGCAATGTGAAAAATCAGGTTGCCGCGATCGATCTTTCCGATTGGAAGGTGCAGAAACTCATCGATGCCGGCGCCGGTGCCGACGGCCTCGCCTGGGCGCAATAAGAGGCCGAGACGAATCGCACCCAAGGTTTGCTGCAAATAAAAAAGCCCGACATGAAGTCGGGCTTTTCTGCGAAATGTAATCGATTATGCCGTCGCTTTGATCTGGGCAACAGTCCAATTTGCATCGCCGACCTTGAAGCGGGCGAAGCGGCGCACCTGGAGGTTTTCTCCCAGCTTGCCGACCTTCTGCGCGATCAACTGCGCAATGGTCACCGTCTGCTCCTTGATGAAAGGCTGCTCCAGCAGGCAGACTTCCTCATAGAACTTCGACATCTTGCCCTCGACGATCTTCTCAATCACCGGAGCGGGCTTGCCGGTCTGCGCTGCCTGCGCGCGATAGATTTCCTTCTCGCGTTCCAGGTCTTCCGCGGTCACGTCTTCCTTGCGGATGTAGCGCGGATCGGTGGCTGCGATATGCATGGCAATGTCCTTCAGCAGCTCCTGAAAATCTGCCGTGCGCGCCACAAAATCGCTCTCGCAATTGATTTCCAGCAGCACACCAATCTTGCCGCCTGCGTGGATGTAAGTTCCCACGGCGCCTTCGCTGGCGGTGCGGCTGGCTTTCTTGGCAGCCGATGCCATGCCGCGCTTGCGCAGCACGACCACGGCTTCTTCCATGTCGCCCTTGGCTTCTGTCAGTGCATTGCGGCAGTCCATCATAGGAGCGCCGGTCTTCTCGCGCAGCTCCTTTACCATTCCAGCTGAAATTGTTTCTGTCACAGTCGACATCCTTTTGTACGTCCAATCTTTTTCCACTTGAGCTAGTGTGCGAGAGCGGCCCTCAACCCGAATATGCAAGGTCTTTCAGGCCGCCTCAAGAACACGAGAAAGAAACATCAGTGTGGTCAGCTCGCCGGTAAAACTCTATCCAGCGCGCCTTGCATACCAACAGCAGAATCTAGACGCCGCTCTCCGCCGCTGCAGCTTCCGGCTCATCCGCAATCGCGGAAACCGCCGTCGGAGCTTTGCGAATTCCGCCGCCCAGCGCCTGCTCCAGGTCGACATCGTCATCGGCCAGTTCAGGATCGTACTTGCCTGCATTGAAGCTTTCCGGGGCTGCCGCAACACCCTCAGGAGCAGCTTCTTCCGCGCTCGCCGTCACGCCGGCCAGTTCCGCCTGCTGCTTATCGCCGCTCATCTGCACGCCTTCGACAATCGAGTCGGCAACTTTGGAGGTGAACAGACGAATCGCGCGCAGCGCATCATCGTTGCCCGGAATAATGTAGTCAACCAGCGTCGGATCGCAATTTGTATCGACCACCGCAACCACCGGAATACCCAGCTTGCGGGCTTCCTTCACAGCGATGGTTTCGTTGTTCGAATCCACAACAAACAACGCATCCGGCAAGCGGCGCATGTTTTTGATGCCGGCCAGGTTCGCCTGCAAATGCTTACGCTCGCGTTCCAGCTTGATGACTTCTTTCTTCGTCATCAGGTCGTAGCGGCCGTCGGTGGCCATCTCATCCAGTTCCTGAAGGCGCTTCACAGACTTCTGCACGGTCGTCCAGTTCGTCAACAGACCGCCCAGCCAACGCTGGTTAATGTAGAACATGCCGCAACGGGTGGCTTCCTCGGCAATCGCATCCTGTGCCTGCCGCTTGGTGCCCACAAACAAAATCGTCTTGCCGTCGAGCGCCAGATCCGTCACATACTTGCTGGCTTCCTTGAACATCTTCAAGGTCTTCTGCAGATCGATGATGTAAATTCCGTTCCGTTCGCCAAAGATATATTCCTTCATCCTTGGGTTCCAGCGCTTTGTCTGATGCCCGAAGTGGACTCCCGCTTCGAGCAGTTCCTTCATGGTGATAGTGGCCAAACGACCTCCTTGTGATTTGCATTCGGCCAGTTCGTCAAAACTGACTCGAATTTATCCCCGTGGGGAAATTTACTTCCTAAACCTGTCATGCAACTCGCTTGAGAAACTTGTACGTGCAAAGGCTGCACTCGTCAGGAGCGCAGCCATCGCTTGTCTCAAAGAAGTTGCCAGTTGCAAGCTGCGAACTATCGCTTGCTGAACTGGAAGCGCTTGCGAGCGCCCTTCTGCCCGTACTTCTTGCGTTCCTTCATGCGGGCATCGCGCGTCAAAAAGCCCTGTTCCTTCAGGCTGGCGCGCAGTTCAATGTTGTATTCGAGCAATGCACGAGCGGTGCCCATCTTCACGGCGTCCGCCTGTGCGGTCACGCCGCCGCCCTTCACCGTGGTTAACACGTCGAAGGTGGCTGCCAGGTCAGTTGCGACCAGAACCCGCTTGGCCGCGATGCGCTGCTGCTCGGTAACAAAATAATCTTCGAAGGCACGGCCGTTCACCGTGAACTTGCCGCTGCCAGGACGCAGAAACACGCGAGCAATGCTCGTCTTGCGTCGTCCGGTTCCGTAATACTGTGTCAATTTCTGCCATACGTTTTTCGTTGTCCCGTTACGAAGTTTTCTTTGCGGTTGCTGAATCGTCCAGTGTCATCGCAATCGGCTTCTGTGCCTCGTGCGGATGCGTGTCGCCCTTGTACACCTTCAACTTGGTGGCCATCTGGCGGCCCATCTTGTTCTTTGGCAACATGCCGGTAATGGCCTGCTCCACCACGCGATCCGGTCGCCGCGCCATCAGGCGCACAAACGACTCTTCGCGCATGCCGCCCGGAAATCCGGTGTAGCGGCGATACATCTTCTGCTGGCTCTTCAACCCGGACAGGCGAACCTTTTCCGCGTTCAACACAATGACATGGTCTCCCGTGTCAATGTAGGGCGTATATTGCGGGCTGTTCTTGCCGCTCAACACCCGCGCGGCTTCCGTTGCCAGGCGTCCCAGCGTTTTGCCGCTGGCATCCAGCACGTACCACTTGCGGTTGATGTCCTGCGGACGCGGAATAAAGGTAGACATGGTTCCAGTTCTCCCAAACAAACGTCAAAATTAAATCTGTCTTTGCGAGCCTATGCACACCGCCACAACAAACAAGGCGTTCAGCTGCCGGAAATTCTGCCAGCAAATCACGCAATGGAGTACAGTGGGCCAACCACATGCAGCGTCGAGGGGCGGTGAAACCGAAAGACGCTTTGCGTGCCGCCAATGCACCGGAAGGGGTGCAAGCAGACGCACGCAACACTGCACAAGGATTTAAGAATAACCAAAACAAGGGCCAGAGTCAACGAAACCCTCCATAAATCGCCCCTGCACAGGCAACAGTGCAGTCTCCGACCATCACTTCAAAATTATAGTTGACGCCCGCGTCGAACCTTGTTTACTCTAGGCTTGTTTGGAACAAGCCTATGACCCCAAAATCACCCAAATTGCCCTCCGAGCCACGCGACCTGTTCCCCGGCGCGCTCGAACTGATGATCCTGCAGACGCTTCATCGCCAGCCCATGCATGGATACGCCATGGTCCAGCATATTCAGCAGCGCTCACGCGATCTGCTCCAGGTCGAGGAGGGCTCGCTTTACCCAGCCCTCCAGCGTCTGCTGAAAGCCGGCCTGGTCGATGCCGAATGGAAGATTTCGGCCTCCAACCGCCGGGTGCGAACCTACAGCATCACGCCCGAGGGGGCCAAACATCTGGAGCGCGAAGTTTCGCGCTTCGAGCAAATGCTCGAAGGCATCTCCCTGGTCCTCGCGCCGCAACGGTTGAGGAGTGCAGCATGAAGCCACTTCAGACGCATGTTTTCCCGGCACGAAGGCCGCCGACCTTTCCGAGGAGATGCAGCAGCATCTCGAGGAAAAGATCGAAGCCCTCATCGCCAACGGAATGCCACGCGAGAGCGTCCACGCAGCACGCCGCGCCTTCGGCAATGCCACGCTGATCGAGCAGCGCAGCCGCGAAGTCTGGATGTGGCCGCTGGTCGAAAGCATCTGGGCCGACGTGCAATTTGGCCTGCGGCAATTGCGCAAAGCCCCTGGAATGGCGCTGCTCGCAATTCTGACTCTGGCACTAGGCGTCGGCGCAAACACTGCGATGTTTACTGTGATTGAGAGTGTGATTTTGCGTCCACTGCCTTTACGCGCACTCCGGCCGCCTAGTCTTTATCGGTCCCCCCAGCGAAGACCAGCTTGGATCGACCTCCTGGTTAAACTATCGTGACATCCGCGCCCAGTCGAAACTCTTGCAGGATGTGGCTGGCTATTCAGCAGATGTTATTGTGATGGAGACCAAGGATAGCTCGCAACGTGTAGTCGCCCCACGTGTCACCACGAACTTTTTTCCTGCTCGGCGTGCAGCCTTTGTTGGGCCGCACGTTTGACGTGCCGGGGCCCAAACCGGCTAGTGGATGTGGCCCTGCTCTCAGAAAATCTATGGCGGCAAAGCTTTCACGCCGACCCCGCCATCGTGGGGCGCACCGTAAAAATTGGCGGTGAGCCGCACACCATCATCGGCGTCATGCCTGATAGATTTCGTTTTCCTGAATCGGTTGGCCCGGCTGTGCGCAATGGAGTTTGGCTGCCGCTGCAGCCAACCAGAGAGATGCTCACCAACCGGGGCTATCACTTCTTCAATATTGTGGCTGAGCTTCGGCCCGGAGTGAACATCGTGCAACTCCAGCACGAACTTGATGCCATTGCCACGCGAATTCGCCAAACCGACACCGGCACCACGATTGCCTTCCGTGCCACCCTTATCGGAAGCCCTGACCGGACCGGCGCGCCCGGTTCTCTATTTTCTTTTCGGAGCGCTGGCGCTGGTGTTGCTGATCGCCTGCGCCAACGTCTCCAACCTGCTCATCGCGAGGAGCCTGAGTCGTCGACAGGAATTCGCTGTGCGTGCAGCGCTTGGAGCGGGCCGAATGCGCCTTGTTCGCCAGGTGCTCTCAGAGGGACTGACGCTGAGCCTGTTTGGTTGCGGTGTAGGGGTCCTCCTCGCCGAAGCGATCATCGTCGCCGTGCAGAAGCTTCCGGAAGGAACAGTCCCGCGCGGCGATTCCATTGCCATTCACTGGACAGTCGTGCTGGTACTCGCTACCTTCGCCATCGTCACTACCGTACTTTCATCGCTACTCCCCGCGCTTCTGGTAGCCCGGGCAGATCCGCAAGCTGCGTTGCAGTCGGCAACCCGCGGGATCGGTTCGCGGTCAGTCAAAGGAAGGTTCAGTGGATGGCTTGTTGCAGGCGAAGTCGCGCTTTCCACTCTGTTGCTAGTGGGTACGGGCCTCCTGTTCCACACGCTCTGGAATCTCGAGAAGTCACAATTGGGATTCGATTCGACGCACTTGACCACGTTTACGGCTATGCCTGCGGATGCAGCAGGATTTTCCAATATGTCCGTATCGGCGGACGCGCAGAATGCGGCGGTTTCTGTCGCCACCATCACTTATCAGCCAGTTCTCGAGCGCATTCGACATCTGCCCGGAGTCGCCAGCGCGGCTTTGATCACGGCTCCCCCACTCTCCAGCGCGGGCATTCAAAGCAACTTTGAAATCATTGGCCAGCCCACCGACTCTCGCGACCAGGCAGCCCTTATCTCCGCAGTCAGCGGCGACTATGCCCGCACCATGGGCACTCCGGTATTGCGTGGACGAATGGTCGATGACGGAGATGTTCGGTCAACTCCGTTTGTCGCGGTCGTTAACGAGGCCCTCGCCAGGAAATACTTTGCAGGTAAGGACCCGCTTGGTAAGCAAATCAATCTGGGTGGCATGGATGTTAGGATGATCAAGCCTTACACTATCGTCGGCGTGCTTGCCGACCAGGTCGAAGGCAAGGTCGGTGCAGAGGTTTGCCGCTCATCCTGCTCCCGCAGCAGCAGATTGCCACCACGTCGCTCTTTTATCAGGCGCTCTTGAAAACCCCAGTCAGCTTCGTGGTGAAGACACGCGGCGACATTCCTGTTGCGGCAGAGATGCGTTCGGTCTTCCACCAGGCCGCTCCTGGTTTCGCGCTCGATGAGTTTCAATCCATGCAGGAGGCCGTGGAAAAGAATACCTTCAGCCAAAGATTGGGACTATATCTGGTGGGCTCCTTTGCAGGGCTTGCGGTCACCATGGTGTTTGTTGGATTGTACGGCGTGCTGTCTCAATTGGTGGGCTATCGCCGGCACGAAATCGGCGTGCGCATGGCGTTAGGCGCAACCCGCGGAAGTCGCGCACCTCATCCTGCGTCAGGGCTCCATCCTCATGGGCAGGAGGCCTTGCTGTAGCGGTTCTCGATTACGGGTACTGGCAAGCTGCGTTGGGGGGCGCGACAAATGTCGCTGGGTCGAACGAGTGCGGCTGAAGAATGCCGTGGTCACCATCGTGGGAGTAGGCGATCGAGGGTTTACCCGGCCGACACGTGGACAGAAGGGGGCGGTCCGTCGATTTGCGGGTGCGACTGGAGAGGCGACGCCATTGGGATTGCGTTGGTCGGACACATCTGCTGAATGTTCGAGGCGGGTGACCGTGGTGGGTCGGCGGCGTCCGGCAATCCCAGAGCGCACAGGCGCAGGCGGCAGTGAATGGCTGGTTCGTGAAAGAGAGGACCGATGGGGAAAAGCCCGCGTGGAAGAAAACACAAGATCCTCGCCTGAGTTTTCAGCCGCGAAAGCGGGCTGGAGGGATTCCGCGCTCATTTCGGCGAACCGCTCATGTTGCTGATGGCCGCCGCGGGCATTGTGCTGGTCATCGCCTGCGCAAACGTTGCCGGTCTGTTGCTGGCGCGGGGAGCGGCGGTGAGAAAGAGTTTGCCGTGCGGCTCGCCGTGGGTGCCGGCAGAAGGCGCGTGATTCGCCAGCTGTTGACGGAAAGCCTGCTGCTCTCGTTTATGGGGGCTGCGCTGGGCACGCTCGTCGCCTACCCGGGAGCTACAGGCCTCGCGACGTTCATATCAAGAATATCGCACGAACCGATGCAGATCGATCTGCATCCGAATGCACCGGTGCTGTTGTTTGCAATCTGCGTAGCTGTCTTGACCGGAATTGGGTTCGGGTTGGCGCCGGCCTTCCGCGGAGTCAATGCCAATGTCGCCACAGAACTCAAGGGAAATTCTTCCGCATCCACACGCTGGACTGGATCGCGATTCGGTCTGGGCGGCGGCCTGGTGATGTTACAGGTGGCGCTGTCAGTGGTGGTGCTGTCGGGTGCAGGTCTGCTGCTGCGCACGCTCGATAAGCTCCACAGCGTTGATACCGGATTCGACACTCAAAACTTGCTGCTTTTTTCAATTGAGCCGCAAGCTTGCCGGATATAAAGGTCAGCGAGCCCAGGACCTTTACGCCAACTTGCAGCGACGCCTGGCCGCGCTGCCAGGAGTGCTCGACGTCAGCTACTCCTCGGAGGCGCTGCTGGATGACGGCCATGTGGAGACAGGGTATGCGCGTAGAGGGGCAAACGGACCAGAACAGATGCAGAGACGCAAATGCTGTCCGTGGGTCCAGACTTTTTCTCAACCATGAAAATTCCTCTGGTGGCCGGGACGCATGATTCGTCCAGCAGGATATGAATGGTCCTCGGCGCGATCGTGAATCAGGCATTCGTGAAGCAATACCTAAAGGAAGAAATCCGATCGGGATGCGCATTTGGCGGACGGCGAAGGTCGACGGAGCCGCACTGGTTCATTGTGGGAGTGGTGCGCGACACAAAGTATCAGATCTGCGAAGCACCGACGCTCCGACCGCCTATGTTCCGCTGACGGGAGGCGGCGCGACGTTTGTACTGCGCACCGGCGGACAATCCGGTTTCTTTATGCCGGCAGTGCGACAGATTGTGAATCAGACCGACGAACAATCTTGCCGTGATCCAGATGAAGACGCAAACGGAAATTGTCGACCGGACCCTCTTCAATGAGCGGCTGGTCGCGCGGCTGTTTGGACTTTTCGGCGCGCTGGGCGCTGGCCTTGGCATGTATCGGCGTCTACGGCTTGCTCTCGTATGAGGTGGCTCGTCGCACGCGCGAGATCGGGATTCGCAGTGCTCTTGGCGCGCAGCGAGTGGATCTGCTGCTGTTGGTTGTGAGGCAGGGCTTGCTGTTGCTCGTTTGCGGAGTGGCAGCGGGGATTGGCATTGCCATGGGAGTGACTCGTCTGCTCGCAAGCCTTCTCTATGACGTGCGCCCCACAGATGCTGTCACGTTCAGCGCGGTTGCCGCGATTCTGATCTTTGTCGGCCTGATTGCCTGCTGTATTCCTGCGCGCCGCGCTGCGTCGATCGATCCCATGGTTGCCTTGCGGGCGGAGTAACTCTTTTGCCTGGAGTCGCTTGACGTACGTGCGGGCGAACACGCATCCTGAGTTTCCGTCTGCCTACAACTCCATCTCTATTTTTGAATCTCTTTTAAGTGTGAGACAAACTATGAAAGCTAAACTCCTCAGCACCGCCCTCGTCGCCGCAGTTCTTTCCATTGGACTTCCTGTCATCGCTCAATCAAGCACCGATCCTGGCTTTAAACAGGACATGAAAGATGCCGGCCACAGCACCAAGAACGCCGCCAAAGATACCGGCAATGGCGTGAAGAGTGGCACCAAGAAAACCTGGCATGCCACCAAGCACACCACCAAGAAGGCGACCCACAAGACCGCGCAGAAGACCGACGAAGGCGCCAAGAAGGTGGAGCACAAGACCAATCCTGGGTTGTAACTTCGAGCCATGTGATTCCGTCTTTCAGGCGCATCCAACTCAGCCGCGCGAATTGTCCTCCGCGCGGCCGGTGCGGATTGTGTTGATCCGTTCCAGGAAACGGTTCGCTGACTCAAGTTCCGTCCGCGGACTTTCGGACAGAAACTTTTCCATCTCTCGATTGATCTCCTGGTAGTGCGGCTGAATCTTATGCGCCTTGCGCGGATTGGTATGCACCAGGACGCTGCGTCGATCCGACGGGTTCGCTTCACGGCGAATGTAGCCGCCTTTTTCCAGCCGATCCAGCATCACCGTCACCCCGCCGGTGCTCAGCCCCATCCACTTCGCCAGTTTTCCCGGAGTCATTGCACCCTCCAACTCCAGCAGGTTCAGGCACTGCATATCCGTCAGGTGCAGTCCTACTGAGTCGGCTACTTTCTGGTTGAACATGATCGTCCCCGCAATAAAGTAGCGAATGTTCCGGATCAGCGACGCATGCAGCGTGGCACGATTTCCTGTTGACATCTTGCCTCCGTGTATCTATGGTAGCAAGTATCTTATTTAGTAAGATACTTTTCAATTGAGGTTTTCAAATGGCTAAGACAATGGCAAAAGGATACAAGGGAATGGGCATGGAAGGCTCGGTCGCGCGCTGGTACGAGAAAACCACCCGCAAAGACATGAATCAGTATCAGGAGCTGGCCGTGCGCCTCGAAGCCAATCTACCTGCGGGCTCCGATGTGCTGGAAGTAGCGCCAGGACCGGGTTTTCTTTCCATCGAGCTGGCGCGGTCCGGAAAGCTGCACGTACATGCGCTCGAAATCAGCAAGACCATGGTCGAGTTGACCGGCCGCAATGCTGCTGACGCCCATGTAAACGTCGACATTGAGCAAGGCAACGCGTCGGCCATGCCGTTTGCGGATAATAGCTTCGATCTCCTCGTCTGCCGCGCCGCATTCAAGAACTTTTCTGAGCCCGTCAAAGCGCTCAAGGAAATGCATCGCGTGCTTCGCTCCGGCGGCAGCGGTGTCATCATCGACCTGCGCCGCGATACTCCCATGTCAGCCATTCGCGAATATGTGAACGGAATCGGCATCGGCCGAATCAACCGCTGGATGACGCTGCTCACCTTTCGCTTTATGTTGCTGAAGCGCGCCTACACCCGCGACGAAATCGAACAGATGCTGACGAAGGTGCCATTTCGCCGCACAGAGGTGCACGAGGTCGCGATTGGTATGGAAGTCTGGTTTGAGAAATAGCGGCGGCCTGAACGTGCTCTCGCCTACAGAATCTTTTTCCCGAACGCGGAAGAAGTCAGTTCGACCGCCAGGTCCGCGGTGCGGTTGTGCTCGTCGATCACCGGGTTTACTTCGACCAACTCAAAGCTCAACATCCGCCCGTCATCGGCGATGATTTCCATCGCCAAGTGCGCCTCGCGATAGGTTGCGCCACCGCGCACTGGTGTGCCCACTCCCGGCGCATCCTCTGGATCGATCCAGTCCATGTCGAGTGAAATGTGATATCCCACGGTGTCGCGCGCTGCGGCTCGAACCGCTTCCTCCATCACCGTGCGCAAACCACGTTCGTCGATATCTCGCATCGTGTAGACCTCAGTAATTCCCGCGCGCCGAATGTTGGCTTTTTCCGTCGCGTCAATATCGCGCAGGCCGATCAGCACCACATTTTCCGGCGCGACCTTCGGCGACCATCCAAACATATCCTTCAGCTCGTCGGGGCCTAAACCTGTCAACGCGGCCACCGGCATGCCATGTACGTTGCCACTCGGTGAAGTCTGAGGTGTATTGATATCCGCATGCGCATCCATCCAGATCAGGCCGATCTTCTGCTTCTTGCGGCGATAAAATTCGGCCACACCGGAGACTGTTCCCACCGCGATCGAGTGATCCCCGCCCAGCACCAGCGGCGTTTCCCCCGCAGCCAGCGTTGCAATCACCTGCTCCGCCTCGCGTGTGCAGGTTTCAGTAATCGCGTGCAGATATTTCGCATCGTGGTCGCCCATGCTTTGTGTCTCGGCAATCTCGACGGAAATATTCCCGCCGTCCACGACCTGGTGCCCGAGCGCTTCTAACCGCGCCTGCAAACCTGCAACGCGCACCGCCGAAGGACCCATGTCCACACCGCGCCGCGACTGACCCAGATCGAGCGGCACGCCAAGGATGCGAATCTTCCGCCCCGGAATGCTCTCCGCGCTCGCGATCGACGACCTGCGCGCAACAGGGCTCGCACCACTGCGTTCTGCACGGCTCACTGACTTCGGAATTTTGTTGGGTCTCGACATGGGAAGTCCTGCCTGCGGCGCATCGTTTTTGCCGCGCACGCAAACGTCGGCTAAGGATAGATGCGATTCAGTGTCCTGGCGAATGGAATCGTCTCACGCACGTGATCCAGACCGCAAATCCACGCCACCGCGCGCTCGATGCCCATGCCAAATCCCGCATGCGGCACAGAACCATAGCGACGCAGGTCAAGATACCACTGAAAGGGCGCCAGTGGCAGACCGTGCTGCTCAATCCGCTGCTTCAACAGCTCATAGGAGTTGATGCGTTGCGACCCGCCGATAATCTCCCCATAGCCTTCGGGAGCCAGCACGTCCACGCACAGCGCGAATTTGTCATTCACCGGATCCGGCTCCATATAGAACGCCTTGATGTCCGCAGGATAGCGATGGATCATGACAGGCCGATCAAATTGCGACGAAATATAGGTCTCATCCGGCGAGCCAAAATCATTTCCGTAGACAAATTCCTGTTCCAGCTTGCCCGCCTTGAATGCCTCGGCCAGCATCTTCGCTGCGTCCTCATAACTCACGCGCGGGAACGGCGGCCGAATCGCTTCCAGCTTGCTTGCATCGCGGCCAATGACTTTCAGGTCGGCGGCACGATTCTCCAGCACCCGCTGCACAATGTGGCTGAGAAATTCCTCCGCCAGCACCATGATGTCGTCGAGGCCGGCAAACGCGACTTCCGGCTCGATCATCCAGAACTCGGTCAGGTGGCGCCGCGTCTTCGATTTCTCGGCGCGAAATGTCGGCCCAAAGGAGTAGACCTTGCCCAGCGCCATCGCCGTACTTTCGATGTACAGCTGCCCACTCTGCGTCAGGTAGGCTTCGTCGCCAAAATAATCGACAGGAAATAATGTGCTGGTGCCCTCGCACGCCGCCGGCGTCAAGATCGGCGGATCGGTGCGAACGAATCCATGCGTGTCGAAATATTCCTGCGCCGCCCGCATGATTTCCGCGCGCGTCCGCAAAATTGCTGCCTGCCGCGGTGTACGAATCCACAGGTGGCGATGCTCCATCAGAAAATCGACGCCGTGCTCTTTCAGCGAAATCGGAAACGGCGCATCCTCGTGATACCCGATCGACAACTTCCAGATCTTCGACATCCAGCTCGACACCGCTCGGAGCGCGTTTATCGGCGCGAACCTTGCCGCGCACAATCACGCTCGACTCCTGCGTCAGCCCCTTGATGCGGTCGAAAACTTCCGCCGGCACGGCCGATTTCGGCACGATCCCCTGCACCGTGCCAGTTCCATCGCGAAAAATCGGAAACAGCAGCTTGCCGCTCTCGCGCAGATTGTAGAGCCACCCACGCAGCGTAATGGTCTCGCCTTCATGCTGACTCAGGCTGGCAATCGTGGTTACAGGCGCGGTGCTGGTCGTGCTGGAAATCGTTTCATCCATAACAATTCACTCTACATCGACGAAGCGATGTGACATGGAAGGTGAAATCACGAACTCTATCGCGCGTCGGTGGGCGTCGGAAGCCGCTCGATCCAGAAATTCCCACGTCCGCTGATAGCGATCGACCAGCGTTCCCTCCGGATTTTCCAGCGTGGGATGAATCTCCAGCACGGTTGCCGGCGGTTTCGCCAACGCTCCAAGCGCGCGCATGGTTTCCGGCCAGGCAATGGTGCCGTCTCCCGGCCACAAGATGCGAATCTTTCTCGCCCGCATTGTCGTGCACATGCACGGAACGAATCCGCGGCCCCATCACGTCGATGGTCGCCGGAATTCCCTCGCCAATGTGCGCGTGCCCCAAGTCGAGACACATCCCGATGTCGTCGAAGTGTCCCACGGTCAGAATCTCCATCAGGTTCTGCGGCTCGGCGACTTCATTTTTCTCAAGATTTTCCAGCAGGATCTGCACGCCCAGCGGTCGAGCGAACGCTCGTAGATGCTCCACGGCTGTCATCCCGTGTTCCAGCGTGCGCGGACTCCAGGTATCCCCGCGCTCGCCCAAATGCAAAATCAGGTGAGTGAAAGGAATCTGCTCCGCTGCTTCGAGCGCGCGCTTCACTTCGTCCATGGAGTCGATACGGCGCGACTTCTCCACATGCACCACGTTAATCGCCGGTCCAGTAGCCCGCTCGCTATCGCCTTCGCCTTCCGCTCGCAGTGGCGCGTGCAGCGCCCAGGGCGCCGTCGGGTTGCCGCGGAACCATTCTCCGATTTCGCGCACCTGCACCCGGCTGGTGTAGTCGAAATGACGCCGGTTGGCGAAGATTTCAATGGCTTCTGCCCCGGAATTGCGCAACGTATCCAAATGGCCGCCATGCAGGCGGTGCTTCAGAAAAATATGTGTAGAAATCACTTTCAACATGGAGGAATCAACCTGTTTCTAAGGTACCCCATTCGGAGGGCTTAGCGGTCAGAGGGTACCGCCGTTGCCATGGGACAGATCGGAAGTCCAATCAATATCCCGCCGCTTTGCCGTAATGGCTGCGATGATCCTGGCCGCCCTCAAGTTCGCCGGTTTTTGGATCGACCTCGATGCACTCGCCATTGCTCCAATAGTGTTGCCCGGCGTGAACGGTGTATTGCATCGCCTGCAGCGCGCTCACCGTGCTCGCCGGAAATCCCGGCTCCAGGTACACAATGTCCGGCAGATATTGATGATGGAATCGCGGCGCATCCACCGCCTGCTGGATGTTCAACCCACCATCCGCGACACTCAGAAAAATGTTGGCTACCGTCGTGGTAATCCGCGGCCCTCCCGGCGAGCCTAGCACCATCGCCACCTTGCCATCCCTGGTCACGATCGTCGGCGTCATCGCGGAGAGTGGCCGTTTGTGCGGGCCAATCGCATTCGCCGGCCCCTGGATCAGGCCATACATATTCGGCACGCCTTGTTTAGAGGCGAAATCGTCCATTTCGTCATTCAATAGAAATCCCAGCCCCGGCACCGTCACACCTGAGCCAAAGGAATTATTCAGCGTCGTCGTCACTGCGACGGCATTGCCGTCCGCATCCACAATCGAGTAATGCGTCGTCTGGTTCGATTCATGATGTGGCGGCGCCAGCTGCGGCGGAG
The DNA here is from genome assembly GCA_963774515.1 of uncultured Acidobacteriota bacterium. Lineage (GTDB taxonomy): Bacteria > Acidobacteriota > Terriglobia > Terriglobales > Acidobacteriaceae > JAKAAZ01. Next base: position 12,249 of record CAVZFK010000011.1, on the reverse strand, counting down.
GCGGCAGAAATCCTGCCGGCCGCTTCAGCGTGCTCGACGGCGTGGCTTTGTCCGGAAAGATGCTGGCGCGAAATGCTGCCGCATACTGCAGGCTGATCATCTGCTTTACAGGGATCGGCGTAAAGTCGGGATCGCCCAGGTAATCCGTGCGGTCCATGTAGGCGCGGCGGAAGGCCTCCACAATATAATGCATCTCTCGCGGCGAACGATCGCCCAACGCAGTCAGATCGTAGGGCGCGAGAATGTTCAGCGTCTCCAGCAATCCAATGCCGCCGCCCGATGGTGGAGGCGCGGTCAGAATCGTATATCCCTGGTACTCGCCGACGAGAGGCCTGCGATCCTTGGCGCTTGTAAGCGGCCAGGTCCTTCGCCGTGATCAAGCCGCCGCCCTTCTGGATCGACTCTGCGATCTGCGCCGCCATCGCTCCGTGATAAAAATCTCTGGGATTTTTTGCGATGCGCTCCAGCGTGGCCGCCAGTTCCGGCTGACGAAAAGTTTCTCCCGCGCGGTAGAAATCGCCATCACGCTGAAAGATGTGCCGCGACGCGGGAAACTTCGTCAGCAGCGGATCATGCATCTCCTCGGCTTCTTCTTCGCTCAGCACAAATCCATTGCGCGCCAGCCGAATCGCCGGCTGCATCACCTGCGCCAGCGTCAGCTTGCCCCACAATTTTTCCGCCCGCACCATGCCCGCAACCGATCCCGGAACGCCGATGCTGCGATAGCCCACGGTCGATGCATCGGGAATCACATTGCCCTGCGCGTCCAGATACATATTCATGGTGGCCGCGCCCGGAGCTTCCTCCCGATAATCCATAAAGTGTGATTTGCCGTTCTTGAAGCGCACCAGCATGAATCCGCCACCGCCAATGTTTCCCGCTTCGGGATGCACCACCGCCAGCGCGAATCCCACCGCGACCGCAGCATCGACGGCATTGCCACCCTGCTTCAGAATTTCGACTCCCGCATCGGTGGCGTCGTGATGCACCGTGACCACCATCGCATGCCGCGTCCGCACCGGCTGTTCGCTCTTATAGTCAATTCCGACGTCAGGCGTCGTTTGCGCCGCCGCCGTGAGCGCGAGAGCAGCAATAAAGAAACGTGAAGCAGGATGTGAGGAGTTTTTTCATAGGCATTCGCGCGTTTCCAATAGAAAAGTGTAGCTTGCCGGACAGCCATTTAGAATCGTTGCTGCATGTCCACCCGCGTACGATCGCACGCAAAAATCAATCTTGGCCTGGCCATCGGTCCGCCGCGGCCGGATGGCTTTCATGCGCTGACGACGATCTACCAGACCCTCGCCATCCACGATTTTGTCGACGTCACCGCAGTGGCGCTGCCCAGCGGAACGCCCAGCGAAATCTTCCTCAGCTGCACTGAGAAATATGTTCCCTGCGATGACCGCAATACCTGCTGGAAGATCGTCGAGCGAGCGCTGCAGCGGCAGAACATCTCTGCGAAAGTCACCATCCATATCGATAAACGCCTTCCCGTCCAGGGTGGCCTGGGAGCAGGTTCGGCCAACGCCGTCGCCGCCCTGATTGGCTTGGAAAAAGAGCTTGGCATCGCCCTGCCCGCCGAAGAAAATCTGCAGATTGCCGCCGAAACCGGCTCCGATGTGCCCCTGTTTCTGATTGGCGGTACGGTACTCGGCCAGGGCCGTGGGGAGCAAGTCTCTCCCCTGCCCGACCTGCCCGAAACCTATTGCGTGCTGGCGGTTCCCGAGGAACGGGTCTCTACGCCGCAGGCCTTTCGCGAGTGGGATCGCCTCCAAGCGGAGCCACCACCCGCGCAAATACCGGGCGAAACCGCGGAAAACGCATTGACCCACGGCCACGCTTCCGATAGGCTGGAACAGTTGGGTCGTACGTGGGGTGCCGCTTTGTCTGCTCCCCAGCAAGCTCGTGCGAACGCCACCGGTGTCTCTCCTGTTGCAAATGGGAAAGACCGGGCCGAGAATCTTCTTCTCGAGCTTGTCCGCGCCGGGATCGTGAACGACTTTGAATCTGTCGTCTTCACTCAGTATCCCTCTCTGCGCGACATTCTCGAAACGCTGAAGCAAAATTCTCCAAACGGAAGCTCTGCCATCTACGCGGCGCTTTCAGGGTCCGGTTCCGCGCTGTTCGGTTTGTATCGGACGGCAGAGGACGCTCGAGCGGCGGTCGAACGGCTGGAAGCGCAAAGTATTACCGCGTACGAAACCAGGACAGTTGGCCGACAGGAATACTGGCGCACCATGATCAGTGATCGTGACGGCCTGTAGTTTTGGGCGATCGACTAACGGTAGGTCAAGTGCCTTTGGAGCACTCGGTCTAGGTTCGAATCCTAGTCGCCCAGCCAGTTTCACTTGCAAATTGCAAGTGATCTGCTGTGATTTTGTAGCATTTGTGGTGCAGTTTTCGCTCAGTATGCGTCGCAGGAGATTCCACCGCCTGCGGCAATCTTTCCTCGGATTCTGGCAGCTTTTAACCCCCGGTTGCCGCGATCCAAAGTTTGCAGTTCGGTTCACCAATGCCAACCAGCTTGGGAGGTCCAGACAACGATGAGTGCGGGCGAGATTGAGAACGGGGACGGAAATTCGACTCTGACCGTGGATGCAGATGCACCCACAACAGGATCGATTGCAGTGAGCGCAGACGGAAATGCTTCGGGATCGGCCAAGACCGCTGCCAGTCGCAAGCGGGCCAAGTCCTATACCGAGGACAAGCGGTTCAAGATTTTCAGCGGCTCGTCCAACCTGCCGCTGGCAGAAGAGATTTGCAAGTTTGTCGGTGTTCCGCTGGGCGAAGTACGACTGCAGCGGTTCTCTGACGGAGAAGTGTACTTTCAGCTGTTGGAAAATGTTCGCGGCGCCGACGTTTTTGTGGTGCAGCCGACCTGCTATCCCGTCGACCAGCATTTGCTGGAGCTGCTGATTATGATCGACGCGTTGAAGCGGGCTTCGGCTCGTCGCATCACTGTGGTGGTTCCGTACTACGGCTATGCGCGGCAGGATCGCAAAGACCGTCCGCGAGTCGCGATCTCTTCCAAGCTGGTAGCGGATTTGTTGACGACGGCCGGAGCGAATCGAGCCTTGCTGGTCGATTTGCATGCCGCGCAGATTCAAGGCTTTTTCAATATTCCGGTCGACCATTTGTTTGCCAGCCCGGTGCTGGTGGGTCACTTCAGGGAGTTGAATCTGCCCGACCTGACAGTAGTTTCGCCGGATGCCGGCGGTGTGGAACGCGCGCGCTTCTTTGCGCAGAAGATGGAAGCTCCGCTGGCCATTGTGGATAAGCGGCGCACGGATTTGAATGTTTCAGAAGTGATGCACGTGATTGGCGATGTGCAAGGCAGGACCTGCCTGATCCTCGACGATATTGTCGATACGGCTGGCACCCTGATCAAGACCGTGGACGCATTGCTGGAAGTGGGCGCGAAAAAAGTGTATGCCTGCGCCACCCATCCCGTGCTTTCCGGTCGAGCGATTGAACGGATTGTTGACTCCCGGCTGGAACAGCTGGTGGTCACCAATACGATTCCGCTGCGGGAAGAAGCCCTGCATACGGAGAAGATTAAAGTGCTGTCGATTGCCGGCCTGATTGGCCGCGCCATCGAGAGCATCCATATGGAGACCAGCGTTAGCAGCTTGTTTAACTAACGCCTCTCTGACGAACGAAGCTTTCTGTTACGCGCCGCCTTTTTCGGCAGCGGGTGGATGGAACATCAACAGTGTGACCGGGCAAAATTTGCCGTGGTCACGAGAAGGGAGCGGCGCAGCCCGCCGTGCCCGAAGGTCAATCGAAGGGAAACAGGAAAAATGAGCGCACCTGAAGTCGTTACAGCCACGCCCCGCGAGGGCAAGTTCACAAAGAATGTCGCCCGCCGCGTACGCGTTGCCGGCAGCATTCCAGCCGTGGTCTATGGAGCCCAGCAGCCGTCGGTTGCAGTCACCGTCGACCCCAAGCAGATTCGCCGCATCCTCCATTCCGAGTCCGGCCACAATACGATTTTCGATCTCGATGTCTCCGGCTCCGTCGCCAAGGTGATGGTGGTGGATTGGCAGAACGATCCCATCAAGGGCAACCTGATCCACATCGACATGAAGCGCATCGCGATGGACAAGATGATGCGAGTCGAAGTGCCAATTCAGCTGCTCGGTGTTCCGGTCGGCGTCAAAACCCAGGGTGGCATTCTCGACCAGGTATTGCGCGAGATTGAAATCGAATGCTTGCCTGCGGATATTCCTGGACATATCGACATCGACGTCAGCGAGCTGTCATTCGGCATGGTGATTCGTGTGGCCGATCTGCCGCACAACGATAAGTTGAAGTTCATCACCGACGAAGAAACCACCGTCGCCCACATTACAGCGGTTCGTGAGGAAGTTGTAGCAACGCCGGATGCATTGGCAGCCGAAACTCCTGCAGAACCTGAAGTCGCCAAGAAGGGCAAGCAGGATGCAGCTGAGGGCGCCGAAGAAGCTAAAAAGGATGACAAGAAAGACGCCAAGAAATAGTTTCGGGAGCGCATGGAACCTTCTGGCGGCATAAGTTCGAGCTTGAATTCTGGCGGCGATTCGGGTGTCACCCTGATCGTCGGATTGGGAAATCCAGGAATCGAGTATCAGTTCACGCCGCACAACGCCGGCTTCCTGGCCATTGATCGGCTGGCTGAGCAGTGTGGTGTGGTGGTTACAAATCGGCGTTCGAAGGCTTTGACGGCTTCGGCGCGTATCGCCGGCCGGCAAGTGTTGCTGGCCAAGCCGGAAACCTACATGAACCTGAGTGGGTTATCGGTGGCGGCGCTGGTGGATGAGTTGGAAATTGATCCGCGGCGGCAGCTGATCGTGCTGTATGACGAAGTGGCTCTGCCGCTGGGCAGTATTCGTATCCGCGAGCGTGGAAGCGCTGGCGGACACAACGGGGTCAAGTCGATCTCGAGTGCGCTGGGCACAGAAGAGTGGCTGCGCATTCGAATTGGAATTGCTCCGGAAGACGCCATGGCGGCGGAAAGCGCCCGCCAGCGTCGCAAGGATTATGTTCTGACGCCATTCCGCAAAACGGAGCTGGCGGTGCTGGACAAAGTTCTGGATGATGTTTCGACGGCGATTGAGTTGCTTTTAACCGAAGGCGCCAGCGTCGCGATGAACCGGTTGAATCGGCGGATCACTGCCGAAGAGCAAGAGTGAAGCAAACGACTGAACGGTAGACTGAGCAGCCCTGAAGGTTGCGACAGGCAAGGCCAGAAAGCTTTGCCGGAAACGAGAGACGAATGCAACGGAAATACGAAGTGATGTTTATCCTGCGCCCCGATGTGATTGGCGAAGAAGCCGACAAGCTGATCGCCGGCTTTGAAGGCACGATCACCAAGGGCAACGGCAAGCTGGTATCGAGCGAGAAGCTGGGAAACCGCAAGCTGGCCTACACCGTCCGCAAGTTCAACGAGGGCAATTACAACCTGTTGACCGTGGAAGCGGATGGCAGCCTGGTGGCCGAACTGGAACGCCGCCTGCGCGTGACCGAGCCTGTCATCAAGTTCATCACCGTCCGCATGGACGAGGAAGAAAAGCGCATCAACAAGATCAAGAAGCTGCGCTCCACCAAGATCAAGCAAAGCACGGTGAATGCTCAGGCCGCGCAGGCTGCCCAGGCGAATGCCGCCGCAGCTGCGTCCCAGGCGGCTGCCGCGCATGCCGCTGCCGCACAGCCCGTCGCTCCGCAGCGCAGCGTCGAACAGCCGGCAGAAACCGCGGCGGTTCCAGAAGCAATCGCCTAAGCAAGCTGACACAACATTTTTGTGGGCGATGCCCACGGCAATTTTCAACCGAACGATAAGTTCCCGCGCCGGAGACGCTCTCCGGCCGACTACGAAGGAGTCGCACCATGGCAGAAGAAAGATCGCAATCGACATCATCCTCCTCGGATGGACCCTCTCACTCTGGTCCGCGGCCACCGCGCCCGGCAGGCGCAGGCGGCGGTCCCGGCGGACGTAAATTTTTCCGCCGCAAGAAAGTTTGCAAATTCTGCGTCGAGAAAATCGATGCTATTCCTTACCGCGATGTGCGTTTGCTGCAGGGCTTCGTTGCAGAAAGCGGGAAGATTGTTCCCCGCCGCCTGACCGGCGTCTGCACCACGCACCAGCGCCGCGTTACCCGCGCCATCAAGCAGGCTCGCAACATCGCTCTGCTGCCCTTTGCGCAGCGTCACTAAAGCGCGACGGCATTGAGAAGCTCGCTCGCGAGCGTTTTTTTAGAATTTTTGGAGATTGAGATATGGAAATCATTTTGAAAGAAGATGTCGAGAACCTCGGTCATCGCGGGGATGTTGTGAAAGTGGCGCAAGGCTATGGCCGCAATTTTCTGTTGCCGCGCAACCTGGGCATCGAAGCCACTCCCGGCAATAAAGCCGTGATCGACCAGATGAAGGCGTCGTCGGTTCGCCGCTCCGCCAAGGAAAAGGCTGACGCCGAATTGCTGCTGCAGCAGTTTGAGAATGTCGAGCTGAAGTTCGCTCGCAAGACCGGCGACAACGATCACCTGTTCGGCTCCGTCACCGGGCCGGATATTGCGCAGGCGCTCGAAGCCAAGGGCTTCACGATTGACCGTCGCAAGGTGCAGCTGGAAGAGCCGCTGAAATCGCTGGGCGAATTCCTGATCCCAGTGCGCCTGCATCGCGAAGTCACTGCGCACGTTAAAGTCGTCGTCGAAAAAGAAGCCGACACCGAATAGTTTCGGCTCGGAAAAATCTGGGTGCCCCACATCTCGCCTTGAGATGTGGATTGGCATCCCGCGTGGTCCCATCGACAAGGGTGGGAGATTTATCTTCCGACGCTGAGGCGCGACGCAAGCATGTCCGGCAAACCCGCCCGCAGGATGCGAGTCTGCGCCGCCTTCACATCGTAAGGAACGCGGAAGTATGTGACCCGCGCCGCCTGGTCATCGTAGAGCGCGAAAGCGGCTCTCCAATCGCGATCGCGTGGCTGGCCGACCGCACCCGGATTAATCAGATATTTCGCGGAGTCGCGCAGATCCAGTTCGTAGCTCTCGGCAGCCATGTCGTCGCTGTACGCCGGCTTCAGCTGGAACCATTCTCCGGCCGCATTCGCGGCAAATCCTCCCTGCACATGCGTGTGGCCAAAAAACGTGATCGGAGTACGTGTGCGCTCAAATTGCCCTTCCGCGTCCTCGGTCGACAGCAGGTATTCGTCCTCATCGAGTAGCGAGCCATGCACACAGCTCACCAGCGTCCCCTCAGGCATGATCGGACCAGCCGGCATCTCCTTCAGCCAGTCGAGGGCCTCCGCACCAAGCTCGCCGCGCGTCCACTGCACGGCGCGATACGCGACTGGATTGAAGTTTTCCGCGCCCAGTCAGACCCGCGCAGGCGCGATCGTGATTTCCCCGGACAAACATGGTGCCAATTTCGCGTGACCGCTCGATCACGGCTCCCGGCCCGGCGTTGTAGCCCACCACATCGCCCAGGTTCCAAACCACGTCGTATTGGGGAGCAGCTGCCAGCACCGCGTCCAGGGCGTCAATGTTGGCGTGGATGTCAGAAAAAATCAGCGCTCGCATAGTTGGGGGGCCCGCCCTGCGACAGGCAACATTCCCCATCCTACCCGAACCGACTCCCCTGCGGGGCACCCTCTTTCCAACTTCGCGAGCATTCGTCACGTTCAGAAAGGAGTCAAGTTCCATCCTGCGTCAAGATGATATACCCGGTTCTCTGACTTTCTTGGGAACGGGACATTCGCTTTCAACTCCGTATCGACTGCGTTGCAACTCAATTGTCATTCTTGCAGCCGGAGCGATATCGGTCGCAGTCAATCAGAGTGAGCGATGCCTATATTCACGAATTATGCTGTCAAAAGGCTCAAGGAGTTCCGCATTTCCCGGAATCTAACGAGCCAGACGATGTCGTTAAACAGCGCGAACTTTTTCTCCATGGATAGCTACTGGGTAGCTTATCGCAATTACGTCACGAATAGCCGCGCCGAAGATCCGGTGAAAATAACTCTGCAGAAGTTGACAGTACCCTACTTTCCTGTCCCAGCATTATTGAAGCGGTCTAAAAAGGGATTGTCGATCAGGGAGATTGCCCTCATATCAAGATAGTCGTCGTAGCTTCGACATCCAGTTCTATTCGACAAGCTTCGCTAACGTCGATCACGCGATCTGTCTCAGCATAGTTTTCTGATCGCCGATGCAGCTTCTCGGATTTCCTTAAAGAGGGCCTGCATTCGATTGAAACCACAGATCGAGCATTCTCCACTTGCATGAGTAATGCGCCGCACTTGTTCTGGTCCAATATCGGCTTCGAAATCTCCAAACTTGATTTTCCTGATCGAGGGGAAGAACGGATCATCAGTACAATGACGAGCAGAAGTAGCGACGTGTGATCGACATTAACGGCCCTAAGCGCGAAACTGTGTATGTCAGAAGGGAGATGGCAATGATCAGGACAACCCACCACAGGTGGTTCACGGGCTAGAGAACGAATGCGCTGCATATGAGGGCTCCGACTCTGATGCGCAACCTATTGAACTTCGGGCGACGGCCCACATTAGACTAAATCAAAGAAAGTGATTTTCCCGCCTCGCGTTTTTGTGAACTAACAATTTCTGCCCTCGCCTACCTAACGGCAAAGGCGTTGGGCGGCTTGGACGATGCCGGGAGCGAAGCTCCAGGTGAGCGAGCGCACTGTCGGCGGCACTGATCGCAGCGAAAAAGAACGCAGCGCAGGTGCCACTGTCCCGGTCGAGCGAATTCCGGACCGGGACGAGCCGACGGTCGATTGCGGCGAGCCAAAGATCAACCGCGGCATCGAGATCAGCGAGCGAAATGAAGCCCCAGACGAGCGAAGCGCCCGCAGCGGATTGAGCGGGCCGCCTTTGTCTCCATTGCCGAGCGGCAGGAAGTATTGCGTGCCGTGCACTGGCTCCTTCAGCCGACGCAGCAGGGTCTGCAGGTCCTCGTTGTTGCGCACAAAATCGATGTCATCCGTATTTACGATCAGCAAATCGCTGGCGGTGTAGTGGAAGAAATAATGCTCGTAGGCCTCGGCCACCTGCTCCAGGTAGCGGCCGGAAATCGCCTGCTCCTCGGGCACGCCTTTGCGCGCCAGGCGGGTGCGCAGCACCTTGGGCGAAGTCTGCAGATAAATCACCAGGTCTGGGGTCGGCAACTGGTCGCGGAAGTATTGAAACTGCCTCTCGTACAGCGCCAGCTCGTCATCGCTCAGGTTCAGGTTGGCGAACAGCTTGTCTTTTTCGAAAATGTAGTCGGCTACCATGGGAGCGGCTTTGCCGGTCTTGGCATCGCGCTCGGCAGCGGCACACAGCTGCTCATACCGCGACATCAGGAACCACATCTGCGCGGGAAAGGCAGCGCTTCTTTCGCCGCGATAGAATGGCGACAGGAAGGGATTCTGCTGCGGTTCGATGATGCGGGTGGCGCCGATTTCCTGGGCCAGCAGCGTGGCTAAGGTGGACTTGCCGGCACGGATCGGGCCCTCAATTGCGATGAATCTCGGATTTTCGAAAAGCTTGGCCATGGCGAATTCCCTTCGTAGTAAAAGCGAATGAAAATCGAAGATAGCATGCGCATGGCGACTCGGCAAGCGACAAATCGATACCTTGTGGATACCCCTTCAGACCGGTTCCGATACACTCAAACGCGATGACGACGCCTAAAATTCTGACCATCCCGACGACGGATTTAACGGCAAAGACGGCTGCGAATCGGCCTGAGCTTCCCAGCGCGGGAACGATTGCGGTGACTGCAATGGCGGCGGGTGTTCTGGCGGCGGGAGCGTATGCCTATGCGGGCATGTGGCCGACGTCGCAGATTTTTGGACGGTGCGTGGTGGCTGCGAAAAAGCCCTGGCAGATTGCGCTGACGTTCGATGACGGACCGAATGATCCCGACACTTTTCACCTGTTAGAGGTGCTGGCGAAGCACAGAGTCCGCGCGACATTTTTTATGATTGGGCGATTTGTAAAGCAGCGCCCGGAAATCGTTCGCGCCGTGGCGGCGGAGGGGCATTTGATTGGCAACCACACCATGACGCATCCGCTGCTGATGATCCGGCGGCCGAAGGTGGTTCGGCAGGAATTGCGCGACTGCAATGACGCGCTCGAAGATGCGCTGGGCGTGCCGGTTCGCTGGTTTCGGCCACCCCATGGCGGACGTCGACCGGATGTTTTGCACGCCGCCCGCGAGCTGGGGCTGACGCCGGTGTTGTGGAATGCGATGGGGTACGACTGGAAGCCGACGACTCCCGAGGCAGTCGAGCGAAATATTCGACGCAGCTTTCGCCGGAACCTACTCGCCGGCAATGCGACCAATGCGCTGCTGCATGATGGCGGACAGGCCGCGATGGGCCAGGATCGCCGTCACACAGTCGTCGCAGCAGACTGGCTGATTCAACGCTGGAAAGATGAGTTCGCATTGCGCGGCGATGTCTGCGAATTTGTCACGCCGGAAGCCTGGGCGTAGGCCGCTCGGCTAACTGTCAACGACGCGATCCAACTCATCCCATCTTTTTTTATTTTTCCTACAATATTTTCCTTCCTCATTCGTTAACACTGGTAGACCTGCTCGTAAGCGCAGAGAGAGGTCGCGGTTTTGAGGGACAGAATGCCCAGCCAGGATTGGACGATCGACGAGCAGGACCAGTTCATCGCGCAGGCGATTGAACGGGACCAGCCGCGGCTGCGCAATTTTATTCGCAAGCGGGTTCTGGATTCCGGCGACGCGGAAGACATTCTGCAGGATGTTTTTTATGAGCTGATCGAGACCTATCGCCTGTTGCAGCCGATTGAGCAGGTGACGGCGTGGCTCTATCGCGTGGCTCGCAATCGAATTACGGATCGCTTTCGGCGGCAGAAGCCGGCATCGCTCAGCGAGCCGATTGGCGAGGACGATTCGTTATCGCTGGAAGAGTTGTTGCCTTCGCCGGATGCGGGGCCGGATGCGATCTATGCACGGAATGTGCTGCTGGAGGTGCTGGATGATGCGCTGGACGAGTTGCCGGCAAATCAGCGGGAGGTTTTTATCGCGCACGAATGGATGGGCAGAAGCTTCAAGGAACTGGCGGAAGAAACCGGGCTCAGCGTGAATACATTGTTGTCGCAGAAACGCTATGCGGTGCTGCATCTGCGCAAACGGCTGCTTGCAGTCGATGAAAATTTTGGAAAGTTATAAGGGAGAAGAAATGAACCATCGTGTTGGAAGAGTTTTGAAAGTGATTGCATTTGTCGTGGTTGCCGCGGCGATCTTCGGCTTCATCATCATGCATCTGTGGAACTGGCTGATGCCGGGGATTTTTGGATTGCACACCATCACCTACTGGCAGGGGCTGGGGCTGTTGATTCTGGCGAAGATTTTGTTTGGCGGATTCCATCGCGGCGGTGGCGGACGACGCCACTGGCGGCAGCACATGGAAGAGCGCTGGGCCGGCATGAGTGAGGAAGAGCGGGAGAAGTTTCGCGCTGGCATGCGGGGACGCCACGGCTGCGGCTTTGGACGTCGCGGCGAGTTCGAACAGGCACGCAAAGAAGGGCCTGCAACCACGCAAGGAATCTAGCCATGAATCAGACGATGGGAGTTATCGAATCTACGGCGCACGCGGAAAGCGTGGCTCGGCGAAGCGTGGAGAGTGTCGATCGGCGCGGCAGCGAGAGCAGTTCCCTGTCGCTGCGCGCCCGGTTGATTGAAGTGGAAGCGGAACATCTCCGGCTGCAGCGGCTGGTGGCGGAGCTGTTGATCAAGAATCAGAAGCTGCGGGAACTACTCTGCGAACAGGCGGGAACTTCTGCGGCGGCGGCGAGCTTGTGTCGAGGGGATGGGGCGATCGGCCAGGGGCACGCCTCGTCGCACTGAGGTTGCGGCGGCATCGGGGAGTTTGTGCGGCGAATTGGGCTGGCTAATTGAAGGATTGTGCGGGCTAGTTGAAGGATTGTGCAGCGTAGTTGAAGGTTTGTGCAGGCTAATTGAAGGTTCGTGCAGCGCTGTTTTTGCGGTAAATGCTTTGGCTGCCGTGCTATCCGGGTGGAAACCTCAAGTATTTTCGCCTTTTTCGCGGTAATTCTGCAAAAAAACGAAAAATCAGCGGCCGAAAACTCGGTGCGATTGAGGGAAAATACGCTGGCTTGGGGAAGGCTCCAGGGGAGTGCTTAGCTCTATTGTATCAATTTCGGAATTATGGATGCGCCAGCGAGAAGCGTTTTTCTAGGGGTGGGCGACCGGCATGGAATACTGTGCGGCG